>NZ_JALNTQ010000009.1:0-53259 GCF_023161745.1 Cobetia sp. 1CM21F | reverse complement strand
GTTCCGTAAGGAGTGCGGCGTATTCTAGCGAATCGCCCGGGATTGTCAATCGATGAATTCGAAGCGGACTTCAAAAAACATCAAGTAAAACAACCACCTGCAAACCTCTTTTACCGCTGGTAACGCCATGCGTCCCCGGCAGCGGATGCGTACTTTACGCAGGAATCGGTTTGATGGCAAGGGCTTTTTGGCCAGATATCGCTATCAATTCAAACAAGCTCATGCAGGCACTGCGTGCTCCAGCATCAACTGCAGTGACTCTCTCCCCCGCCAGCGATTGCGCGACAACTTGTAAGCACACTTCAGAGAGGCCCCCACGCCAAATGCCGGTGATTCCCCCGGTGACAGCGCACGGAACCAGATCGCCTTGAGGCGCGTACGCCCGAGCGAGAGTTCCAATGACAGGTGCGTGCCATCGGCGCCTACCGGCCTGAGGCTCTCGACCAGGAAGCTGCCCTCGAAGAGAGGCGCCTCGAACTCACGCCCGAAGGGCGCCAGACGCTCTAGCTCATCCAGCGTCTCCAGACTCAACTGCCCTTCCACCAGCTCACCATCACTGAGAATCAAGGGATTGAGCGCCCTCTCCCCCAACTGCTCCGCGGCTGCCTGTTGCAGGGCACGAGTGAAGGTATCCTTTTCCGTCAGCGGCAAGCCCACTCCGGCGGCGCCGCGATGCCCACCGAAGCGCGGCAGACACTGCGGCGCGAGATCATGGGCACGCTGCAGCGCATCCCGCAGGTGCAATCCTACGATGGAGCGCCCGGAGCCCGTCAACATGCCGGGCACCGCAGCTGGTGTCAGCACGACGGTCGGTCGCCCGAACTGCTGCACCAGGCGCGAAGCGACAATCCCCTGCACCCCGGGATGACCATCCTCCAGGTGGACCACGATCACCTGATGCCCTTCCCGCAGGGAGGTGAGCGCCAGGGCACGCGCCGATTCGACCATCTCGGCTTCGATCGCCTTGCGGGACTGGTTGTCCTGATCGAGCACCTCCAGCGCACGCTGCGCCGCGTCATCTTCCCGCGCCAACATGAAGTGCAGCGCGGCGTACGGGTCATCCAGACGCGAGCGGGCATTGATACGCGGCCCCATCTGGAAGGCCAGCGTCTCGGCATTGAAGGGCACGCTATCCGCCCCGAGTCGCTCTGCCATCGCGCGCCAGCAGGGTTCCTGCATGCGGTTGATCAACGTGAGGCCCAGATTGACCACCGCGCGGTTGATCGCGCTGCCCCCCAGTGACACACAGTCCGCCACCGTCCCCAGCGCCACATACGACAGCCATGGCGACAGCTTGGGGGCATCGCTCGGCAACCTGCCCTGCTCGATCAGGACATTGCGGGTCAATGACATCGTCAGCCAGGCGACCATGCAGCCGGCAATGGTCGCGTCGGGATAGGCGCAGTCATCTCGCGTCGGATTGACGGTCGCGTAGGCGGAAGCCGGCGGCCCTTCCTGAGGCAACGCATGGTGATCCGTCACCACGACCTCTATCCCCGCCTCCTTGAGCAACGCCAGACGCGCCTCATCACTGGAGCCGCAGTCCGCGGTCACGATCAGAGACGGGCGCGGCGACAGCGTCATGATGCGCTCGACCAGCGGCAGACTGATGCCATAGCCATCATGGATGCGATGGCCGATCAGGCTGTGCACGCGGTCGTAGGGCACATCGAACAGCTCGGTCAGCGTGCGCAGCATCACTACATGCGAGGTGATGCCATCCACGTCATAGTCGGTGAGGATGCCGATATGCTCCCCCTCGGCGACGGCGCGCGCGATGCGCTCTGCCGCGCGCCGGCCATCGGCCAGCCGTTCGGGATGCTCGATATGCCGGAGCGCCGGCGTGACCAGCGCCTCCAGGGGCGCCTTGCAGCTCTCCAGCGTCAGACGCCCTGCCAGCACACGTGCCTGCAATTCGCTGAGCCCGGTCGCGATGCCCTGTTGATAGAGACGCTCGTCACGCACGCGCGGCTGAATGACCCGCGCAATGCTGGCCGCAAGCGTGCGCTCGTCCGGACGACTCATGGAGTCTTGCGAGAATGGGGGCGACACGGGGGAAGTGACAGACATGAAGAGCTCCTGACAAACGACATGGCCGTCATCTCGGCAGCGAACTGCAGACATGACGGCCATGAAAAAATGACTGCCGATCACCCCGAGCGGGCCAACCGGCAGTTGTTGCAATCACCCGCGGCGATTCTCGCGCACGAAGTCCTGCACTGCCGCCAACTCCGCCGGCAGTACGCTGTAACGCTCCTCGCGCTCCAGCAGGTCATGCAGATGCGGCGGCAGATCGACGCCAGCAAAGCCGGCACGCGCCACGGCCTCGGCAAACTTGGCAGGATGCGCCGTCGCCAGCGTGATCATCGGCGTCGCGCTATCGGTACGGCAGACCTCAGCCGCACGATAGCCGGTTGCCGTATGCGGATCGAGAATCTCGCCGGTGCGATGGTGCGCCTCACGGATGACTTCGAGGATCGTCTCGTCATCGACACTGTGACTGGAGAACAGCTCACGCAGCTTCGCCAGCGGGGCATCCGCCAGTGCTGCCGGTTCACGCGAGAAGTGCTCGAGCAGCTCACGGATCGCCTGACCATCGCGGCCATAGGCCTCGAACAGCAGACGCTCGAAGTTGGAGGACACCACGATATCCATCGACGGTGCCAGCGTCGCCTTCAGCTCCTGACGCGAGAAGTCATTGGAGGAGATGGTGCGATGCAGGATGTCGTTGGCGTTGGTGGCGATCACCAGCTGGCGCACCGGCAGCCCCATGCGCGAGGCCAGATAGCCGGCAAAGATGTTGCCGAAGTTGGCCGACGGCACCGTGAAGCTGACCTGACGCGCCGGAGCGCCCAGCGCCACACCGGCGGCCACGTAGTAGACGGTCTGGGCCATGATGCGCGCCCAGTTGATCGAGTTGACCGCGACCAGACGCGTGCCGTTCAGGAAGTCCTGATCGGCGAAGCTGGCCTTCACCATCGCCTGGGCATCGTCGAAGTTGCCTTCGATGGCGATGTTGAAGACGTTGGGCGCCAGCACGGAGGTCATCTGGCGACGCTGCACTTCGGAGACACGGTTGTGCGGATGCAGAATGAAGATATCCACATGATCGCAGGCACGACAGCCTTCGATGGCGGCGGAGCCGGTATCACCGGAGGTCGCGCCCATGATCACCGCACGCTCGCCGCGCTTGGCGAGGAAGTGATCCAGCAGGCGACCCAGCAGCTGCAGCGCGACATCCTTGAAGGCCAGTGTCGGGCCGTGGAACAGCTCCAGCAGGTAATGGTTGCTGTCGAGCTGATTGAGCGGCACGACGGCATCGTGACTGAAGGTCGCGTAGGTCTCGCGCACGATGTCACGGAAGGTCGCGTCATCGATGGCGCCATCGACGAAGGGCTTCATGACACGGAAGGCGATTTCCGCGTAGGACTCACCGGCCATCGCCGTCAGCTCTTCGGCGCTGAACTGCGGCAGGGTTTCCGGCACGTACAGGCCGCCATCACTGGCAAGCCCCGTGAGAACCACATCTTCAAAACCGAGCGCCGGCGCCTGGCCGCGCGTGGAGATATAACGCATGTCGTGTCTTCCCGTGGCTCTTGCCACCGTTATGATTCTTGCTCTTCCGGCCTGCGCCGGCTGCCCAGCGGGGCGGTGCCATCACCGTCGATAGCCCCGCCCCATTTGCCCGCGATCAGGCGTTGTCGTCGAGATCCTCGACACGAATGCGCACCACGGAACCGGCGACATCCACCAGTGCTTCCAGCTGGCGAATCGCTTCGTTCATGTGCAGTTCGCGCGCACGGTGCGTGAGCAGAATGATCGGCACCAGCTCCCCTTCGGTGGCCTCCTTCTGGATGATCGCCTCGATGGAGATGCCCTGCTCGGAGAGGATCGACGCGACACGCGCCAACACGCCCGGGCGGTCCACTGCGTGCAGACGCAGATAGCAGGCCGTCTCGATCTCTTCCATCGGCAGGATCGGCAGGGTGTCGCCGTGCTGATTGATCTCGGCGAAGGCCAGATACGGCACACGGTAGCGGTGGTCGGTGGCGATATCGCGCGCCACGTCGAGCAGGTCCGCGACCACGGCAGAGGCCGTCGGCTCGGCACCGGCGCCGGCACCGTAGTAAAGGGTCGGGCCGACAGCGTCGCCCATCACCTCGATGGCATTCTTGACGCCATGCACGTTGGCCAGCAGGCGCTCCTTGGGAATCAGCGTCGGATGCACGCGCAGCTCGAGACCCTTGGCCGTGGCGCGAGTGATGCCCAGATGCTTGATGATATAGCCCAGGTTATCGGCCTGCTCGATGTCCTCGGCCGTGATGCGCGAGATGCCTTCGGTGTAGGCCTTGTCGAACTGCAGCGGCACGCCGAAGGCGATCGAGGCCAGGATGGTCAGCTTGTGCGCGGCATCGATGCCTTCGACATCGAAGGTCGGATCGGCTTCGGCATAGCCCAGCGCCTGCGCCTCGGCCAGCACGTCCTCGAAGCTGCGACCTTCATCACGCATCGCGCTGAGGATGAAGTTGCCGGTGCCGTTGATGATGCCGGCCAGCCACTGGATACGGTTGGCACCCAGGCCTTCACGCAGCGACTTGATGACGGGGATGCCACCGGCCACTGCGGCTTCGAAGGCCACCATCACGCCCTTCTCGGCCGCGGCACGGAAGATCTCGTTGCCGTGGACGGCAATCAGCGCCTTGTTGGCGGTCACGACATGCTTGCCGTTGGCGATGGCTTCCATCACCAGCTGATAGGCGACATCGTAGCCGCCGATCAGCTCGACCAGCACATCGACCTCGGGATTGCGCGCGACCTCGAAGATGTCGTGCGTGCGGCTGACGCCGGTGATATCGCAGTCAGGATTGTCGCGTCGTGCGCCGACCTGTTCGACGATGATCGGGCGTCCAGCACGACGCGCAATCTCATCGGCATTGCGAATCAGCACGTTATAAGTGCCGCCGCCTACGGTCCCTAGACCACAGATTCCTACTTTCACCGGTTTCAACGTCGCTTTCCTCTCTTGTTACGGTATCCAGCCTTGAGGGCCGCGCCACTGTCAGCGACGGCCTTGCCGATCTCACGTCGGTCTATTATCCAAACATCCTGCACGTACGTCTGTCGTGACCACGGTAGCAAGGCAGGACGCCCTGTCAACGCGCAGTCTTGTCGCCTGTGGCTCAGTCATCAATGCCCAGCATGCTGGCAAGACGCTCCACCGGCAGGTAGCCAGGCACCATCTGGCCATCCGGCATCACGATGGCCGGGGTGCCCTGCACTCCCATGCGCGTGCCCAGCTGATACTGGCTTTGCACCGGCGCATCGCAGCTGGCCGCCTGCTTGGGCACTTCGCCTTCATTCTTGATCTGGTTCATCGCCTCGGTGGGATTGTCCGCACACCACACCTGCGCCAGTTCGCGCGCGCCCTGCGAGCGCATGCCACCGCGCGGGAAGGCCAGATAGCGCACTTCGATGCCACGTGCATTGAGTTCCGGCACTTCCTGGTGCAGCTTGCGGCAATACGGGCAGGTGGTATCGGTGAAGACACTGATCACCGCCTTGACCTCACCCGCCGGGCGGAAGATGACCATATCATCTTCACTGACCTCGGCCAGCAGCTCGAGGCGCTCGCCATTGGCCTTCTGCTCGCTGAGATTGACCAGCCCCTTGTCGCCATCATTGCGGTACATCTCACCCACGATCAGATGCTTGCCGTCGATATCGGTAAAGAAGCTCTCGCCACTGGCCAAGCGCACTTCATAGAGGCCGTCGATGGGGCTTGAGGCCAGTGATTCGACCGGCAGCGGCTGGCCATTGACGACGAGCTTGTCGCGCAGATCATCCAGCGCATCAGCCTGGGCCAATGGCGCCACAAGCGTCAGCATGGCGCCGGCGCTCAGGAGGCGGATCGCACGGGACAGGGCCTGCGGACGACGGAAAGACTTGCTCATCAAACACTCCTTGGCGTCCGCGCGCAGAGGGAAGGACACTCAGCCACGCGGATGATGTTCGGCATGCAGACGCTCCAGACGCGCCTGGGCCACATGGGTATAGATCTGGGTCGTGGAAAGATCACGATGTCCCAGCAACAACTGCACGACACGCAGGTTGGCACCGTGATTGAGCAGGTGCGTGGCGAAGGCATGGCGCAGCGTATGCGGTGACAGAGGCTTGCTGATGGCCGCAGTCACGGCGTGACGCCGGATGCGATGCCAGAAGGTCTGTCGCGTCATGGCCTTGTCGTGTCGGCCGGGAAACAGTGCCGGACGCGTCTGGTCGGCCATCATCGCAGGTCGGCCAACGGACAGCCAGCGTGACAACCAGTCACAGGCCTCCTCGCCCAGCGGCACCAGCCGCTCACGATCGCCCTTGCCGGTGACACGCACGACACCCTGGCGCAGATTGAGCGCATCGACACTCAGGTTGACCAGCTCGCTGATGCGCAGGCCCGCTCCATAGAGCACTTCGAGCATGGTGCGGTCACGCAGCCCGATGGGCGTGTCGAGATCCGGCGCCTCCAGCAGGCGCTCGACCTCCTCTTCATCCAGCGTGCCCGGCAGGCTGGGAATCACGCGCGGCAGGCGCACCTCATGCAGCGGGTCCGCCTCGATCATGCCTTCGGCCAGCGCCCAGCGATAGAAGCGCCGCAATGCCGACAGCAGACGCGCCGTGGAGCGCAGCGCATGCGATTCACGCCGCGAGTCACAGAAGGCCTGCACCTGCTGCGGTGCCACGCTCAGCAACGGCACCGTGTCAGCACCCGTCTCCGCCTGATCGGCCAACCAGCGCCGCCAGGCCGTGAGATCACTGCGATAGGCGCCAAGCGTATTGTCACTGGCACCCCGCTCTAGCCACAACGTATCGAGAAAGGCCTCGACCAACGCATCGTCGTCCATCATTCCCGCTTCCCCGTCCTCAATGACGCGCCATCCGAGCTCGCCGTGGCCGTCATGTACCGCAGCACCTGGCCTGCGTGAGCCTCGATTCTACCGTGATGCCCTGACGATGAAATGAACCCGCTGCAAGTCACAGCGGATTTCCCTGGTGCACAAACACGAAGACCCCGCCATGCGATGCATGGCGGGGTCTTCATATGGCAGAGGAGCAAGTGGCAATTCGCTCCCCCGCAGTACTGCCGAGTTCTGCAGTCAGGGAATGCGGAGCGCTTAGCCCAGCTTTTCCTTGATGCGTGCAGACTTGCCGCTACGCTCACGGAGGTAGTACAGCTTGGCCTGACGGACGTCACCACGACGCTTGACGTCGATAGCGGCAACCTGCGGGCTGTAAGTCTGGAAGGTACGCTCGACGCCCACACCGTGGGAGATCTTGCGGACGGTGAAGGCGGAGTTCAGACCGCGGTTACGCTTGCCGATCACCACGCCTTCGAAGGCCTGCAGACGCTCGCGAGTACCTTCGACGACCTTGACCTGGACGACGATGGTGTCGCCCGGTGCAAAGGCCGGGATTTCCTTGGCCATCTGCTCGTTTTCGATCGCCTGGATCAGTTTATTCTTGCTGCTCATCGCTAGCTCCAAATTCGTTAGCATCAATCCTGGGATTGATGTTCGTCATGACCCCGGCACCGCAAACGGCCTTGAACACGGGGATCGACCTTGTGTGTGACGCGCCACGGAACTCCCGCAAGATGACTCCGGGCCGTGCCGCACCTCCGCCACGGTGGCGGCCTTCTCCTGACAGCGAACCTTCGGTTCGCAGCGGTCAGGCCTTGCCTTTCCGGGCGTGCTGCGCGATGAACTCGTCGAGCAGCTTGCGCTCCTCACGAGTCAACGTGCGACTCTCCAGCAAATCCGGACGCCTGAGCCAGGTACGTCCCAGAGACTGCTGCAACCGCCAGCGCTTGATCAGGGCATGATTGCCACTGAGCAGAACATCCGGCACCCGCTTGCCGTCGATGACTTCAGGGCGGGTATAGTGCGGACAGTCGAGCAGGCCATCGGTGAAGGAATCCTCCTCCGCGCTGGCTTCATGCCCGAGTACGCCCGGCACCAGGCGTGCCACCGTATCGATCAGGACCATGGCCGGCAGTTCCCCGCCAGACAGGACGTAATCGCCGATCGACCACTCCTCGTCGATCTCCTCTTCCACCACGCGCTCATCAATGCCTTCATAGCGCCCGGCCACCACGATCAGACGCTCTTGCGTCGCCAGTTCGCGGGCACCGGCCTGATCCAGCTTGCGGCCTTGCGGGGAGAGATAGATCACACGAGCGTTGTCACCGCCAGCGGCGCGGGCGTCACGAATGGCGCCACGCAGGGTCTCGACCTTCATCAACATGCCGGGACCACCGCCGTAGGGACGATCATCGACCGTACGGTGCCTGTCGGTGGCGTAGTCGCGAGGATTCCAGAAATCGACCTCGAGCAGGCCCTTGTCGACCGCTCGGCCGGTCACGCCACTGGCGGTAATCGCCGTGAACATTTCCGGAAACAGGCTCACTACACCAATCCACACAGGCGTCAGCTCTCTGTGCTTAACATCAGAATTCGGGATCCCAGTCGACGCTCATGCGCCCAGTGGTGAGATCCACATCGCGAACCACCTGATCGGGAAGGTACGGCACGAGCCGTTCCTTCTCATCGATGCTGTCGTCGTTCGGCTTTATCACCAGAACGTCGTTGGCACCGGTTTCCATCAGGGTGCTCACTTTCCCGAGGCGCTGGCCATCCAGCGTTACCACCTCGAGACCTTCCAGTTGATGCCAGTAGTACTCACCGACTTCCAGCTGCGGCAGGTGCTGCTTGGGCAGGAGAATCTCCGCCCCGGCCAGCTCCTGTGCTGCTTCGCGACTGTCGATACCTTCGAGCTGTGCCACCAGGCCCTTGCCATGGCGACGTGCCTGAGCGAGGCGGGCGGGAATCTGCTTCCCGTCCAGCTTCAGCATCCAGCCAGCGTAATCGAAGATGCCGTCAATCGGGCTGGTGTAGGAATACACCTTGAGCCAGCCTTTGACGCCATAGGGGCTGGTAAGCTTCCCCATTACCACGACATCATCGTCATGCGATGACGCTGCGGTCGGCTGCGGGTTGTTCGGTTGAGTAGGCATCCTGGAATCAAGCCTGCTGCTTGCCAGCTTCCTTGATCAGCTGAGCGACACGGTCAGAGACCTGTGCGCCCTGCTGCTGCCAGTGAGCGACGCGCTCGAGATCGACGCGCAGACGCTCTTCCTGGCCGCGAGCGACCGGGTTGAAGAAGCCGACGCGCTCGATGAAGCGGCCATCACGGGCTGTGCGGGAATCAGCCACAGCGAGGTGGTAGAAGGGACGCTTCTTGGCGCCACCACGTGCCAGACGAATGGTAACCATTGCGTAATCTGTCCTTCGTGTTGAAGTGAAAATCGTGCCACAGAACTCGTCTTCGCATGGAGGGTCCACACGAAGAGGCGACATTCTACGGAAATTGGCAAGCCTTGGAAACCTTTTTCCAAGGCCATACACACGCTCCGCGACACGGGACGTGCCACGGAGCGCAATTCCTGGTGTCAGCGCCCATGTCTCATCAGCGCTGCATCGGGCATCGGGTCAGCAATCAGCGACGCGGGAAGCGTCCGCCGCCCATGCCGCCGGGGCCACCCATACCGCCCATGCCACCCATACCGCCGGGGCCGCCAGGACCACCGCCACCGCCCATCATGCCGGACATGCCACGCATCATCTTCTGCATGCCACCTTTCTTGCCGGCCTTCTTCATCATCTTGGCCATCTGCTTGTGCTGCTTGAGCAGACGGTTGAGGTCCGGCACCTGGGTACCGGAGCCCATGCAGATGCGGCGCTTGCGCGACCCGTTGATGAGATCGGGGTTGCGGCGTTCCTTGGGCGTCATGGAGTTGATCATCGCCTCCAGCTTGCCCAGCTCCTTCTCGCTGGCCTGGCTCTGGGCGACTTCCGCCAGCTGACCCATGCCCGGCAGCTTGGACATCAGGCTGCCCATGCCACCCATGTTCTTGAGCTGCTGGAGCTGGTCACGGAAGTCCTCGAGATCGAAGCCTTCGCCTTTCTTGACCTTGCTGGCCAGCTGCTCGGCCTTGCTCTTGTCGACGGTGCGCTCGGCTTCCTCGATCAGCGACAGCATGTCGCCCATGCCGAGGATACGCGAGGCGATCCGGTCCGGGTGGAAGGGTTCGAGGGCATCGACCTTCTCCCCCATGCCCATGAACTTGATCGGCTTGCCGGTGATGTGACGCACGGACAGGGCCGCACCGCCACGCGCATCACCGTCGGCCTTGGTCAGCACGACACCGGTCAGCGGCAAGGCTTCATGGAAGGCCTTGGCGGTGTTGGCGGCATCCTGACCGGTCATCGCATCGACGACGAACAGCGTCTCGTCGGGATTGACGCTGCGGTGCAGGGCGGCGATCTCGTCCATCATGTCGGCATCGACATGCAGGCGACCGGCGGTATCGACCAGCACCACGTCGTGGAACTGGATACGCGCGTGCTTCATCGCCGCTTCGGCGATGGCCACCGGCTGCTGGGAGGAGTCGGAGGGGAAGAAATCGACCCCGACTTCCTTGGCCAGCGTTTCCAGCTGGTCGATGGCGGCCGGGCGATAGACGTCGGCCGAGACCACCAGCACCTTCTTCTTCTCGCGCTCGCGCAGGTAGCGTGCCAGCTTGGCGACGGTAGTCGTCTTGCCCGCACCCTGCAGGCCTGCCATCAGAATGACGGCCGGACTGCCCTTGAGCGTCAGACCTTCATTGGCTTCGCCCATGATCGCTTCCAGCTCCTGCTGGACGATCTTGACGAACTGCTGGCCCGGCGACAGGCTCTTGGACACTTCCTGACCGACGGCACGTTCGCGCACTCGCTCGATGAAGGCCTTGACCACCGGCAGCGCGACATCGGCTTCAAGCAACGCCTTGCGCACTTCGCGCAGGGTGTCCTTGATGTTGTCTTCCGTCAGCTTGGCCTGGCCGGTAATCGACTTCAGCGTATGCGACAGGCGATCACTCAAACTTTGAAACATGGGCCTCTCCGGCTAGGGACGTCTGGGGTCCGCGCTGCGGGGACGAGGGCGTAAGCCACCTCGTGACCGGCGCACGGCATGACGCCCCAGCGCGTGAATGGTTATCCTGTCGCGCATTATACGCACAGGGCGGCCGTGTCTCCATGCATGCAAGACTTGCAAGTCGCCATCACTGGCGATGACATGCATGAAGGAAGCAGCGCCGACAATCGTCATGCAATGCGGAGTCTGTCGCCGCGCAGGCCTCATCGCCCGCGAGAGCACGCGACAGGACACCGCGAGTGGATGCAATCCCAGCGGCGCATTCGGTATAGTCTCTGCAGATAGACAGTGCCTCATGCGAGGCCTGATCTCCCGCTACCCTCCGGCACCTGGACAACAGCACATGCAGGCTCTGCCTTTTGCCTTTCTGGCCATCATCTTCTATCTCGGCGCCGGCCTCTGGCAGGGCCTTACCCTGACACGCCGCGTCCCGGCACGCACGCGTCTGGTGCGCAGTCTGGCGCTGATCGCCGTCGCCTGCCATGCCGTCATCGTCTGGGTCACGCTCAACCACGGTGGCGCGCTGCACCTCGGACTTTTCGAGAGCGCTTCGCTGGTCAGCTGGGCCATCTGCCTGCTGCTGGTCATCGCCAGCCTGTTCAAGCCGGTGATCGCCGGGGGCGCGGCGCTGTTCCCGGTCGCTGCCGCCTGCGTGCTCGGCGTGATGAACCTGCCGAGCGCCACCACCGAGAACCCGCTATCCCCCGGTCTGGTCGCCCACATCTTCACCTCGGTGGCGGCGTTGGCCTTCTTCAGCATCGCGGCCATGCAGGCCGGACTGCTGTCGCTGCAACAGCACGCGCTCAAGAAGCGCCATACCCGCGGCATCGTCCAGGTGCTGCCGGCACTGACCAGCATGGAGCGCGCGCTGTTCGAGCTGATCTGGGCCGGCATGATCCTGCTCAGCGTGTCGATCATCAGCGGCACCATCTATCTGGACAACATGTTCGCCCAGCACCTGGCTCACAAGACGGTGCTCAGCCTCGGCGCCTGGATCATCTTCGCCGTGCTGCTGTTCGGGCATCACGTGCTAGGCTGGCGCGGCCAGCGTGCCGCCCGCTGGACACTGGGCGGCTGCCTGGTACTGGCGCTGGCCTTCTTCGGCACCAAGTTCGTGCTGCAAGTGGTATTTTCCCACTAAGCTCTGCCACCCCGACAGAGATCGCTCGCTGCGCCTGATGCATTGCAGCGAGCGTGTCAGTATCATGCGCCTAAATCCGCCACCGAGGACCCTTCACTCTTGAGCGACGACACCCCGTTGGGGCTGCTGTTCGGCCTACTGGTCATCCTGATCATCCTGTCTGCCTTCTTCTCGAGTTCCGAGACCGGCATGATGTCGATCAACCGCTACCGTCTCAGTCACCGCGCCAAGGGCGGTGAGCGCGGCGCCAAGCGTGTTACCCGCCTGCTTTCCCGTCCGGACCGCCTGATCGGCGTCATCCTGATCGGCAACAACTTCGTCAACAACCTGGCCGCCTCGCTGGCGACCATCATCGCGATCCATTACTTCGGTGATGTCTCAGGCCCGGCCGTCTCGACCGCCGTGCTGACCATCGTGGTGCTGATCTTTGCCGAAGTGACGCCCAAGACCATGGCCGCCGTGAACCCGGAGCGCATCGCCTATCCGGCCTCGCTGGTGCTGGAACCCCTGCTCAAGCTGCTCTACCCGCTGGTCTGGCTGGTCAATGGCATCTCCAATGGCCTGCTGCGCCTGTTCGGCGTGCGCGATGTCAGCGGCGGCGCCGACAGCCTGACCCGCGACGAGCTGCGCACCGTGGTCCACGAAGCCGGCAGCATGATCCCGCGTCGCCACCAGGGCATGCTGCTGTCGATTCTCGATCTCGAGAACGTCACCGTCGATGACATCATGGTGCCGCGTCAGGAGATCTTCGGCATCGACCTGGACGATGACCTCGACATCATCCTCAGCCATATCCGCGCCAGTCAGCACACGCGGGTGCCGGTCTACAAGGGCGACATCAACAACATCATCGGCATCCTGCACCTGCGCAACGCGGCGCGTTTCCTGTCGCTGGACGAGGTCACCAAGGCCTCCATCATCCAGGAAGCCCGCGAGCCCTACTTCATTCCGGAATCCACGCCGCTGCACACCCAGCTGCTCAACTTCCAGAAGCAGAAGCGCCGCATCGGCATCGTGGTCGACGAGTATGGCGATGTGCAGGGGCTGGCGACGCTGGAGGACATCCTCGAGGAGATCGTCGGCGAGTTCACCACCGATGTCGCCGGTACTCATCAGGAGATCCACCCGCAGGACAACGGCAGCTACGTGATCGAAGGCACCGCCAACATCCGCGAGATCAACAAGGCCATCGGCTGGCAGCTGCCGACTGACGGTCCCAAGACGCTCAACGGCCTGATTCTGGAACATCTGGAATCCTTCCCGGATGCCCCGGCCAGTCTCGCCATCGGCACCACGCGCATCGAGATCCAGCAGGTGAAGGACAACCAGATCACCTCGGCACGCTGCTGGCAGGCGGCTCGCACCACGCGCAGCTGACGCCCACCCGGATTGCCACGCAGCACGGCACTCTCGACGACAGGCCCGCCAATTGGCGGGCCTGTCGCGTCTGGGGGCACGGCAACTCGCCCAGGTGCTCATTTGCAGGTGCTCATTTGCAGGTGCTCGGTGCTCAGGTGCAAGAACCAGCTGCAATACGGTGTTGCAGACCACGACACGCAAGCGGCCCGAACCCACGCTATGCTGTGCGCGTTCGCGCTGCCCGCCAGCGCCAGACGTCACGGACCTGCGCCAGAGCAGGCTGACTCACCGCTCCCCCTGCAATGCCCCACAACCTTCGAATGGCCCTCATGACTTCAGCTTCCGCCCCAACGGCGACCCCCGCCCTGCATCGACAACCTCACTTCACCGTGCTGCTGGCCCTGATGGTGGCGCTCGCCCCGCTATCGATGGATGCCTTTCTGCCCGCCATCCCCGCCATGGCCGCGGAATTCGGTGTCGATCACTCCCGCCTCGGCCTGACCATCACCTTCTTCCTGGCCGGCTACGCCTTCGGTCAGCTGAGTGGTGGCCCGCTGTCGGACAGCCTGGGCCGTCGCCCGATCGCGCTGGGCGGCATCGTGCTGTTCTTGATCGCGAGTCTCGGCTGCGCCATGACACATAGTCTGGAATGGCTGATGGTCTTCCGCGTCCTGCAGGGGATCGCGACCGGCATGACCGGCGGCGTCTCTCGCACCGTGGTACGCGATGTCGCGACCGGCAAGGACGCCGCGCGCCTGATGACCAACGTCATGATGGTGCTGATGGCAGCACCGCTGGTCGCCCCCAGCCTCGGCGCCCTCATCCTGGCGCTGAGCACCTGGCAGATGGTCTTCATCGGCCTGGCCGTCTATGGCGTGATCGCCGGAGTCGCCATTCGCCAATGGCTGCCGGAGACCCTGCCTGCCAGCGAGCGTTCACCGCTCAGCCTGCGCGGCGCATTGACCAGCTATCGCACGGTATTGACCACGCGCGGCGTCCCCGGGCACCTGATGCTGCTGCTGTGCGGACCCGGCATCATGTTCACCTTCCTGACCAACGCGAGCTATCTCTATCAGGGCGTGCTGGGGCTGAACTCCGGTGAGTTCGCGCTGGCCTTCGGCGCCAATGTCGGCGCGATGCTGATCGGCAACCGCCTCAACCACTTCGGCCTCAAGCATCTGCGCACGCGCAAGCTGGTTCAGGTGGCGCTGTGCATGCAGGGGATCGGCATCACCTGGCTGATCTCGCTGGTCATCACCGACAACGTCCAGGTCGCCACCCTGATTCCGGGCATCCTGTTCGTGCTGGGCGCCGGCGGCATGATCACGCCCAACGTGATGGCCGACTACCAGTCGCTGTTCGCACGTGGCCATGGTGCCGCCAATGCCATCTCCGGCACGGTGCTGTATCTCGGCGGCGGCCTCTATGGCGCCCTGGCCAGCCTGTGGCTGAGCGGCGATGACATGCTGGCGGTGCCGCTGGTCATGCTGGGCGCCTGGGCCATCGGTGGCTTCGGCTTCTGGGTCACGCGCCACACCGCTCCCTCCGAGCAGTCCAGCGACTGACGCGACGCCGCGCTCGACGCCAGCAGCCATCCGCTGGTCGCCAGAACGAGAAATGCCGCCCCTGCCTGACGATCGTGTCGGCATGGGCGGCATTTTCATGCAGCACTGATAAAAGTGAGCGGCTAGCGGGAGCGCGCCAGGCGTGTCGCCTTGCGATGCAGATCACGCACCGCCTCTTCGAGCTCCACCGCCTTGGTGCCGACAGGGTCGAAGGTACGCCCGACACACAGCTCTACCCGCCCGCGCAGGCGGCGCGGAAACTTGGCGAAGGCAGGCCCGCCGCCGTGGGAGAACCAGGAGCCCCACAGACCGCCCAGCGCCATCGGAATCACCGGCACCGGGTCACGCGCCAGAATCAACTCCAGCCCGCGCCGGAAGCGACCGACCTCACCGTCGCGCGTCAGCTTGCCCTCGGGGAAGATCATCACCACCTCTCCCTCGCGCAGCGCCTTGCCGACTTCCTCCAGCGAGCGGCGCACCCCTGCCGGGTCCTTGCGCGAGGAATCGACCGGAATCGCCCCGGCGATGCGGAAGAACCACTTCAGCCACGGCGAGTGATATATCTCGGCATCCATCAGGAAACGCAGCGGGCGCGGACTGGCCCCACCCAGAATCAGCGCATCCATGAAGCTGACGTGATTGCACACCACCAGCGCCGCCCCTTCCGCCGGTATCCGCCAGCGCCCCTTGAGGTGCAGGCGATACATCAGGTGGATGAGGATGAAGATATTGAGGCGCAGGAAGGGCCGCGGGTCACGCAGCATGCAGACCACCGCGATCAGCCCGCTGATCAGGGACAGCAGCAGCAGGAAGTCCGGGATATCGCGCCCCATCACGCCCAGCACCAGAATGCCGGCACCGGCCGACAGCACCATCAGCAGGGCATTGAGCACGTTGTTGGCCGCGATCATGCGCGCGCGATGATCTTCAGGACTGCGGATCTGCAGCAGGGTGTACAGCGGCACGATATAGAGGCCGCCACCGAAGCCGATGACACCGAGATCCAGCCACATGCGCCAGAAACCGGCGATGCCCAGAAGCTCGATCAGCGGTGTGGCCATCTGCGCCTCGGCCAGCGCCGGGCGCAGGGCAAGATCCAGCCCGCCAGCGAAGATGATCAGCGCGCCGAAGGGCACCAGTCCCGTCTCGAGACGCCCGCGCGAGACACGCTCACAGGCCAGCGACCCCAGCCCGATGCCGATGGCAAAGGCCGCCAGCAAGGCAGAGGTCGCCCCTTCGGCCCCATGCACGATATCGCGCGCATAGGCCGGCAATTGCGTCAGATAGCTGGCGCCGAGGAACCAGAAGGCACTGATGCCCAGCAGCGCCCAGCGTAGCCGGCGATTGCTCAGCCCTTCACGCATCACCGCGATGCTGCCGGAGAGAGGCCGCCACGGTACGGGGCCGGGCGAAGCGGAGGGTGCCGGCGGAATCTTGCCGGCCGCCATCACGCCTAGAAGAGATAGGGAGACCAGCGACGCGGACAGCGCCCAGCGTGCCAGCTCGCCGCCCAGTGCCATCAAGGCCGCGGCGGCAAGGGTACCGATCAGGATGGCGAGGAAGGTGCCCAGCTCGACCCAGGCATTGCCGCTGACCAGCTCATCCGGCTTGAGGTGCTGGGGCAGGATGGCGTACTTGACCGGCCCGAAGAGCGCCGACTGGGTGCCCATCATGAACAGCAGCGCCAGCAGCAACTCCCAGGCCTCGAAGATCAAGGCGCCGGCCGCCACGCTCATGGTGGCCAGCTCCAGCCACTTGAGCCGCACGATCAGGCGCTGCTTGTCGAGGCGGTCAGCCAACAGGCCGCCCCAGGCGGAGAACAGCAGAAAAGGCAGGATGAACAGACCGGCCGCCAGGTTGTTGACGATGCCGGTGTCCCAGCCCCGCTGCTCGATGACCACGAAGGTCATCAGCAGCAGCAAGGCGTTCTTGAACAGATTGTCATTGAAGGCCCCGAGGGCCTGGGTCCAGAAGAAGGGCGCAAAACGGGGTCGCCGGAGCAGTTCTCGACTCATTTGCCAGCTTCCGTGGCATCCCCCGCACACGCAGCCTCGCTGCGCACCTTGAGCCCCGCCAACATGGTGTCCAGCAACTGATCGAGCAGCTCCGTCACTTCCAGTGGCTGCCCCTGCCAGAGTCCCAGACGCTCGTTCATGCCCAGCTGCACCAGACCGTGCACGCTACCCCACAGCGTGCGCGCCATGCGCTTGGCCTCGACGGACTCGACGCGTGGGGCGTACTCGACCAGGGCCCCCTCCACACGTTCGAACAGCCCTTCGATCATCGCGTTCTGGCGCTGGTCCAGCTCCCCTTCCTGCGCGAGCGGGAAGTCGAACAGCAGCTGCCAGCGGTAAGGGTCGCGCTGGGCGAAGCCCCAGTAGGCGCGCGCCAGGGCCTTGAGGCGCTCCGAAGGACTCGGCGTCTCCTGTCCGGCTATCGCATCGCGCAGCCTGTCCAGCGTCGCCAGATTGACGTGCTGGAGCAGGTTGCCGAAGCTGCCATAGAGCTTGAGCAGGGTGCTGGGCGCACAACCGACTTCGCGAGCCAGGTTGCGCAGAGACAGGGCGTGAACGGGCTGCTCTTTGAGCCATTCATCGCAGGTCTCCATTACCCGCGCATGCAGCGCTTCCGGTGCATGCTGACGTGGACGGGCCATCGAATTCCTCTGATGCTTGAGATGCGTTACCGCGTAGCGAATCTGACGCGGTGTGTGTTCGGACAGCACGGGTGGGCAAAGGGTTGCGACGCCTAGCGGGCATCTCTTGGAGCACCCCGTATCGGTCATTGAATCGAACAGTGTTTCCGTCCAGCATATCGAGACTGAGCACAAACGCAAGCACCACCAAGGTGTGGCATGCTGGCATCCGTGGCGTGCAGCGCGATCCACACCCCATCTCAGGCAGCAGCTGCCGCTGCATGTTCCCTTCGCCTCATCGCCTCAAAGGATTCTCGTGGCCGGTCGTCTGTATATTCCCCCCTACCCCGCTGACCTGCCCCCCGACGAACTGTTCGGGTCGCTGGCGACTCCCGCGCTCGAACGCCAGTTGCGCAGCGAACTGCTGGTCAGTGCCAATCGCGCCCCGCGCATGCCCGCCTCGATGCTGCGACTGGAAGGCCCCCGCCTGCGCCTGGTGCCGGCACTCTGGGGCCTGACTCCCAGCTGGCTGGAGATCATGGACCACGCCCCGCACGTGGCGCGGGCAGAGTCGCTGGAAACGCGACGCATGTTCCGCGAGTCGTTCATCAGCCAGCGGGCACTGATCCCCGTCGGCGGTGTCTATGTGTGGAAGGAACAACCGCGCATGAAGCAGCCGTTTCTGGTCACGCACCCGACCCGCGCCCCGCTGTTGCTGGCCGCCCTGTGGACGCGCCACTTCAGCGCTCCCCTGATGGAGGGGCTGCCCCCCGAGGGTCGCGACAGCTTCGCGCTGATCAGTGTCGAGTGTGCCGGGGTCACGTCACGCCTGACCGATCG
This sequence comes from Cobetia sp. 1CM21F, assembly GCF_023161745.1. Classification (NCBI taxonomy): domain Bacteria; kingdom Pseudomonadati; phylum Pseudomonadota; class Gammaproteobacteria; order Oceanospirillales; family Halomonadaceae; genus Cobetia; species Cobetia sp. 1CM21F. The sequence goes on along the minus strand of NZ_JALNTQ010000009.1, from coordinate 34,694 downwards.
CATGCCCGCCGTGATCGCGCCGCATCAGGTACGCGACTGGCTGAATGCCGAGACGCCGCTGGAGACGGTACGCAGCATGCTGACGCCGAACGCCAGCCTGGCCGCCTTCCCGGTCGCACGCCTCGTCAACGACCCCGAGCATCAGGAGTGGAGCGTCGCCCACCCCACCGGCCCGATGCTGACCTGAATCCGCCTGCGCCGACGGCACGTATCGAGGATGGCGGCACTGCATCGCTCTACCGCCTCGCGCGCATGTTCGCCCAATGAGAACCATCACCGAGTCAGCGCCACCTGCCCGAGCAGCGGTGGCATGAATCAGGAGAGAAGATGTCACTGCCTTCAGGATTTCGCCCTCTTGCACTGAGCACGGCCATTGCCGCCATCGTCATGAGTGGCCTGGCGCCGGCCATCAGCCATGCCGATACCCGCCCGGCTTCTGCGCCCGCGTCGTCCCTCGCGCCGGCCGCCAACTCCGCCTCAAGCACGGCGCCCGCCAGGGCCGAGCAGGCCAGTCCCGTCATCAAGAGCGAGAACGATCAGCGACTCTATCGCAGCCTGACCCTCGACAACGGCCTCAGGGTCCTGCTGGTCAGTGATGCCAAGGCCGACAAGGCCGCCGCCGCCGTCGATGTCGAAGTCGGCAGCGCCCAGGACCCCGACGATGTCCCGGGGCTGGCGCACTTCCTGGAGCACATGCTGTTCCTCGGCACCGATCGTTATCCGAAGCCGGACGCCTATCAGGACTTCATCACCAAGCATGGCGGCCAGCACAACGCCTTCACCGCCAGCCAGGACACCAACTACTTCTTCGACATCGACCCGGATGCCTTCGATGAGGCACTGCCGCGCTTTGCGCGCTTCTTCGTCGCACCACAGTTCAATGCCGACTACGTGGACCGCGAGCGCCATGCGGTCAATTCCGAGTATCAGGCACGCCTGCAGGATGATGGTCGGCGCATCTACGAGGCTGTCGAAGCGGCCCTCAACCCGCAACACCCCTTCAACCGCTTCAGTGTCGGCAGCCTCGAGACCCTCAAGGACACCGAGGCCGGTAGCCTGCGCCAGCGACTGGTCGACTTCTATCAGGCCCACTACGGCGCCAACGTGATGCGCCTGTCACTGGTCGGGCCGCAGTCGCTGGAAACGCTCGAGCAGCTGGCCCGTGACAACTTCAGTGATGTGCCCGACCGCGGGCTGTCGCGCCCCGAGATCACCACGCCCCTGGCCAGCGGTGACGAGCTGCCGGCACGCCTCGAGGTCAAGGCACTCAAGCAGGAGCGCAAGCTGTCGTTCATGTTCCCCATCGACGACCCGATTGCCCACTACCGCTCACAGCCGGTCAGCTACCTGGCCAACCTGATCGGTCACGAAGGCGAAGGCAGTCTGCTGGCAGTGCTCAAGGACAAGGGCTGGGCAGATGGCCTCTCGGCCGGCGGTGGCCTCAGTGATGGCGAGCATGCCCTGCTCAGCGTCGACATCAGCCTGACCCCGGAAGGCGCGCAGCATCAGGCGGAGATCCGTGCCGCGCTGTTCGACTATCTGGCGCTGATCCGCGCTGAGGGCATCAACGACTGGCGCTATACCGAACAGGCAAAGCTGGGTGAGCAGAGCTTCCGCTTCCAGCAGCGCAGCTCGCCGGTCAATCTGGCCAGCAATCTGGCGATGATGATGACGCGCTATCCGATCGAGGACGTGCTGGCGGCGCCCTACCTGATGCAGGACTTCGATCCGGACCTGATCAAGGACACCCTCGCTCGCCTGACACCCGACAACCTGCTGGAGGTCTACTCCGGCCCGCAGGTGGAGGGGGATCAGCAGGGCGAGTGGTTCAAGGCGCCCTACACCCTGACGCGCCTGACGGCGGATGCCACTGCTCAACCAGCCGGCGGCGACACCCTGGCCAGCCAGCTGGCGCTGCCCAGTCCCAACCCCTATCTGGCCAAGGACTTCCGCGTACTCGACCTGCCCGACGCCAAGCCGAGCCAGTTGATCGATGAGCCCGGTGCCGAGCTCTGGTATCAGGGTGATGCGAGCTTCGGCGTGCCGAAGGCCGAATGGCGCTTCGGCCTGCTCAATCCCGACGTCAGTCGCTCGGTGGATGACCAGGCCATGAGTCAGGTGCTGGCGGCATGGCTGAATGACAGCCTCAACGCGCGTCTGTATCCGGCCCGTCTGGCCGGGCAGGATGCGCTGGTCTATGCCCATGGACGTGGCATCACCCTGCAGTTCAGTGGCTGGCGCGATGGTCAGCAGCCGGAAATGCGTGAAGTGCTCGACCAGCTGGTGAATGGCGAGATGGCCCCCGCCACCCTGGAACGCATCACTCAACGCCTGCGCCGCAGCCTGCAGAATCGCGTTCAGGCACCGCTCTACACGCGCCTGGGCCGCAGCCTCAGTGAAACGCTGGTCGGCCTGCCGAGCACCGCCGAGCAACAACTGGCGGCCCTGGACAAGATCGACGCCCGGTCACTGGACAGCTTCCGCAAGCGCTTCCTTGCCAAGCTGCACGTGCAGGCGATGGTGACCGGCAACCTGACCGCCGACCAGGCCCGCGAGACCGGCCAGCTGGTGATCAACGGGCTTGCGCCGCGCATCACGCGCGAGGCGGTGCCAGACCTGGAAGTGCGTCAGGTCACACAGCACACGGTACTGCGCCCCGACAGCACACGCGGCGATTCCGGTGCCCTGCGCTACATGCAGGGCAAGGACCGTACGCTGCAGTCCCAGGCCCGCATCGCGGTGCTGGGTCAGCTGCTCGAAGCGCCCTTCTACAGCCAGCTGCGCACCGAGGAGCAACTCGGCTATATCGTCTCCGCACGCTATTCGCCCATGCTCGATGCGCCGGGGCTGAGCCTGCTGGTGCAGTCGCCGTCCAAGGACAGCAAGACGCTGTTTTCGCGCATGGATGCCTTCCTCACCCGCTTCGACAGCCGCGTGCAGTCGCTGGATGAGGCCGCGCTTGCCAGCTACCGCGACGCCGTCGTCGATAGCCTGACCCAGAAGCCCCGCAAGCTGTCCGAGCTGGCAGCGCGCAACTGGAGCGAGCTGAGCTTCGGCTGGACAGGCTTTGACCGTCGCCAGCAACTGGTCGCGGCCGTCGAACAGGTCAGCGCGCAGGATATCCGCGCCATCTGGCAGCAGCTGAATGCCTCCAGCGCGCTGGAACTGGCCTTCGACCCCGGCACGCCCAGCGACTTCGACCAGCGCCTTACCGAACTGGACCTGCCGCCGCTGCCCGAGGCGCCGCGCGCCGAGACAGGCGCGACCCTGGCGGCACCCTCAGCCGAGGCCAGCGGCAATGCTCAGCATTGAGTCTCGCCGGCCCGCCAGCGGCTTGGCGGGCAAACAAGGCGCCGGCCCTCACCGGACGGGCGCCTGAAACGACAAGACCCCGACGCAGTGCAGTTCAATAACCGCGTCGGGGTCTTGTTCATTCATGCCTTGCCGGCAAGCACAGCGGGCCGGCTAGCCCGTCATCAGCCGAAGGCCTGCGGCGGCATGATGCCTTCCACGTACATCGCCAGTTCTTCGAGAATCTGCACGCGGTCCGGGTCCTGCTCGCTCTGGGCCAGCCGCTGGATCTCGCTGACGAAGCCCTTCACGGTCAGGCTCGCGACCTGCTCATCGTTCATGCGCTCCCAGCGCCACTGCTCCCAGCGTTCGCGCTCGGCGGAATTGAGCGTGTAGCCGTAGCTGCGCGCACGATAGCGGAACAGCATCTCCTCGAGTCGGCCATCCTGGAAGGCGAACGGCGTATCGTCCAGCGCCTCGGGATGGGTGGCGCGCACCCGCTCCATCTCCTTGCGGTCCGCGGGCGAGAAGAAGCCACCGGAATAGAGCATCAGGTCCGGATCAGCCGGGCCGACCGGCGGCGCCTCGGCGAATACCTGCGCCACCTTCACGCCGACACCGGCGTTGTCCTTCAGCCACTTCCAATGCACGCGGCACTGGGCCGGGTCGATCTTGAAGCGCGCGGCGATCTCGCCGTACTCGCTCTCATGCGGCCCGGATACATCCTTGAGCGCATTGGCCGGCAGCAGCACCGGGCTCTTGTTGAGGTGGATGACCTTGAGCGGAATCCGCTCCTCGCCTTCCGCGAGGTCATCGGCACTGGCGAAGACACGGGCACGAATCTCTTCCGGTGACAGCTCCATCAACGGCGCCGGGTCTACCGAGAGGTCATAGACGATCACGCCATTGGCATTCGAAGGATGCTCCGCCAGCGGCACCACCAGCGCGCCACAGGCCCGCGAGGCCGGATAGCGACGCGAGATGTGCAGCATCGGCTTGCGTGCGCCGATATCCAGCAGGCTGGCGACATGGCGCTTGTTGCGCAGCTTGAGCAGGTAATCGAACAGCCGCGCATTGCGCGACTTGAGCAGGCGTGCCAGCGCGATGGTGGCGCGCACATCCACCAGCGCGTCATGCGCGCCGGCGTGCTCGATGCCATTGGCCGCCGTCAAGTGCTCCAGACGGAAGCTGGGCGCACCATCTTCACGCTTGGGCCATTCGATGCCTTCCGGGCGCAGGGCATGGAAGGCGCGCACGACATCGATCAGGTCCCAGCGCGAATTGCCGTTCTGCCACTCACGCCCGTAGGGGTCGAGGAAGTTGCGGTAGAACAGATGACGGCTGACTTCATCATCGAAGCGCAGGCTGTTGTAGCCCAGCGTGCAGGTCCCCGGCACGCTCATCTCATCATTGATGCGCCCGGCGAACTCGGCCTCGGGGATGCCGCGACGTTCGGCCTGCTGCGGGGTGATGCCGGTGATCAGACACGCCATCGGCTGGGGCAGGAAGTCATCGGCCGGCTTGCAATAGAGGGTCAGCGGCTCGCCGATCTCATTGAAGTCAGCATCGGTACGGATGGCCGCGAACTGCGAAGGACGGTCACGGCGCGGGTCGGCGCCGAAGGTCTCGTAGTCGTGCCACAGGAAGGTGGGCTCTGCCACAGGATGTCTCCACGCGGGCGGTCGAAAAATGAACGTGCCAGAGCACCGTCTCCAGCAAGGCTGGCACGGTGCTCTGGCAGGCAATGGGCATGGGCTGGCTCGGGACGTCGCAGGCGCTGCCCGCTCGGCAACGCCTCAGGTGGCAAGCACCCGACGCCCCGCGAACTCAGGCCTCGCCGGGGCGCGGCAGAGTGACGTTGAGTTCCAGCACCGAGCAGTCGTCTTCGCGGTCCAGCGAGATGTTGATGGCATCCTGGTCGACCTGCACATACTTGCGAATCACCTCGAGCAGCTCACGCTCCAGCATCGGCATGTAATCCGGCTGGTCACGCTGGCTACGCTGGTGCGCGACGATGATCTGCAGCCGCTCCTTGGCGACATTGGCGGTCTTCTTGCGCTCTCGCTTCAGAAAATCCAGTAATTTCACTTGCGCCCCCCTCCAAACATTCTGGCCAGCAGACCGCGCTTCTCGACTTCATGGAAACGCAGCTGCACTTCCTCGCCCAACAGGCGGGACACGCAATCCACGTACGCCTGGCCGGCATCGCTCTTCTGGTCATGCGTGACCGGCACACCCTGGTTGGACGCGCGCAGCACGGCGTCGGATTCCGGAATCAGGCCGATCAGCGGGATCGACAGGATTTCCTGGATATCGGTCAGGTTGAGCATGTCACCGCCGGTGACGCGCGCCGGATGGTAACGGGTGATCAGCAGGTGTTCACGCACCGGGGTGTCGCCATTCTCGGCGCGACGCGTCTTGGAAGACAGCAGGCCGATGATGCGGTCGGAGTCACGTACCGAGCTGACTTCCGGGTTGGTCACCACCACGGCCTCGTCAGCGAAGTACATCGCCAGCTGGGCACCGCGCTCGATACCGGCCGGCGAGTCACAGATGACGTAATCGAACTCCTCGCGCAGCGCGTCGAGCACCTTCTCGACGCCTTCCAGCGTCAGCGCGTCCTTGTCACGGGTCTGGGAGGCCGGAAGGATGTGCAGGTTGTCGATGCGCTTGTCGCGGATCAGGGCCTGCTTGAGATTGGCTTCGCCCTGGATGACGTTGACCAGGTCATAGACCACACGGCGCTCGCAGCCCATGATCAGGTCCAGGTTACGCAGGCCCACATCGAAATCGATCACTACGGTCTTGTTGCCGCGCAAAGCCAGTCCGGTGGCAATGGCGGCGGCGCTGGTCGTCTTGCCGACTCCGCCCTTGCCTGACGTCACTACGATAATCTTGGCCAAAGGTATCTTCCTTGCTGAGAGTCCCTCGCCGAGCGAGGATCACCTGTAAATATTGGATATCGTTCAGAACACAGTGCTGGGGTCAGCCGAGTCGTGCGATACAGAGTTGGTCGTGTTCAAGCACGACTTCGACATTGGCACCCAGCAGGCGATTGTCGATGTCATCGAGTCGCTTGTAGGTTCCGGCCACCGAGAGCAGCTCGGCGTGCAGTTCCTTGCAGTAGATGCTGGCGTTGCGATCGCCATGGATACCCGCCAGCGCGCGGCCACGCAGAGCGCCATAGATATGCACACTGCCTGCGGCCAGGATCTCGGCGCCGGCATTCACCGCGCCGATGATGACCAGGTCGCCCTCCGGTGCGCTGACCTGCTGGCCCGAGCGCACCGTGCCGCGATACACCTTGCTGGCGTGGGCTGGCTCCGCTTTCTCGGCCGCGCTGTCCGCGACTGTCTCGGCAGGCTCGGCGACCGGTTCAGCGGCCACCGGCGGCACGGACTCGAGGGAGCGCCCGCGATTCTCCTGCGGCGGGAACCACCCCAGCCCCAACGCCCAGGCGGACTGACGCACCGGGTCTCCACCGCCACGCACCGCGACCGGCAGCAGCTTGTGCCCTCGGCAGACGGCACAGATGCGCTCCAGCGCCAGATGCGGCTCGTCGAGCTTCTCGACGCTCAGCACCACCGGCGTATGTTGAAAGAAGGCCGGCGACTGGCTGAGCTTGCTGGCCAGCTGAGCACGGATCTGCTCCGGATCACCGCTGACCAGCTCCATGACCGTCATCGGCAGCATGCCGCCCTTGAAGGTGAAGGCCTGAGGGGCCCTGTCCGTACTGAGACTCATGACCTGACTCCGGTTGCGTAAGGAGTGTCGAAGCCCTCCGACACTCTTGATGATGCACGTGCTGTTCACGGCATCCTCAAGGCGACCCTCGATTGGAAAGGCCACCTGAATAACATAGCTCGCCGTCGCACACGGCACAGCGACTGCTTGATAGGCGCCGAGCATGAATGACAGACACTGAATGGCATAGCGGTAACGTACAAAACTATGTGAGCGAACACAGTGCTGCAACTGATGATACGGCCAGCAGCAGGCACTGTCAGGTGTCGCGAGCCTACGACGTGCCTCCCTTGCCGACCTGTCACCCGCCGCCGGTCGCCCTGCACGCCGCCGCGCGCGTGCAATAAGGCACATCGATCGACATGCGATACCACACAACGGGGGGCTGTGACTGGTAAGATAGCGGGGTGACGAAATTCATGCGCCGTCACTCCGCCCACTCCGTCGTGCCCACCCGATTGCACCCGCCGAGTGTGCGGCCAATTGTTGCGCCCCTCTATTTTTTGCCTGGATAACCGCTCTCTCATGACCGGACTGCTCTCCCGCCTCACTGGCCGCCTGTTCACTCCTCGCTGGCAACACGCCAACCCTGCCATTCGCTCCGCTGCCACTGACCAGCTTGATCCGGAGATTCCAGACCAGCGCAAGATCCTGGAGACCCTGATTCTCGAAGATGACGCCCTGGAAGTGCGCCATGCCGCCCTGACGCGCATGCAATCTCCCGAGCGTCTGCTGCCGCTGCTCGACCGCGCCGATGGCCTGGTACGCGAGCGCCTGATCGAACTGTTGAGCGGCGGCCAGGATGCGCCCTCACTGTTGAGCCGTGAACAGCTGGTCGAGCGCCTGGACGATAGCGAACTGCTGTCCGCCGTGGCGTCCCGCGGCGACAACCAGCAACTGCGTCTGACCGCACTGAGCCGTCTGGAAGATGAAGAGGCGCTGATCCATCAGGCCTGCCACAACACCATCGCCGCCGTTCGCCATGCCGCTGCCGCCCGCATCACCAGCCAGGCCGGCCTCGAGCGTCTGGTGCGCGATGCCAAGCGTGACCGTCACGTGCAGCGTCAGGCGCGCGACACCCTCGCCCAGCGCCGCGCCGATGCCCAGCAGGCCGACGCACTGGCCGCCAGCCGCGACAACCTGCTGCGCCAGATGGAGAAGCTGCCGCGTCAGGCATGGGAAGACAGCGTGCCCTCGCGTTACCGCTCGCTGCTGCGCGAGTGGGAGCGTCTGCCGGCCGCGGACTACGAGATTCAACAGCGCTTCGAAGAGGCGCGCCAGCAGGCGCACAAGGTCATCAGTGACCATGAGGCCCGCGAGGAAGCCATTCGCGCCCATGAGCGCCTGAGCGCCAACCTCAATACGCACCTGGAAGAGATTCTCAGCGCCGTGGATCAGGCGCGGGAAGACCTCTACAGCCGCGACTGCGTCAATGACCACGACTTCGCCAGCCTGCAGGCTCAACGCCGCCTGCAGGGAGAGCGCTGGAGCGAGTTGACCGACCAGTTCTCGGCCCCGGCCGAACTGCTCGAACGTCAGCAGCGCCTGCAACAGCAGCTGCAGGACGCCCTCGATGCCTGGCATCGCCATCAGCTGTGCCAGGGCGAGCTGGATGCCGCGCTGGTCGACAATGACATCGACCAGCTGCGTCGCCTGGAAAGCGAAGTGGCCTGGCCTGCGGGTCTGCCGCAGACCGCCAGCCTGAGCGCGGTGCGTCAGGCGATCAGCGCGGCGCAGCCGGAAGAGCCGACAGAGGCAGCGCAAGAGCAGGACGCGCTCGATGGCAGCCCAGCACAAGACGCCGAGTCAGCTGATGCCTCCCGCGCGGCCGACGGCAAGGCGAGCCTGGATCTGGACGCACTGGATGCCGAACTGGCACGCCTGGAAGCGGATCTCGATGCCGGCAAGCTCAAGCCGGCCAGCCGTCTGCATCGCTCACTGCGCGATCGCACCGAAGGCCAGCTCGACAATGCCCGCCAGACCCGCCTGCGCCAGCTGGGCGCGCGTGTCGCGGAACTCCGTGACTGGCAGAACTTCGTCGCGGCGCCCAAGCGCGAGCAACTGCTCGAGGCCATCACCACCCTGAGCGAGCGCGATGACATCAGCGATGAGCAGCGCGACCGCCAGCACCAGCAGCTGATTCAGCAATGGCGCGAGCTGGGTGATGCGGCTGCCAGCCGCGATGCCAGCCAGGCCTTCCGCACTGCCTCTGACGCCATCAAGTTGCGCCTGCGGGATTACCGCGAATCGCGCAAGCAGCTGCGTGAACACAATCTGGCCATGCGCGAAGCGCTCTGCGAGCAGCTCGAATCGCTCAACGGCCACGCCATGGACGATGCCGACCCCGACTCCCTGCGCCAGATCCGTGATCGCGCCCGTGAGGAATGGCGTCGCCACACGCCGGTGCCCGCAGGCCCCGGTCGCCAGCTGTCGCATCGCTTCGGTGAGGCGCTGACGGCACTGCAGGGACTGATCGACAGCCGCGCGGGCCAGATCGCCGCCGCCAAGCAGGCACTGGTCGACGCCGTCGAGGCGCTGGCCAATGAGGACTCGCCGGCACGTGCCCGCGCCGAACAGGCCAAGGCACTGCAGAGTCGCTGGCGCGAGATGGGCCGCGCGCCCAAGGGCGAAGAACAACGTCTGTGGGCCGCCTTCCGCGCGGCGTGCGACCGCATCTTCGCCGCGCGCGATCAGGACCGCGAAGACCGCGACAGCCGCGAGCAGGCACGTCTGGATCAGTGGCAGGCGCTGATCGAACGCCTCGACAGCTGGGAGCCGGAGACGCTGGAAGACGCCGCCCTGCTCGATGACGCCCTGAAGGAAGCCGACACCCTCGGTCCGCTGCCGCGCGGCAAGCGGGGCGACGGCATGCGTCGTCGCTGGACCGGCATTCTCAAGCGTCGCGAGCAGCGTCTGGATGAACTGCACGCCCTGCAGCTGCGCGAGGAATGGCAGCAATGGCGTGATCTGCTCGAACAGCACGCCGTAGCGGATGCCAGCGCGCGCAACGGCGACGTGCAGGATGTCGAGCTGCCGAACACCTCGGCCTTCGACGACAACAGCCGTCAGGCCAATGCGGCGCGCAACCAGATGCGCCAGGCCCTGCCGAGCAACTGCAGCGCCGCCAATGAGCGCCTGGCCGAGCTGCGTGTCCACCTGGCCATTCTGTTCGAGGCCCCGCTGGGCAGCGAAGATGAATCACGCCGCCTGACCGTGCAGGTCGCGCGCATCAACCAGCAGCTGGGTGAGCGCATGGAGCGTGAAGAAGAGCTGGATGAGGTGCTGGATGCGCTGCTCGCCAATGGTCCGCTGGACTGGGACGCCTGGCAGACCGAACTGCCACGCTTCGATGCGCTGTTCAATCACTGAGCCAGTGCTCTTGAGCTGGTGACGACGCGCTCGCAAGACTGAAGTCATGGCAACGAAAAGCCCCCGCCTCGATAGAGACGGGGGCTTTTTCATTCTCTCGCCAGGCGGGGCCGGGTGCCAACCCTGCACTGGCTCGCGCTAGCGCAGAGCATCAGCTCATGAACTGGCCGCCATTGATATCCAGGTTGGCACCGGTGATGAAGCCGGATTTCTCGTCGGCCAGGAAGGCGACCGCACGTGCGATCTCGTCCGGCTGACCATAACGCTTGACCGGGATGGTCTCGCGGATCGATTCACGGATCTCTTCGGGGATCTTCATGATCATGTCGGTGGCGATGTAGCCCGGTGACAGGGTGTTGACGGTAATGCCCTTGGTCGCGGTTTCCTGCGCCAGCGCCATGGTCAGACCATGCATGCCCGCCTTGGCGGCCGAGTAGTTGACCTGCCCGAACTGGCCCTTGCGGCCATTGATGGAGGAGATGTTCACGATGCGGCCGTACTTGTGCTCCAGCATGTCATTGATGACGGCACGGCAGGTGTTGAAGACGCTGTCGAGGTTGCAGTTGATGACTTCTCGCCACTGCTCATAGCTCATCTTGCGCATGGAGGTATCACGCGTGATGCCGGCGCAGTTGACCAGAACCGCGATCGGACCGAAGCGCTCGCGGATTTCGTTGACGCCTGCCTGACAGGCTTCGAAGTTGTCCAGCTCGATGCCGGACAGTGCGATGTTCTCGAACCCGGCAGCGCGCTGTTCCGACAGCCACCCCTCTGCCTTTTCCTTGTTCCTGTAACCCGCAATTACCTGATACCCCTGGTTCGCCAGCTCGCGGCAGATAGCGGAACCAATGCCACCGGTACCACCGGTAACCCATGCGACGGGTGCTGTTTGTGTCATCTTATTGTGTCTCCCTAATCCTGGAACGTCCTGTGTCCTTGGCTTGGGCACAGCTTGGCGAATCTGCGGACACCCCCGCCCTGAGAAAACGAGAATGCCTGCAATGACAACAATGACCCGCGTCTCTAACAGCCTGATGACAATCGTGCACTCTGTGACGCCTGCCATCCGCCTGTGCGAGGCGCGTCCTCCTCAGTATGGACAGGATGCAGCGGGAATGTATGTAGCAGATCTCTCACACAAGATGCCGATAATCGCTCGAGGTACGCAGACGGGTTGGTGACGACTCACCGGACACGAGAAGTTTGCGTCAATTACGGGATAACGGTTGACGCAGCACTGTATATCCTTATACTACGCCCCACGTTGATGCGGGGTGGAGCAGTCTGGTAGCTCGTCGGGCTCATAACCCGAAGGTCATCGGTTCAAATCCGGTCCCCGCTACCACTGACAAGTCGTTGCCTATCAAGGTAATTGCCGGTCAGACACCAACGTGATGTTGCGGGATGGAGCAGTCTGGTAGCTCGTCGGGCTCATAACCCGAAGGTCATCGGTTCAAATCCGGTTCCCGCTACCAACCTCTGATGCGTCAGAGTTGGAGCAAAGGCAGTACCCAGTGTTGCGGGGTGGAGCAGTCTGGTAGCTCGTCGGGCTCATAACCCGAAGGTCATCGGTTCAAATCCGGTCCCCGCTACCAAGAATTCGAAAGGCCTGATGCATGGCATCAGGCCTTTTTCGTATGCGTGAAATTCCTGTGCGATGATGGCGAGGAAGCCGGTTCTCGGGCCTGGCCACCCCTATCCACACAGGGCCCCTTCACCCCTGGCCCTTCACACTCATCACGTCAGTCCCAAGGGAGTGCCTGCATGCGCCACTGGCTGGTCAAGACCGAACCCGATGCCTTCTCGCTGGATGACCTGCGCCGCGAATCACCGGCGCTCTGGGATGGCGTGCGCAACTATCAGGCGCGCAACTTCCTGCGTGAGATGCAGCTCGGTGATGTCGTGCTCATCCAGCACTCCAGCTGCAAGGTGCCTGCGGTGGTCGGACTGGCCGTCGTCAGCGAACTCGCCCTGCCCGACCCGACGGCCAGTGACCCCGAGCACAAGGGCTTCGACCCACGTCAGGTGGCAGATATCGATGCCGACAAGCCTCCGCGCTGGGTCGCCCCGCATCTGAGCTACCTTCGCCCGCTGCGCACCACCCTGCCCATCGCGCGCCTGAAGGCCCGGCCCGAGCTGGCGGACAGCCACCTGGTGCGCCGCGCACGCCTGTCCGTGATGCCGCTCAGCGAGAGCGAAGCCGCCTGCATCGCCAGTCTGGCCGACGACACCCTGCTGCCGTGAACCGACGCGCCCGGGGCGATCGCGCGAGGAAGTGACCGGCAGCGCCTTGAACTCCACTGCGACGGGCCGCATCATCAGGCCAACCGGCTCGCGCGCGAGCCTTGAATCGCAGACAGAATTTCGGGGCATGCACCATGATCATCGATCCCAATACCGGCCAGCCACTGACCGGCAATGACACCACCGCCGCCCAGCCACAAGGGGTGGTCGGCGGCGGTGCCGCCAGTGCACCGCGCCAGGCAGAAGACGCCAACACCTACATCATCGATGTGGACATGAGCAATCTTCAGCAGGTGCTGGAAGCCTCACAGCAAGTGCCGGTACTGCTGGATTGCTGGTCGCCGCAGAGCGAGCATTGCCTCGTTCTGACACCGATCCTCGAGAAGCTGGCGCGTGAATATGCGGGCGGCTTCATCCTGGCCAAGCTGAACGCCGAGGAACAGCAGGACATCGCCGCTCAGCTGGGCGTGCGCTCGGTACCGGACGTCAAGCTGGTCATCCAGGGCGGTCTGGCAGGCAACTTCACCGGCGCACGTCCGGAAGCCGAGATTCGCCAGTTCCTCGAGCAGCACAAGGTCCAGCCGGCGGCAGGAGCAGGCCCCAGCCTCGCGGAGCAGGCGGCCACTGCACTGGAAAGCGGCGACCTCGTCACCGCCAAGGCGCTGTATCAGCAGCTGGCGCAGGAATCCCCCGAGACACCGGAATACCGCATCCACCTCGCCTCGGTGCTGGTCGCAGAAGGCAATGGTGAAGAGGCCCGTCAGCTGCTGGACTCCCTCAAGCCGGAAGACCGTGACGGTGCCCAGGCGCGTGGCGTACGTGCGCGCATCGACTTCATCGCCGAGGCACCGTCTCCCGAAGAGGTGCAGGCGATGATCGAGCGGGACGACAGCGAAGCCCGCTATCAGCGCGCCATGCGTGATCTGGCGGATGGCCATTACGAGCTGGCGCTGGATGCCCTGATCAGCCTGGTGAAGACCGACCGCCAGTACGGCGATGATCTGGCACGCAAGACGCTGCTGCGTGTGTTCGACGCCCTCGGCGCGACCCATGAGCTGACCGTGCGCTTCCGTCGCCAACTGTTCGCTCTGATGTACTGATCGTGCTGGTGCGCTGATCGTGCTGGTGCGCTGATCGTGCTGCTGACCGCACTGATGAGCTGAACACGCCACGCAGATGACAAGGCCCCGCCTCCGGTTAAGGAAGCGGGGCCTTGTCATAGAGGGCCTGCCGTCGCGCCGATTCAAGGGCTAACGACGGCTCCAGCCCTTGAGAAGCGAGGGGCGAGCACGCGATTCGCGCACGCTGGGCGGAAAGTCCACCTCTAGTTCCTGGCCCGCAGACTTCACGGCGTCTGGCGCAGACGGGGTGGCAGATGACGCCGCGGGCGCACGGCAGCAGGAAGATGGCGGCGATGAACGCGCCAGGCGCAGGCTCCCGCCCTGACAACACCATTCACGACAGGCCGTCACTCCTGCATCCCTGCTTGCTGGCCGCCCCTGTCGCGGCGTCTCTGCCACCTCATGTCTCATCGTCGCATCTCCTGATGACAAGCCCCTCCCGATGAGCGGCCTGACCTCAGAGTTGACGATAATGATTCTCAATTCAAGTTTGCGATGAGCGATAGCTGCCAACGAAACGCCGCAGACTGACCCAGATCAACTCCGGTACTGTCGCCCGCCTTCTCGGCCGCTTCGCTCGCCCCCGCGATCCCTTCGCCAACCTCAGCCTTTCTGCAGTCGCTCATCCATCTGCTGCAGCGCCTTCTCCAGCTGCACGCGCGTGGTACCGTAGTTCAAGCGCACGAAGCCCGGCCAGCCGAAGTCTGCGCCATCCGACAGCGCGACATCGCATTCCTCGAGCAGGGTCTGCTGAGGAGACTCCCCGAGCCCTGCCTTGCGCATATCCAGCCAGGCCAGATAGGTGGCCTGCGGGCGCGACATGCTGACGCCGTCCCAACGTGCCACATGGCTTTCCAGCAGATCGAGGTTGTCACGCAACACGCCCAGCAACTCCTGACGCCACGGTTCGCCCTCGCGCCACGCCGCTTCGGTCGCGGCCATGCCCAGCACATTGGTATCGGGCATCAAGCCATTGGCGGCGCCGGTGAAGCGTGCACGCAGCTTGGGGTCGGTGATCACCGCACAGGCGAACGTAAGCCCGGCAGTGTTGAAGGTCTTGGAGGGCGCCCACAGGGTCACGCAGCGCGCCGCCAGTCGCTCGCTCAGGCTGGCCAGCGGAATATGGCGGGCCGTCGGGTCCACCACCAGATCCGCATGCAGCTCATCGGAGACCACCAGCAGATCGTGACGCTCGACCAGCTCCGCCAGCGCCTCGAGCTCTTCCTCGCGCCAGACGCGGCCGGTAGGATTGTGCGGGTGGCACCATAGCAGCAGCTCGGTCTCGGGCGTGATGGCCGCTTCCAGGGCCTCCAGATCCAGACGCCAGGGGCCGCCTTGCGTCTCGGGCTCTGCCAGCGGCGCCATCTGCGCCAGTCGCCCGGTCTTCTGGGCCACCTTGAGGAAGGGCGGGTAGATCGGGGTCGTCGTGACCACGCCCGCGCCGGGAGAGGTCAATGCCAGACTGGCCAGGTGCAAGGCCGGCACCACGCCCGGCAGCCAGACGATGGCGTCACGCGGCACCTCCCAGCCATAATGCTCGCGACTCCAGTCACACAGGCTGTCATCGAGGCCTTCCGACGGCTTGGCATAGCCGTAGACCGGGTGCGCCACTCGCTCGGCCAGCGCTCGCGTCACGGCGGGCGGGGCGCTGAAGTCCATGTCGGCGATCCAGAGGGGCATGACGTCCGAGGCGTAGCGATCCCACTTCTGGGAAGGATACTGGCGTCGATCGAGCGGGGTGATGAAATCGAATGGCAAGATGGAGTCTCCCTGTGGCGGGCAAATTTGGCAGGCAACGCGAGCAGTGCTCTCGACTCACGCCGCCCTCGGGCGGCGAGAAGAATACCTGTGGACCAACTACAGCATAAGGCTTTGTGCATGTCTGAAGACACCTTTTACCCACAGGCCCAGCGCGGGCTGCCCGGTCTGTTGCGTGCCTGGCTGACCCATGGCCGCGGCGACAGTGAGCGCCTCGCCGTGCTGCTGGCCGATACCGCGCGCGTCGCAAGTCTTGGCCAGCCCGCCAGCAATCCCGATGGCGAGACGCTGGAGCAGTGGGCCGCAGAGGGCGGTGCGCCGCTGTGGGCACCCAAGGCAGCGCTGTTCCTGTTGATGCAGATGCCGGCACGCCCGGTGCCGCAGGGCCCGGATGACGCCTGCGCCTGGGCCTATTGCTGGTTGCGCATGCGCGAACACGACAGTCCCACGGCCGCCCTGATGGCACTGCCGGAACACCTGCGTCAGCCGCTGGCCTGGCCCATCGAAGCCGCCTGGCAAGACCTGACGCACCAGCGGCTGATCTAGCCGCGTCGATTTTGAACACTCACAGCGCTGTTGGTGAGCAGCGCTGCGTTTTTCTCTACTCTCCTCTGCTCTCCTTCCTCACCTCACCTCCTCTCCTCTGCTCTCCTCCCTCACCGCCATCTCCTCCCTACCTCTGCTTTCCCTCTCTTGCCCGCTCTATTCTCTTGTCCGCTCCCACTCCCCCCCCTGCCACTGATGGCGATTCTGGTGGTGACCCTGCTGGCGCCCTCAAAGGACAGCTCGTCCTGCTCTCGGCATTGCTGACAGCCATAGGTAGCAGTTTTCTCAGCGAATATCGTCACCCCCGGCTAATGGCGTAGCGGAAACCTGAGGCTCGTCAACGCGTAATTGACGCTATTTCGTTTAATCATCGTTTTGTGAAGCGATACACCCGAAGGGATTTCTTGTGTGAGCGAGGAGTAAAGTTCTTTCAACCGCAACGAAACGGTAATTCAACAAGAATCCGCTGGCGCGACACGACGACCAGCAAGCTTCAGGAGAAGCTCCATGACCACCTCCCTGATTGTCGGACTGGATGGAACCCCGGGCGGCGACAGTGCCATTGCCTATGCCAAGCGCGTCGCCTCTCTGGTGGGCGCGGAAACCAGGATCATTCTCTGCTACGTGGTCGAATGGTCGCCCTACAGCTTCAACACGCCGGAAGAGAACGCCCAGCGTGCCAGCCGCCGTGAGAACGAGATCAAGCTGGCCCGCGAGCGTGTGCTGTCTCCTGCCATCAGCGAGCTGGAAAAGGAGGGCTATCAGGTCGAGGGCCGTGTCCGCCACGGTGATGCCGCCGAGATCCTCAGCCTGCTGGCGCGTGAAGTGAATGCCGAGCAGATCATCGTCGGCCGCAAGGGGGAAAGCGTGCGCTCACGCATCTTCGGCAGCGTCACCGCCCATCTGATTCAAGAGGCCTCGGTGCCCGTCACCATCGTTCCCTGAGACAGGCGCCTCCCGCACCCGCCGCCTGCAGAGATTCGCACCAGACAATAACGACAATTCGCTTTTCGAGGTTACCTCTCATGAGTCGATTCCGCTCCCTGGCCCCCTGGGCTGCCGCGATGGCAGCCCTCATGGCCGCAAGCTCTGCCCATGCCGAAGGCATGGACCAGGCCATCAGTGACATCGTCGGACCGATCGTCAATCCGATCGTCTCGACCATCTTCTATTCCGTGCCGGTGGCCGGCACCCAGT
Source organism: Cobetia sp. 1CM21F (assembly GCF_023161745.1). Classification (NCBI taxonomy): domain Bacteria; kingdom Pseudomonadati; phylum Pseudomonadota; class Gammaproteobacteria; order Oceanospirillales; family Halomonadaceae; genus Cobetia; species Cobetia sp. 1CM21F. The sequence continues at coordinate 17,424 of NZ_JALNTQ010000009.1, read as the reverse complement.
TCCCGCTGATCGTCGGCTGGCTGATCATCGCGGCCATCATCTTCACGCTCTATTTCGGCTTCGTGCAGTTCCGCCTGTTCGGCCATGCCATCCGTCTGGTCAAGGGCGACTACACCGACCCGAAGGATGAAGGCGAGGTATCCCACTTCCAGGCATTGGCCACGGCGCTGTCCGGCACGGTCGGCCTTGGCAACATCGCCGGCGTCGCGGTCGCCGTCTCACTGGGCGGCCCGGGCGCGACCTTCTGGATGATTCTGGCCGGTCTGCTCGGCATGGCCTCCAAGTTCTGTGAATGTACGCTTGGCGTGAAGTACCGCAACGTCAATGCGGATGGCTCCATCTCCGGCGGCCCGATGTACTACCTGTCCAAGGGCTTCGCGGAAAACGGCAAGGCGGGTCTGGGCAAGATTCTGGCGATCTTCTTCGCCATCTGCGCCATCGGTGGCTCCATCGGCGGCGGCAACATGTTCCAGGCCAACCAGTCCTATCAGCAGGCCGTCAACGTCACCGGCGGTGATGCCAGCTTCCTGGTCGGCTACGGCTGGCTGTTCGGTCTCGTGATGGCCGCCATCGTCGGCATGGTCATCATCGGCGGCATCAAGTCCATCGCACGTGTCACCGAGAAGCTGGTGCCGATGATGGCTGTCATCTACGTGATCGCGGCACTCATCATCCTCGGCTTCAACTTCAGTGCGATTCCGGCCGCCTTCGGCGCCATCATCGAAGGTGCCTTCGCACCGGTCGCGGTCGGCGGCGGTATCGTCGGCGTGCTGATCCAGGGCTTCAAGCGTGCTGCCTTCTCCAATGAAGCCGGTATCGGCTCCGCGGCCATCGCCCACTCTGCCGTCAAGACTTCCCAGCCGGCGACCGAAGGGATCGTCGCCCTGCTCGAACCGTTCATCGATACCGTCGTCATCTGCACCATGACCGCGCTGGTCATCGTCATCACCGGCGCCTACCAGGTCGAAGGCCTCGGCGGCGTCCAGCTGACCTCCTACGCCTTCGAGACCGCCTTCCCGTGGTTCCCGTATGTGCTGGCCCTGGCGGTGCTGATGTTCGCCTTCTCCACCATGCTGTCCTGGTCCTACTACGGCCTGAAGGCCTGGACCTACCTGTTCGGTGAGAGCAAGGGCTCCGAGATCGTCTACAAGCTGATCTTCCTCGCCTTCGTGGTCATCGGTTCCTCCATGAGCCTCGGCCCGGTCATCGACTTCTCCGACGCCATGATCTTCGCCATGTCCATCGCCAACATCATCGGCCTCTACTACCTGATGCCGGTCGTGAAGCGTGAGCTGGCCCAGTACATGGCCAAGCTGAAGTCCGGCGAGATCGCACCGGTCGACAAGGAGGCCAAGCGCCAGAACGCGTGATACCCCATCGCGCCCAGGCGGGCCTGACACAGCCGTCAGCCGCCGCATGACCCAAGCCCCTGCCCATCGGCAGGGGCTTTTTCGTTGTCGATCATGCAATTCCGTGCATTGGACGGCTGAAACCACCCAAGTCGGATTGCCGCAACGCAGCGCAATGGGTAGGGTGTGGCGCTCACTGGCCACACTGGCCGGAACCCGTATCAACGAGGACGTCTCATGCTCGCTTCCATGCATGCCATGGTGCTGCGCAATCCCGGCCCGGATGCCGACTTCGTGGCGACCGAATGCCCGCTGCCCACTCCCGGCCCCGGCCAGGTGCGCATTCGCGTCGCTGCCTCCAGCGTCAATCCACTGGATCTCAAGCTGGCCAGCGGCCAGGTGCCTCTTTTGCCACCAGCGCCCTGCGTGCTGCACGGCGACGTGGCCGGTGTGATCGATGCCGTCGGTGATGATGTGCTGGCCTTCTCGCCCGGCGACGAGGTGCTCGGCTTTGCCGGCGGCGTCGCCGCTCATCCGGGCGCGCTGGCGGATTACATGCTCGCCGACGAGCGCCTGATCACCCGCAAGCCGCGCCGCCTGAGCTTCATGGAAGCCGCCGCGTTGCCGGCAGTGTTCATCACCGCCTGGCAGGCACTGGTGGAGCGTGGCCAGCTGGAAGCGGGACAACGCGTGCTGATCCACGGCGGCGCCGGTGGCGTCGGCCATGTGGCATTGCAGATCGCCCGTTGCATCGGCGCGGAAGTCGCCACCACGGTGTCCAGCGATGACAAGGCCCGGGCGGCACGCGACTGCGGCGCGGACCACGTCATTCGCTACCGCGAGGAAGCCGTGGCCGATTACGTGGCCCGGCTGACGGGTGGCGAGGGCTTCGATCTGGTCTTCGATTGCGTCGGTGGCGACAACCTGGCCGCCAGCTTCGCCGCCAGCAAGCTGGGCGGACGCATCGTGACCATCAATGCGCGCACCACGGTGGATCTCTCGCCGCTGCACGCTGGCAGCCGCAGCCTGGAAGTGCTGTCGATCCTGCTGCCGCTGACCGCTGGCATCGGGCATGAGCAGCAGCGCCAGGCACTGGGCAAGCTGGTGGAGCTGGTCGAGGAAGGCGAATTCAAGGTGCGCCTCGATGAGCGCCAGTTCGACTTCAGCGAGGTCGCCGAGGCCCATCGTCATCAGGCCTCCGGCAAGGCGGTGGGCAAGATCTCGCTGGTGCGTCGTCAGTTCTGGGACGCCGCCCAATGAGCGCAGCGCTTCAGGGTGAGCTGGGCCTGCAACTGCTCAAGCTGCTGATCTCGGTGGCGGTGGTGATCGGGCTGTCATTGATCGCGGAGCGCCTCTCGACGCGCATGGCCGGGCTGCTGTCCGGCTACCCGCTCGGCACGGCCATCACGCTGGGCTTCATCGGCGTTGAGATCTCCCCCGAGTTCGCCGGCCAGAGCGCCGTCTACACTCTGGCAGGCTTCTCCTCGACGCTGGCGCTGGGGGTCGGCTACTGGCTATGCGGGCGCGCACAGGGACTGCGCGGCGTCATCAACGGCACCCTGGGCGGCCTGCTGGGTTGGCTGCTCGCCAGTCTGGTGCTGGCGCAGTTCGAGTTCACGCGCGTCAGCGGCGTGATCGTGACGCTGATCGCCATCGTGCTGTGCATGCGCCTCTATCGCGGCGTACCGGAGAGCACGGCGCGCAAGTCGCCCTTCTCCTGGGTCTCGCTGCTGGCGCGCGCCGGACTGGCCGCCGGCATCGTGTTCGGCATCACCGCGCTGGCCCACCTGCTGCCGCCCTCGTGGGCAGGCCTGGTGGCGGCATTCCCGGTCACCATGTACCCGCTGCTGGTGATTCTGCATCTCACCCAGGGACCAGTGGCCGTCGCGACCGTCATCAAGCACTACCCGGCCGGCCTTGGCTCGCTGCTGTGCTATGCGCTGGTGGTCTCGCTCAGCTACCCCGGCATGGGGGTCGGCCTGGGCACCCTGCTCGGCTTCATCGTGGCGACGGCGTGGCTGGGCGTGTTCACGCCGTTGCAACGTCGACTGGCCTCACGACGTACAGCCAGCGCCTGAGCTTCCTGATAGGCTGAAATGCCGCATGGATGCCCAGGAGCGATGACATGTACTTCAAGACGCTGGAACCGGCCTTCTACGACACCGATGCCCTCGGGCACGTCAACAACACGCGCCTGCCGGCCTGGTTCGAGTGGGCGCGCAATGACCTGTTCCGCGTCTTCGTGCCGGACCTCGACCCGCGCAAGTGGCCGCTGATCATGGCGCGCATCGAGGTCGACTTCCTCGCCGAGCTGCAATATGGCCAGCCGGTGGAGATTCGCACCTGGCTGTCGCGTCTCGGCGGCAGCTCCTTCACCGTGACCCAGGAAGCGTGGCAAAGCGGCGTCTGCGGCGCGCGTGGCCACTGCGTGCTGGTGCAGTTCGATCATCATGCCAAGCAGTCGCTGCCCATCGAGGGCGAGCTGCGCGCGACCCTGGTCAGCCATGTACACGAACACACCGACAGCGCCGAACTGGATGTCCCGGCCCTGCGCGAGGCCGCCCGGGCACTCGGGACGCACAGCGCAGCCTCCGAGGGGAGCGTGCCGGCATGACACCCGCGCTCAAGCTGCTCAAGGGCAAGCCACACCGCACACTCGAATATGCCCACGACCCGCGCGCTCCCGCCTACGGGGAAGAGGCCGCCCGCACGTTGGGGCTTGAGCCCGCCCAGGTCTTCAAGACCCTCGTCTGCCAGCTGGAAGGCGGCAATGCACGTCAGCCGCTGGTGGTCGCCGTGGTGCCGGTCAGCGGTACGCTCGACCTCAAGGCACTGGCACGCGCCTGCGGGGCACGCAAGGCGGCGCTGGCCGCGCATGAGGCCGCCGAGCGTGCCACCGGCTATGTGGTCGGCGGCATCAGTCCGCTGGGTCAGAAGAAGCGCCTGCCACTGTGGGTCGATGACAGCGCCGCGACACAGGCGGAAATCTTCATCAGCGGCGGCCGTCGTGGACTGGAGATAGCGCTCGCCCCCGCGTTACTGTGTGAGCTGGGCAATGGCCAGTTCGCCCCGCTGGCCCGTGACGACTGATGGCCACGGGCCAGGCATTCCAGCACAGGCACTTCATGGCAGCCCCTGCATGATGGACTCTCCATGACGGCTCTCCACGACGAGCACCCGCCATAGCACCGCGTCAGCGAGGAGGCCCGATGGGCATTCGCTACAGCAAGTGGATCTACCCGGACATGACCGAGCTGCATGCGCAGGTCGAGGCGGCGCTGGAACACTGGTTCAGTGAGCGCTTCGCCGACTACCCGCACATCAGCTTGCCGGGCCTTGACCCCTACGATTATGATGGCTGGTTCAATCGTCTGGCCCCGGAGTTGATGGCGCGCGGCAGTGACTACTGCGAGCGCGAGTGGCATGGCTATGTGCCGAGCCCCCAGCAGCTCAACCAGGCTTTCTTCCGGGCCGTATCCCGGTCCAACAAGTGTGTGCTGGAGCCTGACCGCAAGCATGGTGATCCTGACCAATCATAGTCCCGACGCGCGGGAGCTCGAGATCATCGAGCGCCAGCTCGGGCGCAAGCCGCGCGGCATCCAGGCCGTGGCCGCCACCGATGGCGAGGGCACTCCGCTGGTGCTGCGCATGCATTCGCTGGTGGACGGCAAGCCCTTCCCGACCCTCTACTGGCTGTGCGATGAACGCCTCAAGATCTCGCTGTCACGCATCGAGGCCGAAGGCGTCATCAAGGGGCTGGAAGAACGCCTCAAGACCGACGAGGAACTGCTGGCGCGCTACCGTGCCAGCCATGAGGCCTATGTCGCCGAACGCTGGAGCTTCATGAGCGAGGCCGAGCGCAACGCCATCGAGTCCCAGGGCTTCGCCGACCTGATGCGTGAACGTGGCGTCGGCGGCATCCGTGACTGGAATCAGGTGCGCTGCCTGCACACCCAGTACGCCCAGCATCTCGCCTACGCCGAGGGCAACGCCATCGGTCACTGGGTCGATGCCCATTACGACGTGCTGTCCGAGCTGCCCTGAGCCCTGACGACGATCGAGCCGATGCCGTCGGCTTGAATGCAGAAGACGAAGAAGCCCGCCAATTGGCGGGCTTCTTGCGTCGTGATGAACGTCAGGTCTACAGCGAGTGCGCGAAGACCAGCGCGATGCACAGCGGGCAGATCAGGCGCACGTACCACGGCCAGATCTTCCAGAACAGGCTGGACTCGATGTCTGGCGCCCCGCTCTGGATCTCCTTGAGCAGCGCATGGCGCGACATCGCCCAGCCGACCAGCAGGCACATCACCAGCGCGACCAGCGGCTGGCTGTACTGGGTGGTCAACATGATCACCAGGCCGAACAGTGCCCCGAAGTTGGCGGCGATGGTCAGGCTGATGGCCATGATGGCGGCACCGACGGCCAGAGTGGCGGCACGCCGACCCAGCCAGCCACGTTCGACCACGAAGGATACCGGCACTTCCAGCATCGAGATGGAAGAGGTGATGCCCGCCACGCTCATCAGCGCGAAGAACGCCACCATCAGGATGTCACCTGCGCCGCCCATCTGACCGAACAGTGCCGGCAGCGTGTCGAACAGCAGGGTGTCCGAGCTCTTGAGCAGGCCATCGGCATCGAAGATCTCGACGCCCAGATGACGCGCGGCGTACATGGCCGGAATCACCAGCAGGCCGGCGAGGAAGGCGATGCCGACATCGATCAGCGTCACCAGTACGCCCAGACGCGGCAGGTTCTGCTCCGGCCCCAGATAGGAGCCGTAGATCAGCATCGCGCCCACGCCGAGAGACAGCGAGAAGAACGCCTGGCCCATCGCGCTCAGCATCAGGTCGGCATCGAAGATGCGATCCCACTGCGGCGTCAGATAGACACTCAGGCCTTCATCGGCGCCCGGCAGGGTCAGCACGTAGCCGATCAGCCCGACCAGCAGCATCAGCAACAGCGGCATCAGACGCGTGGACCACTTCTCGATCCCGCCGCGCACGCCGCCGACCACGATCGCCATCGTCAACGCGAGGAAGACCGCCGTCAGCGAGACATTGCGCGTGAAGTCGAAGGTGGTCAGCCAGCTGGCGGCGGAGCTCATGCCCAGCGCCTCGCTGACCGGCGCGGCGGTATAGCCCAGCAGCCAGCCCGCGACGATGGCATAGAAGGCCAGAATCAGGCTGGCGGTCAGCATGCCCGCCCAGCCCGCCAGCGCGCCGAAGCGCTTGGTGATGCCTCGACCGAGACTCATGCTGGTGACGATGTTGGCCTGACCATGGCGGCCGATGACAAGCTCAGCCATCAAGGCCGGCCATGCCAGCAGGAAGGCCAGCACCAGATACATCACCACGAAGGCCCCGCCTCCGTTGTTGGCCGTCTGGGACGGGAAGCCCCATACGTTGCCAAGTCCTACTGCCGAACCAGCGGCGGCCATCAAGAAGCCCAGCCGACTGGCAAAGCGTCCGCGCACCTGCGCCATCTGCCTCTCCTGCCTTGTTGTTCCGCGTCCGTCGAAGACGACGCCGCGATGAGTTGGGGTGCATCCCGATGCAAGCTCACGGGGCGCCAGCGCCCGCCAGCCGTCGCCTGCGGGGGCGGCAAGGGTAGCAGAGCAGGCCCGCGAATGCAGGCGACAACGCCGATAGTCAGCACGTACCCGCGTTGGCCACGGGGCAATGCCGAGTTCCTCACCGGCGTCATAGCGTCGCCGCACAACTCGCGTAGGATAGGAAGGACATGACATCAAGGCACGGCAGCCAGCAGTGAGCGCCGCCGAGAAACATTCAGGAGAGCAACATGCATCGCATCTGTGTCTATCTGGGCTCCCGCGAGGGCGTCTCCCCACAGCACCGCCAACTGGCCGAAGCCCTGGGCACGGCCATCGCCGAGCGCGGCTGGGGACTGGTCTACGGCGGCGCGCGCGCCGGGCTGATGGGGGCCTTGGCAGATGCCGCGCTGGCAGCAGGCGGTGAGGTGATCGGCGTGATCCCCCAGGCACTGGTACGCAACGAGAAGGCGCATACCGGTCTGACGCGCTTGATCGAGGTGGCGGACATGCATGAGCGCAAGGCGCAGATGGCCGCACTGGCGGATGCCTTCGTGACCCTGCCCGGCGGGATTGGCACCCTGGAGGAATTGTTCGAGACCTGGACCTGGCAGTACCTGCGCTTTCACGCCAAGCCGATCGCCGTCCTCGACAGTGACGGCTTCTTCGCGCCCCTGCTCGAGTTTCTGGACCGCACCGTCGAGGCGGGCTTCCTCGATGCAGACACTCGCACGCGCCTGATCAGTGAGCGCGAGATCGCGCCCCTGCTGAAGCGTCTGGCGCCCGAAACGTAAGGCATGAGACGTAAGACCTGAGACCTGACAGGCTGTCGCGTCACTCCCCATCAAGCGCATGACGCCAGCGCCATGGGGAGTGACGATGCGAGCGCGCCGCCTCAGTTCAGCGCCGTCTCGCCAAAGGCCTCAACGGCATCCTCCGAGGCAGCCTGCTGCTGAACGGGTTTGCCGATATAGCGCGCCCGCTTGCTGGCGGTGACCTGCTCGACATCGACCATCACCAGGCCGTCGATGCAGTAACCGAAATCGGCGTCGACACTGAAATCGAGGAAGCGGGTGCCACCGGGCTCGGTGACCTCGGCGTACTGCTTGTAGAGCGTCGGCACCGTCACGCCCATTGCATCCAGCTGGGCACGCAGGCGGCGGAAATCGCCATCGGCGTCCTGACCATCGAACAGGCGCTCCGCTTCATGGGCGGCGCTGCCCGGCACGCTCTGGGCGACCGGTGCCCGTGCGCGCGCCAGCCCCTCATCATCCCCGTAATAGTGACGGTAGTAGCTGACGATCAGTGCCCTGGCGGCCTCCGGATAGCTGTTGGAGAGCGTGACCGGGCCGAACAGCCAGCGAATCTCGGGATGACAGCGCAGATAGGCGCCCAGCCCCTGCCACAGGTAATCGAGGCTGCGCCGCCCCCAGTAGCGCGGCTGCACGAAGCTGCGCCCCAGCTCCAGACCGTCCTGCATGCGCTCGAACATCTCCGGCGTGAAGCGGAACAGGGTCGGGCTGTAGAGCCCCTTCTCGCCATGTGCCGCCATGATCTTGCGTACCTCTCCGATGCGATAGGCACCGGCGATCTCGAGATCGGCGTCATCCCACAGCACCAGATGCCGGTAGTGGGCGTCATAGCGATCGATGTCGCGCCGCTCACCGGTGCCCTCGCCGACCCGCCGGAAACTGATCTCACGCAGCCGCCCGATCTCGCGCATCACGCTGGAGCCGGGGAAGGCATCGAACAGATAGATCTTCTTGCCGTCGCGGGTCTCGCCCAGCAGTTCACAGGGCGTCAGTTCCTCACGCAGCGCCTGGCGCTCCTCGGGATGGCCGATGGCCTTCTCGGTCACGAACAGGCCACGCTTGCCGCGCCCGATGCGATACAGGTGCTTGCGCAGCAGACGCGTCTTGGCGTTGGTATTGAGGGCATCACTATCGAGGCGCTCCAGCGGGATCAGCTCGCCGATGCGCAGCTTGAGCTGCCGCTCGCGTTGGCGAAACATCTCATGGGCCAGCAGGGGCGTGCCGAAGCTGCGGTTGATCGACGACAGCGCATAGAAGAGCGTCGAGTTGCGCCCGCTGACATGGATAGGCAGCACCGGCGCATTGGTCTTGCGCGCGAAATGCAGGAAGCCCGACAGCCACTTGCCGTCGCGTGGCCCGGTCGGGCCTGCACGCGAGACCTCGCCGGCCGGGAAGATGATCACGGCCTCTTCATTCATCAGCGCATCGCAGATCTGACCACTGCTCTTGCGATAGCCACGACGACTGAGGTTGTCCAGCGGCAGCAGCAAGGGTGCCAGCGGCTCGACCTTCATCAGGATGTCATTGGCGACGATCTTGACGTCGCGGCGCACCTCGCCGACCAGCTTGAGCAGCGCGAGGCCGTCCAGTGATCCCAGCGGATGGTTGGCGACGATGACGACACGCCCGTAGGCCGGAATGTTCTCGCGCTCCCGCGAGGACACCGAGTAGCCGAAGGAGAAGTGATCGAGCACGCGGTCAATGAAGTCGAAGCCGCGCTGGTCCGAGTTCTCGCCGAGGAAGGCATTGATCTCGCCCTCATGCACCAGGCGCCGCAGCATGGCCAGAGCTGGCCGCCGGATCAGCGGGTGACGTTTGGCAAAGGCAGGATACTTGGCAGCGATGACGCGGGCAGTATCGATCATGCTCTCTCCTTGGCCGCACGGAGTGCGGAACGCGATGTCTGGATCATGGGGCTTGATATCACGTCAGGTTCGCGCCACTTCATGACAGATGCGTCACAGTCCCCGTACAGTGAGATGACAGTCGCCCACGTGATCCGCGGCCGATGCGCCCCGGCACGAAGATCATCCGCGTACGAACAGGCAGCACGACTGCCACGCCAAGGAGAGAGCGAATGTTTGCGATAGCCGTCGAGAATGAATCACTGGTCTGGCAGGAAACCGAGGCCCCGCACGGGATCGCCTCGGACGAGGTGCGTATCGAGGTGGCCTGGGCCGGCGTCAACCGCGCCGACCTGATGCAGCGTGCCGGCCAATATCCGCCACCCGAAGGCGCCAGTCAGATCCTGGGACTTGAGGTCAGTGGCACCATTCGTGAAGTTGGCCGCCACGTCGAGCGCTTCAAGGTCGGTGATCCGGTCTGTGCGCTGCTGTCCGGTGGCGGCTATGCCGAGGAGGTGGTCGTCAACGCCCTGCAGGTGTTGCCGGTGCCGGAGGGCTATAGCCTGCGAGACGCCGCCGCGCTGCCGGAGATGTTCGCTACCGCCTGGCTGAACCTGTTCATCGAGGGCAACCTCAAGCACAAGGAGCGCGTACTGCTGCACGCTGGTGCCAGCGGCATCGGCACCACCGCCATCCAGCTGTGCGGGCTGTTCGGGCATCCGTGCTTCGTGACCGTCGGTAGCCAGGAAAAGCTGGAGACCTGCCTGCGCCTCGGCGCGGATGCCGGCTGGAACCGCCACGATGGCAGCTTCGTCGAGGCCGTGAACGACTGGGGCGGCGCCGACATGATTCTCGACCCGGTAGGCGGCGGCTATCTGGCCGACAATCAGCAGGTGCTGAAACAGGATGGCCGCATGGTATTGATCGGCCTGATGGGTGGGCGCATGGATGAGCTGGATCTGGGTCGCATGCTGATGAAGCGTCAGCGCCTGATCGGCTCGACCCTGCGTTCGCGCTCCCCCGATGGCAAGGGCATGGTGCTGGATGCGCTCTACGTGCATGTGTGGCCACGCCTGGCGCGGGGTGAGCTGCGCCCGCATATCGACAAGAGCTGGCCGATCCAGGAAGCCGATGCCGCGCATGCCTATGTGCAGGACAACGCCAGCACCGGCAAGGTGTTGCTGGCGGTGACGGGCGCCTGAGCCTCATCATGACGCTGATGACATCAGCAGCATGAAAAAAAACGACAGCATGAAAAAAACGGCAGCCCAGTGGGCTGCCGTTTTTTGGCTTTATTGGCGCTATCTCGTGCTCGCTGCTCCGCCTGACAACATCTGACCTGACAACACCCGGCCTGACGTCAGTGTCGCTCATGCCTCCCGCCGTAGACCCCACGGCACCTGGCAGAGGCTTATTCGCTGCGCCCGATCGACTGGGCTTTCTGCCAGGTGAGTTGCAGCAGACGGGCGTCATCTCCGGCGCGATGGCGCTGGATGCCACCCTCGGCGATCACCGCTTCCTTGAGCTCTGCCCAGCAATTCAGCTGCTCCTCATCGAGCAGCCGTCTGAGCGCCTCGAGACGAAAGCGCGGCAGCATGCCGGCATGATAGAACAGCAGCGAGAGCCAGGTATTGTCGTAGCCCCAGCTGTCGCTATAGGCGATTCCCGCCTCACCCAGCTCATCATTGACCCACTGCGCCACCTCACGCACTGGCCGCCCTTCGCGTGCCAGCCGTGCCCGTGAGATGCCGTGCAACAGCTCCGCCTTCGGGTCCCAATGCACCCACTCATCAAGAGGCTGTATCAGGAAGGCGCAACTGCTGCCGTCGGCACGCGCCAGCCCGATCTCGATCGGATAGCTACCACGGCCAAAGCCGGAGGCTTCAATATCGAGCAGAATAGGCAGCGTCACACGAATCTCCCAAGGTATCTCAGGCAGACAGGGCCCGGGCGAGAAGAGGTTGAATGTCCTCAGGTTACGGGAATTGCCCCCTGCTTGGCGAGTCCTGAGCGCGACGCTGTCAACGCAGGCATCAGGTCGATCTGCTCCATCACGCTGGCATCACGTTCAAGAGACGCGCATGAGAGGGCCAGAGACGACAACGCCCTCACGAAGAGGGCGTTGTCAGTGGCAGCGAGGGCAGCACATCAGCTGGTACATCCGATCAGTACATCAGCTCAGTGCAGGTCTGCCTCGCCACCCGTGCGGGCGTGGGCTTCCCACTGCTCGGCCTTGTGCGGGCAGACCGCCAGACCGAGGGAGCCTTCACGATAGGCACGCGCCAGGCGCTGGGCCGCGAGAGCATGGCGGCACTCGGCGGCACGCGCGTACCAGGTCACGGCCTTGGCCGGATCGCTCTGATACTGGGCACAGCCATACTCATAGATACGCGCCGCCTGATACTGGGCATGCACGTCGCCGGCCTGCGCGGCCTTGATGACGAAACGCGCGCCCTTGGCCTTTTCCTGAGCGGAGTTGCCGCGCTGGAACAGCATGTGCCCGTACAATGACAACGCACCGGTGTGACCGGCATTGGCGCAGTGATTGAACAGACGCATGGTCAGACGATGCTTCTGCTGAGAGCCGGACAGCCAGGAGGCGTGGAACAGACGCTCCGCCAGGCGGTATTTCAGTCCAGTCATCAGGGTTGGGGCCTGCGGCATGACGAGTAACCTTGATACAGAATAAGAGGGGTGACGCCGTGTCCTGGCCCGATCCTGAGCCCGCGACGCTATTCTCCTTGCCAACACTGTCAGTTTGCCCTTGCGGGCGGCCTAGAAAGACTGCTCCCCTGACAGCGGGGCGCCAAGCATACTCGCGCAATCGGGGGGACTCAAGCCCGCCTTGTGGGTTTTTGTTACGCTGCTAATATGTGCGCCATCCTTGGGGTAAAGTACGCGCGCGAACCGCGCGCCACGCGCGTGCTGGAAGCACTCGTCCTGCCCGCTACATTGACACCTACCCGATAGGGGAATCCTGCATGCAACGTAGAGCTCTTGGCCGTACTGGCATCGACGTCAGTCTGCTATGCCTTGGCACCATGACCTTCGGCGAGCAGAACAGCGAAGCCGATGCCCACCAGCAGCTGGACCGTGCGCTCGACGCTGGCATCGACTTCATCGATACCGCCGAGATGTACCCGGTGCCCCCGAATGGCGAGACCCAGGGCCGTACCGAGGAATACATCGGCAGCTGGCTGGCGGCACGCGGCAATCGTGATCAGGTCAAGATCGCCACCAAGGTCACCGGCCCGGGCATGGATTACCTGCGCGGTGGTTCACGCCTGACGCGTGAGCAGATCATCTCCGCCTGTGACGACAACCTGCGTCGCCTGGGCACCGATTACATCGACCTCTATCAGCTGCATTGGCCGGACCGCAAGACCAACTTCTTCGGCAAGCTGGGCTACCAGCCGACCGAAGACGAAGACATGACGCCGCTGGAAGAAAGCCTGTCGGCACTCGGCGAGCTGGTCACCGCCGGCAAGATTCGCGCCGTCGGCCTGTCCAATGAGACGCCGTGGGGCGTGATGCAGTGCCTGAATCTGGCCGAGCGCCTGAACCTGCCGCGCGTGGCCAGCGTCCAGAACCCGTACAACCTGGTCAATCGCAGCTTCGAAGTGGGCCTGGCCGAGTTCGCGCACCGCGAAGATGTCGGCCTGCTGGCCTACTCGCCGCTGGCCTTCGGCACCCTGTCCGGCAAGTATCTGGACGGCGCCCGTCCGGAAGGCGCTCGCCTGACGCTGTTCGAGCGCTTCCAGCGCTACAACGCCGAGCCGGCTCAGCACGTCATCGCCTGCTACGTGGACATCGCGCGTCGTCACGGCCTGAACCCGGCCCAGATGGCCCTCGCCTTCGTCAACACTCGCCCGTTCCTGACCAGCAACATCATCGGTGCCACGACGATGACCCAGCTGGAAAGCAACATCAAAAGCCTCGAGGTGGAGCTGAGCGAGGAAGTACTGGCCGAGATCGAGATGATCCACAACACCGCACCCAACCCGTGCCCCTGAATCGCCTCTGACCCGTAGCGGATACACAACCCCGACAGGCCGGTCATCATGACCGGCCTGCTCGTGACCAAGGACCCCTCATGAATCCCGCTGAATTGAGCATGATCCTCATGGCTGTCGCCGCCGGTGCCATGATGCCGATTCAAGCTGGCGTCAATTCCACGCTGGCCCTGCAGACCCACAGTTCGCTCATGGCTGCCATGGTCAGCTTCGTGGTCGGCTCGATCGCGCTGGTCGTCATCGTGCTGGCCATGCGCCTGCCCATGCCGGGCATCGGTGCCCTCAAGGCAGCCCCCTGGTGGAGCTGGACCGGCGGTCTGCTGGGCGCCTTCTTCGTCGCGGCCAGCGTGATACTGGTGCCCAAGCTGGGTGCTGCCACCATGATGGCCACCTTCCTGGCGGGGCAGCTGACGGCCTCGGTGGTGCTGGACCACTTCGGCTGGGCGACCTTCCCGCAGCATGATCTTTCGCTGGGGCGCGTGGCAGGCGTCTTGCTGCTGTTCGCGGGGGTCTTCCTGATCCGCCGCTATTGATGCCTCTGGCGTCACGCAGTGCAATCTATGGCCCCGATAGTCCTGGCGGACTCGGGGCCATCTCGTCTGCCTGATATACTGAGACCTTTCCCTGCCAGGAGGTCTACATGCTGAGTGTGATTTCGCCCGCCAAATCGCTGGATTTCGACAGCGCCCCCGTGACCTCCCGTCATAGCCAACCCGATTTTCTCGAGCAGGCTCAACCGCTGATCGACATCCTGCGCGAACAGTCGCCGCAGGACATCGCAAGCCTGATGAAGCTCTCCGACAAGCTGGCCGGCCTCAATGCCGCTCGCTTCCAGGAATGGCAGCCGCCCTTCACGCCAGATAATGCCAAACAGGCGGTGCTGGCCTTCCAGGGGGATGTCTATCAGGGCATGGCGGCGGATTCGTTCAGCGAGGAAGATTTTGAGCGCGCACAACACAAGCTGCGCATTCTCTCCGGCCTCTATGGGCTGCTGCGCCCGCTGGACCTCATCCAGCCGTACCGTCTCGAGATGGGCACGCGTCTGAGCAACCCGGCCGGCAAGGACCTCTACGCCTACTGGCGCAAGACGCTGACACCGGCACTGGAGCAGGCCGTCGAAGACAGCGGCACGCCGATACTGGTCAACCTGGCCTCCAATGAATACTTCAAGGCCATCGATGCCAAGGCGTTCCGCCACCGCATCGTGACGCCGGTCTTCAAGGACGAGAAGAATGGCCAGTCCAAGATCATCAGCTTCTACGCCAAGCGTGCACGCGGCCTGATGAGCGCCTGGATGCTCAAGCACGACATCGAGACAGCCGAAGACCTCAAGGACTTCGACGTGGCCGGTTATCGCTTCTCCAATGCCGCCTCTGAGGGCGATACGCTGGTCTTCACGCGCAGTGAGGCCGACGCGGCACGCGCCTGATACGTGACCGCCGGGTCACTTGACGCCTCATCCGCCCAGCCCCGGGAAAGTCAGATGTTCTGCGGCACGCGGTTTGAGGTAACGGCGATGAATATCGCCGAACAGGGCGTGATCTGCACATCCAAGCCATTCATACGCCACCATCTCGGCACTGACGATACTGGCGCCCGCGGCCTCGCAGCGGGCCACCCCCAGCGCCGCCTCCCGCGGGCGGCGACTGGCGACCCCATCGGCGACCAGCGCCACTCGATAGCCTGCGCCACACAGGGACAGCACGGTCTGCATCACACAGACGTGCGCCTCGGCACCACATACCACCAACTGGTCACAGCCACTCTGCTCCAATGCCTTGCGAAAGTCCTGCGCATCCAGCGCGCTGAAACTGCGCTTGGTAAAGCAGCGGGTGCGCTCGCTCAGTAGATGCGTCATCGGAGCACTTGCGCCCAACTTGTCGGGGCAGTGCTCGGTCAGCCAGACGGGAATTTCCAGCGCCTGGGCGATTCCGCCCAGCCAGATGGCACTGTTGATGGCCTCGGTTCCGCCACTCAGAACCGGCATCAGGCGAGCCTGGAAATCGATCAGCAACAACAATGATCGCCTCGCCATCAGGTGTTGAGACTTTTCGTCGTCCATTGGTCCTCCCACGACGATTCTAAGGCTAGAATGGAGCTTCCACTTACACGCTAGCGCATCCAAGGAGATCCCACATGCGCCATCTGTTCATCATGCTGATGGTCGGCTTGCTCGGCTTCGGTCTGAGCGTCGAACACGCAGAGGCCAAGCGCCTCGGCGGCGGCAAGAGTTTCGGTAGCTACTCACGATCCGCTGACAGCGGAAAATCCTCCAGCTCACTGTTTGGCAGCAACAAGGCCACCAACAGCAGCACCGCAGCGAAGTCCAAGCCCTCCAGCGGCCTGTCCAAGTTTGCCGGACCTCTGGCAGGCCTGCTGGCAGGCGGCCTGCTGGCATCGCTGTTCTTCGGCGGCGCCTTCGATGGTCTGCGCATGACAGACTTCCTGATCATCGCGGTGATCGCCTTCATCGCCTTCAAGTTCCTCAGCGCGCGCAAGAAGGCCGCCATGGCGAGCGGCGGGCCGGCAGGTAGTGGTGGTGGTTCCTCTACACGCCACGATGACCAGCCGCGCAATGTGCAGGCGCGTGAAGCGCATCAGGCGCAAGGCGAGTCGCTGGCTCCGGCCGGTGGTATCGGGGCAGGCCTGACAGGCGGTGCCCCGACCAGCGAACCGGCCTGGTTCGACAAGGAGCAGTTCCTCGGTGGCGCCAAGGAACACTTCATGACTCTGCAGCGCGCCTGGGACAACAATGACTTGCCGCGCATTCAGGAGTACGTCACGCCAGAGCTCTACAATCTGCTGCGTGAAGAGCGCGCTCAGCAACCGGCCAACAACCGTACCGAAATCGTGCGTCTGTTTGCTGAACTGGGCAGCGTGCAGGAGATTGGCAAGCAGGCGGAAGCGACGGTCCTGTTCCATGGCGTGCTGGATGAAAATGGCGAGCAGAACGAGTTCAACGAGACCTGGCACCTGGTCCGTGAGCTGCGTGATGGCGCCGACTGGCACATCCAGGGCATCGAGCAGAACAGCTAAACCGTTCCTTGCTCACTGACGTGACCTTCACTCCGTGAGGGCCACATCAGATGCCAAAGCGGCCGGATGATCACTCATCCGGCCGCTTTTTTGTGTCTCGCTGCAGATGACCTACCAGGGCTTTGCAACAGCTCGCCGAAGACCACAAAGGCATCGCCCGAATGACAGGCATAAAAAAACCGGCCACTGGGGAAGTGACCGGCGGATAGGCTGCTCGACTGCAAGGCAGGAGCGCCAGATCGCAAAAAGTCTGCTGATGGGATAGCACAGACAAGTTTCTAAGCAAGGGAACGTCGAAACTCACATACTCAGAGTCGCCGATTGGGCTTTAGTTCAGCCTGATCGTAAAAAACATGAGCAACACTGAGGTGCAGAACCCGCGACGCCTGATCAGCCTCCACCATCAGCCGGCTGTACTCAAGATGTCCGCAAGGCTTGCCTACTCCTGGAAACTCCTCGTGCTCGACAAGCCCTTGTGGATAATTCAGGTGCCATTCCCAGATTCCGGTTGTCCACAGGCGGCCCCCTGCACACCTCCCTTCCTCAGCAGGGCGCCTTGCACCCCCTATGCACTGCCACAGACAGCACCGCCACTGCAGCAAGGCGACAGGGGCGGTTCGGGACAAGTGCCTGACGAGCTTTTCATGACCGCCCTTGGTACAGGCCTCCCATGAGCTGGCCATCCGTGGACTTTCTGTGCGCCAATTTTTTGAGCACAAAGAGAACCGCCCCTGCAGCAAGGCTACAGGGGCGGTTCGGGATAAGTGCCTGACGATGACCTACTCTCACATGGAGAAACTCCACACTACCATCGGCGCTAAG
>NZ_JALNTQ010000008.1:0-111068 GCF_023161745.1 Cobetia sp. 1CM21F | reverse complement strand
TAGTGTGGAGTTTCTCCATGTGAGAGTAGGTCATCGTCAGGCACTTATCCCGAACCGCCCCTGCAGCCTTGCTGCAGTGGCGGTTCTCTTTGTGCGCAGAAAAGAAAGCCCGGCTCCCCCCAGGAGTCGGGCTTTTTGCGTCCAATGTGCAAATACGGTGCCGAGAGACTGACAGCATGAGGTGCCAGGCAAAATGCCGTAGTCTCTGAGCACGACTCTTCGATGACGGGCTGGGCGATGGATGAGCTGATGTTGGTGGGCGTCATGATGGCGTTGCTGGTACTGGGTGGTTCCTTGATGGGGTGGCTCAGCATGCTGCGCATCAAGGCGCTGGAGCAGCGACTGCGCGATATGGAGGCCAGGCTTACTCGCGAGCGTCCTGCACATGGCGCTCCGGTTATGCACACCCCCTTGCAAGAAGGGGGTGTGGACAAATCGTCTGCCGAAGTGCCGCCCCGGGAAGGACTGGCAGCATCCGGTGCAACGCCATCGATCAGCGACTCGCGGACCACTGCATCATCCAGTGGCGGCCACTCTCTGTCCTACCGGCTACTTCAGCGCTTGTTGCATGGAGCTGCCTCCAGTCGTTCAGGCGAGAAGGGGCAGGGCGCAGATCCTGCAAGCAAGGTATCAGAGGTGCTGCCGGGGGGCATGTCACGTCTGCTGACGCTGCTTCAGGAACACTGGATGATTCTTGTGGGTGCCTTGTCTCTGGTGATGGCAGGCATCCTGCTCGTCGGGTACTCCCTTGAGCAGGGCTTGCTGGGGCCGAGGGTACGGCTGTCGCTGGGTCTCGGGTTCGGCCTGAGCATGACGGTATTGGCTGAGTGGCTGAGACTGCGTACGTCCCAGTCATCGAGTCTGACCGGCGCGGTCAGCGGTGCCGGCAGCCTGGTGCTCGCGGCGAGCCTGCTGGCTGGTCACTTTCTGCTTTCGCTGGTGTCCATGCCGGTCACCTTCGTACTGCTGGCAGCCTTGAGCCTGTGGATGCTGGAGCGTGCGCGGCATCATGGGCCGTGGCTGGCAGCATTGGGCATGTTGGGCGGATATGCTCTGCCCTTGGCGCTGCCCATTCACCAGCAGTGGCAGGAAGCCTCGACCTTGCTGTTGCTGGGGCATGCGGGTGTGATCGCGGCAGCGTGTCGTGTGCTGTACCGCCAAGTCGCGGTGAGCTGGCTGTATTGGGGCGGTCTGGTGGGAGCGCTCGCCTGGTGGTTGCTGTTGATGCCCTTCGGTATCACCCCTGGTACGACATTGCTGGTGGGGCTGTTGCCCTGGGTGGGTGGTGTCTGGCTGGCCGTGCTGGCGTGGGGGTATCTGTGGGAGGGGGTGTGGGAGTCATCCACGGACGCCGCAGAGAAGGATGAGCGACAGGCGCAGGCCTCACTTGCGACCTGGTTGCCCTGGCGTGTATCTCTTGAGCTGCGTCGGCACTGGCTCGCCGGGGGCCTTGTCTCGGTGAGTGTCGTGCTGGGACTCTGGCTGCCCTGGCTGGAGGGCCTCGTGCATGGCGTCTCCTTTGACTCCTTGGTGGCGCCTTCCGATATGCCCGGCTCCGGTGTGTCCCTGTGGCAACAGGGGTGGCTGGCTAGCCTCATGCCGATGCTGGTGATTGCCTGGTCTAGTCGCCGCCATGCGGTGCTGTGGTCGATGGTGGTTGCTGGCAACGGACTCTGGTTGCTGGTGTGGGGGCTTGCCCTGACGGCACCGCTGTCGAGCAGCGCGATGATCAGCCCGCTGATACTGAGTGTCGGCCTGTTATCGCTGGCGCGTTGGCGACCGCGTCATGATGCGGGTGGAGGTGCAGAGAGGCCGCTTGCAGCCTGTTGGTGGGCATTGGCGACCATGGTGCCGCTGCTGGCGTGGGCCCTGGCCCTCTGGCAGGACGTCATGCCATGGGCGAGCGGGGCGAACGATGCAGGGAGGCTGATCAACACAGGGCTAGTCAACACAGGGCTACCGCCATTGATCTGGGGGCTGGTGTGCTGGGCGGGTGCCATGCGCTTCCAGGCGCGTGAAGGCGCTCAGCTTGCCGCAGGGCTGTGGTTGCCGGCGCAGGCCGGGATATTCCTTGCCCTGGTGGCAGTGCTGGAGGGGCCATCGCTGACCCTGGCGCTGGCGTTGCAGCTGTTGGGTTTGACCGCTTGTGAATGGCGCTGGTATCGCAAGGGGCATACCGCGGCGCGCTCCGTGTTTGCTGAGCTGTCACGCTTGCTGGCGTGGGGTGTCGTGGCTCGCTTGATGTATGGCATGGCGCATGACGACTATGCCGATATCGCGCACTGGCCACTGCAGATACTGCTGCCGGTATTGGCCTGTGTTGCCATGACCAGTCTCGGCATGCGCCACCGCCCGCGGACACAGCGCTGGCTGGAAGGTGCCGTTGTCCAGCTTGCCGTCGCGACGGTGGTGATGGAAATCCGTTATGTGTTGACCGGTGGAAAGCCCTTCGAGGGCAGCCTCACCCTGGCGGAGCTTTCCCTGCAGGTATTGGCGCTGGCCGGGGTGGCGGCAAGCTACGCCTGGCGTGCTCGTGGCGACGGTGCTGAGGCGCGGACAGGGACGCAGCTCTATCGCGTGCTGGCACTGGTGGTCGGCGGAGCGGCTGTGATCCTCTGGAGTGTCGGCGTGCTGGGCATCTTCAATCCGCTCTGGCACCCGGGGAATGTCGGGAGCTGGCCGCTGGTCAATTGGCTTCTGCCGGCATACGGCCTGCCTGCACTCGGGGCCGCAATGCTCTGGCGCATGACATCCAGACGCGCATCGGATGCGGGAAGTGCCGCGACACGCTCACGAATACGCGGGCTGAGCGAGGTGCTCGGCTTGCTGTCAGCAGCATTGTGGTTGGCGCTCAACTTGCGTCACTGCTGGCATGGCGCTGAGTTGGGGCTATGGCAGGGCATCGAGCAGGCGGAGCTATATGCCTACAGTGTGCTGATGCTGGTCGTCGCGGCGGCGCTGGTCGTGAGTGGCGCCAAGGTGGGGCAGCAGCATTGGCAGCGCATCGGACAGGGCATCTTGATCCTCACCGTGATCAAGGTGGGGGTATGGGATACCGCCACCCTTGAGGGGCTGTGGCGAGTAGGTTCATGGCTGGGACTGGGCAGTGTCCTGATGCTGCTTTCCGCCTTGTTCAATCGCCTGTCGGGGGCGGGAATGCGTGCCGGGGAGCGGAATTGACGAAAAGAGCGTTATCTTTGGTCGTTGTTCTTGGCTCGCAAGCCCATGAATCCGATAGAATGTGCGCTTTTGCACAGGGACAGGCCTCCGCATGACCATCCGTGATCTCATTCGTCTGCTTGGAGATGGTGGCTACCACTCCGGAGAGGCCCTGGGCGAAGAGCTCGGGGTGTCGCGTACGGCGGTCTGGAAGCAGCTCAAGAAACTTGAGGCGCTCGACATTCCGCTGGAAGCCATCAAGGGGCTTGGCTATCGACTGGCCAACCCCATCGAGTTGCTCGATGGTCAACAGATCATCGAGGCGCTGCCGCGCGAGACTCGCAAACACCTGACGCGCCTGTTCGTCGAGGAGTCGGTGGACTCGACCAATACCTTCATCCGCGAGCGCTTTCGTCAGGGAGCCGGCCATGCCGAGGTCTGTCTGGCTGAGGTGCAATCGGCTGGGCGTGGCCGTCGTGGGCGTGAGTGGGAAACCCCCTGGGGGCGCAGCCTGGTCTTCTCGCTTGGCTGGCGCTTCGAATCAGGCGCCGCATCGCTTGAGGGCCTGAGTCTGGCGATCGGCGTGGCGGTGGCGGAGGTGCTCGAGGCCGATGGCCTGCCCGCGCGCCTCAAGTGGCCCAACGATGTCCTGCTGCAGATACAGAAGGATCAACCCAAGATCGCTGGTATCCTGGTCGAGGTGACGGGGGATGTGTCCGGTCCCTGTGATGTCGTCATCGGTATCGGCATGAACATCGAGTTGCCGGCCTCCCGACGCGAGGCGATCACTCAACCGGTGGCTGCGGTACGTGACATCATTCCCGGTGCTTCGCGCAATCGCTATGCCGCGCGTCTGATGGAGTCATTGCTGGCGCTGTTGCCCGAGTTCGAGTCGCAGGGCTTTGCCGGATGGCAGGCGCGCTGGAATGAGCGCAATGCCTTCAAGGGGCGTGATGTGGTGATTCTGCGCGGAGACAGACGAGAAGAAGCCGTGGCAGAAGGTGTCGATATCAATGGAAATCTCGAGGTGCGCATGAATGGCGAAACCATCACTCTCGCCGGTGGCGAGATCAGTCTGCGCGCCGTCTCATGATTCTGGATCTTGATATCGGCAACACCTTGTCAAAATGGCGTCTCAAGGACACCGTTTCCAGCGAGATCCGCTCGCGCGGCGCCGTCTGGACGCGAGAGGAGTGGCGGCCGGGCGCGGATATTCCTGACCTGGATGTCGTCACGGCCGTGCGCATCTCCAGCGTGGCGCGCAAGCAGGTGCTGGATGAGACGGTGGAGTTGCTGCGCAAGCAGGTCGGCGTCGTGCATGTCGCACACTCGACGCGGGAGGCGCTGGGCGTCACCTGCGGCTATGAAGAGCCGCAACGGCTGGGCGTCGATCGCTGGTTGGGCGCACTCGCCGGCCATCATCTCACCGGGGGCTGTTGCAGCGTCGATTGCGGTAGCGCGATCACGGTGGATTTCGTGCTGCCGGGTGGCAAGCATCTGGGGGGGTATATTCTCCCGGGGCTGCGTCTGATGAAGGAAAGCCTCAAGCTGGGCACGCGCAATGTGGCCATCGATCCGGATACCGAGGTGGATACGTTGCTCGCGCCGGGTCGCAATACGGTAGAGGCCGTCAATCACGGCATCTACATGGCGGCCGTCAGCGCGGTCAATCGTCTCTATGCCGAGGTCTGCGATCGTGAAGGGGTAGCCTTGCCGCTACTGCTGACCGGCGGTGACGCGCGGGTGGTGGCGCGCGGTCTGCGGGTGCCGCATGCGCTGTGGCCAGACATGGTGTATGCCGGCCTGGAGGCGCTGTATCCATTGACCGCTGCCGAGCGGGCAGGGCGCCTGTCGGGTGCGCCCGACCAGCCGCGAGTGCCTGATCTAGAAAAACTTCGCTCAGGGCTTGCGCTCACCCAGATGCTTTGACATACTACGTCCCGTTCTGAGGCGATACATTCCCTCAAGCGCTTGAAGTAGAATGAAATCAAGCACTTGACAGCGTATCCCAAGCGACGTAAGATTCGTCGTCACAGATGGTGGGGTTCCCGAGTGGCCAAAGGGAGCAGACTGTAAATCTGCCGCGAAAGCTTCGAAGGTTCGAATCCTTCCCCCACCACCAGATTCGCTTATGATGTCGCGTGCATCAGGGCAGCAAGAGTTGGAAAGCGGGCATAGTTTAATGGTAGAACCTCAGCCTTCCAAGCTGATGACGCGGGTTCGATTCCCGCTGCCCGCTCCAGTTCATCTCGCCAGTCGAGATTGCGCAAAGGTTTTGCTCGTGTAGCTCAGGGGTAGAGCACACCCTTGGTAAGGGTGAGGTCGGCGGTTCAAATCCGCCCACGAGCTCCATACAACGGAAAGGCGAGTCGCAGTTTGGCTCGTCTTTTTCGTTTCCGACGACCTCCCAGGTCGCGGTCAAAGATAAGGCTTGTCAGTTTGGGTTGTCTCAGCTATGATGGCGCCCGCTGTTCATTCAGCCTTGTTTTTAGTCTCTGGAACACGCAAGTGTTACAGGCCAGTAGCTCAATTGGCAGAGCAGCGGTCTCCAAAACCGCAGGTTGGGGGTTCGATTCCCTCCTGGCCTGCCATCCTTCCCCAGGATGGTATTCGACTTCTTACCGATTCTCGATTCTAGCGATCGCTGCACCCTTGAGGAGTCTCTTTGATGAAACAGAACGCCGAGGTGCAGGAAGCGCGCCACGACGGGTTCAAGTGGTCGGTCGTTGTCATTCTTCTTGTGCTGGCTGTTGCTGGCAACGCCTATTTTGCTGACCAAGCGCTGCTTTATCGCGTGCTTGGCGTCGTCGTGCTTGGTGTTGCAGCGGCTGCTCTGGCGATCACGACCAACAAAGGCCGTGATGTTGTCGAGCTGGCAAGTAGTGCGCGCCGCGAGATCCAGCGCGTCGTTTGGCCGACCCGACAGGAAACTGTCCAGACAACTGCCATCGTGCTGGGTGCCGTGCTTATCGTGGGCCTGTTGCTATGGCTCATCGATACCACCCTCGGCTGGCTGATGTCCGGCATCGTCAGTTAACGGAGTTTCCATGTCCAAGCGTTGGTATGTCATACACGCCTATTCCGGTTTCGAAAAGCAGGTCATGCGTTCGCTCAACGAGCGTGTGAAGCTTTACGCCATGGAAGATCACTTCGGTGAGATTCTCGTGCCGGTCGAAGAAATCGTCGAAATGCGTGACGGCAAGCGCCGCAAGAGCGAGCGCAAGTTCTACCCGGGCTACGTGCTGGTCGAGATGGACATGAATGATCAGTCCTGGCACCTGGTGAATGAAACCCCGCGCGTCATGGGGTTCATCGGCGGAACCCCGGAGAAGCCGGCGGCGATTACCCAGAAGGAAGCCGACGCCATGCTGCGTCGCGTTCAGGACGGTACCGACAAGCCGCGTCCGAAGACTCTCTTCGAGCCGGGTGAAACGGTGCGTGTCACTGATGGTCCGTTCGCGGACTTCAATGGCGTAGTCGAAGAAGTGAATTACGAAAAGAGCCGTCTGCAGGTCAGCGTGCTGATCTTCGGGCGTGCTACGCCGGTGGAGCTAGAGTTCTCCCAGGTCGAGAAGGACTGATCTCAGGATCATCATCTCATCTGTTTGAACACGAGCATCACGGCAACACGAAGGGTCGCCTGAGGCGGCCCGGTTTCACGGGGAGCCGCAAGGCGCTACCACCCATACTGGAGTCCTATCATGGCCAAGAAAGTACAGGCTTACATCAAGCTGCAGGTCGCAGCCGGTAAAGCTAACCCGAGCCCGCCCGTGGGTCCTGCCCTGGGTCAGCACGGTGTCAACATCATGGAGTTCTGTAAAGCGTTCAACGCCGCTACACAGAACGTCGAGCCGGGTCTCCCGACTCCCGTGGTCATCACCGTCTACTCCGACCGTAGCTTCACTTTCGTCACCAAGACGCCGCCTGCGGCCGTCCTGCTGCTGAAAGCTGCCGGTCTGAAGTCCGGTTCTGGTGAGCCGAACAAGAAGAAGGTCGGCACCGTGACTCGCGCTCAGCTGGAAGAGATCGCGACCACCAAGGAACCGGATCTGACAGCTTCCAACCTGGACGCTGCTGTTCGCACCATCGCCGGTACTGCCCGTAGCATGGGCCTGAACGTGGAGGGTCTTTGATCATGGCCAAGATTTCAAAGCGCGCCCAGGCGATCAACGCGAAAGTTGAATCCGGCAAGGTCTACAGCGTCGAAGAAGCTGTTGCACTGCTGTCCGAGCTGTCCACAGTCAAGTTCAAGGAGACCATCGAAGTCTCTCTGAACCTGGGTGTTGACCCGCGTAAATCCGACCAGGTCGTGCGTGGCGCTACCGTGATGCCGAACGGCACCGGTAACGACGTGCGCGTCGCTGTCTTCACCCAGGGCGCCAACGCTGAAGCAGCGAAGGAAGCCGGTGCAGACGTGGTCGGCATGGACGACCTGGCAGAACAGGTCAAGAAAGGCGTGATGGACTTCGACGTCGTCATCGCTTCTCCGGACGCCATGCGTGTCGTCGGCCAGCTGGGTCAGATCCTTGGTCCGCGCGGCCTGATGCCGAACCCGAAAGTCGGTACCGTGACGCCTGACGTCGCGACTGCCGTGAAGAATGCCAAGGCTGGTCAGGTGCGTTTCCGTACTGACAAGAACGGCATCATTCACGCCGGTATCGGCAAGATCGACTTCAGCGCTGACTCCATTCAGGGTAACATCGACGCCCTGGTGGCCGAAGTCAAGAAGCTGAAGCCGAGCACTTCCAAGGGTGTCTACCTGAAGAAGATCACCCTGTCCAGCACCATGGGCCCGGGTCTGACTGTCGATCACGCCAAGTACGCGTAAGGCAGTCTCAGAATGTTTCACTTTGCGGTCCCCGTGCTCAGCCGCGGGGCGCCGTCAAAGACCGCAGGCGCTGGCCTTGTCACCTCGGTGACAGGGCCGGCTTAATCGCGCCGCGATGCTTGCATTGCGCGTAGCCTGCGCAGATGGTGTCCCAGCCCTGCTGGTGGCAGCCATCCTCCAAGACTCTCCCGCGCAGTTCTGGTGAGAGAGATGGTAAACCACTGGGGAATTCGTTCCCCGGCACGAAATGGAGTCAACACCGTGGCTTTAGGTCTCGAAGACAAGAAGGCAATTGTTGCTGAGGTCAGCGAAACCGCCAAGGGTGCTCTCTCCGTAGTCGCTGCCGACTCTCGTGGTGTAACTGTTGGTGCAATGACCGAATTGCGCAAACAGTGCCGCGAAGCGGGCGTCCAGCTGCGTGTTGTTCGCAACACTCTGGCTCGTCGTGCGCTGTCCGGTACCTCTTATGAGGTGCTGAACGAGTCCTTCGTCGGCCCGACTCTGCTTGCATTCTCCATGGAACACCCGGGCGCTGGCGCTCGTCTGTTCAAGGAATTTGCCAAGAAGGTCGAGGCGTTCGAAGTCAAGGCATTGGCCTACGAAGGCGAGTTCATCCCGGCGGCGAATATCGACCGTCTGGCATCTCTGCCGACCCGCGATGAAGCACTGTCCAAGCTGCTGTCTGTCATGAAGGAAGCTTCTGCAGGCAAGCTGGTCCGTACTATCGCAGCACTGCGCGATCAGAAGGAAGCCGAAGCCGCCGCGTAAGCAGCGCTTTGACCTCCTGGCTGTCTCGTGCAGCCTGAATCGATTTCCGTTTGACTGAGCATCTTTGCTCCGCAAAGTTTAGGATTGCTAAAATGGCACTGACCAAAGAAGACATCATCAACGCCGTCGCTGACATGACCGTCATGGAAGTGGCTGAGCTGATCGAAGCAATGGAAGAGAAGTTCGGCGTTTCCGCCGCTGCCGCCGTCGTCGCTGGCCCGGCCGCTGCTGGTGAAGCCGCTGAAGAACAGACCGAGTTCGACATCGTTCTGACTGCTGCTGGTGACAAGAAAGTCAACGTCATCAAGGCTGTTCGTGAACTGACTGGCCTGGGCCTGAAAGAAGCCAAGGCAGCTGTCGACGGCGCTCCGGCCACCCTGAAAGAAGGCGTGAGCAAGGAAGACGCTGAAGAAGCGAAGAAGAAGCTGGAAGAAGCTGGCGCGTCCGTGGAACTCAAGTAACTCGTGTTCCAGGCTACGCACGCTGCGTAAGCTTCCTGGCTGGTGGCGGACTCCGCCACCAGCCTTTTTCTGTTGCAAGACGAATTATGACGGCGAGCCAGCCCGCAAGGGAGGCTTGCCGTCCGCGCCTGATGGACATCGCCGCGCCATCAGGGATGAGCCGACCACGCATCGGTCACCCAAGGTGAACAAGCTGGGGAATACAGATGGCTTACTCATACACTGAGAAAAAACGCATCCGCAAGGATTTTGGCAAACTGCCCCAAGTGATGGATGTGCCTTACCTGCTGGCCATCCAGCTTGATTCCTACCACGACTTTCTCCAGCAGGACAGGGCGCCAGAACAGCGCCTGGAAGTCGGCCTTCACGCTGCCTTCAAGTCCGTGTTCCCGATTGCCAGCTTCTCTGGCAACGCAGCGCTCGAGTATGTCAGCTACCGCTTCGGTACGCCGGCGTTCGACGTCAAGGAATGTCAGCTGCGCGGAGTCACTTACTCTGCACCGCTGCGCGTGAAAGTGCGCCTGATGATCTATGACAAGGAATCGTCAAACAAGGCGATCAAGGACATCAAGGAGCAGGAAGTCTACATGGGGGAAATCCCCCTGATGACAGAGAACGGTACCTTCGTCATCAATGGTACCGAGCGTGTCATCGTGTCACAGCTGCACCGCTCGCCGGGTGTGTTCTTCGACCACGACAAGGGCAAGAGCCACTCGTCCGGCAAGCTGCTGTACTCCGCACGTGTGATTCCTTACCGCGGTTCCTGGTTGGACTTCGAGTTTGATCCGAAGGACAACGTCTACGTCCGTATCGACCGTCGTCGCAAGCTGCCGGCTTCCGTTCTGCTGCGTGCCATGGGCATGACCAGCGAAGAGATTCTCGGTACGTTCTTCGACACCACGATGTACCACATCGAGCGCAGCGGCTTCTCCGTTGAGCTGGTGCCGGCACGTCTGCGTGGCGAAACCGCCGCCTTCGACATCAAGGATGCCGACGGTAGCGTGATCGTGGAGGAAGGTCGTCGTATTACACAGAAGCACGTCCGTCAGATGGAAGCCTCCGGCCTCGAGCGTCTCGAAGTGCCGATGGACTACCTGTACGGCAAGGTGCTGGCCAAGGATCAGATCGATCCGGCCACTGGTGAGCTGGTCTGCGAAAGCAACAGCGAGATCACTCCGGAACTGCTGGAGAAGATGGCGCAGGCCAAGATCACCCAGTTCGAAGTCATCTACACCAACGACCTGGATTGCGGTCCGTTCGTGTCCGATACCCTGAAACTGGATACCACGCGTAACCAGCTCGAGGCATTGGTCGAGATCTACCGCATGATGCGTCCGGGCGAGCCGCCCACCAAGGATGCAGCAGAGTCACTGTTCCAGAACCTGTTCTTCAGCGAAGACCGCTACGACCTGTCGGGCGTGGGCCGCATGAAGTTCAACCGTCGCCTGCGTCGCGAAAGCGATACCGGCAGCGGCGTGCTCGATCAGGACGATATCCTGACCGTCATGAAGGAGCTGATCAGCATCCGTAACGGCAATGGCGATGTCGATGACATCGACCACCTGGGCAACCGTCGTATTCGCTCTGTGGGCGAAATGGCGGAAAACCAGTTCCGTGTCGGTCTGGTCCGCGTCGAGCGTGCGGTCAAGGAGCGTCTGTCCATGGCCGAGAGCGAAGGCCTGATGCCGCAGGATCTCATCAACGCCAAGCCGGTTGCGGCGGCGGTGAAGGAATTCTTCGGTTCCAGCCAGCTCTCCCAGTTCATGGATCAGAACAACCCGCTGTCCGAAGTGACGCACAAGCGCCGTGTCTCCGCGCTTGGTCCGGGTGGTCTGACCCGTGAGCGCGCCGGCTTCGAAGTTCGTGACGTTCACGCCACGCACTACGGCCGCCTGTGCCCGATCGAAACGCCGGAAGGCCCGAACATCGGTCTGATCAACTCGCTGGCGACCTACTCCAAGACCAACAGCTATGGCTTCCTCGAGACGCCGTACCGCAAGGTCGTGGATTGCCAGGTCACCGACGATGTCGTCGATCTGTCCGCGATCGAGGAAGGCGATTTCATCATCGCCCAGGCCTCCGCGACCGTCGACGAGAACGGCCGTCTGGTCGACGACCTGGTTCAGGTTCGTCACCGTGGCGAGACCACCTTCATGGCGCCGGAAAAGGTCACCATGATGGACGTGTCTCCGCGTCAGGTCGTTTCTGTCGCTGCCGCTCTGATCCCGTTCCTCGAGCACGATGATGCCAACCGCGCCTTGATGGGTGCGAACATGCAGCGTCAGGCCGTTCCGACTCTGAAGGCTGACAAGCCGCTGGTCGGTACCGGCATGGAGCGCTTCGTGGCGCGTGACTCCGGCGTCTGCGCCGTGGCACGTCGTGGCGGCGTCATCGATTCCGTCGATGCCAAGCGCATCGTCGTACGTGTGCGGGAAGAAGAGATCATCGGCGGTGAAGCCGGCGTTGATATCTACAACCTGACCAAGTACGTGCGCTCGAACCAGAATACCTGTCAGAACCAGCGCCCGATCGTGCGTCCTGGCGACGAAGTCGCCATCGGCGACATCCTGGCCGACGGCCCGTCCGTCGACATGGGTGATCTGGCCCTGGGTCAGAACATGCGTCTGGCGTTCATGCCCTGGAACGGCTTCAACTTCGAGGATTCCATCCTGTTCTCGGAACGTGTGGTGCAGGAAGATCGCTTCACCACCATCCACATCCAGGAACTGACCTGTGTCGCGCGTGACACCAAGCTCGGGCCGGAAGAAATCACTTCCGATATCCCGAATGTCGGCGAATCCGCACTCTCCAAGCTGGATGAGTCCGGTGTCGTCTACATCGGTGCCGAGCTGAATCCGGGCGACATCCTGGTCGGCAAGGTCACGCCGAAGGGCGAGACCCAGCTGACGCCGGAAGAGAAGCTGTTGCGTGCCATCTTCGGCGAGAAGGCGTCCGACGTTAAGGACACCTCTCTGCGAGCCCCGACCGGCATGAAGGCTACCGTCATCGACGTTCAGGTCTTCACCCGTGACGGCGTCGAGAAGGATCAGCGTGCGCTCTCCATCGAGCAGATGCAGCTGGCCGAGGTCCGCAAGGATCTGCAGGAAACCTACCGCATCGCGGAAGAGGCGACCTTCGAGCGTATGCAGCGCAACCTGGTCGGTCAGGCCGTCAACGGTGGTCCGAAGCTCAAGAAGGGCGACGTGCTGACCGATGACTACCTGGAAGCACTGCCGCGCCAGGAGTGGTTCAAGCTGCGTCTGCAGGACGAGTCTCTCAACGAACTGCTGGCTCAGGCCGATGAGCAGCTCGAGATCCGTCGTCGCGAGATGGACGAGCGCTTCGAAGACAAGAAGCGCAAGCTCACCCAGGGTGATGATCTGGCACCGGGCGTGCTCAAGATCGTCAAGGTGTACGTCGCCGTGAAGCGTCGTATCCAGCCGGGTGACAAGATGGCCGGTCGTCACGGTAACAAGGGTGTCATCTCCGCGATCATGCCGGTCGAAGACATGCCGTTCGATGGCAATGGCGAGTCGGTTGACGTCGTGCTGAACCCGCTGGGTGTACCGTCGCGCATGAACGTTGGTCAGATCCTCGAGACCCACCTCGGCATGGCCGCGCGTGGTCTGGGCGTGAAGATCGAGCACATGCTGCGCGAAGAGCGTGCCGAGCAGGTCAAGCAGATCCGCGAATTCCTCGACAAGGTGTACAACACCGTCGGCGGTCGCCAGGAAGACCTCTCCGTGCTCAGCGATGATGAAATCATCACCATGGCGCACAACCTGAAGAAGGGCGTGCCGATGGCAACGCCGGTCTTCGATGGCGCCAAGGAACACGAGATCAAGCAGTTGCTCACGCTGGCCGGTATCCCTGATTCCGGACAGATGGACCTCTACGATGGCCGCACCGGCGAGAAGTTCGATCGCAAGGTGACCGTCGGTTACATGTACATGCTCAAGCTCAACCACCTGGTGGATGACAAGATGCATGCGCGTTCGACCGGCTCCTACTCCCTCGTCACGCAGCAGCCGCTGGGTGGTAAGGCGCAGTTTGGTGGTCAGCGCTTCGGTGAGATGGAGGTCTGGGCCCTCGAGGCGTACGGCGCTGCCTACACCCTCCAGGAGATGCTCACGGTCAAGTCCGATGACGTGGAAGGCCGTACCAAGATGTACAAGAGCATCGTAGATGGCGATCACACCATGCAGGCGGGCATGCCCGAATCCTTCAACGTGCTGGTGAAGGAAATCCGCTCGCTGGGTATCGACATGGAGCTGGAAGGCTGACGCCGAAAAGCCACAAGTATTGACGGTCCGCAAAGCCTGGTGTCAGCAGCCAGGCTTTGCCCATGACAACTCCGCAACGGAGCGACCCATGAAAGATTTGGTGAAAGTTCTCAAATCGCAGGCGCAGTCCGAAGAATTCGACGCCATCAAGATTACCCTGGCGTCTCCGGACATGATTCGCTCGTGGTCTTTTGGCGAAGTGAAGAAGCCTGAAACCATCAACTACCGGACATTCAAGCCGGAACGTGATGGTCTTTTCTGTGCCAAGATCTTTGGCCCGGTGAAGGACTACGAGTGCCTGTGTGGCAAGTACAAGCGGATGAAGCATCGCGGCATCATCTGTGAGAAGTGTGGCGTTGAAGTGACCAAGGCGGCAGTGCGTCGTGAGCGTATGGCTCACATCGAACTGGCGAGCCCGGTCGCGCATATCTGGTTCCTGAAGTCTCTGCCGTCTCGTATCGGCATGCTGCTCGACATGACTCTGCGTGATATCGAGCGCGTGCTGTACTTCGAAAGCTTCGTGGTCATCGATCCGGGCATGACGACCCTCGAGAAGGGTCATCTGCTCAACGATGAGCAGTACTTCGAAGCGCTGGAAGAATTCGGTGATGATTTCGACGCCCGCATGGGTGCCGAGGCCATCAAGGCGCTGCTCGAGGACATCGAGCTGGAAGAAGAGGTCGAGCGCCTGCGTGAAGAGATTCCGCAGACCAACTCCGAGACCAAGATCAAGAAGCTGTCCAAGCGCCTCAAGCTGCTGGAAGCCTTCTACTATTCCGGCAACAAGCCGGGCTGGATGATCATGGAAGTGCTGCCAGTGCTGCCGCCGGACCTGCGTCCGCTGGTACCGCTGGACGGCGGCCGCTTCGCGACCTCGGATCTGAACGATCTGTATCGTCGTGTGATCAACCGCAACAACCGCCTAAAGCGTCTGCTCGACCTCAATGCGCCGGACATCATCGTGCGCAACGAGAAGCGCATGCTGCAGGAATCCGTGGATGCACTGCTCGACAACGGTCGTCGCGGTCGCGCCATCACCGGTTCCAACAAGCGTCCGCTGAAGTCGCTGGCCGACATGATCAAGGGCAAGCAGGGTCGTTTCCGTCAGAACCTGCTGGGCAAGCGTGTCGACTACTCCGGTCGTTCCGTCATCACCGTCGGCCCGACCCTGCGTCTGCACCAGTGTGGTCTGCCGAAGAAGATGGCGCTTGAGCTGTTCAAGCCGTTCATCTACGCCAAGCTGCAGGCCTCCGGTCACGCCAGCACCATCAAGGCCGCCAAGAAGATGGTCGAGCGCGAAGCCCCGGAAGTCTGGGATTTCCTCGCCGACGTCATCCGCGAGCACCCGGTGCTGCTGAACCGTGCCCCGACTCTGCACCGTCTGGGTATCCAGGCGTTCGAGCCGCTGCTGATCGAAGGCAAGGCCATCCAACTGCACCCGCTGGTCTGCGCTGCGTACAACGCCGACTTTGATGGTGACCAGATGGCTGTCCACGTACCGCTGACGCTGGAAGCCCAGCTGGAAGCGCGTGCGTTGATGATGTCGACCAACAACGTGCTGTCGCCGGCCAACGGCGAGCCGATCATCGTGCCGTCCCAGGACGTCGTGCTGGGTCTGTACTACATGACCCGCGAGAAGATCGGTGCCAAGGGTGAGGGCATGGCCTTCGCGAACCTGGGTGAAGTCGAGCGTGCCTTCGGCACGCACAGCGCTCACCTGCACGCGATGGTCAAGGTCCGTCTGACCGAGACACTCAAGGACGAAGAGTCCGGCGAGCTGTACGAGAAGACGTCCCTGCACGACACCACCATCGGTCGCGCACTGCTGTTCCGCATTCTGCCGAAGGGCATGCCGTTCGAGCTGATCAACCAGGTGATGAAGAAGAAAGCCATCTCCGGTCTGATCAACGAGGCGTACCGTCGTGTCGGTCTGAAGGACACCGTCATCTTCGCTGACCAGCTGATGTACACCGGCTTCCGTCTCGCGACCTGGTCCGGCGCCTCCATCGGCGTCAACGACTTCGTCATCCCGGACGCGAAGAAGGTCATCATCGACGCGGCCGAAGACGAAGTGAAAGAGATCGAAGACCAGTTCTCCTCCGGTCTCGTGACCGCGGGCGAGAAGTACAACAAGGTCATCGATATCTGGGCGCGAGCCAACGACCGTGTCGCCAAGGAGATGATGGCAGGTATCTCGAAAGAGACCGTCGTCAACTGGAAAGGCGAAGTGGTCAATGACGAAGACGGCAAGCCGATGGAGCAGGACTCCTTCAACAGCGTCTTCATCATGGCCGACTCCGGTGCGCGTGGTTCCGCCGCACAGATTCGTCAGCTGGCTGGTATGCGTGGCCTGATGGCCAAGCCGGATGGCTCGATCATCGAGACGCCGATCACCGCCAACTTCCGTGAAGGTCTGAACGTACTCCAGTACTTCATCTCCACGCACGGTGCCCGTAAGGGTCTGGCGGATACGGCACTGAAGACCGCCAACTCCGGTTACCTGACCCGTCGTCTGGTCGATGTTGCCCAGGATCTGGTCATCACCGAAGCGGATTGCGGAACTCAGGAAGGTCTGATTCTGCACCCGGTCATCGAAGGCGGCGACATCATCGTCCCGCTGTCCCAGCGTGTGCTGGGTCGTGTCGTGGCGCAGGACGTGATCGATCCGGTCTCTGATGAGGTCCTGATCGCACGCGGTACGCTGCTCGACGAAGCCTGGTGTGCACAGCTCGATACCATGGGCGTCGATGAGATCATCGTGCGTACCACCATCGGTTGTGAAACCGTGCACGGTGTCTGCTCGGCCTGTTACGGTCGTGACCTGGCGCGTGGCCATCAGGTCAACGTCGGTGAAGCCATCGGCGTCATCGCGGCACAGTCCATCGGTGAGCCGGGTACCCAGCTGACCATGCGTACCTTCCACATCGGTGGTGCCGCTTCGCGGGCATCTGCCGTGGATAGCGTCCAGGTCAAGCATGGTGGCAGCGTACGTCTGCACAACATCAAGTCGGTTGAGCGTGCCGATGGCAAGCTGATTGTCGTCTCGCGTTCCAGCGCACTGGCAGTGGCGGATGACCACGGCCGTGAGCGCGAATTCTACAAGCTCCCGTACGGTGCTGAACTGTCCGTACGTGACGGCGATCCGGTGGCCTCTGGCCAGTCCGTCGCCAAGTGGGATCCGCACACTCACCCGATCGTCGCGGAAGTCGCGGGTCAGGTGCAGTTCACGGACATGGAAGATGGCCAGACCATAAACCGTACCACTGACGAAATGACCGGCCTGTCCTCCATCGAGGTTATCGAAAGTGCTTCACGTCCGTCCGCGGCCCGTGACAAGCGTCCGATGATCATGCTGGTAGACGGTAGCGGCAAGCACGTGACACTGCCGGGCTCCAACACGCCGGTCCAGTACCTGCTGCCGGGCAATGCCGTGGTGTCCGCCGAGAATGGCGCGGCCGTCGGCGTGGGTGACGTCATCGCACGTATCCCGATGGAAGCGTCCGGTAACAAGGACATCACCGGTGGTCTGCCGCGTGTTGCCGACCTGTTCGAAGCACGTCGTCCGAAAGAGCCGGCCATCCTGGCCGAGATCTCCGGTACTGTGACCTTCGGCAAGGAAACCAAAGGCAAGCGTCGTCTGACCATCACGCCGGTGGAAGGTGATCCGTTCGAGCTGTTGATCCCGAAATGGCGCCAGATCAGCGTCTTCGAAGGTGAAACGGTCGAGAAGGGTGAAGTCATCTCCGATGGCCCGAGCAACCCGCACGATATCCTGCGTCTGCTCGGCGTCGCGGAAATGACCAAGTACATCACCACCGAAGTCCAGGAGGTCTATCGCCTCCAGGGTGTCGGCATCAACGACAAGCACATCGAAGTCATCGTGCGTCAGATGCTGCGCAAGGTCGAGATCACCGATTCTGGCGATTCCACCTTCATCACAGGCGACCAGGTGGAATACGCCCGCGTCGTCGAAGAAAACATGCGTCTCGAGGCCGACGGCAAGTTCCCGGCCAAGTTCGATCGCATCCTGCTCGGTATCACCAAGGCGAGCCTGGCAACTGAATCGTTCATCTCCGCGGCGTCCTTCCAGGAAACCACGCGAGTTCTGACCGAGGCATCTGTCACCGGCAAGCGCGATTATCTCCGTGGTCTGAAGGAGAATGTCGTGGTCGGTCGCCTGATTCCGGCGGGTACTGGCCTGGCCTATCACGACGAGCGTCGCCGCCGTCGCGATGGCCTGCCGCTCGCACCGGCCCCGTCGGCACAGGACGTCGAGCAGGAATTGGGCGCTCAGCTCACTGCCCTCGACGCGGACGACGACGACCTCTGAGGTCTTGCGCCCCGCCGTCTCTGACGGCGGGGTTGACGCCCTTGTGGCCCAAGCCCTAGAATATGCAGCCTTTAACAGTAGGGCAGGTGCATCCTGCCCTGTTGTTGGAAGGCAGTACAACCCATTGGAGCAAGCAAATGGCAACCGTTAACCAGCTCGTGCGCAAGCCGCGCAAGCGTCAGGCGTCCAAGAGCGACGTCCCTGCGCTGCAGGCATGTCCGCAGAAGCGTGGCGTGTGTACCCGTGTATACACTACTACCCCGAAGAAGCCGAACTCCGCACTCCGTAAGGTTTGCCGTGTTCGCCTGACCAACGGCTTCGAAGTCACTTCATACATCGGCGGTGAAGGTCACAACCTTCAGGAACACTCTGTTGTTCTGATCCGTGGCGGTCGTGTGAAGGATTTGCCGGGTGTCCGTTACCACACCGTTCGTGGTGCACTGGATACCTCTGGCGTGCAGAACCGTAAGCAGGGCCGTTCCAAGTACGGCGCCAAGCGTCCGAAGGCGTAATTCAAAGTTTAATATCGGTCTGATAAGAGTAAGGTCGGGCGTCGCGTCCAACGCGAGGCGTCCCGGGTTTACCTGAAGGACCCTTCTACTGAGGGCTTATCATGCCTAGAAGACGTGTAGCAGCTAAGCGCGAAATCCTGCCGGATCCGAAGTTCGGAAGCGAGCGCCTGGCCAAGTTCATGAACCACCTGATGATCAGCGGCAAGAAGTCTGCAGCTGAGCGCATCGTTTACGGTGCTCTCGATCGTGTTGCCGAACGCTCCAATGACGAGCCGCTGGACCTCTTCGACAAGGCGCTGGAAGCCATCCAGCCGATGGTCGAAGTGAAGTCCCGTCGTGTTGGTGGTGCAACCTACCAGGTGCCGGTTGAAGTTCGTCCTTCCCGTCGTCAGGCACTGGCCATGCGTTGGCTGGTGGACGCTGCGCGCAAGCGCGGCGAAAAGACCATGGTGCAGCGCCTCTCTGGCGAGATCCTGGATGCCGCTGAAGGCAAGGGTTCTGCTGTGAAGAAGCGTGAAGACGTGCACCGCATGGCAGAAGCCAACAAGGCCTTCTCCCACTACCGCTTCTAAACAACGGGGATACTCACCGTGGCACGCAAGACTCCACTTAAGCGTTACCGCAACATCGGTATCTGTGCCCACGTCGACGCCGGTAAGACTACCACTACCGAGCGCGTCCTGTTCTATACCGGCCTGTCTCACAAGGTCGGCGAAGTCCACGATGGTGCTGCCACCATGGACTGGATGGAGCAGGAACAGGAACGTGGCATCACGATCACCTCTGCGGCGACCACCTGCTTCTGGCAGGGCATGAGCAAGCAGTTCGACGAGCACCGTATCAACATCATCGATACTCCGGGGCACGTTGACTTCACTGTTGAAGTCGAGCGTTCACTGCGTGTTCTCGATGGCGCGGTCGTGGTGCTGTGTGGTTCTTCCGGTGTCCAGCCGCAGACAGAGACTGTCTGGCGTCAGGCCAACCGTTACGAAGTTCCGCGCATGATCTTCGTCAACAAGATGGACCGCGCTGGCGCGGACTTCTTCATGGTCGTCGAGCAGGTGCGCAAGCGCCTGGGCGCGAACGCCGTCCCGATCCAGATCAACTGGGGTGCGGAAGACGAGTTCAAGGGCGTCATCGACCTGATCAAGATGAAGGCCATTGTCTGGGACGAAGACAATCACGGCATGAACTACGAGCTGATCGACATTCCGGCCGAGCTGCAAGATACAGCTGCCGAATGGCGTGAACACATGCTCGAGTCTGCTGCTGAAGCGTCCGAAGAGCTGATGGACAAGTACCTTGAAGAAGGCGAGCTGTCCGAGGAAGAAGTCAAGGCTGCGCTGCGTCAGCGTACCCTGGCCAACGAAATCTGCCTCGTGACCTGTGGTTCTGCCTTCAAGAACAAGGGTGTCCAGGCAGTTCTGGATGCGGTCATCGAATACATGCCGTCTCCGCTTGAAGTCAAGGCCATCGAAGGTGAGCTTGACGACAAGGACGGTACCATCGAGACCCGCGAAGCTGACGACAAGGCTCCGTTCGCGGCGCTGGCGTTCAAGATCGCGACCGATCCGTTCGTTGGTACCCTGACCTTCATCCGCGTCTACTCGGGCGTGCTGAAGTCTGGTGATGGCGTCTTCAACTCCGTCAAGAGCAAGAAGGAGCGTGTCGGTCGTATCGTCCAGATGCACTCCAACTCTCGTGAGGAGATCAAGGAAGTCTATGCTGGCGATATCGCCGCATGTATCGGTCTGAAAGACGTGACCACCGGTGACACCCTGTGTGACCCGGATCACAAGATCGTGCTTGAGCGCATGGAATTCCCTGAGCCGGTCATCTCCGTCGCTGTCGAGCCGAAGTCCAAGGCCGACCAGGAAAAGATGGGTGTTGCACTGGGCAAGCTGGCCCAGGAAGATCCGTCCTTCCGCGTCGAGACCGACGAAGAGTCCGGTCAGACCATCATCTCCGGTATGGGTGAGCTTCACCTGGACATCCTCGTCGACCGCATGCGTCGCGAGTTCAATGTCGAGGCGAACATCGGCAAGCCGCAGGTGGCTTACCGTGAGACCATCCGTACCAAGGTCGAGCAGGAAGGCAAGTTCGTTCGTCAGTCCGGCGGTCGTGGTCAGTTCGGTCACGTCTGGCTTCGCATTGAGCCTCTCACTGCAGAGGACAAGGGCGACGACGAAGAAATGACCTTCAAGTTCGAGTCCGAGATCGTCGGTGGTGCGGTTCCGAAGGAATACGTGCCGGCCGTCGAGAAGGGCGCCGCTGAGCAGCTCAAGAATGGTGTCATCGCCGGTTATCCGATGATCGACGTCAAGGTCACGCTGTTCGATGGTTCCTACCACGACGTCGACTCCAACGAGACTGCGTTCAAGGTCGCCTCTTCCATGGCGATCAAGGCCGGTGCCCCGAAAGCGGGTGCAGTGCTGCTTGAGCCGCTCATGAAAGTCGAAGTCGTCACGCCTGAAGATTTCATGGGTGACGTCATGGGCGACCTGAACCGTCGTCGTGGCCTCGTTCAGGGCATGGATGATTCTTCCACTGGCAAGATCATCAATGCACTGGTGCCGCTGGGTGAGATGTTCGGTTATGCGACCGACCTGCGCTCACAGACCCAGGGCCGCGCAAGCTACTCCATGGAGTTTGCGAAATACGACGAAGCACCGAACAGCATCGTCGAAGCCGTCATCAATCAGAAGTAACCGATTAGCTAACGAAAGAGGTTATAGCAGTGGCTAAGGAAAAATTTGAGCGTTCGAAGCCGCACGTCAACGTCGGCACCATTGGTCACGTCGATCACGGCAAGACCACTCTGACTGCGGCTCTGACTCGCGTCTCTGCAGAAGTCTTCGGTGGTGACGCGCGTGCGTTTGACTCCATCGATAATGCCCCGGAAGAGCGTGAGCGTGGTATCACCATCTCCACCGCTCACGTGGAATATCAGTCCGAAGAGCGCCACTACGCGCACGTCGACTGCCCGGGTCACGCCGACTACGTCAAGAACATGATCACCGGTGCTGCCCAGATGGACGGCGCTATCCTGGTCTGTTCCGCTGCTGACGGCCCCATGCCGCAGACTCGCGAGCACATCCTGCTGTCCCGTCAGGTCGGCGTTCCGTACATCGTTGTCTTCCTGAACAAGGCTGACATGGTCGATGACGAAGAACTGCTCGAGCTGGTCGAGATGGAAGTTCGTGAACTCCTGAGCGAGTACGACTTCCCGGGCGATGACACTCCGATCATCATCGGCTCTGCCCTGATGGCTCTGGAAGGCAAGGACGACAACGGCATGGGTACTACCGCCGTTGCCAACCTGATCAAGGCCCTGGA
Source organism: Cobetia sp. 1CM21F (assembly GCF_023161745.1). Classification (NCBI taxonomy): domain Bacteria; kingdom Pseudomonadati; phylum Pseudomonadota; class Gammaproteobacteria; order Oceanospirillales; family Halomonadaceae; genus Cobetia; species Cobetia sp. 1CM21F. Next base: position 89,391 of record NZ_JALNTQ010000008.1, on the reverse strand, counting down.
TGCGTACATCCCGGAGCCGGAGCGTGCTATCGACCAGCCGTTCCTGATGCCGATCGAAGACGTCTTCTCCATCTCTGGCCGCGGTACCGTCGTCACTGGCCGTATCGAGCGTGGTCTGGTCAAGACTGGCGAAGAGATCGAGATCATCGGCGTGCGTGACACCACCAAGACTACCGTTACCGGTGTCGAGATGTTCCGCAAGCTGCTGGACGAAGGTCGTGCTGGCGAAAACGTCGGCGCCCTGCTGCGCGGCACCAAGCGTGATGACGTCGAGCGTGGCCAGGTTCTGGCCAAGCCGGGCTCCATCAAGCCGCACACCAAGTTCGAAGCCGAAGTCTACGTCCTGTCCAAGGAAGAAGGCGGTCGTCACACTCCGTTCTTCAAAGGCTATCGTCCGCAGTTCTACTTCCGTACCACTGACATCACTGGTACCTGTGAGCTGCCGGAAGGCGTCGAGATGGTCATGCCGGGCGACAACGTCCAGATGGTCGTGTCTCTGATCGCTCCGATCGCCATGGAAGATGGTCTGCGTTTCGCTATCCGTGAAGGCGGTCGTACCGTCGGCGCTGGCGTCGTGGCCAAAATCGTCGAGTAAGGTTCTCCTTACCTGACACAGAAGGGGGCCCTGATGGGCCCCCTTTTCTCGCATGTTTGACACCTGATGTCAGTCTGCCTATAATGCGCATCCTTTGAATGCGTGGGTGACGGCCTACGCCGTCGACATCCATTGGAGTTTTGGGCAATGCAAAACCAGAAGATTCGCATCCGGTTGAAAGCATTCGACCACCGTCTGATCGACCAGTCCTCTGCAGAGATCGTTGAAACTGCAAAGCGTACCGGTGCTCAGGTTCGTGGCCCGATCCCGCTGCCGACCCGTCGCGAGCGTTACACCATCCTGGTCTCTCCGCACGTCAACAAGGACGCGCGTGACCAGTATGAGATTCGTACCCACAAGCGCGTTCTCGACATCGTCGAGCCGACAGAGAAGACTGTCGACGCGCTGATGAAGCTTGACCTGGCAGCCGGTGTGGACGTCCAGATCAAGGTTGACTGATACCTCACTAGTCACTGCGGCCCAGCGCTCTCACTGATAGAGCAGCAGCCGCCACGCCGGGATGGCGTCATACAATGTGCTAGTGGAATGCTCTGGAAAGGGCAGCCATAGCGGGTGACAGCCCCGTACACTAAAGGAGACTGAACATGTCTATCGGTTTAGTCGGTAAGAAGGCCGGGATGACCCGTGTCTTCACCGAAGCTGGCGCCTCTGTGCCGGTTACCGTGATTGAAGTTGAGCCGAACCGCATCGTGACCATCAAGTCTCTCGAGACTGACGGCTACAATGCTATTCAGGTGACAACTGGCTCTCGTAAAGCCAAGCACCTCACCAAGGCAACTGCTGGTCAGTATGCCAAGGCGGGTGTTGAGGCTGGCCGTACCCTGATGGAATTCCGCCTGAACGAAGGTGACGAAGCTCCTGCAGTGGGCGGCGAACTCACCGTATCCCTCTTTGAAGCTGGTCAAAAGATTGACGTGACCGGCACCTCCAAGGGTAAAGGTTTCCAGGGCGCAGTTAAGCGCTGGAACTTCCGCACCCAAGACGCTACCCACGGTAACTCACTGTCGCACCGCGCGCCGGGTTCCATCGGTAACTGTCAGACCCCGGGCCGCGTCTTCAAAGGTAAGAAGATGGCTGGCCAGATGGGCAACGTCCGTTCCACCGTCCAGAGCCTGGAAGTGGTCCGCGTCGACGCTGAACGCAATCTTCTGCTGGTCAAGGGTGCCGTTCCAGGTGCTCCGGGCGGCGAAGTGATCGTGCGTTCCGCTGTGAAAGCTCGCTGAGGGGAATTAACCGATGAATCTTAATCTTGCAGGTGCAGGCGGCGCAGTAGACGTCTCCGATGCCACCTTTGGTAAGGACTTCAACGAGGCTCTGGTTCACCAGGTCGTCACCGCCTATCTGGCTGGTGCACGTCAAGGTACCGTGGCTCAGAAGACCCGTTCTGACGTGTCCGGCGGTGGCAAGAAGCCGTGGCGTCAGAAAGGTACTGGTCGTGCACGTGCCGGTACCATCCGTTCCCCGCTGTGGCGTTCTGGCGGTGTGACCTTTGCAGCGCGTCCTCAGGACCACTCGCACAAGGTCAACCGCAAGATGTATCGCGCTGCCATGCGTTCCATCCTGTCCGAGCTGGTCCGTCAGGATCGCCTGGTCGCGGTCGATGCTATCAGCGTCGAAGCTCCGAAGACCAAGCTGCTGATCGCCAAGCTCCAGGAACTGGGCCTTGAGAAAGCGCTGATCGTCACTGAAGAGCAGGACGTCAACCTGTACCTGGCCGCGCGCAACATCCCGTATGTTGACGTCGTCAATGTCGCTGGCGCTGACCCGGTCAGCCTCGTCGGTTACGACAAGGTGCTGATGACTGTCGCTGCCCTGCGCAAGTTCGAGGAGAACCTGGGATGAATCAGGAACGCGTATTCAAGGTCCTGCTTGGTCCTCACATGACCGAGAAGGCCGCGGTCGCTGCCGAGAACAACCAGTACGTGTTCAAGGTTGCCAGCGACGCGACAAAGCCCGAAATCAAGAAAGCCGTCGAAGCGCTGTTTGGTAAGAAAGTCGATCGTGTTCAGGTTCTGAACATGAAAGGCAAGACCAAGCGCACCGCTCGCGGTGTTGGTCGTCGCGCTGGTTATCGCAAGGCCTATGTAACTCTGGCCGCCGGCGAGACCATCGAAGACTTCTCTGGCGCCGAGTAAGGCAGGAGTACGGAACATGGCAATTGTTAAGACAAAACCTACCTCCGCCGGTCGCCGCCACCTGGTAAAGGTCGTCAATGACGAACTTTTCAAAGGTCGCGCGTACGCTCCGCTGCTTGAAAAGCAGTCAAAGTCCGGTGGTCGTAACAATAATGGTCGCATCACTACTCGCCACATCGGCGGTGGTCATCGTCACCATTACCGTCTGGTCGATTTCAAGCGCAACAAGGATGGCATTCCGGCCATCGTTGAGCGTCTGGAGTACGATCCGAACCGTAGCGCGAACATCGCGCTGGTGAAGTACCTTGACGGCGAACGTCGCTACATCATTGCACCGAAAGGTGTCTCTGCTGGCGATCGTCTCGAGTCTGGTGTTAACGCACCGATCAAGAAAGGCAACGCTCTGCCGCTGCGCAATGTCCCGGTGGGTTCCACCGTTCACTGTGTAGAGCTGAAGCCAGGCAAGGGCGCCCAGATCGCTCGTAGTGCAGGTACCAGTGCCCAGGTTGTGGCACGTGACGGTAACTACACCACGCTGCGTCTGCGCTCTGGCGAGATGCGTAAGGTGCTGTCCGAATGCCGTGCAACTCTCGGCGAAGTGGGCAACTCCGAGCACAGCCTCCGTCAACTGGGCAAGGCCGGTGCTAAGCGTTGGAGAGGCGTGCGCCCGACTGTTCGCGGTGTCGCGATGAACCCGGTCGATCACCCGCATGGTGGTGGTGAAGGTCGTACCTCTGGTGGCCGTCACCCGGTCAGCCCGTGGGGCGTCCCGACCAAGGGTCACAAGACTCGCAAGAACAAGCGCACCGATAAGCTTATCGTCCGTCGCCGCAAGGCCAAGTAACAGATATTGAGGGGTAACGGCTGTGCCACGTTCACTGAAGAAAGGTCCTTTTATTGACCTTCATCTGCTGAAGAAGGTTGAGACAGCAGTGGAAAAGAACGACCGCAAACCGATCAAGACCTGGTCGCGTCGTTCCATGATCCTGCCGAACATGGTCGGGCTCACCATTGCCGTCCATAACGGTCGCCAGCATGTCCCGGTTCTCGTTTCTGAGGAAATGGTCGGTCACAAGCTCGGCGAGTTTGCTGCCACCCGCACATACCGCGGGCACGCTGCAGATAAAAAAGCCAAACGGTAAGCCAGAGAGGATTTAAGAGATGGAAGTAGCTGCTAAGCTGCGCGGCGCTCGTTTATCCGCCCAGAAGGCCCGTTTGGTGGCTGACCAGGTGCGCGGTAAGCCGGTCGCCGAGGCGCTGAATCTGCTCGCTTTCTCACCGAAGAAGGCCGCGAAGATTGTTCGCAAGGTTCTGCAGTCCGCGATCGCGAATGCGGAAGAAAACAACGGCATGGACATTGACGAGCTTCGCGTCTCGACTATCTGTGTCGACGAGGGCATGACGCTCAAGCGCATCCAGCCACGTGCCAAAGGCCGTGCGGATCGTATCTTGAAGCGCACTTGTCATATCACCGTCAAGGTAGCCGAGAAGTAGGAGACGACCAATGGGTCAGAAAGTTAATCCGACAGGTTTCCGACTGGGTATTGTCAAGGATCATACCTCTGTCTGGTACGCCGAAGGCGCTACCTATGCCGACAAACTGAACAACGATCTGCAGGTGCGTGGATTCCTGGAAGAGCGTCTGAAAAGCGCTTCCGTGAGCCGCATCAGCATCGAGCGTCCGGCAAACAACGCCCGTATTACCATTCACACCGCCCGTCCGGGTATCGTGATCGGTAAGAAAGGTGAAGATGTCGACCGCCTTCGTCGTGAAGTTTCCGAGATGATGGGCGTTCCCGTCCACATCAACATCGAGGAGATTCGCAAGCCGGAACTCGATGCCAAGCTGGTTGCTGCCAATGTGGCAGGTCAGCTCGAGCGTCGTGTCATGTTCCGTCGTGCGATGAAGCGTGCTGTGCAGAACGCAATGCGTCTGGGCGCCAAGGGCATCAAGATTCAGCTCTCTGGTCGTCTCGGCGGTGCCGAAATCGCCCGTACCGAATGGTACCGCGAAGGCCGCGTTCCGCTTCACACCCTGCGTGCTGACATTGATTACTCCACCTTCGAAGCTCACACCACCTACGGCATCATTGGTGTCAAGGTCTGGATCTTCAAAGGCGAGATCCTCGGTGGCATCGAAGAGGTGCGAGCCAAGGCGAAGCAGCCCGCGTCCGCACCCAAGAAGAAAGGCAAGTAAGGGGGTAATCGATGTTACAGCCCAAGCGTATGAAATTCCGCAAGATGCAGAAAGGTCGCAACCGTGGCCTGGCGCATCGCGGAAGCAAGGTAAGCTTTGGTGAGTTTGGCCTGAAAGCCACCGGCCGTGGTCGTATCACCGCTCGTCAGATCGAAGCTGGCCGTCGTGCCATCACTCGTCACGTCAAGCGTGGCGGTAAGATCTGGATCCGTGTCTTCCCAGACAAGCCGATCTCCAACAAGCCGTTGGAAGTTCGTATGGGTAAAGGTAAGGGTTCTGTCGAGTACTGGGTCGCTCAGATCCAGCCCGGCAAGGTCCTCTACGAGATCGAAGGTGTATCCGAAGAGCTGGCCCGTGAAGCATTTAGCCTGGCCGCTATGAAGATGCCGATCTCCACCACCTTTGTTAAGCGGACGGTGATGTGATGAAAGCCCAAGAACTCCGTGAAAAGTCAGTCGAGGCGCTCCAGGAGCAGTTGTTCGAACTGCTGCGTGAGCAATTCAATCTGCGCATGCAGAAGGCAACAGGCCAGCTGAGCCAGGTTCACCTGCTCAAGCAGACTCGTCGCCAAATTGCTCAGGTTAAGACTGTGCTCAACCAGAAGTCAGGTGAGTAAAATGGCCGAAGAAACTAAAGCACGCACACTCACCGGCAAGGTGGTGAGTGACAAGATGGAAAAATCCATCGTTGTCATGGTCGAGCGCCGTGAGCGTCACCCGATCTATGGCAAGTACCTGAGACGCTCCACCAAGCTGCACGCCCATGATGAGGCGAATCAGGCTCGGATCGGTGACACCGTCTCTATCGCCGAGACTCGTCCGCTGTCCAAGAAGAAAGCCTGGACCCTGGTCGAGGTGGTTGAACAGGCCAAGGGTTAATCCCTAGGCCAGTTCCCACCAGGCAGTCAGATTAGGTTTGGAGAAAACCGATGATTCAGACTCAGACAATGCTGGATGTCGCCGACAACAGTGGCGCGCGCCGGGTGCAATGCATCAAGGTGCTGGGTGGTTCACACCGCCGTTACGCTCGTGTTGGAGACATCATCAAGGTCACCGTCAAAGAAGCTATCCCGCGTGGCAAGGTCAAGAAAGGCCAGGTCATGAAGGCAGTGGTCGTTCGTACCAAAGCCGGTGTCCGTCGTAATGACGGTTCCGTGATCCGCTTCGACGGTAATGCGGCCGTTCTGTTGAACAACACCAACGAACAGCCGATCGGTACCCGTATCTTCGGCCCGGTTACCCGTGAACTTCGCAGTGAGAAGTTCATGAAGATCATTTCCCTGGCGCCCGAAGTGCTGTAAGGAGCGGAAGCGGATATGCAAAAGATCAAACGTGACGATGAAGTCATCGTCATCGCCGGGAAGGACAAGGGCAAGCGCGGTACCATCAGCAAGGTGCTGAAAGGTGAGCGTCTGCTCGTGTCCGGTGTGAATATGATCAAGCGTCACACCAAGCCCAACCCGATGCTGGGCACCCAGGGGGGTATCGTCGAGCGCGAGGCTCCGATTCACGCGTCCAACGTGGCCATCTTCAACCAGGAGACCGGCAAGGCGGATCGTGTCGGAATCCAGGTACAGGAAGACGGTACTAAGGTACGCATCTTTAAGTCGACTCAGAAGCTGATCGACGCCTAACGCGAGTCGGGTACAACATGGCGAACTTGAAAGAACGTTATCAGAACGAAGTGGCCGCCCAGCTTAAAGAGCAGTTCGGCTACGCCAATGTGATGCAGGTTCCCCGCATCACCAAGGTGACCCTGAACATGGGTATCGGTGAAGCCACCGCTGACAAGAAGCTGATCGACAACGCGTTTGCCGATCTCCAGATGCTTTCTGGTCAGAAGCCCATCGTCACCAAGGCACGCAAGTCCATCGCTGGCTTCAAAGTCCGCGAAGGATGGCCGATCGGTGTTAAGGTGACCCTGCGCAGCGATCGTATGTGGGACTTCCTGGACCGTCTCGTGAACGTGGCTATCCCGCGCGTTCGTGACTTCCGTGGTCTGAACCCGAAGTCCTTCGATGGCCGTGGAAACTACTCCATGGGTGTGCGTGAGCAGATCATCTTCCCGGAGATCGAGTATGATAAGATCGACCGGATTCGTGGCCTGGACATCACCATCACCACTAGCGCCAACACCGATGATGAAGGTCGTGCGTTGCTGGGCGCGCTGAACTTCCCGTTCAAGAAATAAGGGTGGATCATGGCAAAGAAAAGCATGGTTGAGCGCGAGCTCAAGCGCACCAAGCTGGTCGCTAAGTACGCCGCCAAACGCGACGCACTGAAGACCATCATCAACGACGTCAACGCTTCTGAAGAAGAGCGCTTCGACGCACAGCTGAAGCTGCAGCAGCTGCCGCGTGATGCCAGCCCGGTCCGTCAGCGTAACCGCTGCCGTATCACTGGCCGTCCGCACGGCTACTACAACAAGTTCGGCCTGAGCCGCAACAAGCTGCGTGAAGCCGCTATGCGTGGTGACGTGCCTGGTCTGACCAAGTCCAGCTGGTAACACCACTGCAAGAATTCAGGAGCGCAACGTAAATGAGCATGCAAGACACTCTGGCGGATATGTTCACTCGTATCCGCAATGCGCAGATGGCCACCAAGGAGACGGTTACCATGCCGTCTTCCAAGCTCAAGGTTGAAGTGGCCCGCGTATTGAAGGAAGAGGGTTATATTTCCGAGTTTGCCGTCGCAGAAGGCGCCAAGCCGGAACTGACCGTGACCCTCAAGTACTTCGAAGGCAAGTCGGTTATCGAGAGCATCAAGCGTATTTCCAAGCCGTCCCTGCGCCAGTACAAAGGCAAGGGTGAGCTTCCGAAAGTCGCAGATGGCCTGGGTATTGCGATCGTTTCCACCTCCCGGGGCGTGATGACCGATCGTGCGGCCCGTCAAGCTGGTGTCGGCGGCGAAGTCCTCTGCACCGTATTCTAGGAGTTTGGAATGTCCCGCGTAGCCAAGTATCCGGTTAAATTGCCGAACGGCGTCGAGGCAAAGCTCGACGGCGACAAGCTGACCGTGAAGGGCAGCAAAGGCCAGCTGGAACTGACCGTCCACCAGGACGTGGTCATCTCTATGGAAGAAGGTCAAATGACCTTCGCTCCGTCCGAGACCGCCAAGAACTGGGCAATGGTTGGTACCACTCGTGCTCTGGTCAACAACATGGTGTCTGGTGTTTCCGTAGGCTTCACCAAGTCTCTGGAAATCAATGGTGTGGGTTATCGTGCCCAGGCCAAAGGCCAGACAATCAACCTGACACTGGGCTTCTCACACCCGGTCGACTATGAACTGCCGGCAAGTGTTACGGCTGAAACGCCGAAGAACACTCAGATCGTCCTCACGTCTGCTGACAAGCAGGCTTTGGGTCAGGTCGCCGCAGAGATTCGCGCATTCCGTCCGCCGGAGCCCTACAAGGGCAAAGGTATTCGGTACAGCGACGAAGTCGTCCGTCGTAAAGAAGCCAAGAAGAAGTAAGGCAGGGTTATGAACGCGAAGAAAGAATCTCGTCTCCGTCGTGCCCGCCGCGCTCGTGCGAAAATCCGCGAGCTGGGCGTGTTTCGCCTGTGCGTGAACCGCACCCCGCGTCACATCTACGCGCAGATCATCTCGCCGGATGGCGGCCAGGTCCTGGCCACCGCATCCACGCTCGACAAGAGCCTGCGCGAAGGTTCTACCGGTAACTCGGACTCCGCCGCCAAGGTGGGTGCTCTGATTGCCGAGCGCGCGAAGGAAGCGGGTATCAAGCAAGTGGCTTTCGATCGCTCCGGGTACAAGTACCACGGTCGCGTGAAGGCCCTGGCCGATGCCGCACGTGAAGGCGGCCTGGAATTCTAAAGGGTTTTACGATGGCGAATATCGAACAGAAGGGCGGTGACCTGCAAGAGAAGCTCGTGCAGATCAACCGCGTCGCCAAGGTAGTCAAGGGCGGCCGTATCTTCGGTTTCACCGCTCTGACTGTCGTTGGTGACGGCAATGGTCGTGTTGGCTTCGGCCGTGGCAAGGCGCGTGAAGTGCCGGTCGCGATCCAGAAGGCAATGGACCAAGCTCGTCGCAACATGATCAAGGTTGACCTGAAGGGCCACACCCTGCAGTACCCGGTGAAGGCTCGTCACGGCGCATCCAAGATCTACATGCAGCCAGCGTCCGAAGGTACCGGCATCATTGCCGGCGGTGCGATGCGTTCCGTGCTCGAACTGGCAGGCGTCCATGACGTCCTGGCCAAGTGCTACGGTTCCACCAATCCGGTCAACGTGGTGCGCGCGACCATCAACGGTCTCGCTGCCATGAAATCTCCGGAAGACATCGCCGCCAAGCGTGGCCTGTCTGTCGACAAGATTGCGGGGTAAGGCACCATGGCAGCTAAGATCACGGTAACCCAGATCCGCAGCACCATCGGCGTCCTCGAAAAGCACAAGGCCACTATGAAAGGTCTTGGCCTGCGCCGCATCGGTCACACTGTCGAGCTGGAAGACACCCCCGCGGTACGCGGCATGATCAACAAGGTTCACTACCTTGTCCGTGTTGAGGGAGAGTAATCCATGAAATTGAATACCCTGAGTCCGGCCCCGGGCTCCAAGCACGCTGCAAAGCGTGTCGGTCGTGGTATCGGCTCCGGTCTTGGTAAGACCGGCGGTCGTGGCCACAAGGGCCAGAAGTCCCGTTCCGGTGGCAGCGTCAAGCCGGGCTTCGAAGGCGGTCAGATGCCTATGCAGCGTCGCCTGCCGAAGTTTGGTTTCACTTCCGCGAAGTCTCTGATTTCCGAAGAAGTGCGCCTGAGCGAACTGGCACTGGTAGACGGCGAGATCGTCGACCTCGAAACGCTGAAGAAGGCCAACGTGCTTCGTGATTCCACGAAGTTCGCGAAGGTCATGCTCTCCGGCGAACTGGACAAGGCAGTCACGGTTCGCGGCATTAAGGTCACCAAAGGTGCCCGTGCTGCGATCGAAGCTGCCGGTGGCAAGGTAGAGGACTAAATGGCTAAGTCAGGAAACGTACCGGCGATGCAGGGAAGTGGGTTGAGCGAACTCTGGGCGCGTTTGCGCTTCGTGTTCATCGCCATCGTGGTGTACCGAATCGGTGCACACATCCCCGTTCCCGGTATCAATCCTGACCAGCTTGCTGCCTTGTTCAGGGAAAACCAGGGCACCATCCTGAGCATGTTCAACATGTTCTCCGGTGGTGCACTGGAGCGAATGAGTATCTTCGCGCTGGGCATCATGCCCTACATATCCGCGTCGATCATCATGCAGCTCCTGACGGTGGTCTCGCCTCAGCTTGAGCAGTTGAAAAAGGAAGGCGAGGCCGGCCGTCGCAAGATCAGCCAGTACACGCGCTACGGCACGGTAGTACTGGCCCTGGTCCAATCGATCGGCATGGCAGTCGGACTGGTCGGAAACGGTGTCGCCTATTCCGCTGACTTCAGCTTCTACTTCACCGCCGTGAGTACGTTCGTGGCTGGTGCAGTGTTCCTGATGTGGCTGGGAGAGCAGATCACCGAGAAGGGTATCGGCAACGGGATCTCACTGATCATCTTTGCTGGTATTGTCGCCGGGCTGCCGAGTGCCATCGGCCAGTCTTTCGAACTGGCGCGCAATGATGGTGCCTGGAATGTGCTTCCGCTGCTGGCGCTGACGCTGCTCGCAGTCATTACCGTTGCCTTCGTGGTGTTCATCGAGCGCGGCCAACGCCGCATCACGGTGAACTATCCGCGCCGTCAGGTTGGCAACAAGATGTATGCAGGTCAGAGCAGCTACTTGCCGATGAAGGTCAACATGGCCGGGGTCATCCCGCCGATCTTCGCGTCAAGCATCCTGCTGTTCCCTGCGTCGATGGGTCAATGGTTTGGCCAGAGTGAAAGCATGCAATGGTTGCAGACGGCATCTCAGGCTCTCGGGCCGGGTCAGCCACTGTATATCTTGCTTTTCGCTGCCGCTGTAGTATTCTTCTGCTTCTTCTACACGGCGCTGGTCTTCAATCCGAAGGATGTTGCTGACAACCTCAAGAAGTCAGGAGCGTTTCTGCCGGGTATTCGCCCAGGCGAACAGACCGCCCGTTACATCGATAAGGTGATGACTCGCCTGACGCTGTTCGGCGCCCTCTACATCACCCTAGTCTCCCTGATGCCTCAATTCCTCGTTGTTGCATGGCAGGTTCCGTTCTATTTCGGCGGCACCTCTCTGCTCATCGTGGTCGTGGTGGTCATGGACTTCATGGCCCAGGTGCAGTCGCATCTGATGTCAAATCAGTATGCGTCGGTGATGAAGAAGGCCAACCTCAAAGGCTATGGCAGCGGTGGCATGATGCGCTGATTGCGCAGCCCCTGTTAGCAAACTGGAGAGAACGATGAAAGTTCGAGCTTCCGTCAAGAAAATTTGCCGTAACTGCAAGATCATTCGGCGTCGTGGCGCAGTGCGGGTCATCTGCACTGAGCCCCGCCACAAGCAGCGTCAGGGTTAATTCCCTCGACCCGCTTAGCTGAATACAAGCTCGGGTGCTGGCATACCCCCTTGTTCCCAATGGGATCAAGGGGTATGCTATTGCGCCCTTTGTGGATGTAAAATCCGCCGCTAACCTTTCGGAGAAAACTGATGGCCCGTATTGCTGGCGTCAATATCCCGGACAACAAGCACGCGGCGATCTCGCTGACTTATATCTTCGGGATTGGCCGTACGCGTGCACAGCAGATCTGCGCCGCTCTCGGTTTAGAACCGAGCGTCAAGATCGCTGATCTGTCTGTTGAACAACTGGACCTGGTTCGTGCCGAGGTGGGTAAGTACACCGTCGAAGGCGACCTGCGTCGTGAGATCACGCTGAACATCAAGCGTCTCATGGACCTCGGTTGCTATCGTGGCCTGCGCCATCGTCGTGGTCTTCCGTTGCGCGGTCAGCGCACCAAGACCAACGCACGTACACGCAAAGGTCCGCGTAAACCGATTCGCAAGTAAACGAACTGGCGTTTAGACAGGAAACATCTAATGGCTAACCCGAGTAAGCGCAAGAAGGTTAAAAAGCAGGTAGTGGATGCCATCGCGCATATCCACGCCTCTTTTAACAACACTATCGTGACGATCACAGACCGCCAGGGCAATGCTCTTTCCTGGGCAACTGCCGGTGGTTCGGGTTTTCGTGGTTCTCGCAAGAGCACCCCGTTCGCTGCGCAAGTCGCAAGTGAACGTGCAGCGACCGCTGCAGCCGAATATGGTGTGAAGAACGTCGACGTGCTGGTCAAGGGCCCGGGTCCGGGTCGTGAGTCCGCCGTGCGTGCTCTCAATGCCGCAGGCTTCCGCGTGCAAAGCATCACCGACGTGACCCCCATCCCGCATAATGGGTGCCGTCCGCCGAAGAAACGCCGCGTTTAAGGAGACAGACTCATGGCTCGTTATATTGGACCGAAGTGCAAACTGTCTCGTCGTGAAGGCACCGACCTCTTCCTGAAGAGTGGCGTGACTCCGTTCGAGAAGAAGTGCAAATCCGAACAACCCCCGGGTGTTCATGGCCAGCGCCGTCAGCGTCTTTCAGACTACGGCCTGCAGCTGCGTGAAAAGCAGAAGGTACGTCGCATGTACGGCGTGCTGGAAAAGCAATTCCGCAACTACTACAAAGAAGCCGCTCGCCTCAAGGGTGCGACCGGTGAGGTTCTGCTCCAGCTCCTCGAGACTCGTCTCGACAACGTCGTCTACCGCATGGGCTTCGGCTCCACGCGTTCCGAGGCACGTCAGCTGGTCAGCCACAAGGCGATCGCCGTGAACGGCCGTACCGTCAACGTTGCTTCCTTCAAAGTGAAGGCTGGCGATGTGGTCACCGTTCGTGAGAAGGCCAAGAACCAGGCTCGCATCCAGCAGTCTCTGGCACTCGCTGCCAACCGCGGTGATGTCTCCTGGGTCGACGTCGACTCCAAGAAGATGGAAGGCACTTTCAAGGCTGTCCCCGAGCGTGGCGACCTGTCTGCCGATATCAACGAAAACCTGATCGTCGAGCTGTACTCCAAGTAATGTAACGCCGGGCCGATTCGTCGGCCCGGCTGGAGTACCCAGATTATCCGTTTGGCAGCCTTAAAGGTGTTCTTATGCAGCGCTCAGTGACAGAGTTTCTCCGTCCTCGCGATATCAAGGTCGAGGAAGTCAGCGCCCATCACGCGCGAATCGTCCTCGAACCCTTCGAGCGTGGTTTCGGCCACACCCTGGGGAATGCTCTGCGTCGCATCCTGCTTTCTTCCATGCCCGGCTGTGCCGTCGTGGAAGCTGAGATCGAAGGCGTTCTGCACGAGTACAGCGCCATTGAAGGGGTGCAGGAGGATGTAATCGAAATCCTGCTGAACCTCAAGGACGTGGCCATCAAGATGCATGGTCGCGACGAAGCTGTGCTGGCGCTGAACAAGAAGGGCCCGGGTATCGTGACTGCTGGCGACATCGCTGGCGACCACGATCTCGAAATCGTGAATCCGGATCACGTCATCGCTCACCTCAATGATGGTGGCGAGCTGAAGATGCAGCTCAAGATCGCTCGTGGCCGCGGCTACGAAGCGGCAGATGCTCGCATCTCTGCTGATGACGAATCACGTGCCATTGGCCGCCTCCAGCTGGATGCGACCTTTACCCCGGTTCGTCGGGTCTCCTATGCCGTCGAGGCTGCGCGTGTTGAACAGCGCACCAACCTCGACAAGCTGGTGATCGACCTGGAAACCGACGGCACACTGGATCCGGAAGAAGCGATCCGCCGCTCCGCAACTATCCTGCAGGAGCAGCTGGCCGCCTTCGTTGATCTGGAAGCAGACAAGGAACAGGAAGTCGAAGAAGAGGAAGATCAAATCGATCCGATCCTTCTCCGTCCCGTAGACGATCTTGAGCTGACTGTTCGCAGTGCGAACTGTCTCAAGGCCGAGAATATCTATTACATCGGTGATCTCATTCAGCGCACCGAAGTTGAGCTGCTGAAGACCCCGAATCTCGGCAAGAAGTCCTTGAATGAAATCAAGGACGTGCTGTCCGCGCGTGGTCTGTCCCTCGGCATGCGGTTGGAAAACTGGCCGCCCGCAAGCCTGAAGGACGACAAGGCTTCCGCTTAAGGAAGCCCGGTCGGCTCAAGCCCCAGACTGGTAAGGAATCACAACCATGCGTCATCGTAAGAGTGGTCGTCACCTGAACCGTACCAGCTCTCACCGTGAAGCCATGTTCAAGAACATGTGCATCTCTCTGGTAGAGCACGAGGTCATCAAGACTACCCTGCCGAAAGCCAAGGAACTGCGTCGTCATATCGAGCCGCTGATCACCCTGGCCAAGCAGGACACCGTTGCGAACCGCCGTTTGGCGTTCTCTCGCACGCGCTCCAAGGAAGCGGTCGGCAAGCTCTTCAATGAGCTCGGCCCGCGCTACACCTCCCGTCCGGGCGGTTACCTGCGCATCCTGAAGTGCGGCTATCGCGCCGGTGACAATGCCCCGATGGCATTCGTCGAGCTGGTCGATCGTCCGGTTGCCTCCGAGGCAGCGGGCGAAGAGTAAGCTTCGGCTTGCTTCGTCCACAAGAAAAGGCCAACCCTCACGGGTTGGCCTTTTTTTATGCCTGGCAGTTGGCCGGGTGACACGCCCGTGTCATTTGCCGAAAGCTTCACCTCGCCCCTGGGTGTGTTGAGAGTGTGCTGGGGCGAGGTGAATCAGAGGAGCGGAAGGGGCGTGAGCCGGCGCCTAGCTGCTGGTCTCGGCCTTCTTCTTGCTACTCGCGGTGGCACTGGTGGCTTTCTGGCGCTCCAGCAGCGGGGCCAGGAAGCGACCGGTGTGCGAGATCTCCTGCGTGGCCAGTTGCTCCGGCGTGCCTTCGGCGATGATCTGGCCGCCGCCTGAGCCACCCTCCGGGCCGAGGTCGATCAGCCAGTCGGCCGTCTTGATCACATCCAGGTTGTGCTCGATCACGACCACGGTGTTGCCGTGATCGCGCAGGCGGTGCAACACGACCAGCAGCTGGCGAATATCCTCGAAGTGCAGACCGGTGGTCGGCTCATCGAGAATATAGAGCGTCTTGCCGGTATCGCGCTTGGCCAGCTCACGCGCCAGCTTGACGCGCTGGGCTTCACCGCCGGACAGCGTGGTCGCGCTCTGGCCGAGGCGGACGTAGGAGAGGCCGACATCCATCAGCGTCTGCAGGCGGCGGGCGATGGCCGGAACCGGCGAGAAGAACTCCAGCGCCTCCTCGATGGTCATCTCCAGCACTTCGTGGATGTTCTTGCCCTTGTACTGCACTTCAAGCGTCTCGCGGTTGTAGCGCTTGCCCTTGCAGACATCGCAGGGCACGTACATGTCGGGCAGGAAGTGCATCTCGACCTTGATCAGGCCGTCGCCCTGACAGGCCTCGCAGCGGCCGCCCTTGACGTTGAAGCTGAAGCGGCCCGGCTTGTAGCCGCGGGCGCGTGCTTCCTGGGTGCCTGAGAACAGCTCGCGGATCGGCGTGAAGATGCCGGTATAGGTCGCCGGGTTGGAGCGCGGCGTCCGCCCGATGGGGCTCTGGTCGATATCCACCATCTTGTCGAACAGGTCCAGCCCCTCGATGGTGCCGTAGGGCGCGGGCGTCAGGGTGGTGGCCCGGTTGAGCTCACGCGCCGCCAGTGGCATCAGGGTGGCATTGATCAGCGTCGACTTGCCTGAGCCCGAGACCCCGGTGATGCACGTCAGCAGGCCTGTCGGCAGCGTCAGCGTCACATCCTGCAGGTTGTTGCCGGTGGCACCGGTCAGGCGCAGCACCTTGTCAGGGTTGGCCGGAAGGCGGTAGGGCGGCACGGCGATCTCGCGCTCGCCGCTCAGGTACTGTCCGGTCAATGAGCCCGGCGTGGCCTCGATCTGCTCCGGCGTGCCCTGGGCGACGATCTCGCCACCATGCACGCCGGCGCCCGGGCCGATATCCAGCACGTGGTCGGCGGCGCGAATCGCGTCCTCATCATGCTCGACCACGATCACGGTGTTGCCCAGGTCGCGCAGATGGATCAGCGTCTTGAGCAGGCGATCATTGTCACGCTGATGCAGGCCGATGGACGGCTCATCGAGGATGTACATCACCCCGACCAGGCCGGCACCGATCTGGCTGGCGAGACGGATACGCTGCGCCTCACCGCCAGACAGGGTGTCGGCGCTGCGCTCCAGGGTCAGGTAGTCGAGGCCGACATTGACGAGAAATTCGAGGCGCGCCTGGATCTCATGCACGATCTTGGCGGCGATCTCGCCCTTGCGTCCCGGCAGACTCAGCTTGCCGAACTCTTCCCACGCTTCACCGATCGGCTGACGCACGACCTCGGAGAGCGTGCGGTCATCGACATAGACGTTGCGCGCTTCACGACGCAGGCGCGAGCCGTCGCAGCTGGGGCACGGCTGGACTGCCAGATAACGTGCGAGGTCCTCGCGCACCATGTTGGATTCGGTCTCGCGGTAACGGCGCTCCATGTTGGGCAGCACGCCCTCGAAGGGGTGCTCGCGGGTCACCTTGCGGCCACGGTCATTCACGTAGCTGAAGGCGATGTCCTCGCGGCCGCTGCCATTGAGCACGGCATCACGCGCTTCATCGCTGAGCGACTCCCAGGCCGCTTCCAGCGCGAAGCCGTAATGCTCGGCAACGGCCTGCAGCTGGCTGAAGTAGTAGACACTGCGACGGTCCCAGCCCTTGATGACGCCTTCGGCCAGTGACAGCTCAGGATGGCTGATCAGCTTGTCGGGATCGAAATACTGCTTCACGCCGAGGCCGTCACAGGTCGGGCAGGCGCCCGCCGGGTTGTTGAAGGAGAACAGGCGCGGTTCCAGCTCGGCCAGCGCATAGCCACACACCGGACAGGCGAAGCGCGAGGAGAAGACGAGGTCTTCCTGTTCGCCATCCATGAAGTGCAGGCGCGCGCTGCCGTCGGCCAGATTCAGCGCGGTCTCGAAGGATTCGGCCAGGCGCTGCTTGAGGTCTTCGCGCACCTTGAAGCGATCGACGACGACGTCGATGTCATGCTTCTTGTTCTTCTTCAGCGGCTTGAGGTCATCCAGCTCGACGATCACGCCGTCGATGCGGGCCCGCACGAAGCCCTGGGCACGTAGCTCTGACAGCAGCTGGAGGTGCTCACCCTTGCGGCCACTGACCACGGGAGCCAGCAGCATCAGCTTGCTGCCTTCCGGCAAGGCGAGCGCCTGATCGACCATCTGCGAGATGGTCTGGGCTTCCAGATCGATCGCGTGGTCCGGGCAGCGCGGCGTACCGGCGCGTGCATACAGCAGGCGCAGGTAGTCGTAGATCTCGGTAATGGTACCGACGGTGGAGCGCGGGTTGTGCGAGGTCGATTTCTGTTCGATGGAAATCGCCGGTGACAGACCTTCGATATGGTCGATGTCCGGCTTTTCCATCATCGACAGGAACTGACGTGCGTAGGTGGACAGTGATTCGACGTAGCGCCGCTGTCCCTCGGCATAGAGAGTGTCAAAGGCAAGTGATGACTTGCCGGAACCGGAAAGTCCGGTCACCACGATCAGCTTGTCACGCGGCAGTTCGACATCGATGTTCTTGAGGTTGTGGGTGCGCGCACCCCTCACCTGAATCCTGTCCATTGCCACCTCGGGCTGCGTCGATAAAAGCAACGATTATAAGGCGCGGGTGAAACACCCGGCAAAGGCTGCATGCTTTCAAAGCCGCCAAGCGGGCCTTAGAATATGCAGTCCATTGGTGGGCGACCACTGTTGGACGTCACATCTCGGCGACCCACGTGGTCGGCCTCCCCCTTCTTGACTGTCATGCTCCGGAGCCCGCCGCCGCCCATGAAAACCTCTCGACTGCTCGCGCCGGAACGCCGCGCCATCGTCGGCCTTGCCAGCCTGTATGCGACTCGCATGCTGGGGCTGTTCATGGTGTTGCCGGTGCTGGCGCTCTATACCCGTGACCTCGCCGGAGCGACGCCGACACTGGTCGGTGTGGCGCTGGGTGGCTACGGGCTGACCCAGGCATTGCTGCAGATTCCATTCGGCTGGCTGTCAGACCGATTGGGGCGCAAGGCCGTGATCGGCTTCGGGCTCGGGTTGTTCATTCTGGGCTCGCTGGTCGCGGCGACGGCCGACAGCATCGAGATGATCATCCTCGGGCGCTGTCTGCAGGGCAGCGGCGCAGTGGCGGGAGCGATCATGGCACTGCTGGCCGATCAGACCCGGGAGGAGGTTCGCACCATGGCGATGGCCTCCATCGGCATGTCGATCGGGGTCGCCTTTGCACTGGCGATGGTCGTAGGGCCACTGGCCGCAGATGCCTTCGGCCTGTCGGGGGTCTTCTGGTTGACCGCCGTGATGGCCGTCGCGAGCCTGTTCGTGCTCTGGAAGCTGGTGCCAGCTGCGCCCAGGCGTCAACATCAGGATGTGGGGCTTGATAGGCGCCAGCTCAAGGGTATCCTCGCGAATTCCGCATTGTTGCGCATGGATGTGTCGATCTTTGCGCTGCACATGATCCTGACCGCCTGCTTCGTGGCCATTCCCCAGCAGCTGGTCAATTTCGGCATCGCCCCGGCGCATCACGGCTGGATCTATCTGCCATTGATGGGGCTGGCCTTTGTCGCCATGCTGCCGCTGGTCATCGTGGCCGAGAAGTATCGGCGCATGAAGCCCGTCTTCCTGGGGGCCGTCGCGACCATCGCGACAAGCTTGCTGCTGCTGGGAGTCGATGGCATCGAGCATGCGGGGCTGGCGATGTTCCTCGGCCTGCTGTGGCTGTTCTTCGTCGCCTTCAATCTGCTTGAGGCGACCTTGCCGTCGATGATCTCAAAGCTGGCCCCGGCCGGTGCCAAGGGCACGGCGATGGGGGTCTATTCCACCAGTCAGTTCCTGGGCGCCTTCGTGGGCGGTGTCGGGGGCGGCTGGTTGACCGGGCATTTCGGTCTGAGCGGCGTGTTCTTCGCCATGGGACTGGTCGCCATTCTGTGGCTGGCCGTGGTGTGGGGCATGCAACCGCCGCGACATCTGGGCAGTGAAGTGATCGGCCTGTCACCCGAGGCCTCGCAATTGTCGGCCGTCGAGCTGCAGACACGCCTGCTGGCGATCGCCGGCGTGGAAGAGGCGCTCGTGGTGCGTGAGGAACGGGTCGCTTATCTCAAGGTCACACGCGATACACTGGATGACAAGGCGCTGGCCCGCTTCACTCGCCAGCGTGATGACGAAACTCCGGCAGGCGCGGAAGTGCCTGCCAGCTGAACCCTGACATCGGCAACACATTGCCGGTGCACTCGATACCTTCTCCGGTGCCCATGGCGCGCCGGTCTATTTGCAGGAGTAATCTTCATGGCTCGTGGCGTAAACAAGGTCATTCTGATCGGTAATCTCGGTCAAGACCCGGAAGTTCGCTTCACCCCGTCCGGTAGTGCGGTGTGCAACCTGAACCTCGCGACGACGGACACCTGGAATGATCGCCAGAGCGGTCAGCGTCAGGAACGTACCGAATGGCACCGTGTGGTGATGTTCAACAAGCTGGCTGAAGTGGCCCAGCAATACGTCAAGAAAGGCTCACGCCTGTATATCGAAGGCCGCCTGCAGACGCGCAAGTGGCAGGATCAGAACGGCAATGACCGTTACAGCACCGAAATCGTGGCCAACGACATGCAGATGCTGGATACGCGTGGTGAAGGTGGCGGTGGCAACTTCGCTGGTGGTCGCCCGCAGCAGGCGCCTCAGCAGGGCGGCCAGCAACCGGCCGCAGCACCCCAGCAGGGTGGCCAGTTCGGTGGTCAGCAGCCGGCCCCGCAGCAAGGTGGCCAGTTCGGTGGTCAGCAGCCGGCCCCTCAGCAAGGCGGTCAGTTCGGTGGTCAGCAGCCGGCACCTCAGCAGGGCAACAACTTCGGTGGCCAGCAGCCTGCGCAGCAGAACAACTCCCAGAACAACAATTTCGGTGCGCCGCCCGCGGGCAGCTTCGATGATTTCGATGATGAAATCCCGTTCTGAATAAAGTTTTTCGCCTGTGCGCCGATAGAACGCGCAAGCGATAACGATGAAAAGGCCCTCGTTCAGCGAGGGCTTTTTTTTGAATCAACCATGAGATGTTCGCGTTTTTATTTATCTAAGCGTCTGTTTTTCATTAATTATTACTGATCATGAAAAATGATGCCGAGCGCGACATCCAGTGGCTTGTGCCGCGCGTAAGGGAGGTTGAGCGCCACTCCATTGCGGCTCATACATGCGTTGCAAACGAGCGTTGTGCAAAAAACGCTTCATGGCCGTATTCTCTTGGTATCTTGCCGTTGGATTGCCAGTGTTGTCGGGTGGCAATCCATGACCTGAGAAGCCTGTCGTGGTACTCCAGAGGGGGGTGCTGGCGACATGACGCCGTTGTCGGATTTCCGCCCCTATCTTGCCGACTGTGGCATGCCCCTGATGATTGAGGTTATTCATGCATGGCAGTTATTCCTACCCACTGGTCGCCCTGTCAATCGTAGTCGCCGTGCTGGCTTCACATGCAGCGCTGCAGCTGATTCGTCAGGTCGCGCTGGCCCCTTCGCGCGCCACCAGCCTCGGCTGGCTGGTGGGCGGAGCCGTGGCGATGGGGCTGGGTGTCTGGGCCATGCATTTCATCGGCATGCTGGCGTATGAAAGCCCGGCTTCGGTCACCTATGCGCCCGGCCTGACGGCGTTGTCGGTGCTGATCGCGATGCTGGCCTCGGGGCTGGCGCTCTGGGTGAATACGCTGCCACGCCTGACGCCGATGCTGTTGATGACCAGCGGGACCATCATGGGCGGCGGCATCGCCACGATGCACTACACCGGCATGGCGGCGATGCAGATGCACATGCCATACCGCTATGACCCGCTGCTGTTCGCGGTGTCCATCGTGGTGGCGGTGGTGGCCGCGACGGCGGCCCTGTGGCTGGGAGGCTTTTTCTTGCGCCAGCGCCGGCCCAATCGCATCTATCAGGCCCTGGCGGCCGGCGCGATGGGACTTGCCATCGCCGGCATGCATTACATCGGCATGGCGGCGATGGAGATGATGCCGCTGACCACGCCCATCATCTCTCCCGCCGGGGCGGGCATGAACTCCGGGCAGAATCTGTGGCTGGCCCTGGCCATCGCGATCGCGACCCTGGCCGTGCTGGGGCTGGCACTCCTGGCCATCAGTGCCGAGCAGCGCATGCGTCGCAGCCGTCATTACCGCTCGCGTCTGGATGGCCTGCTGGAGTATCGGACCCGGGAGCTGCGTCATGAGCGCGATCAGGTGGCGGTCATGCTGGATTCCATCGATGAAGGAGTGATCAGCCTCGATCGCGAGGGCCATATCCAGCACATCAATCCCATCGCTGCCGAACTGTGTGGCTGGGACCCGTCGTTGGCCCGCGGTCGTCCCTGGGCGCGCATCTTGCAGCTGCGCCATGAAGGTACGTTGCAGTCGGTTGCCAGCCAGCTGGAAGGGGTCTTGCAGCGTGGTGAAGTGGTGCACATGTCCAGCCAGACGCTGCTGGTGGCACGTGATGGCAGTGAATGTGCCGTGGAGCTCAAGGCCTCGCCCGTGCGGCGTCGCAGTGGGGATGTCGAGGGGGCCGTACTGGTCTTCCGCGACATCAGCTATCGCCAGGCCATGATTCGGCGCCTCAACTTCCAGGCGCATCACGACAGCCTGACCGGCCTGCACAATCGCACCGCCTTCGATGACTCTCTCACCGCGGCGCTGGCCGATGGCGGCTTTCACCAGCTGCTGTACCTGGATCTCGACTTCTTCAAGGTGGTCAACGACACCTGCGGTCACGCGGCTGGAGACACCGTATTGCGCGAGCTCTCCGCGCTGATGCGAGCCCATGTGCGGGAAACGGATGTACTGGCACGCCTGGGGGGCGATGAATTCGCCGTGCTGCTCTATCGCTGTTCTCGCGAGCAGGCCATCGAGCGTGCCGAAGCGCTGTGCGCAGCCGTCAGTGCCTATCGCTACTACGATGAGGGGCGGCCATTCCAGTTGGGCGTCAGTATCGGGGTCGCGCCGGTCGAAAGTGGTGTCCAGGCCTCCGAGGTCCTGCGTCAGGCGGATGGGGCCTGCTACATGGCCAAGCAGAGCGGGCGCAATCAGGTGCATGCCTACCATGACGGAGATGCGGGATTCGAGCGCGCCCAGCGCGAGGTGCAATGGCTGCCGCTGCTACACGAGGCGCTGGAGAATGATCGCTTCACGCTGTATATCCAGCCGATCCGCTCGCTGAGTGATGCCACCAGCAAGCCCTACTATGAGGTGCTGCTGCGCTACGTCAACGACTCGGGCGAGCACCTGGCCCCGGCGCACTTCATGGCGACGGCGGAGCGATTCGGCCTGATGCCCGAGATTGATATCTGGGTCGTCACCCAGGCGCTGCAGGTGCTGGAGTCCGATGATGGCCGCATCGAATCGGATGCCGTGCTGGCGATCAACCTCTCCGGTCAGAGCATGGGTGACCTGCGCATGCGCGATCAGCTGGCGGCGCTGGTCACGCAAAGCTCCGTCATGCCACAGCGGCTGTGCTTCGAGATCACCGAGACGGCGGCCATCAGCAATCTGGCCCAGGCGCGCGAGTTCATCTATAGCATGCGACGGCTCGGCTGCAGCTTCGCCCTGGATGACTTCGGCAGTGGCATGTCGTCCTTTGCCTACCTCAAGGAGCTGCCGGTCAACCAGCTCAAGATCGACGGCGCCTTCGTGCGCAACCTGACTCGCGATAGCCTCGACGCCGCCATCGTCTCCGCCATCTGTGGCATCTGTGCCCAGATGGGCATCATCACGGTGGCGGAATATGTCGAGCGCCTTGAGCTGATCCCCGCCCTCGAGCTGATCGGTGTCGACTTCGTGCAAGGCTACGGCATCGGCCGTCCTCACCCGATCGGCGCCCCTTTGATCCCCATCACTCCACGCAACAACGGGCCTGCAGCCAGTCTGCAAGGTTGATAGAATGACACCTTTGCATCGTCGCCTCTTGCGGCGATGCGCCTGTTTGCTGGAGCCTGCCTGTGAAACTCTTGCTGCTAGATGCCGGGCATTGTCTTGGCCTGGGTCTGATTCGTGCGGCCGGTACGCGCGCCGATCTTGAGCTCAACGCCGTCGAGTCTGACCGTATTGGTGCCGATGACATCCGCGCCAGCCAGGCGGATGTCGTCATCGTGCCGCCGTTCGCACGCCCGGCCGATTCCGCACCTGCCGAGGTGATGGCGCATGCCGAGGCGGTGGAGCAAGTGCTGGCCGCCTGCATCGAGACCGGCACACCGCTGGTGTGGTGCGTGGCAGATCAGATGTTCGAGCAGGGCGGCGAAGGCTTGCTCGACGAGGACGAGGTGCCCTCGCCGATCGATACGGCGCTGCGCCGCGTCATCGCGACCGGTGATCGCATCCGTGCCGAGCTGCCCGATCACCTGATCGTGCGTCTGGGCCCGCTGTTCGGCCCGGAAGGGCGTGATGCCTGGCTGCCGACGCTGATCGAGCGCCTGCTGGCGGGGGAAGAGGTGCGTGCCGCCGAGGACGTCATCCTGTGCCCGACCAGTGTCGATGCCGTGGCGATGGCGTTGATCGGCATGCTCCAGCAACAGCGCTGCGGTGCGGGTGCCTGGGGGGCCTACCATCTGGCCGGCACCGAGCCCATCAGCACCTACGCCTTCGTCAGTGTCGTACGCACCCAGTTGATCACCCGCCTCGAGGGGTTGGGCGAGACGGTGGCCGCGGGCCCGCTCAAGGCGCTGACCCTCAACGCCGGTACGCCGCTGCGGCGTGTGCTCAACTGCCGTCGCGTGCTGGACACCTTCGGTGTGCATCAGAAGCCGTGGCGCCTCGAACTATCCCGCCTGATGGATGACTGGATCGCGCAGCGCGCCTCCGGCTCATCTCGCCCTGATTCGATCTGACCTGTGGAGACTGTGCCTGTGAATGCGCTGCGTAGCGTGCTGTTTTATGTAGGTTATTTCATGGCGTTGCTGCTCAGCGCCGTGGTGCTGGTGCCGCTGGCGGCCTGCCTTCCGCTACAGGCGCGCTACCGTGTCCTGCATAGCTACAACCATATCGTGCTGTGGTGGTTCCGTCTGACCTGCGGCGTGAAGGTGCAGGTGAGCGGGCATGACGCCTTGCCTGAGGGGGCCTGCGTGCTGCTGGCCAACCACCAGAGCGAGTGGGAAACCATCTATCTGCAGGTGGCCAAGCGCCCGCTATGCACCGTGCTCAAGCAGGAGCTGCTGAAGATTCCGGTCTTCGGCTGGGGGCTGAAACTGCTGGAGCCGATTCCGCTGGATCGCACCCAGCCGGCCAAGGCACTCAAACAGGTGCTGTCAGTGGGTACCCAGCGCCTCAAGGACGGCTTTACCGTGCTGATCTTCCCGGAAGGCACGCGCATCGCGCCGGGGACCCGCAAGAAGTTCAACAAGTCCGGCGCCGCGATTGCCTGCCGTGCCGGTGTGCCGGTGGTGCCGGTGGCGCACAATGCCGGTGAGATCTGGCCCAATGACAGCTGGATCAAGCGCCCGGGCACCATCCATGTCGCCTATGGCCCGGCCATCGAGACGGCGGGGCGCAAGCCGGATGCGGTGATCGCCGATGTCGAGGCCTGGGTCGAGATCAAGCTGCAGGAAATTTCCAGTGTCCAGCGTCCGCCGCTGGAAGAGGAAGCGGCAGCCGATAGCGTCGGCGCCTGACAGCTTGTCGCGCTTCTGATGCATCCGGTCCCCGCCAGCGAGTACCGGACAGCCACTAAAAAGGCCGCCCCGAAGGGCGGCCTTTTCGTGTCTCACACCAGCGCATATCTGCAGACTGCATGTCTGCTGAACGCGTGCTGAATCAGTCCTGGAAACGTTCCAGAATCAGGCAGGCGTTGGTGCCACCGAAGCCGAAGCTGTTGGACAGCACACGGTCGATCTTGACGCCATCACGACGGGTCGTGACGATGTCGAGGCCTTCGGCGCGGTCATCCAGCTCGCTGACGTTGGCAGACGCGGCAATGAAGTCGTTCTCCATCATCAGCATGGAGTAGATGGCTTCCTGCACGCCAGTGGCGCCCAGCGAGTGACCCGTCAGCGACTTGGTCGAGCTCATTGCCGGGCTGGCGGCGCCGAAGACTTCCTGGATGGCCTTGAGCTCGGCCACATCGCCCACCGGCGTCGAGGTGCCGTGGGTGTTGATGTAGTCGATATCGCCATTCACGGTCGCCATCGCCTGACGCATGCAGCGCGCTGCACCTTCGCCGGACGGTGCCACCATGTCGTGGCCATCGGAGGTCGCGCCATAGCCGGTCACTTCGGCGTAGATCTTCGCGCCGCGTGCCTTGGCGTGTTCCAGCTCCTCGAGCACCAGCATGCCGCCGCCACCTGCGATGACGAAGCCATCACGGGTCTTGTCGTACGGACGCGACGCGGTTTCCGGCGTGTCGTTGTAGCTGGTGGACAGGGCGCCCATGGCGTCGAACAGGCAGGACAGGGTCCAGTGCTCTTCTTCACCGCCACCGGCAAACACGATGTCCTGCTTGTTCAGCTGGATCTGTTCCACGGCGCTGCCGATGCAGTGGGCAGACGTGGCACAGGCCGAGGAGATCGAGTAGTTGATACCCTTGATCTTGAACGGCGTGGCCAGACAGGCAGAGACGGTCGAGCCCATGGTGCGAGTGACGCGGTAGGGACCTACGCGACGCAGGCCCTTGGCGCGCATCACGTCTGCGGCCTCGACCTGGTTCGCGGAGGAAGCGCCACCGGAACCGGCGATCAGGCCGGTACGCTCGTGGGAAACCTGCTCTTCGGTGAGACCGGAATCGGCAATCGCCTGCGCCATGGAGATGTAGGCATAGGCCGCAGCATCCCCCATGAAGCGCAATTGCTTGCGATCGATGTGGTCTTCGAGATTGATGTCGACAACGCCGGCCACGTGGCTACGGAAGCCCAGCTCGGCGTATTCCTCTTTGCGGCGGATACCAGAACGTCCTTCGCGGAGCGATTCCAGGACCTGCTGGCGATCATTGCCCAGGCAGGAAACAATGCCCAGCCCGGTGACTACCACTCTACGCATGGGAGCCTCCCGTTCAGAAGTTCGCAGTGGAGGTGAACAGACCGACGCGCAGGTCGTTGGCCTGATAGATGTCGCGACCGTCAACTGTCACTGTACCATCGGCGATGCCGAGGATCAGCTTGCGAGTGATGACTCGCTTGATGTTGATGGTGTAGGTCACTTTCTTGGCGGTCGGCAGCACCTGGCCAGAGAACTTGACCTCGCCGCAGCCCAGCGCGCGGCCACGGCCCGGATTGCCCAGCCAGCCGAGGTGGAAGCCCACCAGCTGCCACATGGCATCGAGGCCCAGGCAGCCCGGCATCACCGGATCACCCGGGAAGTGGCAGTCGAAGAACCACAGGTCCGGAGAGATATCCAGCTCAGCAATCAGCTGACCCTTGCCGTGGCTACCGCCTTCCTCACTGATGTGAGTGATGCGATCCAGCATCAGCATGTTGGGAGCAGGCAGTTGCGCATTGCCCGGGCCGAAGAGTTCGCCCTGGCCACAGGCCAGCAGCTCGTCGCGAGTAAAGGAGTGTTGCTTGGTCACTGAGTCATTCCGAGTAGCGGGATGGTAATGCCGTACGAGGCACCTGAGCGCCTGAATGGGGCTAGTCTAATGGCTGGCACCCCTGAATGCACGTGGGGGCCAGACTAAAGGGCAGCAAGGGCGGGTGCAAATAAGTCCTACAGCTGGGGGGAAAGTGGTCGATAGGAGCTAGTGTGTGATTCGCGCGGGATCCCCTTTGCCGGCATCGGTCGCAATCCGCTGGAGCCGTGCCGAGAGTGGCCCGCCCCCTGCAAATGCAGGATCATCCCCGATGACCCCTTCCACCGAGAGCTGCTTATGTGGCCGCAAGCCCACTTCAATCGGCCCCTGATCATCGGGGCGCTCGTTGCCTTGACAGCGCTGCCCTGGTTGCCGGGGCTCGAGCTGCGTCTTGCCGCGTTGCTGCCCGCCGTTCTGGCGGGGCTGGACATCGCGCGCCAGCGTCGTCGCCAGCTGCTGCATCGTCAGCTGCTGGAAGCCGCCGTGCACCTGAGCAGTGATGGTCTGGTGATCAGTGATCGCCACAATCGGGTGCTGGCCGTGAACGCCGCCTTCAGTCATATCACCGGTTACGCACCGGAAGAGATCATCGGTCGCAACCCTTCCCTGCTGTCTTCCGGGCGCCATGACGAGGAGTTTCACGCCCGTTATCGCCAGGCGCTCGAGGTCAATGGCCACTGGGAGGGCGAGGTCTGGAACCGGCGCAAGCAGGGGGATGAATACCCCGAGTGGCTGCGGGCACGCCGTATCGAGCAGGGCGGCGATGTCTTCCATGTCGCTCTCTTTACCGATATCACCCGCCACAAGGCACGCGAGCAGGACCTGCAGCGCCTGGGGCTGGAAGACGCCCTGACGGGCCTGCCCAATCGCCGACGGCTGGGCGACCTGCTGGTCAGTCGCCTCAATGGCCTGCGCGCCGGGGAGGCGATGGACCTGGCACTGATCGATATCGATGCGCTCAAGAGCATCAATGATGCCCTGGGCGCGGAAGGGGGCGATCGTCTGCTGCAGCAGTTCTCCCAGCGTCTGACGGCGCTGGCGCGTGGCGGCGTGGTCGGGCGCATCGGCGGCGACGAATTCGTGATTCTGCGCTCTACGGCGGGTGGCGAGCATACCGCCTGGGTGGATGAGCTGCGTCAGGTGCTGACCAAGCCCTTCGAGATCGGCGATCAGGCGCTGCACCTTGCGCTGTCGATCGGCAGCTGCCGCGCGCCGGAGGATGGCGCTGATGCCGATGTGCTGATGCAGCGCCTGGAAAGCGCCCTGTATGCCGCCAAGCGACATGGCCGCAATACCGACATGCGCTTCCAGCCCGCACTGGATGCGGGCGGTGACCTGCAGTTGGGGCTGGCGAATGACCTGCGGCTCGCCATCGAGAGCCAGGGGCAATTGCAGCTGCACTATCAATGTCAGCACGACGCCAGCACCGGCAAGGTCGCGAGTGTCGAGGCGCTGTTGCGCTGGAAGCACCCGCTGCGGGGCGCCATCTCGCCGGCCGAATTCGTGCCGCTGGCCGAGCGCCACGGCCTGATGCTGCGCCTGGGCAACTGGGTGCTGCGCGAGGCAGTGCAGCAGCAGGCCAGCTGGCGGCGTGCCGGTCACCGCCTGTGCATCTGGGTCAATGTCTCGGCCTTGCAGCTGATCCAAGGTGGCTTTGAGGCCTCGCTGGCGGGCCTGTTGATGGAGTATGACGTGCCCGCCAGCTCCATCGGGCTGGAGCTGACGGAGTCGGTATTGCTGGATGAGCGTGCCGGAGACATCTCACGGCGCCTGGCCGACCTGCGCGCCCGTGGCCACCAGATCGCGGTGGATGACTTCGGTACCGGCTATTCGTCACTCGCCTATCTGAAGGACCTGCCGGTGGACAAGCTCAAGCTGGACCGCGCCTTCATCCGCAGTCTGCCCGGCGAGCGTGCGGATGCCGCCATCACCATGGCGGTGCTGGCGATGGCCAAGGGCCTGGGCATGGAGATGATCGCGGAAGGCGTCGAGACCGCCGAACAGCGTGAATATCTGGTATCGAATGGCTGCGGCTGGATCCAGGGGTTCTACTTCTCGCGGCCGGCACCCGCGGGGGAGGTCATCGAGCGACTCAATGGCTACGAGGCCGGCAATCTGGCCATCAAGGCCGCCTGAGGCGCTCAGGCGCGCTCGGCATGGCCATGCAGGCGTGCGATGCCCAGGCACAGGCCGGCCCAGATCAGCGCCTGGGCCGGTAGCAGCCAGTCGGCGAGGGTCACACTGGCGAGCTGCGCCCCGCCGTAATAGGACAGCGGCGCACTGATGGCACCGCCAGCCGCCGCAAGCCAGGGCCGCTGCCACAACCAGCGCAGCGCATGATGGATCGTGCTGGCGAACAGTGGCCACAGACACCACATCCAGACAGGCAGGGGCAGCCAGTGCGCCCAGTCAGGCGTGTCCGAGGTGATGGTGTAGCCACCGGCCAGTGACAGGCTGCCATCCACCACCATGCCCAGCGCCACGAAGGCGGCCTGCCAGCGCAGCTCGCGCAGGCGCTCACTCGTCGGCACGATCAGCCACAGATGCACGGCCAGTATCAGCGGCGTGGCCAGCAGGGCGACCGTCGAGCCGCCCAGCACGCAGCAGAACCAGCCGAGCTGGAAGAGCCCGGCATTGAGCAGTGCTCCAGGGCGCTCGGACAGCATGTTCAGGCGTCCCAATCCTGGAGCCCCGCCTGGACCGGACGTGCCCCCGGCCCCCCCAGCAGCAGCTGACAGGTGCCGATGGTGCGCTCGCGGAAGCCGCCCTCGCAGTACGCCAGGTAGTAACGCCACATGCGCACGAAGCGCTCGTCGTAGCCCTGCGCATAGACCTCCCCGAGACGCGCCTCGAAGCGCTGCCCCCAGGCCTTGAGCGTGGCGGCGTAGTGCAGGCCGATATCCTCGAGCTGCAACAGGTTCAGCTGGGTGTCCTGCTGCATGGCGCTGAGAATCGCCGCATGGGACGGCAGGAAGCCGCCGGGGAAGATGTAGCGCTTGATGAAGTCCATCTCGCGGCTGGCGGCCACGAAGCGCTGATCGCGAATCGTGATGGCCTGCAGCGCGATCAGGCCTGCCGGCTCGAGCAGGCGCTCGAGGGTCTTCAGATAGGTCGGCAGATACTGATGGCCGACCGCCTCGATCATCTCCACCGAGACGATGCGATCGAAGCGACCTTCCAGTGCCCGGTAGTCTTCCTTGAGCAGCGTGATGCGATCCTCCAGCCCTTCCGCGGCGATACGCGCCTGGGTATAGGCGTGCTGCTCATCGGAAATGGTCGTGGTGGTCACGCGGCAGCCGCGTGTTCTTGCGGCATGGATCGCCAGCCCGCCCCAGCCGGTGCCGATTTCCAGCAGGTGATGCTGTGGCCCGAGTTCCAGCAGGTTGAACAGCTTCTCCAGCTTGTGGGTCGAGGCCGCCTCCAGGCTGGCTTCGGGATAGGGAAATACCGCCGCGGAATACATGCGGTGCTCGCGATCGAGAAACAGCTCGAAGAGGTCGTTTCCGAGATCGTAATGCGCCGAGATGTTGCGCTTCGAACCCGCCAGCGTATTGCGCGCCAGCGCGTAGGCGACGCTCAGCGCCCACTTGGACAGGCGCGACGTCCCGCTGTCCACCGAGTCGTTGACCTGCTCGAGGTTGTAGGCGAACAGGCGCACCAGCCCGACCAGATCATCCGTCTCCCACTGGCCATCCATGTAGGCCTCCGCCGCCGCGACGGTGCCACCCAGCGCCATGCGCCGCCACGCGCGTGAGTCATGGATACGCAGCGTGACGTTGCGCGCGCCGCCCTTGCCCAGTACGTGGCGCTCACGGCCTTCCAGCACCGTCAGGCTGCCACCCTCGAGCTTGTCGAGCATGCGTAGCAGGCGTGGCCGCAGCAGCCGCGTCAGGCGGTCCGCCGGTGCCCGGGTCGTGGCCAGTGTGGGGGGAGCGGGTTCGAATTGGCTCATGATGAGTTCCTCATGATGAAGACGGCGAGCGCGGATGGTCGAAGATCGGCACGCGCTTGAGCGCCAGACGCAGCGCCTCGAAATGAATGCCTGCGACCGTCTTGAGTGTCATCCAGGGGAAACGCAGCAGCAGGCGATGAAAGGCGCGCGGGGTAGCCGGTTCCAGATGCAGGCTCAGGCTGGCATCGAACAGCGAGTGCTGCGCTTTCCGCGCCGTATCCCCGGAGAGGGGGTGATTTTCCATGTGCAGCAACAGCTCATCTGCGCTGGGGTCATTGAAGCGCCAGTGATAGCGCATGCCCATCGGCATGAAGGGCGAGACATGCATGCGCTTGTCGAACTGCGCCGCCTGCATGCGACGCTGCGGGTCCGTACGGGCGGCATACAGCACGCGCTCCCCCCAGGGGATATTGGTCACCTCACCGAGCACGGCCCCCAGCTGGCCTGAGGCGTGATAGAGGTAATAGAGGCGGATCGGGTTGAAGCCGATCCCGAAGTGGCGCAGCTGGGTCAGCAGAAAGATGCGCCCCTGCGGTAGCGGCGCGTGATCACCACTGCGGGCAAGCTCACGCTGGCAGGCGGCGCGCACCCGTTCCTCGAGTGGGCCATCGGCAATGTCGTGGACCGCGGCCGGCAGATGGTCACTGTCGCGAAAGGCCAGTGGCGCGGCGTGACTGGCGCTCACCAGGCGCGTGCCGGCCATCAGCGTCGGCAACTCATCCAGTGCCAGCCATGCCATGGCGACGCGATAGCGAAAGGCATGCTGGCGCGGCGCGTGGCGACGGTGGCGCAGCGTGCCATAACCGATGCGGCTGGCGGGCGCCTTCAATCGTCTGCCTCGCGCGCACCCAATGCCTCGGCGACCCGCAGCGCACTCCATACGCCATCCTCGTGAAAGCCGTTGCGCCACCAGGCGCCACAGAAATGGGTTCGGCCCACCGCGCCTTCCGCCTTGGCCTGCGCGCCGGAAATCTGCGTGAAGCGCGCCTTGGCGGCTTCGGCGGCCAGCGTGAAGCGCGGGTGGTCATAGGCATAACGGCCCAGTACCCGAGCGGGATCAATCGCGTCGCTGTCATTGAGCGTGATGCAGAAGGTCTCGCGGGGCGGGTGCTCGCGCTCATCAAGGCGTTGCAGGATGTTCATGTCGTAGGTGACGCTGGCCCGCTGGGCGTCGTCGCGCCCATCGAGGCGGTAGTTCCAGCTCGCCCAGGCCGCCTTGCGCCTGGGCAGCAGCGAGGTGTCGGTATGCATCACCACCTCATTGCGCTGGGTCGTGATCGCTCCCAGCACCGCGCGCTCCTGCTCGCTGGCATCGCCGAGCAGCGCCAGTGCCTGCGGCGCATGACACGCCATCACCACCTGGTCGAAGCGTTCTCGGCGGCCATCGGCATGCTCAAGCGTCACGCCGTCGGCGTCACGCAGGACCCGGGTGATCTTGTTGTTGAGGCGAATGCGCTCGGCGTAGCCCTCGGTCAGCGGTGCGATATAGGCGTGCGAGCCACCGACCAGCGTGAACCACTGTGGGCGATCATTGACCGACAGCAGGCCGTGATGGCGGAAGAAGCGCACGAAGAACAGCAGCGGGAATTGCGCGATGTCCGCGATGCTGGCGGACCAGATCGCCGCGCCCATCGGCAGCAGGTAATGCTCACGGAATACCTGCGAGTAGCCATTGGCATCCAGGTAGCTGCCCAGGGTCGCGCCCTCGGCGAGCTTGCCGTTGTCCAGATCGGCGGCAGCCTGCTTGTTGAAGCGCAGGATGTCGCGCAGCAGGCGATAGAAGCGCGGGCGCAGCAGATTGCGCTTCTGGGCGAACAGCGACAGCAGGGTATGGCCGTTGTACTCGAAGTCCTCGGCGGTGGTGTGCACCGAGAAGCTCATCTCGGTGGGCTGATAGGCCACGTCGAGACGTTCCAGCAGGCGCTGGAAATGCGGGTAGGTGCGGTCATTGAAGACGATGAAGCCGGTGTCGATGGCCCAGTCGCTGCCGTCGGCGCACTGCACATCCATGGTGGCGGTGTGGCCGCCCAGGCGCTCGGCTGACTCGAAGACATGCACTTCATGCTTGCGACTCAGGTAGTAGGCCGCTGACATGCCGCTGATGCCGCTGCCGATGACGGCAATCCGCTGGCGGGGTAGAGGCGCTGTCGCGTAGGTCGTTGTCGTGTTCATGCCACTCCAGAAGAAGAACGCACCATGTCGTCATGAGCAGAAGCGTTGCCGGGTATTCGGCGCGGGCAGGTATTGTCGGGTTTGCCTGCCGCGCACTCAGTCGCGGGTCATGCGTAGACCGATGCTGCGTCGCAAGGGGGCGGGCAGGATGCCCAGCAACTTGACCAGCAGCGTGAAGCGTCGCGGGAAATGGATGTCGAGCCGATGACGCGCGAGCCCCGCCACGATCGCCTCGACCGCCTGATCGACAGTGACCTGCATCGGCATCGGGAAGTCATTGCGCTCGGTCAGCGGTGTCTTGACGAAGCCGGGGTGAATCACGCTGACATCGATGCCCTGATTGTCGAGGTCCAGCCGCAGCGACTCCAGGAAGTAGCTCACCGCGGCCTTGGAGGCGCCATACGCCTCCGCGCGTGGCAACGGCAGGTAGGCCGAGGCACTGGAGACCGCTGCCAGCTGCGGTCGCTCACCGCCGTTTGCCGCTGCCATGCGCAGCAGCGGCAAGGCGCTTTCGATCACATCCACTGCGGCCTGGAAGTTGGTCGCGAACACGCGATGAACCAGATCTGCCTCGAATTCCCGTGCATCCAGATATTCGCAGGTGCCAGCGTTGAGCAGTGCAAGGTCGAGTCCACCAAAGCTGGCCTCTATCTGGCTGGCCGCCGCGCGGATGGCCTCACGGTCGGTGAGGTCGAGCGTCACGACCAGCGCTTCCCCGGGGCCTTGCTCGGCATCGACTGCGATGGCCTCAAGCTTGTCGGCGGAGCGCGCGCTCAGGGCGACCCGGTGGCCATCCGCCAGCAGCCGGCGCGCCAGCCCTTCGCCGATGCCGGAGCTGGCGCCGGTCAGCCAGATGCGTTTGCGAGCCTTTGCGGTCGTCGATGTGGTCGTCGATGTGGTGCTCGAACCATGACTGGCCATTTCCCCTCCTTGGCATGTATGTGTCTGGCGTGCCTGTCTGTCTCTGCGTGCCTGACTGTGTCTGCGTGTCTGCGCCTTGCCAGCCTGGCCTGGCGAATCTGGTTGGCACTGACTCAAGAGAACGCCGGGCGTGTCCGTATGGATGTCGCCAGGGCAAAACCCTCTTGCTGCTCAGCCCATGCGACGTTTCAGCAGGCCGATCACGTTGCGCAGTACGGGCACCTGCTCGTAGAGCAGCTCACCGGCATCGAAGAAGTCACGGTGCTGGATGACCTTCCCGTCTCGGAACTCGAGGCGTGAGGCACCCTGCACGCTGATGTCCTTGCCCCCGTTCAGACGGGGATGGCGATAGGTCATCGTCCAGCTGAGCCAGGCAAGTCCCTGTTCATTGCCTTCATCCGCAGGGCCGGCGGCTTGCGCTTGCATCGGCCCCAGCGGGTGATGAAAGACGAAGTCGATGGCGGCGACATTCATGTACAACCCTGAGAAATAGGCGTTGAGTACCGTCAGGCCGCGGATTTCATGCAGGGGGTCGCGAAAGACGATATCGTCACTGTAGACTGATTTGAGCAGTTCTGTAGAGGTTCTGTCCAGCTTTTCGTAAAGACGACATACCCGAGTCAGGGCCGGGCTCATCTCGTCGGGTAGCGATTGCATGGCAATGCTCCTGAAGGGGGGATACAAGAGCGGCCTGCTGAAGATCAGCAGGCCGCTTGAGGGGTCATTCGCTTTTTGACAGCGCCTTGAAGGTATCCAGCGCCCGCTGGCGGGCGGCCTTGTGGTCGACGATCGGTCGTGGATAGTCCGTCTGTTGGCAGTCATCCGCACTGGGCTGGTGGCGCCGCTTGGCCGGTAGCTCGGCCAGTTCCGGCACCATGCTCGCGATGAACTCGCCGTCCTTGTCGAAACGTTGACCTTGGGTGGTCGGATTGAAGATGCGGAAATAGGGCGCGGCGTCGGTGCCGGTGGAGGCTGCCCATTGCCAGCCACCATTGTTGGCGCCCAGCTCACCATCGACGAGATGGGTCATGAAGAAGGCCTCGCCACGTCGCCAGTCGATCAGCAGATGCTTGGTGAGGAACATCGCCGTCACCATGCGCAGGCGATTGTGCATCCAGCCGGTCTGCACTAGCTGACGCATGGCGGCATCGACGATGGGGTAGCCGGTACGGCCCTCGCACCAGGCGGCAAAGCCTGCGTCGTCATCGCGCCACTGCAGGGCTTCGGTATGACGCTGGAAGGGACGGTGGCGATTGACGCGCGGGAAGCCGACCAGGATGTGCTGGTAGAACTCACGCCAGATCAGCTCGTTGACCCAGCTGGTCAGGCCGACATCGCCATCGGCGAGGCTGCCGTTCTCTGCCAGTACGGCGGCGTAGCATTGGCGGGCCGAGATCATGCCCAGCGCCAGATAGGGCGAGAGCTCGCTGGTGCCTCGGGTGGCGGGGATATCGCGCTGCTCGTGATAGCGGCGCGCGCGGAAGGTCAGGAAGCGCTCCAGACGCTCCTGCGCGGCCTCTTCGCCGGCCGGCCACAGCTCGGCGTCCAGCGCTGTCGCCGGCTCGCCCTTGAGTGTCTCGGGCAGTGGCGGGATGGCGTCGCCGTGGATCTCGCGCCCCTGGGCGTCGCGGGGCGTGGCTTGCACTTCAGGTGCCTCATTCAGCGCCAGACGACGGGAATCGACTTCCTTGTGCCAGCGCTTGGAGAAGGGCGTGAAGACGCCGTAGTAATCGCCCTTGCCGGTCAGCAGCTCGCCGGGCGTGAAGGCCAGCATGTCGGTGTAGCGATGCAGGCGGACGTCGCTCTCGGCAAGGCGCTCGCGCACGCGCCGGTCGCGTTCACGCTCATTGACGGCATATTCGTCGTTGAAGTGCAGGGCCTGGGCACCCAGCTCGTCGCACAGCGCGGCCAGCGCCTTGGGCACCTCAGCGAAGGCGTCGCAGTCGAGCACCTTGAGCGGGATGTGATAGCCGGCGAGTGCCTGTTGCAGGACATGCAGGCCGCGGCGCAGGAAGTCGAGCTTGTTGGCGCCGTGGCCGTGCTCGACCCACTGCGCCAGGCAGGGGGCGACGACGGCCACGACCGGGCCGCGTGCGGCGGCCTGCGAGAGAGCGGTGTTGTCGTGTACGCGCAGGTCACTGCGCAGCCAGACCAGCTGCAGGGGAGCCCCCGCTGGCGCGGAGGCGGGGGAAGAGGCGGATGGTGAGTCAGATGACATCGGGGCTCCTTGGCGATCGGTGAAACCAATGCCGAGCAGGAGCCTGCGATCAACGTGCCATCAAGGACCTCAGGCGAGCGACCGCCTGAATCGGGTCTGCCCCCAGGCCTTCAATGGGCCCGTCTACCAGCTCCTGCTGGCGAATCTGGGCGGCCGGGCCAGCGATGGCCAGCGGCACGCTCAATTGTTCTGCGACCCGTGGCAGCTGACGGCGCATGACATCCGAGCGCTCGGCCTGGGTGCCGACAAGTACCACGGCCTGTGCCTGCAGGCGCTCTGCGGCCAGCGGCAGCTCCGCCAGCGGCAGTGGGCCATCCAGCAGGCTGACGTGATAGCCGGCGTCGCTGGCGACCAGCGCGAACAGCAGCAGCCAGCTCAGGCCCGGCTCTTCCGGCAGGCGCGTCAGCGTGATGTGCGGGGCGTGACGCTCCTGATTGGCAAACACCAGCCGGGCACCGATGCGCGAGCGCAGGAAGCTCTCGAAGAAGCACTGGGCCAGGCGGGTGCCGAAGGTGGCGGTGCCGCGCTCCTCGAGCTGCTCGAGCAGCGGACGCCACAGGCGCTCGACCACGCTGCTGACCGGGTACAGCGCCAGGCTCTGGTTGTACAGCTCGGCCAGGCGCGCCTCGTCCTGGGCGTCGATGGCGGCCAGCGCCAGCTGCTGCTGGCCACTCCAGCTGCCTTCGTCCGGCATCGGCGTGCTTTCCGGCTGCGGCTGGTCGAGCAGCTCGCGTACCTGGCTGACAGGTACTCCGCGGTTGAGCCACTGCAGGATGTGTTCGATCCGCTCGATGTCCTCGCGGGCATACAGGCGATGCCCCTTGGGCGTACGGCGGGGCTCGATCAGTCCGTAGCGGCGTTCCCAGGCTCTCAGCGTGACCGAATTGACGCCGGTCAGGCGAGAGACTTCGCGGATCGGAAACAGCGGCGAACTGGCAGTTTCCGTGGCCTTGTCAGTCATGAATGGTGTTACCTCTGGCGGTGACGAGGCATCCCGGGTGAAGCACAGGTGAGGACGACACACAGGGTAAAGTTGAAGTGTCGTCACTTGGGGCGCTGTGGGATACCGGCAATGCATCTTGTGCACTAGCTGTACATGTGGGCATCAGGATGGCGCAGCCGCCAGAGCCTGACAAGAGGCAAGCTGCGTCGCATCCCCGGTGCGCATGTTTTGAAGGTGCATCACAGCGCCTTTGACGCCGAAGGTCCCGTCATGAAATCGGCCGTCTAGGCGTTGTCCTGTTGCTCCACAATCTGGATCAAGGCCTCGACAAAGGCCGGATGTGCACCCACCGGGTCAAGCAGACTGATGGGGCAGTCGGGGTGCTGGCGCTGCGAGTCTTCCAGCATGGCGGGCACGTCTTCACGCAGATGACGGCCGGCCGCGAAGAACAGCGGCAGGATGTCGATACGTGCGGCACCGTCTGCCGCCAGGGCATCGATGGTGTCGGTCAGCAGCGGATCGCACAGTTCCATATAGGCCAGACGCGTCGGGCGCTTGAGGCGGGAAGCCAGTGTGGCTTCCAGTGCCTCGAAGGGCTCGCGCCAGCGCGGGTCACGTGACCCATGGGCCAATAGAATCAAGGCGTTGTCGTGATCTGTGGACGTAGTCATGCAGCTATCCTGTGGGCGATGAGGGGTCGCGGCAGCGTATCAGCTGTCGGCGAGGGTGTTGAGCAGCTGTTCGGCTACCTCGTGCCCTGACAGCCAGGCGTCCTCGACGCGCGGGCCACGCAGGGCGTCTCCGGCCAGCCATAGCCCGGATCTCCCCTGGCCATAGCCCTTCTGGTCATAGACATTGTGGCCATGGGCATTGTGGCCGGCTGCCGCTGAAGTCTGCGGCAGTGTCTGGGTCGGGTGAGCGTAGCGCCAGCGATGCGCCGTGAGGGTGACCTTGCCCTGGCTCCAGCCCGGCGCCAGCTCGCGGAGCTCCGGCAGTGCCTCGAAGGCCTGCCACAGCAAGGTCGCGACCTCCTGTGGCGACTTCTCCAGATTCGCTCGGCTCCAGCCGGCGGTCGCCAGCAGGCTCAGGGTCTCTTTGCTCAGGGTCTCCATGGCATGTGACGGTGGCTGGCGGCCGGGACGCGAATGCTGGCGCATCACGCAGCGCAGCGGGCCATCATCGCCGCGACTGACCAACAACCCTTGCCAGTCGGCGTCGCCCCCCAGCGCGGGTAGCGGCGTCTCCAGAGTGGCCATCAGTGTCCAGGTCGGTGCCATCTCCACCTGCGCCAGCGCCTCACTCAGGGCCGGGGCCAGCGACTCCTCGCCGAGCGCCACCCCCTGGGCGTCGGTGCCGGCCGTGCTCAGCAGGGCGCGTGCCTGTGGCGCCGGTGCGCTGATCACCACGTGATCGAAGGGGCCGTGCTGATCACCGTCGCCGTCCTCGAGCCGCCAGCGCTTGCCTGGCGCCGTGCCATCGCCCGCGATCAGGCGCGTGATGCGCGTTTCGCTGTGCAGGCTGGCGTGGGCCGGCAGCTGTTCACTGAGGTGGCGGCTCAGGGCGCTCATGCGCGGACTGGCCACGTAGCGGGTGGAATCATCGCGCAGCCGCTGCCATTGGCTCTCGTCAGATGCCGACTTGCCGAGACTCAACAGCCTCTCACCCCAAGTTGCGACGACGCCTGCGGCCCGCCACTGCTCGAGCGCGGACTGGAAGCGTGGATCACGCGCCGTGAAGTATTGCGCGCCGATGTCGATGGGGCCTTCGCTCGTGCGGCGACTGGCCAGGCGTCCGCCGGGGCCGCGTGCCTTCTCGAAAATCGTCACCGCATGGCCCTGTGCGGCCAGTCGGGTGGCGGCGGACAATCCGGCGATACCGGCACCGATGATGGCGATGGACGATACTGGCATCTGGAGGCGACTCCTGCGCGGGCGGTGTTCAGGGGGGACGGGTCGTCATATGACCCGACAGCAGATACGCTAAAGTTAACTTCTTGCGCATTATTGTACAATATAAGTATAGATTTATGGCGGAAGTCGGCACACTCGATGCTTCATCGCCGAGGAGGGCAACATGCGAATATTGATAACAGGTGCAACGGGGTTCGTCGGCCAGGCGCTGTGTCAGTCACTGGCGGCGGCGGGCCACTCGCTGGCGGTCGTATCGCGCCGCCCTGAGCGTGCTGAGCGCCAGTTTGCCGACCTGGGGCTGACGGTGGTCGCGGCGGATTCGTCACTGGCCTTCAAGGATTGGCAGCCTGAGGGCATCGTCAATCTGGCGGGGGAGTCGATAGCCGGACGGCGCTGGAGCGAGGATCACAAGCGTGAGCTGCGCCGTTCGCGGCTGGAGACCACCGAGCATCTGGTGATGCTGTGTCAGCAGCTGGCCGCCGAAGGCCATCCGCCGCAGGTGATGGTGTCCGGCTCGGCGATGGGCTATTACGGCGCACAGCCCAAGGCGGGCGAGCCGGACGATGTCGAGATCGACGAGCAGGCGACGCCCCACGACGATTTCAATCATCGCCTGTGTCGTGACTGGGAGGCGGCCGCCATGCCCGTCACCGAATACGGCGTGCGGCTGGCCATCATCCGCACTGGCCTGGTGATGGAGGCCGATGGCGGCACACTGGCCAAGCTGCTGACGCCCTTCAAGCTCGGGCTCGGGGGGCGGCTGGGTGATGGGCGCCATTACATGCCGTGGATCCACCGCCACGACATGATTCGCATCATCGAGCGTCTGCTGGCGGATGACAGTCTCAGCGGTGCCTTCAATGCCAGCGCGCCGCATCCGGTCACCAACATGGGCTTCACCCACGCTCTGGCGCGCGGTCTGGGGCGTCCGGCGATCCTGCCGCTGCCGGCCAAGGCGCTTGAGCTGGGCCTGGGGGAGATGAGCACCCTGCTGCTGGAAGGCGCCCGCATGGTGCCGGCACGTCTGCTGGCTGCCGGCTTCACCTTCGACTACCCGACCCTCGACGTGGCCTTCGCCGATATCCTGTCACGCAAGTGAGTCTTGGCAGGAAGGCGACGCTAGAAGGGCAGCGGCGCTTCCAGCACCAGTGGCGGTGCATCGCTGTCGTTGGCTGGCGGAATCACCAGGCGCGCCGCATGCAGCAACAGGCGCGGGCTGGCATTGAGTGCCGCTCCGCGCGCATAGAAGCCATCACCGATGATCGGATGGCCGAGCGCCAGCATATGCAGGCGTAGCTGGTGTGAGCGCCCGGTATGCGGCGTCAGCGCTACACGACTGGCGGCGAGGGTCTGAGGCGTACCATCTGGGCGCTGGCCCTCGAGCGTCAGACGCTGCTCGACCCGGTATTGCGTCAGTGACGACTTGCCATGCGTGAAGTCGACGATCTGACGCGGGCGGCGTGGCCAGTCACAGCGCAGCGGCAGGGCGATGCTGCCCTCGGCGGGCGTGAGATGCCCTGCCACCACGGCCAGATAGCGTTTCTCGATGGTGCGCGACTGGAAGAGCCGCGACAGTCGCCGCTGGCCCTCGACATTACGCGCCACCAGCAGCACCCCGGAGGTCGCCACATCCAGACGGTGCACGGCGCGGGTATCGTCGCTCAGCTGGCACAGGCGCGAATGGACACTGTCGAAGCGCGAGGGATCACGCCCCGGCACCGAGGGCAGCTCGGCCGGCTTGTCGATGGCCCACCAGTCATCGCCCGCCGCCAGCAGCGATAGCCCCACCTTCGCGACACGCTCGCCTTCCTCGGCCAGGCGCTCTCCCTGCCAGCTCTGCCCTGACGCTGCCTCGTCGCTCTCTGGATATGATCTCGCCATGAGGGTGCTCTGTAGTAATGAAACGATAGGATGAAACGAAAAGGGTGAAGCGGAAGTGATGAAGCGTAAGTGACGGACCGCGAATCGTGGCACGCAAGCGATGGCATCGTCGCGGCCGCTGGTCGATCTGGCAAGTCCAGCGGGCCATTGTCGCTGGCGCACACGGCAAAACGCCCCACCTGCCGATGGCAGATGGGGCGTTTCAGGTGCATCACTGACGCCTGCGGTCAGCTCAACGCTCGTGGGCATCCACGGTGACGATGACGCGCACGCTGTCCAGACGCAGACGGGTGGTCTCGATGGCGCCATCCAGTGCGGCACGCTCCTGACGCAGCGCTTCGAGCTCTTCCTCGCGCACGGCCGGGTTATGGCTGGCCAATGCTTCCAGGCGCGCCAGTTCGGCACTGAGCTGCTCGCGCATCTGTTGCTGGGCCTGCTCGACGATGGTCGGCAGTTCGCGCTCGGCTTCCTGCTCGGCATCGCTCATCAGCTTGCGCAGCGTGGCGTGGCTCTGCTTGATCAGGTCGCGCGCGACCGCCTTCTTGACCGGCTTGAGGTTCT
This sequence comes from Cobetia sp. 1CM21F, assembly GCF_023161745.1. NCBI lineage: Bacteria > Pseudomonadati > Pseudomonadota > Gammaproteobacteria > Oceanospirillales > Halomonadaceae > Cobetia > Cobetia sp. 1CM21F. Next base: position 48,393 of record NZ_JALNTQ010000008.1, on the reverse strand, counting down.
TGGCCAGTCCGCCGAAGGACACCTTGTCGGACAGGTTGCTGCCGGTTTCATCCAGCAGCACACGGATGGCGGTCGGCGGCAGGAAGCGGCCCAGACGCAGGCCGCGCGGCGCGGTGGACTGGGTGCGGAACACCACTTCCGTCATCAGGCGGCCACCGGGAATCGCCGGGTGCTTGAGCAGCGCCAGCGCGGTGTTGCCCATCGAGCCGTCCAGGATGCGGACCAGCATCTCGCGTACCAGCGGGTGCTCCCACGACAGATGCTGCACGTCTTCGCGTGACAGCGCGGTGGCGCGGTCACTGGTGACGCTGAAGCCTTCCTCGCCCTTCACCAGCCCCGGCAGGCCGTCGAGCATGTGCGGGCCCGGTGCCAGATAGGTGATGCCGTCGCCGAGGTCCCGGCTCTCGATGCCGAAGATGTCGAAGGCGCGCTCCAGATAGCCGGGCAGTGCCTTGTCGTTGTCCAGCGTCTCGATGGCGGCGATGACTTCCTCGGCGCGCTCGTGACGGCAGGCATTGAGTTCCAGCAGGCGGTTGCGGCCGGACTGACGTTCTTCCTGCAGGGCGTCGAAGCGCTCGCGGGTCTGCTCGATGATGCTGTCGATCTCTTCGCTGTCGAGCAGGGCTTCTTCCAGCTCGTCGCCAAACTGGGCGTAGAGCTCGCTGCCGATGCCGTGCGGCGCGCTGAAGGCGTCCATGCCGTCACGGTACCAGCGCAGCAGCTGGGCACCCGGCGAGCCTTCGAAGACCGGCACGTGGATCTCGATCGGGAATTGCTGACCGATGCGATCCAGACGCCCGATGCGCTGTTCGAGCTGGTCCGGGTGTACCGGCAGGTCGAACATCACCAGGTGGTGACAGAACTGGAAGTTGCGACCTTCCGAGCCGATTTCCGAGCACACCAGCAGCTGCACGCCTTCCTCTTCGGAGGCGAAGGCCGCGGCGGCACGGTCGCGTTCGACCAGGCTCATGCCCTCATGGAAGACCGGTGCATGCACGCCGCCCAGCACGCGCAGGCCTTCGGACAGCTCACGCGCGGTATCGGCGGTATGACAGATTACCAGTGCCTTCTCGTTGCCGAGGTCGGTCAGGGTTTCCAGCAGCCACATGACGCGCGGGTCGATCTGCCACCAGGGCTCCGCGTTCATGCGGTCATCGGGCAGGGCGCGATACATCTCGTCGAGGAACAGCACCACCTCGGGGTGATTCATGCCGGTCTCGATCAGCAGATCATCGAGATAGTCCTCGTCACGCTCAAGCTTGCGCACCACGCGACGGTAGGAGGAGGGCAGCTCCAGCTCGTGGACGTGCAGGCGACGCTCGGGGAAGCCGGCGACATGGGTGCGTGAGTTGCGGAACATCACGCGGCCGGTGCCGTGGCGATCGAGCAGCTGGTCGCGCAGCTGGCGACGCGCGCTGTCGCGCTGGGCATCGTCGGCATCGCTGTCCATCAGGGTGTCGAGCAGGGCGCGGCTGTCGCTGTCATCCAGCACGCTGGCGAGGCTGTCGAGACCGGACTGATCGGCGGGCAGCGCTTCCAGGGCGTCGATGGCGCTGGCGACGGCCACATAGCCCTGCTCTTCGGCCTTGAAGCGCTCGATGTCGTGATAGCGCTCCGGGTCGAGCAGGCGCAGGCGCGCGAAGTGGCTCTCTAGCCCCATCTGCTCCGGCGTGGCGGTCAGCAGCAGCACACCGGCGGTCTGGCGAGCGAGGGATTCGACACAGGCGTAGCCCGGGCCGACCTTGTCTTCGCTCCAGTCGAGGTGGTGGGCCTCATCGACGATCAGCATGTCCCAATCGCAGGCGGCAGCCTGGACCTGACGCGACGGGTTGGCGAACAGCCAGTCCTGGCTGGCCAGAATGATCTGGTTGCCTTCGAAGGGGTTGCGCGTGCCGTAGGCCTTGCACTGCTCTTCGTCGAGCAGCGAGACATCCAGCGCAAAGCGGCGCAGCATCTCGACCAGCCACTGGTGAGTCAGGCTCGCCGGTACCAGGATCAGCGCACGGCTGGCGCGGCCGCTGAGCAGCAGGCGATGCAGGATCAGGCCGGCTTCGATGGTCTTGCCGAGGCCGACTTCATCGGCCAGCAGTACGCGCGGCGCGTGACGGCGCGAGACTTCATCGGCGATGTAGAGCTGGTGCGGCACCAGATCGACCTTGGGGCCGGACAGGCCCAGCGCCGGGCTCTGCTCGACACGATGGAAGTGGCGCAGGGTGCGGTAGCGCAGGTCGAACCAGTCATTGCGGTCGACCTGGCCGGTCAGCAGGCGATCACGCGCCTGATTGAACTGCATCTTGTCGTTCAGGCGGGCTTCGGGAAGCTCGATGAGCTCGCCGGCATGCTCGCCGCTGCGTTCACAGATGTAGACGATCTGGCCGCGCACTTCCTTGAAGTCATCGACGATCAGCCATTCGCCATCGTCGGACTGGATGCGGTCGCCATTGCCGAAGGCCACCCGGGTAAGGGGCGCTTCGCGCAGACTGTAGGTGCGGGTTTCTTCGCTGGCGGCAAAGAGCACGGTGACGGTGCGGAAGTCGACATTGAGGATGGTGCCAAGGCCGAGATCAGCCTCGCCGTCACTGATCCAGCGCTGACCGGGAATGAAGTCGCTCATGAAGCCTCGGGGTAGGACAAAGACGGGAATCGGGAATACAGGGGCGCGGTATCTTACCGGATCAGACGCCGTGGCTTAAGCGCCTTTTCTTGGGGCGAGCGTCTTTGTCGCACCGAGCGAGGCCAGCGGCGTGTCGCACTATGGCCGCGACGCCGGTAGCAGGGCGTCCAGCTGAGCGCGGCTCAGCTCGCCGATATGACGCTCGATCAGCTGTCCGTCGCCATCGAAGACGAGAGTCGCGGGCAGTCCCTGCGCCTCGGCCAGCGCCATCAGTTGCATGGCAGGGTCGAGCAGCGCGTACTCGAGCGTCAGCTGTTCGCTTTTCAGAAAGCGGGTAACCGCCATTGCCTGCTCGCCCTGATTGGCGAGTACCACGGTGACGCCGGGGGCCTGATCAGCCTCTGCCAGCAGTGGCATCTCGCGCCGGCAGGGCGGGCACCAGGTGGCCCACAGATTGACGATCACGCGCTCGTCCTGGATGTCATTCAGTGCCACGGGGCGGCGATCCAGATGATTGAGGGTGATGGCAGGCATCGCCTCGATGGCGGAGTCGTTGCCCAGCGGGTCGAGTTGCTTGAGGCCGAGGAAGGCGGTCAGGCCCAGGGTCAGACTGCCCAGCGCGATGACCTGGCGAATCGCGCCATGCCGGCGCAGCAGCCACAGGCTGGCCAGGGTCGCGGCCAGCATGCCGCCGAGCAGGTGGTAGCCCGGTTGCCACAGCTTGAGGATATCCAGCGGTGCCTGCTGATAACTTGCCCAGTGCAGTGCGACATGAGTGAGGCGCGCGCCGATCACCCAGCTGACCAGCATGCGATTGAACCAGCGTGAGGGGCTCAGCGGGGGAGAATCGTCAGCGGGCGTGGTCGTGCCCCTGGCGTGCATGCGCGTAAGCAGACGAATCAGCAGCGAGAACTCGATCAGCATCACCAGGGCTGCCACGAAGGCATAGAGGCGTTCGACGGAAATCAGGGCAGGGCCCAGGGCGATGGCGTCCATGCGGTTATCCTCTGGCGGTGTCCGGGGGAGCGTTCAGGGCAGCAATACCTGTCGGCCTGTATGTGGCAAGCGCTCGGCAGGCGCTGCAGTCGCGAGGCTCGAGTATGCGATAATCGACGGACTTCGACATCCACGCCTCGCGCGCTGAGCATGGCTCTGCCGCCGAGGACGCTGCAAGGATATCCCCATGCTGTCACATCATTATGACCGTAGCCGTGCGATCGCCGTTGCCAGTCAGGCCAGCGGCCTGATCGCCATCGTCGCGCTGGAGACCTGGCTTGGCGATGCCGCCCGCCCTTGGCAGGGGCTGGTATTCGCCCTGATGCTGGCCTTCGGTCTCGGCCTTGCCCTGCGCAGTTACTACCTCAAGCAAAAGGCCCGCCGCGACCGTGAACGTGCTGGTCGCGAGCGGGCCCGCAAGGCGAGTGACAGCTGGATGTCCGACTGACTCGCCGCTCGATATGGTTCAGTGCGCGCTATGAGTCAGTAACTCTGCAGCCGGTAGCCGTCGCGCTCCATGCAGTATTTCAGCAGTGTCTGCTTCTCGTTGGCGGACTTGTCGGTCAGGCCAAGCTCGTACTGGCAGCCCGCATAGGTATTGTGGGCTTGTGTGCTGTTGGCGCCGGGCTTTTCCCATTGCGCACGTGGGGTGGCGCAGGCGGAGAGCAGTGAGGTCAGCAGCAGGGACAGCAAGGCAAGACGCAGTGTGTGCATGGGGCATCCTGAGGGATGTAGCGCGTTGTGGAGTGCGTCGCAGGCGCGAGCAAGCAGAAGGAAGCTTGTGAGGCAGGAAAAACCTTCCAGCATCAAAAAAGCCGCTGATCAGTGATCAGCGGCTTTTTCATATATCTGGTCGGAGTAGCAGGATTCGAACCTACGACCTCTGCCTCCCGAAGGCAGCGCTCTACCAAGCTGAGCTATACTCCGATGCGTCGTGAGCTTGTCTCGACGGAGGTGAATTATACGCAGGCAGCTTTGCTTTGCAAGCCCTTGAGGTCAAAAAGTTTTATCTGAGTCTCAAGGGGCAATTCCTCTGTCGAGAAGCGCGCTTCTCTTCACCTCATCCTGCCGGCGCTTCTCGCCACGTTGGCGGCGCTTTTCTGCTGTCATGATGGACTGGCTGACCCACTGACTGACGACCTGCCAGGCAGGCCATCGTCATGCGGGTATCAGGCCTGGCGGCCGACGCTCAACAGCGCGATGCGCTCGAGGCTGTCGCGGAATTCGCTCTCCGGCAGTGCCTTGAGCTCGTTCAGGGCGTTGTCGGCCATCTCCTGGGCGCGGCTGCGGGTATAGTCGAGGCCGCCCGTGAGGCGCACCACTTCCAGTACCTCGTCGAGCTGCTCCAGCCCACCTTTCTCGATGGCGCCGCGCACCAGACTGGCCTGCGCCGGGCTTCCGACCTGCATGGCGCGAATCAACGGCAGGGTCGGCTTGCCTTCGGCCAGGTCATCACCGACGTTCTTGCCCATGGTCTCGGCATCGCCCTGATAGTCGAGCAGATCATCGATCAGCTGGAAGGCGAGGCCCAGGTAGCGGCCATAGTTCTGCAGCGCGCTGACCTGTGCCGGGGTGACGGTGTCGTCGGTTTCCCTGGCCAGAATCGCGCCGGCATGTGCGGCCGCCTCGAACAGCATGGCGGTCTTGCCGTGGATGGTCTCGAAGTAGGCGGCTTCATCAATGTCGGCATTGCCGATATTGGTCAGCTGCAGGACTTCGCCCTCGGCGATGGTGCAGGTGGCAGCGGAGAGAATCGCCATCACGTCCATCGAGCCGACTTCTACCATCATCTGGAAGGAGCGTGAATAGAGGAAGTCACCGACCAGCACCGAAGGCGCATTGCCCCAGGTGTCATTGGCGGTGGAGCGGCCACGCCGCAGGCTGGATTCATCCACGACATCATCGTGCAGCAGGGTCGAGGTGTGCATGAATTCGATCAGCGCGGCCAGATGAACGTGTTTCTCGCCTTGATAGCCCAGCGCGCGGGCTGCCAGCAGCACCAGCACCGGGCGCAGGCGTTTGCCACCACTCTGGATGATGTACTGACCGATGGTCTGGACCAGCGGCACGCGCGACTCGAGCTGCGCGAGGATGGTGCGGTCGACGGCGGCGAAGTCATCTGCCACTGCCGCGTGAAGGGTCGATGCGTCGGCTTGCATGAGATCGTCGTGCCCGTAGCGAGAGGTGAGGCCGCCGTGGCGTGCCGTTTGGCGGTAATGCTATGGGGCACCCCTATGGCCGTCAAGGCGTGCACCCGCGCAAGGACGCTGGCTGGCGGCCGATTGGTCGCGTAAACCTTGACATTGCTTGTCGGTCGCGGCACGTGGCGCTATAATACGCGGCCGTGACTCATCCCGCTCCCTGTCAGATGGCTCCAGAAGGGGCGCCACTCGCAGCAGGCCACCCAAGAGCACACCCTTGATGAGTCCGATGGAGAGAATCATGTACGCAGTTATCAAGAGCGGTGGCAAGCAGTACCGCGTTCAGGAAGGCCAGACCCTGAAGCTCGAGAAGCTTGAAGTCGCGACTGGCGAAGCTATCCAGTTTGACGAAGTCCTGATGGTCGCTGAAGGCGACGACATCAAGGTCGGCGCTCCGCTGGTTGAAGGTGCCAAGGTTTCTGCCGAAGTCGTGTCTCACGGCCGTGGCGACAAGGTCACCATCATCAAGTTCCGTCGCCGGAAGCACTCCATGCGTCGTGCGGGCCACCGTCAGTGGTTCACCGAAGTCAAGATCACTGGTATCTCTGCTTAATTGCAGCGCTACCCACCATAGGAGAATTATCCAATGGCACATAAGAAGGCGGCGGGCTCTACCCGCAACGGTCGCGATTCTGAATCCAAGCGCCTTGGTGTGAAGCTGTTCGGTGGCCAAGCGGCTATCGCCGGCAACATCATCGTGCGTCAGCGCGGCACCCGTTTCCACGCTGGTACTGGCGTCGGCATCGGCAAGGACCACACTCTCTTCGCGCTGGCCGACGGCCACGTGAAGTTCGAGACCAAGGGTCCGAAGAACCGCAAGTTCGTCAGCATCGTTTCTGCCTGAAACGTCTGACAGCTTACGCAGACTGCTCGATGCCCCGGTGTCGCATGGCAGTCTGCAAGGAAGCCCCGCTCAGGCGGGGCTTTTTTGTCGCATGACGGCCCGGGTCGTCGTCAGGAGAGAGCAGCATGCAGTTCCTTGATGAAGCGTCGATCATTGTAGAGGCCGGACGTGGCGGCAATGGTTGCCTGAGTTTTCGCCGTGAAAAATACGTGCCGCGCGGTGGTCCCGATGGGGGCGACGGCGGGCACGGCGGCAGTGTGTACCTGATCGGGGATGACTCGCTCAATACCCTGATCGACTTCAAGTTCCAGCGCTACTATCAGGCGGAGAGCGGCGATGCCGGTCAAGGCCGCCAGATGGCAGGCAAGGCGGGCGAGGATCTGATCGTCAAGGTGCCGGTCGGCACCACCGTGATCGACGAGGAAACCCTCGAGATCATCGGTGACGTGACGGAAATCGGTCAGCTGTTGCTGGTCGCGCAGGGCGGACGTCGTGGTCTGGGTAACATCCACTTCAAGTCCTCGACCAACCGCGCGCCGCGCCAGACCTCCAAGGGAACCTGGGGCGAGCGTCGCAACCTGCGCTTCGAGATGAAGGTGATGGCAGATGTCGGTCTGCTCGGCATGCCGAATGCCGGCAAGTCGACGCTGATCCGCGCCGTCTCCGCCGCCAAGCCCAAGGTCGCCAACTACCCGTTCACCACCCTGGTGCCGAACCTCGGTGTCGTGAAGATCGGTAGCCACCAGCACTTCGTGATGGCCGATATCCCCGGCCTGATCGAAGGCGCTGCTGACGGCGCTGGCCTGGGTCTGCGCTTCCTCAAGCACCTGACGCGTACGCGCCTGTTGCTGCACGTGGTGGATATTGCGCCTTTTGACGAGAGCGACCCGGCCTATGCGGTCGAGGCGATCCTCAAGGAGCTCAAGAACTTCTCCGCGGCACTGACGGAGCTGCCGCGCTGGCTGGTGATCAACAAGATCGACCTGCTGCCTGAGGATGATCGCGACGCGATGGTCAAGGACCTCGTCGAGCGCCTGGGCTGGGAAGGCGAGCTGTTCGTCGTCTCCGCGGCCAGCGGTATCGGCACTCAGGAGCTGGTGCAGGCCGCTCACCGCTGGCTGGGCGAGCAACGCCTGCAGCTGGCGGAAGATCCGGAAGCTGCCGAGGCACATGCCGCCCTGCTGGCGCGCATGGAGAACGAGTCGCTGGAGCGCGCTGAAGAGCGCCTGACACGTCGCAAGCGCAAGAAGGATGACGAAGAAGAGGACGATGACGACTTCAATGACGACGATTACGACGTCGAAGTCGAATACGCGCCCTGAGGTATCAGTTCGTCCGGTGGCTGTCCTGCGCGGCAGCCACCGAGTGACGAGCGACCCGCTTCGCGATTCACGCCCCGCCCCGAACCTCATGGTCTCGCGGCGGGGCGTTTTCGTTGTCGGGGCCGGCGAGGAGTGATGACAGCGGGCGGGCGGGAGCAGACAATGGCAAGCAGGGAGGCTGAGCCTGCCGGGCGAGGGATTACATGACAGGAGAGAGCACGGTGTCGGAGCAGAAGGTGGCGGAAGTGGCGGAACTGGGCAGTCAGTCGGGGCGCGAGGCCTTGGCCAATGCACGACGCGTGGTGGTCAAGATCGGCAGTGCGCTGCTGACCGATGACGGCCGCGGGCTGGATGATGCCGGCATCGGCCGTTGGGTCGATCAGATCGCGGCGCTGCACGCGCGGGGTGTCGAGGTGATCGTGGTGTCCTCCGGGGCGATCGCCGTTGGCATGTCGCGGCTGGGTTGGTCGGCTCGCCCCAGCGGCGTGCATGAGCTGCAGGCGGCAGCGGCGGTCGGTCAGAACGGCCTGACCCAGTGCTATGAAGAGCATTTCCATCGTCATGGCCTCACCACGGCGCAGATTCTGCTGACCCACGATGACCTCTCCAACCGCAAGCGCTACCTGAATGCACGCTCGGCGCTGCGCACCCTGGTCGACCTGCGGGTGGTGCCGGTGATCAACGAGAACGACACCGTGGTCACCGACGAGATCCGCTTCGGCGACAACGACACCCTCGGTGCGCTGGTCGCCAACCTGCTCGAGGCCGATGCGCTGTTGCTGCTCACCGATCAGGAAGGCCTCTATGATGCCGACCCGCGTCATGACCCGGCGGCCAGCCTGATCGAGGAAGCCCAGGCCGATGACCCGATACTGGTCAAGGTGGCCGGCGGCGGTGGCGTGCTCGGGCGTGGCGGCATGGCGACCAAGGTGCGCGCGGCGCGTCTGGCCGCGCGCAGTGGCGCATTGACCGTGATCGCCTCTGGGCGTCAGCCCGAGGTCATCACCCGGCTGGCTTCCGGTGAGCGCTTCGGCACGCTCCTCTTGCCGGAGCATGCGCCGATCGCGGCGCGCAAGCGCTGGATCGCGGGGCAGCTGCAGGTGCGCGGCACCCTGACGCTGGATGCCGGCGCCGTCAATGTGTTGACCACGCGTGGCTCCAGCCTTTTGCCGGTGGGCGTCAGGAAGATCGAGGGAGCCTTCAAGCGCGGTGATCTGGTGCAGTGCGTCGATGAATCCGGCCAGCGCATCGCCAAGGGGCTGGTGAATTACAGCGCCGAAGATGCCGGGCGGATTCTCGGCCTGCCCAGTCATCAGATCGAGGCGACGCTGGGCTATATCGAGGCGCCGGAACTGATCCACCGCGACAACCTCATCGTGCTGTAGCACCCATGAGGCCTGCTTTCGGGCTCTGTGCCTGGGTCTGGCGCAGGCAAGCTCAGACTGGCGATATGCGCTCGGGTCATGCTAGACTCTGCCGTCCTGTCGGGTGCTGGTCCGCCCCGATGGCGAAGGTTTGACGGGGCTTCCACGTCAAGTCGCTGATTTCTCGAAAGTCTTCACATCAGTGTCGAAAGGCGAGAGATGATCGGACTCGCTGTCGCGGTGCGACAACGTCTTCCAAATTCAAGTTCATGAGTACGCGCCTACGGGTGGACTCATAAGGAGCATCAAAGTGGCAAATTCCAAGCAAGCACGTAAGCGCGCTCGTCAGGCTGAAGTTCGTCGTCAGCACAACTCCGCACAGCGTTCCGCCGTGCGTACCAGCATCAAGAACGTGCTGAAGACCGTCAAGACTGGCGATCACGCTGCTTCCATGGCCGCTTTCAATGTCGCGCAGAAGGTCCTCGACCGTTACGCCGACAAGGACATTCTGTCCAAGAAGAAGGCCGCTCGTCTGAAGAGCCGTCTGAACACTCGCGTCAAGGCACTGGCTGTCTAAGACGTGTGAGTGTGAAAAAACCGGCTTCGGCCGGTTTTTTTGTGTCTGTCTGTCGAGTGGATGACATCGGTGTCAGGTCAGGGAAGCGAGAGGGGTGTCAGGGTGAGCAAGCCGCAGGATGAGTCGCCCGCAGGCGAGAAGGAAGTCAGGGGAGAAGACGGCAAGGCCGAGGCCGCCGCGCAGTCCGCTTCACAGGCGAGTGCCCAGGGCGAGACCCGCTCGGGCGACAGCCTGCCGGTGCGGGGTGGTCTGTTGCGCTCCGGGTTGATCGTCAGCGTGATGACGATGCTGTCGCGCGTGCTGGGTCTGGCGCGCGATGTGACCATCGCATCCCTGCTGGGCGCCGGCAGTGGGGCGGACGCTTTCTTCGTCGCCTTCAAGATCCCCAACTTCATGCGCCGCCTGTTTGCCGAGGGTGCCTTCAATCAGGCCTTCATTCCGGTGCTGTCGGAGTATGCGACTCGCCGGACGCGGGAAGAGGTCCGTGAGTTGCTGGACGCCGTCAGTGGCAGTCTTGGCGTCATACTCGCGTTGATCACCGCGCTTGCGATGCTGTGCGCGCCCTGGCTGGTGTGGGTCTTCGCGCCCGGGTTCGGTGACGATGCCGGCAAGCTGGCGCTGACCGGCGACATGCTGCGCCTGACCTTCCCGTACCTGCTGCTGATCTCGCTGACCGCCTTCGCGGGCAGCGTGCTCAATACCTGGAATCGCTTTGCGGTGCCGGCCATCACGCCGGTGCTGCTCAACCTGAGTCTGATCGGCGCGGCGCTGTTGCTGGCCCCGCGCTTCGAGACACCCGCCATGGCGCTGGCCTGGGGCGTGTTGATCGCAGGTGGCGTGCAGCTGCTGTTCCAGGTGCCGTTCCTGTTGCGGCTTGGCCTGATGCCCAAGCCATGGCCGAATTTCGCCCATGAAGGCGTGCGCCGCATCCTCAAGTTGATGACCCCGGCGCTGTTCGGTGTCTCGGTCTCGCAGATCAATCTGCTGCTGGATACCGTGCTGGCCTCGTTTCTGGTCACCGGCAGCGTGTCGTGGCTCTATTACTCCGACCGTCTGGTCGAGTTGCCGCTGGGCATCATCGGCATCGCCATCGGGACGGTGATTCTGCCGGCGCTCTCCAAGCGCCACGCCGAGCAATCACTGGAGCACTTCCAGAAGATGCTCGACTGGGCGCTGCGCTCGGTGCTGTTGATCGGGGTGCCGGCGGCGCTGGCACTCGGCGTGCTGGCCGAACCCCTGCTGATCACGCTGTTCCACTATGGCGCGATGACCGACAACGATGTGGTGATGTCGGCCCAGAGTCTGCGTGCCTACAGTTTCGGGCTGCTGGCCTTCATGTTGATCAAGGTGCTGGCGCCGGGCTTCTATGCGCGTCAGGACACGAAAACGCCGGTCAAGATCGGTATCATCGCGATGGTCGCCAACATGGCCTTCAACCTGGCGTTGATCGTGCCACTGGCGCACGCGGGGCTCGCGCTGGCCACGGCGCTGTCGGCCTTCCTCAATGCGGGCCTGCTGGCACGTGGCCTGTATCGTGACGGCGTGCTGCGCTTCCAGCCCGGCTGGGGACGCTATTCGCTGACCCTGATCGGCGGTTGTGCCCTGATGGGCGGCGGCCTGATGTGGCTGTCACCGGACTGGACCACCTGGCTTGGTTGGGGCCTGTGGGAGCGCTGTGCGATGATGGGGGCGCTGGTCGTCGGCGGTGTGCTGGCCTATGCGGTGTGGTTGGGGCTGTGCGGTGTCCGCCCGCGCCATTTCCGCATGCAGAGCTGAGTCTGCTGCCCGGGTGCCATGCAGGTTGGTGCCCCCGGTTCCAGCTGTTTTCTCCCTGGCGGGGCAACGGTGGCTGTCAGCGCCGTGCCCCTTCGCTATAATCGACCACTTTCGGCGGCTTGTGTGATGCACGCATGGACTTGATCAGAGGACTCCACAATCTCGCCCGCCTGCGCAAGCAGGATGGCAGTCGCGGCTGTGTGGCCACCATCGGCAATTTCGATGGCGTGCATCTCGGCCACCAGGCGATTCTGGAGCAACTTCGCGAGCGCGCGGCGGCCTATGGCCTGCCCGCTACGGTGGTGGTGTTCGAGCCGCAGCCGCGTGAGTTCTTCGCGGGTGACAAGGCGCCGCCGCGGCTGACGCGTCTGGCGGACAAGGTGCGTCTGCTGGGTAGCCATGGCGCCGAGCGCGTACTGTGTCTGCCCTTCAATGAGACGCTGCGCTCGCTGTCGGCACGCGAGTTCATCGAGCAGGTGCTGATCGATGGCCTCGGCGTGCGTCATCTGGTGGTCGGTGACGACTTCCGCTTCGGCTGCGATCGCGCCGGAGACTTCGCGCTGCTGAAGCGCATCGGCGCCGCCGAAGGCTTTGCGGTGGAGCATACCCGTACCTTCGAGATCGCCGGTGAGCGTGTTTCCAGCACCCGCGTGCGTGAGGTGCTGGCCGCAGGCGACATGGCGCTGGCCGCCCGGCTGCTGGGGCGTGCCCACCACTGGCAGGGACGCGTGGTCGCGGACCGCCAGCTGGGCCGCACGCTGGGCGTGCCGACCGCCAACCTGCCGCTGCCGAATGCGCCGCTGGCGGTCTCCGGCGTCTACGCGGTGATGGCGCACCTTGCCGACGGCCGCGACTGTCCGGCGGTGGCCAACATCGGCTGGCGCCCGACGGTCGGCACGCCGCGGCCGGTGCTCGAGGTCCATCTGCTGGACTTCGCGGAAGACCTCTACGGCCAGCCGATGCGCGTCAGCTTCTGCGCCTTCCTGCGCGGTGAACAGCGCTTCGATGGCCTGGAAGCCCTCAAGGCCGCCATCTACGCCGACATCGCCCTGGCGAAGCGCTTCTTCGCGCTGGCCGCGGGCGAGATGCCTGCCGGTGATGAGCAGGCGTTGCTCGATTGCATGACCTCGATGGCTGACCTGCCGCTGGCCAGCCGTCCGCTGAGCGCACTGATGACGGATGCGCCGACGGCACCCTTACACGGCACTGCTGAGGTGTCTGATTCCACAGCTCGGGAAGCCCAGGCTTCCCGCCCCCACGACGGCTGACCCGAAAGGCTATGAGCGACTACAAGCACACTTTGAATCTGCCCGATACCGACTTCCCGATGCGCGGCAATCTCCCCAAGCGTGAGCCGGACCAACTGGCACGCTGGAACGAGATTGACCTCTACGCGCGTCTGCGTGAAGCAGGCAAGGGCCGTCCGAGCTTCGTGCTCCACGACGGCCCTCCCTATGCCAACGGCAATATTCACATCGGTCATGCCGTCAACAAGATTCTCAAGGACATCATCGTCAAGTCCAAGACGATGGCGGGCTTCGACGCGCCTTACGTGCCGGGTTGGGACTGTCATGGTCTGCCCATCGAGCACAAGGTCGAGACGACCCACGGCAAGCACCTCGAGTCCGAGAAGGCGCGTCATCTCTGCCGTGAATACGCCGGCGTGCAGGTGGAAGGTCAGAAGCACGAGTTCATCCGTCTCGGCATCGTCGGTGACTGGGGCAACCCGTATCGCTCCATGGACTTCGCCAATGAAGCCGGCGAGATCCGTGCGCTGGCCGAGATGGTCAAGGGCGGGTATGTCTTCAAGGGCCTGAAGCCGGTCAACTGGTGCTTCGACTGCGGCTCTGCACTGGCGGAAGCGGAAGTCGAGTACGCCGACAAGACCTCTGACGCCATCGACGTCGCCTTCGCGGCAGACGATAGCGCGGCGCTGGCCAAGGCCTTCGGCCTCGAGTCACTGAGCAAGCCGGCGGCGATCGTTATCTGGACCACCACCCCGTGGACCATCCCGGCCAACCAGGCGCTCAACGTTCACCCGGACTTCGTCTACTCGCTGGTCGACACCGGCGAGCGCCTGCTGGTGCTCGCCGAGGAACTGGTCGAGGACAGCCTGGCGCGCTTCGGCCTGAGCGGCGAGACGCTGGCGACCGTCAATGGCGCGGCGCTGGAGCTGATCAACTTCCGTCACCCGATCTACGATCGTCTGTCGCCGGTCTATCTGGCCGACTATGTCGAGACCGGCGCCGGTACCGGTATCGTCCACTCCGCGCCGGCCTACGGCGAGGATGACTTCCATACCTGCCGTCGTTACGGCATGAGCTTCGACGAGATCGAAAGCCCGGTGCAGGGCAACGGCGTCTACGTGCCGGACCTGCCGGAATTCGGTGGCCAGTTCATCTGGAAGGCCAACCCGAACATCGTCGCGCGTCTGGAAGAGCTCGGCGCGCTGATGGCGCACGAGAAGATCTCCCACAGCTACATGCACTGCTGGCGCCACAAGACCCCGGTCATCTACCGCGCGACGGCCCAGTGGTTCGTCGGCATGGACATTGCCGGCACTGACGGCGTGACCCTGCGTGACAAGGCGCTGTCCGCCATCGAGGACACCGCCTTCATCCCGGCCTGGGGTCAGGCGCGCCTGAAGAGCATGATCGCCAACCGCCCGGACTGGTGCATCTCGCGTCAGCGCAACTGGGGCGTGCCGATCCCGCTGTTCCTGCATCGCGCGACGGGGGAGCTGCACCCCGACAGCGTGGCGCTGATGGAAGCGGTCGCCGATCGCGTCGCCGAGCACGGCATCGATGCCTGGTGGTCACTCGACAGCCAGGAGCTGCTGGGCGATGAGGCCGAGAACTACGAGAAGGTCACCGACACGCTGGACGTGTGGTTCGACTCCGGGACGACCCACTGGCATGTGCTGCGTGGCTCGCACCCGCATGGTCACGAGCAAGGCCCGCGTGCCGACCTGTACCTGGAAGGCTCCGACCAGCACCGTGGCTGGTTCCACTCGTCACTGCTGACCGGCTGTGCCATCGACGGCCACGCGCCCTACAAGGCGCTGCTGACTCATGGTTTCACCGTGGATGCGCAGGGTCGCAAGATGTCCAAGTCCGTCGGTAACGTGGTCGCGCCGCAGCAGGTGATGGACAAGCTGGGCGCCGACATCCTGCGCCTGTGGGTGTCCTCCAACGACTACTCCGGCGAGATGGCCGTCTCGGACGAGATCCTCAAGCGGACCGCCGATGCCTATCGTCGTATCCGCAACACCTCGCGCTTCCTGCTGTCCAATCTGAACGGCTTCGAGCCCGAGCGTGATGCGCTGGCCTTTGACGACATGCTGGCGCTGGACCAGTGGGTGGTCGATCGTGCCGCTCAGCTGCAGGCACGTGTCGAGCTGGCCTACGAGGAATACCGCTTCCTCGACATCTATCAGCAGGTGCTGACCTTCTGCTCGCGTGAGCTGGGCGGCTTCTATCTGGATGTCATCAAGGACCGCCAGTACACCACGCAGCCGAACTCGCGTGCGCGTCGTAGCTGCCAGACGGCGCTGTATCACGTGATCGAGGCACTGGCACGCTGGATGGCGCCGATCCTCTCCTTCACCGGTGAAGAGATCTACGCCAACATCCCGGGCCCGCGCAAGGACACCATCTTCCTCGAGACGGCCTACACCGGCCTGACCACCCTGGCGGATGATGCGGCCATGGGGCGTGAGTTCTGGGAGCAGGTGCTGCACGTCAAGCAGGCGGTCAACAAGACGCTGGAAGGCGCGCGCAACGCCGGTCTGGTCAAGAATGGCCTGGCGGCGGAAGTCACCCTCTACGTCAATGACGAGCTCAATACGCTGCTGGCAAGTCTCGGCGACGAGCTGCGCTTCGTGATGCTGACCAGCGGCGTGACCCTGGCGCCTCTCGAGGCGGCCGGTGAGGCGGAAGAGACCGACGTGTCCGGCCTCAAGGTGGCGGTCAAGGTCAGCGAGAATGCCAAGTGCGAGCGTTGCTGGCACCACCGTCCGGAAGTCGGCACCCTGCCGGAACATCCGACGCTGTGCAGCCGCTGCGTGACCAACCTGCCGGATGGCGAAGGCGAGACGCGTCACTTCGCTTGATCGCTGATGCGACCGCGGCATCGTTCAGCCTCCGCTGAGCGCTGATATCGAACGCCGGGCTCTGGCCCGGCGTTCGTGTCTTGCCGGTCGCAGACTCATTTCACGACAGGAAGGTAACATGACGTCTTCTTCACAAGGCCCAGCGACGGATACCCCCTCGGCCGGCAGTGAGCCGATGCGCTCGCCGCTGCGCTGGCTTTGGCTGTCGCTGGTGATCGTGGTGCTGGACCTGGCCACCAAGTGGCTGGCCAGCAGTTCGCTGGTCTATGGTCAGGCCAACGAAGTGCTGCCGATCTTCAATCTGACGCTGCTCCACAACACCGGCGCGGCGTTCAGTTTTCTGGCCGGCCATGATGGCTGGCAGCGCTGGTTGTTTGCGGGCATCGCGGTGGTGGCAGCCATCGGCCTGAGCATCTGGCTTGCGCGCCTCAAGCGTCACGAGACCTTCACCGCGCTGGGCATCGCGCTGGTGCTGGGGGGCGCGCTTGGCAATCTCTATGATCGTGTCGTGCATGGCTACGTGGTGGACTTCCTGTCCTTCCACTGGGGCAATGCCTTCTTCCCGGCCTTCAACGTGGCGGACGTCGCCATCAGCCTGGGAGCCGTGGCACTGATTCTTGAATCTTTCCGTGGCCGCTCCGAATGAGCGCCACAAGCGAGGTCAGCATGAGCGAGCATCGTATCGCCGATAACATGGAGGTTAGCCTCCATTTCCGTCTGCGTCTGGAAGACGGCACCGAGGTGGACTCCACCTTCGACAAGACACCGGCCACCTTCCAGGTGGGTGACGGCAATCTGCCGCCGGGCTTCGAGCGTTCGATCATGGGCATGGCGGCGGGCGAGACCGGCAGCTTCACGATCACGCCGGAGCATGCCTTCGGTCAACACAATCCGCAGAACGTCCAGACCGTGGCGCGCAAGAGCTTCGATGAAGAGATCGAGGTCGGCATGGTGATGTCCTTCGCCGAGCCGTCGGGTTCGGAGTTGCCGGGCATCATCCGCGAGATTGACGAGCGTGACGTCAAGGTCGACTTCAATCACCCGCTGGCCGGGCGTACCCTGACCTTCGAGGTCGAGGTACTGTCAGTCGCCCCCGCGACCACGCACTGAGTCTTCTTTCCAGAGGTGCGCTCCCCGTGAGCGCACCTCGCCATCAAGCGGAGCCTGTCATGCAGATCAAGCTGGCCAACCCGCGCGGTTTCTGCGCCGGAGTGGATCGCGCCATCGATATCGTCAACGGGGCGCTCGACGTGTTCGGGCCGCCGATCTACGTGCGTCACGAGGTGGTGCACAACCGTTTCGTGGTCGACTCCCTCAAGGAGCGCGGCGCCATCTTCGTCGAGGAACTGCACGAAGTGCCGGATGACGTCATCGTCATCTTCTCGGCGCACGGTGTCTCGCGTGCCGTGCAGGAAGAGGCCGAGCGTCGCAACCTCAAGGTCTTCGATGCCACCTGTCCGCTGGTGACCAAGGTGCACATGGAAGTCCTGCGCTATGCGCGCAAGGGCCAGGATTGCGTGCTGATCGGTCATGAGGGCCACCCGGAGGTCGAGGGCACCATGGGCCGCTATGACACTTCCAAGGGTGGCACCATCCATCTGGTGGAAGACGAGTCCGATGTGGCGCGTCTGGAGGTCAAGGATCCGGAGCAGCTGGCCTTCGTCACCCAGACCACGCTCTCGATGGATGACACGGCGCGGGTGATCGACGCGCTGCGCGAACGCTTCCCGGCGATTCAGGGTCCGCGCAAGGATGACATCTGCTACGCGACCCAGAATCGTCAGGACGCCGTGCGCATGCTGGCGGAAGCCTGCGATGTGGTGCTGGTGGTCGGCAGCCCCAACAGCTCCAACTCCAATCGCCTGCGCGAGCTGGCCGAGCGCATGCAGACCCCCGCCTGGTTGATCGACGATGCGCAGCAGATCGAGGCCAGCTGGCTCGAGGGTATCGGCAGCATCGGCATCACCGCCGGGGCCAGTGCCCCCGAAGTGCTGGTGCAGGGCGTGATCGATCGTCTGATGGCGCTGGGAGCCTCGGCGCCCGAGGAGCTCGAGGGCCAGGAGGAAAACATCGTCTTCTCCATGCCCAAGGAGCTCAAGGAGCGCTTGATCGCCTCGGATCAGATCCGCGAGCTGTAACGCCTTGTAAGTTTCTGCCAGTGAAGAAGCCGCGACCTTGTCGCGGCTTTTTTATGCGCGCCATTCGCATTTTGCCATTCAATTCAGCAGTTTCTTGTATAAGCAACGGCATTCTTGAGCACGATCGTTGATCAATCTGGTGCGTATTGAAAAAAAATGTAATGCGCAGTTACCAAAATGATACATAATAGAGGTATGGTTCGTACTCTGGAGAATCCCCCATGCCACGACTGTTCTCGGTCACCGGTGTCAGCAGTGCAGGTGCACGCCGCAAGCCGAGACCGGGGCGCGGGGCAGCTGGCAGGCGTCGGGCCAAGGGCTTCACCCTGATCGAGATGATGATGGTGGTCGCGATCATCGGCATTCTGGCGGCGGTCGCCATTCCCTCCTATCTCGGTTATGTGGAGCGCAGCTGGCGCTCGCATGCTCAGCAGGCACTGGGGCAGCAGGCCAGACAGTTGCATGGCTTCTACTACCAGAATTTCTCCGAGGCGCCCGTGGGGGATGATGACCAGCCGACGGATGGCGTCAGCCGTATAGAGGACGGCGGTGGAAATCTTCGCTACCTGATCACGTATCGCAGTCTGTCTGCCTCGGCCTTCGTCCTGCAGGCGACGCCTCAAGGGGCACAACTCAATGATGACTGTGGCGTGCTGTGGATGGACCAGGACATGAATACCGGTGCCGAAGGAGGAGGTCGGTGCTGGTGATGGTGGGCCCCAGAAGACAGACTCGAGTCCGGCGCGGCCGGTCGACCCTCAGCGGCAAGGAGAAGTATCTCTCATGCGCCAATCCCGTGGTTTCACCCTGATCGAGCTGGTCGTGACAGTGGCGATCATTGCCATCATCGCGACCTGGGCGGTGCCGGCCTGGCAAGGCCTGGTGCAGCGCTCTCAGGTGGAGTCCGATGTGCGTGCCCTGACCCATGCGCTCGGCATGGCGCGCAGCACCGCCACCACGCGCGGTGTGGATGTGAGTGTCTGTCCCTATGCGCCGAGCGTCGCCACCCCCAATCCCACGACCTGCGACGATGACTGGGCGAATGGCTGGGTCGTCTATGTCGGGAATGCTTCCAACTTCACCCTCGACGACCGCCTGTGGATCCATCAGGACAGCAATGCGGTGGCCCAGTCGGGCGGCGCCTCCAGGATCACCTACAACGATCGCGGCACGCTGACGAGTGGCAACAGTACGCTGGTGTTCTGTGCGGCCTCCGATGCTACCTCTGTGGTAGTGGCGCCTTCAGGCCGTGTACGCCTTGAATCAGGAGGGGACTGCTCATGACAGCATCGTTGATGATCACATCCCTCAAGCAAGCCCTGCAGCCGCGAGCGCTGAGGAAGACATTGCTGTCTCGCCTGCAGCGGCGGCGTTCCGCTCGGCATTCTCAGCGCGGCGTCGGCCTGATCGAGGCGCTGGTCGCGGTCATGCTGCTGGGGGTTTCCCTGCTGGGGCTGGGGTTGTTGCAAGTTCAGACGCTTCAACATCAGCGCGTCAGCTACAGCAATACCGTGGCACAACTGCTGTCGCTGGACATGGCTGAGCGTATCCGCGCCAACCTTGAGGCCATCGATCAATATGATGATGCCGATACCACCAATGCGCCCGCGGATGGATGCAGCTCGGACTGCGTGCCCGCAGAGCTGGCCGACCAGGACATCATTGATTGGCGTGACGCCATCATCGGCTCCACGCTGACCAGCGGCGTCGGCAGCGTGGACGTCGACGAGCGTGTTGTCGGCGGCGCCGGTATCGGCGTTCACGATGTCAGTGTCCAGGTGCAGTGGAGTGACCCCATCAGCGGGGGAGTTGACCAGCAGACCTATCGTTTCGAGGTAGAGCCATGAATCGCTGTTCCCCTGCATCGGTCCGCCGACGCTTCGCCCCCGACACCGCCCGTCCGCATGGTTTGAAACGCCAGGCGGGCGTGGGGCTTGTCGAGCTGATGATCAGCCTGGTGCTGGGGCTGCTGATCACGGCGATGGCCGTGCAGATGTTCTCGACCTCACGCAGTACCGTGAGCACCCAGGAGGCGCTTTCCTATCTGCAGGAATCGGCTCGCTACGTGTCCTTCCGGCTCCAGCCGCTGATGCGCAATGTGGGCTACGCAGGCTGTGCCAATAGCCGCGATATCACCAATGCCAGCTCGGTGGATGCGTCCCATGACCTCACGGCGCCTTTCGGGGGGCAGCAGCGTACCCAGCGGGGCCTCAGCTATTTCAATCTGACGTTCGTCGCTGCCAGCAAGGACGGCGATGAAACCACGCTGACCAGCAGCATGACGTCGCTGGGCGGCCCGCTGTCCGTGCGCAACGGTAGCGAAGATGCCTTCGTGACCAACGAGTATGCGCTGGTCAGTGATTGCAGCAGCACCGATGTCTTCAGGGTGTCGGGCACCACCCAGGGCAATGTGGAAACCAATGACACCCTGTCACGTTCCTACGGCAGCTCTCAGTCCTCGAATGCCTATCTCTACCCGGTGCAGGCCTGGGAGCTGCGGCTGGATGACCAGGCCAACGATTCTTCGGTGCGTGCACTGTATATCGACCGTATCGATGCCGCTTTCGCACGCGAAGAACTGGCCTCCGGCGTACAGGGTTTCGATGTCAGTTTCAGCCTGGATACCACCGGCAATGGCAGTGTCGATCGTGTCAAGGTGCCGGCCGCCACGGTGCGCAGCGAAGGCCGTTGGGATGAGGTGCGCCGTATCGAGATCGCCCTGACGCTCGAGAGCCTGCCGGGAGTGGTGCCGGGTGGGGATAACGATGGGCGTTTGACGCGAACCTTCAATCTCACGTTCACACCGCGCAATCTGCAACTGAGGGGCAGCTGATGAATACATCGTCTTCAACGTCCAGAGTCTGCGCGGTCACCCGGGGGCCAGCACGTCAGCAAGGCATCGCCTTGCTGATCGTGTTGATCATGCTGGTCGTGATCGGCCTGCTGGCCGTGACCGGGGTCGAGGACAGTCAGCTGCAGACACGCATGGCCGTCAACAGCCGCAACTTCGAGCAGTCCTATTACAACGCGGAAACCAGCCTGAGCATCGGTGAGCGTGCGCTGCAGGAAAGCCTGGAGGATGGCACCTGGAGCCTGGACAGCTTCGATGACTCGGCCGGCCTGATGCTGGCACTGCCCGAGGATGCACCGCCGATCAACCCGCTCTCGGAAGCGGATTGGCAAGCCAGCGGTATCCAGACGCTGGACAGTGATACCGGTGCGGTCATCGGAGCCTATGTGATCGAGTATCTGGGCAAGGTCGGCGAGCCGCCGCTGAATGCCAGCAACGAAGTGAATGCGGTGGGCACGCGCCTGGATGCCTTCCGTATCAACGCGATGGGCACGGGGGGCGGCAATGGTGCCTCCTGGACAGTAGTGCAAAGCGAGATGGAACTGGGCCCTTACTTCTGAGAGGAGCATGAATATGCGTTATCTGCTGAGTGGTGCCTTGTGCCTTGTCGCCTTGCCCTGTCTGGCGGCCCCCGGGGAAATCGCCCGCGCCCCGGTCACGGAAGCGACCGGGGTTCAGCCCAATATCCTGTTCATTCTGGATGATTCGGGCAGCATGGCCTGGGAGGACACTCTCAACAAGGGGGTGGAACACTGGGGGTATCAGCCGGCTTCCTCGCTGATGGGTTACACCGGGGTGTATTCCAATAGCAGGACCGGGATAGAGAACAACCACGATGCCGATGATCGTATCGTTTACTCTTCAGACCTTGGCGGGGCGGTCGGGGCCTGCATGGGCTTCAACGTCATGGCCTACAACCCAGCGCTGACCTACACCCCGTGGGCGGGGGCAGACCGACTGGGAATTGCCTATCAAAACATGAGCCTGTCGAATGTTCGAGAGGATCCTTACGAGCCCACCAGCTCGGCCAGGATGAAGGATGATGTCTACTACGTTCGCTGGGACGACAATGGCGACGGGGACTATGACTATGGTGAATGCGGCGTCTATAGCAACAATTCGGGGCGCTTGTATCTAGACGAAGATCATGTCGTTGAAGTGGAAGACCTGTCCGCGGCTCAGCAAGTCAACTTCGCCAACTGGTTTACCTACTATCGCGACCGTATGCTGGTTGCCAAATCCGCCATGGCCGGTGTGATCAACGCCAACGAGTCCCGGGTGGGGCTGCGCACCATCCAGGGCCGCAACAATCGCAACGTTGCGGACATGACGGATGTCGATGAGCGTGAAGACCTGCTGGAGGAGCTGTTTACCGCCTATCCCTCCGGTGGCACCCCTCTGCGTACCGCGCTCAAGAATGCCGGTGAGTATTACTCCAGCACTGGTCGCTCGGCTCCCATCCTGAGTGCGGATGAGGGCGGCATGTGCCAGCAGAACTATTCCATCATGATGACCGATGGCTACTGGAATGGCTCCAGCCCCAGTGTCGGCAACGTCGACGGTGGCAGCGGCGACTTCATCAGTGCCAGTCACCGTGACAGCTATTCCAATACGCTTGGCGATGTCGCGATGAAATATTATCGCGAGGACCTGCGGACTGACTTGATCGACAGCGTGCCTACCATACCGGGAGTGGACGAAAACTCTGCTCAGCACATGGTGACCTACACCGTCGCTTTCGGTGTGGATGGCTCGCTGTCCGAGAACCCTGCTGATCTCGAGTCTGCCTTCACCTGGCCGCAGCCTTCCGCCAATGCCAATACCACCATCGATGATCTGCGTCATGCGGCCTGGAACGGACGTGGTGAATATCTCAGCGCCGCCAATCCGCAGGCATTGATTGATGCGCTGAACAATATCGCGCAGTCCATCGCAGGACGCGCGGCCAGCACCGGTAGTCTGGACATCAGCAGTGGCGGGCAGACCAGCGGCGCTTATGTGATTCAGACCATCTATGATCCCGCCGATTGGTCGGGCGATGTCGTTGCACGCAAGATCGGCACCAATGGCGCCTTGAGCGCCACCTCGGACTGGTCCGTCGCGGAGTGGTTGCGTGACGATGATAGCCGTAGCTCCAGCCGCAAGGTGATCACCTACAACCCGGGGATCTCCGAAGTGGATGAGAAGGCGTTCTTCTTCAATATCGAGGAGGCCGGATCACTGGAGGCCGAACAGGTACTGGACCTCGTGGGCTTCCTCGATGAGACCCTGCTGTCAGAAACGCTGCTGGCAACGCTGCGGAGAACCGTCCGGGATGATGACGACGACGACGACGACGATGATGATGATGATGATGATGATGGCATTCTTGGCGGAGTCGGCTCAGTGGTCGGAGGCGTCACCAGTGGCGTGACTCAGCTGACGGGACGCGTCCTGGACACTACCGGTACCTTCCTGAAGCTGGATGGCGCTGACCTTGGTGTCAGAACGTCGGATCTCGAGAACCTGATCGGTTATCTCAAGGGTGATGATGCCTACGAAGGCACCTTGTTCCGCGATCGTGACGACAACTATCTCGGGGATATCGTGCATGCCTCGCCGGCGATCGTCGGGCCGCCTTCGGCCAGCTATCGCAATGACATGGAAGTGTCTTCGTACCGCTCCTTCAAGACGCTGTATGAGGACCGCCAGAACATGATCTACATCGGTGCCAACGACGGCATGCTGCACGCCATCGACATGGAGACCGGTGAAGAGAAGTTCGCCTACATGCCGTATGCCGCCTTCAGCATCGAGAGCGGGCGCGGTATTCGCCAGCTCGCTGATCAGAACTATGTGCACCAATACTATGTCGATGCCACTCCGGTCGCGCGTGACGTGCATGTCCAGTTGGGGGATGAGGATGCGCCCGGTTGGCACTCGGTCCTGCTGGGTGGGCTGGGCGCTGGCGGCAAGGCGGTCTACATGCTGGATATCACCGATCCTGAAGGCTTCGAGTCATTGGGTGAATCCGACGGCACCTCGCCGGCCGAGATCGTGCAGTGGGAATTCACGCACGAGGACCTCGGCTATACCTTCAGCGATATTCAGGTAGCGCGTCTGGATGACGGCAAGTGGTATGCCATCTTCGGCAATGGCTACAACGCCGACAGCGATGGGCGTGCCAAGTTGTTCATCGTGGACCTGGAAGACCCCGACAACTATGCGCTGCTGGATTCTCAACAGGGCAGCAATGCCGGTGGGTCGTGCACCTCTGGCAGCAGTGACTGCAATGGCATGTCGAGTCCTGAGCTGGCCGACGTCGATGCCGATGGCATCACCGACTGGGTCTATGCCGGCGATCTGCATGGCAATGTCTGGGTGTTCGACATGCGCGAGTTCTCGCTGAGCACCATCGGCAGCAGCGAAATGTCGCGTCTGTTCCAGTCATGTGCCGTTGCCTTGAACAGCACGTCATCGACCTGTCCGGCAGCTTCCCGACAGCCCATCACATCGCGGGTAGCCGTGGCACGCAGCGGTGTCTTCAACAGCACCGTCGATACGCCGTACCTGAATGTGTACTGGGGCACCGGGCAATTGCTGACGCTGCAGGATGCGGTCGATACCTCGACGCAATCCTTCTACAGCGTGCTGCATACCGGGTCCTCGACTCGCCGTCATCATGGCCAGCTGGAAAAGCAGAGCTTCTCCAATATCAGCGGCGTGAGTGACGCGCGGACGGTCACGGGGGTAGGCGTCGATTATTCCAATCAGAACAACAATGGTATGCAGTATGGCTGGTACCTGGAGCTACCGGACTCCGGTGAGCGTCTGGTGACCATCCCGGCTGTCCGTGGTGATCTGATTGTCTTCAATACCACCATCCCGGGCTCCAATGGCCCCTGTACTGGCGGTGCCAGTGGTTGGCTGAATGCGCTCAGCTTGCGCAACGGCCTGCAGCCGGTACGCAGTTACAACAATGTGCAGCAGGTCTTTGATTACAACGATGATGGCGAGGTCAACGCGAGCGACAACGTCAACAATCAGGTCGTACTCTCGATCAAGACAGAAGGCGAGCCCACCTCACCGAAATTCCTGGGTGATACCCAGTATGTCGGTCAGGGTGGCACCAATCAGGTGGTCGAAATGGCCATGGACTTTGGGATCGATGGGCTGGAAGGCCGTAGTGCCTGGTATCAGCTGCGCTAGGAGAGAGACCATGAAGACATCACGACTCAAGCTGACTGGTAGTGGACTGATGCTGGCGGCGGGCTTGCTCTTCACGAGCTGGAGCTCCCAGGCCCTGGCGGAAGATACTCCGATTCCGCTGGTCATGGAGCAGAGCGTCACCGGCGTCATCGACGAGCGAGAGGGGGATCAGCTGCTCGTCGACGACATGGGGTTCGTGCTTCAGCCGGATAGCCGGATACTCAATCGCAATGGGCGCGAGCTGAAGGCCTTCCACCTCACGCCGGGGCAGGAGGTCGAGGTGCGCTTCGACCCACGTGGTGAGCCGAAGCAGGTCATCGACATCACGCTGCTGCGTCGGGGGCGCTGATGATCAGGCGAACAGGGAGGGCTCGGGCACAAGGCGGCTTCGGTCTGCTGGAACTCATGATTGCCGTGGCCATCATCGGCATTCTGGCGGCGATCGCCTATCCCAGCTACCAGGATCAGGTGGAGCGTTCACGTCGCACCGACGCCACCACCGCCTTGCTGGCACTGGCCCAGACCCAGGAGCGCATCATGGCAACCTGCGGTGAATACGCGACGGCCAGCGTGACAGCGGCGACCAGCTGTGGAGATGCGCTTGGAGGCGGTGGCGGTGGTATCGGGCTGGGACAGGCAGATGCCGTCAGCGAGGAAGGCTTCTACAACCTGGCCGTCGCAGGGGATGCAGACAGCTATACCCTGACTGCCACTGCTACCGGCAGTCAGGCCAATGATGAGGACTGCGCCACCTTTACGCTCACGGAGTTGGGAGTGAAGGGAGCGGCAGTCCTTGAGGACTCGGAAGACACCGATAGCAGTGATTGTTGGTAGTCACTGACAACCGACATTGCATGGCAAGCGCCTGAAGCCTCGATCTACGATGATCGGGGCTTTTTTTGTCTGGTGGATGAGGTTCAGTCGAGAAATATGGAATAACGGTGATTATGGGGAGTTTTCGGAATGATGGGTAATCTTGTGTAACATAATGATTCCATCTGTGGTTCATAGACGTTAAATTGCCCAATTTCACGCCCTGCAGGGTGCTTTGGCCTGCGTGGCTTTCAGGGGTAAGACGATGCAGCTTTTTCCTGCACTTCGGCATGGATGTCAGCAGGGCCGCCAGCAAGGCTTCACGTTGATTGAGCTGATGATCACGCTGGCCATTCTCGTGATCACGATCACGATTGCCGTCCCCGCCTGGCAGGGGGTGGTCGCGCGCAACGCCGTCACCGGCACGGCCGAGACGCTCGTGACTTCCATCAACTATGCGCGTAGCGAGGCGGTGGCCAGCGGCAACGACATCACGCTCTGCCCTCTGAATGCGCAGGGTGACGCCTGCATGAATTCCACCAGCTGGAGCAATGGCTGGGCGGTGGTGCAGGGCAGTCAGGCCGAGGCACGGGCGTCGCTGGGCGATGACCTGTTGCGCGTATTTGATGCCGCCATCACCGTGCAGGCGGGTGTTGCCGGCGTGACTTTCGATGATCAGGGCGCGACCTCTGATTCCACCTGGTTGTTGATCTGCGATCAGTCGGGCGGGCAGGGCCATCGCCAGCTTGAATTGACTCCCATCGGACGAGTAGTGACGGAGACTTATGGCAGCGATGACCAGAGTTGCTGAGCTTGGCGCGTCCCGTGCAAGCGGTAGCCAGCAAGGTACCAGCCTGCTGGAGGCGTTGATCGCTCTGCTGTTGATGGGGCTGACATTGCTGGGGTTCGGGCTCATGCAGATGGAAAGTCTGCAGGCCAACAACGAGAGTTACGCGCGTACCGAAGCCCGTATTCTCCTGGTCAGCATGGCTGAGCGCATTCAAGCCAACCCCGATGGCGTGGATGACTACGATGGGCTTTCCACCGCGGGGGCAGGAAATCCGGGCGGTTGTCCCTGCAGTGTTGCCGAGCTGGCGGCCCGTGATGTGGCGGTGTGGGCGGACAGGCTTGAGGACAGCAGTCTGAACGCGCCGGTCGGGTCCATCGCCAGCAGCGGCAGTGACCTTCTCACCCTGACCCTCGGCTGGAGCGGCGCCGCGCAGCTCGGGCAGAACGAAGACAGCATGGACGCCGGTGCTCAGGCGTTGAGCGAGACCCTACAGATACGAGTGGTGCCCTGATGTCGTCGAAAGCCTCCTTCCCACTGCGAGCTTTCGCGTCGCGCTCGCATCGGGCGCCGCGCTCGATTCCCTCACGGCGTGCCCAGCAGGGCGTCGGCCTGGTCGAATTGATGCTGGCGCTGGTGCTGGGACTGTTCATTTCTGCCATGGCGCTGGAATACTTTCTGGCCTCGCGCTCTACCCTCAACACCACGTCGGCCGTGTCCTACCTGCAGGAGTCTGCGCGCCACGTCACGCGTCGCCTGCAGCCATTGGTGCGCAATGCCGGCTTTTCCGGCTGTGCGTCGGTGAGCAGTGTCAGTGATGGTACCGGCAGCCATGCGCTGTCCGATTCTCCTCTGACGGCCGAGTCCGACACGGTGGCGGGGATCACCTATGACCGTCTGGCCTTGCAGGTACCGGCGCTGGGAGCGCAGCGCGGTTGGCAACTCGGGGCGAGCGTCGCCCAGGGCGATACCTCGCTGACCCTGGAGGACTACACCTCCGGCACGCTGGAGACGGATAGCGTCGTGCTGATCAGCGATTGTGAGAGCGGCGACATCGCACGCCTCTCGGGCGATGGCAACAACTCGCTCGATCTGTCGAGCGCCGTCGAGCACGGCTATGGCGGCACCATACAGACCCAGGCATATGTCTATCCGCTGCAGCGTTGGTACCTGTTGCTGTCACAGGCCGATGACGACTCCCCCGTTAGGCTCTGCCTGAACGGCGAGGATGTCGATGGCGATCCGGCGGCAGGCTGTGGCGAAGAAGTGGCGCGATATGTCGAAGCGCTGGACCTGACCTTCGATACGGCCTCCGGCAGCGGTAGCGCGAGTCGCTTTGCCGTGGAGCGCAGCGTGGCGGAAGTGGAAGCCGCGAACGACTGGAGCAGCGTCAGACGGATCCACATCAGCCTGACCCTCAAGACGCCCCCGACGATCAATGTCGAGGGAGAGGGGAACGGTGAGTTGCAACGCACCTTCGATATCACCCTGAGCCCGAGGAATATCGGTCTATGAACCAGGCAAGTTCTCCCAGGCCGCCACGCCAGCAAGGCATGGCATTGCTGGTCGTGCTGATCATGCTGATCGTGGTGGGCGTGATGGCGGTGACGGGCAATGAAGATACCCAGTTGCAGACCCGCATGTTGATGAATACCCAGTTCTACGACAACGCCTACGCGGAGGCCGAGAGCCTTCAGCAACAGGCGGAGAGTCGTCTGCTCGAGGGGGAGCTGACCCTGGATGATTTCGGTGGGGACGGCTTCTACGATGTCACGGCGGGGGAGGACCTGGACTTCGATCCTCTGCAGGCAGACGCCTGGGAGGGGGAAGGTGTCTTGAGTGGTGATGCGGCTGACAACGGCAACTATGTCATCGAGTATCTCGGAGAGACGACGGAAGGCGTTCTGAATGACGATAACCTGAGCAGCAGTCAGTTGTTGAATGCCTTCCGCATCACGGCCGCTGGTTGGAGTCTTGAGAGCGCAGGTGACCCTGATAGCAAGAAGCGTGCACTGGCAGTGGTGCAAAGCGAAATCATGATGGCCGATTGAAGGGAATCTATCGATGAAATCGAAGCATTCACCCCGCCGCAGCGGCTTGCGTCGTATTCACCTGCCGGTCTTGCTGTCAGGCGGACTGCTGGTCTCCTTGCCCGTGCTGGCAGACAGCGACACACTACTTCAGTTGCCCACCACCCAGAGTGTCGGCGTTACGCCCAATGTTCTGCTGGTGCTGGATGACTCGGGCTCGATGACCTGGGAAGACACCTTTGATGGTGGTAGCTCCTATCAGGGCTACAACATGCTTTACAAGAAGCGACAGGTATGTGAGAAGGTCGAGAAAAAATATAGTAATGGATGGAAGTGGTCCTGTGAATATGTCTTCAAGCCGCAAGATCTTTCCAACAAATACTTCTGTGCTGACTCCAATAGCCAAGCCTATGACCCGGATCAGATCTATCAGCCCTGGAAGTCTGGAAATGGGGATGAACGTTATGATGACATGGACCCGGCAGCGGCGTGGATTGATTTCAATGAAGGCGATGATGAAGACAATCTGGTTGACCTGACGGACCCGGATCTCGAGTTTCGTTATTACACTGGCAGCAATTGCAGTGACAGCAGCGAAGTGCAGGTTTCGGATCTCAGTCCGGATGAGCAGGTCAACTATGCCAACTGGTTCACTTATTATCGCAGTCGCTTGAATGTCGGCAAGGCTGCCGGTCTCGAGCTGCTTTCCGATATTGAGTACCGCACTGGGTTCATCACCATCAACCCCGGCTCAGAGACGGCAACCAAGGTAAAGGTCGATGATATTCTGGATTCGATCATAGAATATGTCACCAATGTACTGGGCAATCTGGTATCAGTCGTCACAACAAGTGACAGTGGCAACGATCATCTTGATGAGATCAAGGATGCCATCGTCAAAACGGAAATCAGCTCAAGCAACACCTATGTGTCGACGCCCTTGCGTGAGGCACTCTATCGCGCTGGTGAATATTACAGTGACAATTACTCCAGCCTGGGTTCCACGCCGATTCTTTCCGAAGATGAAGGCGGTATGTGTCAGCAGAACTTCACTGTTTTGATCACCGATGGTTTCTGGAACTCCGAAAACTCTTCCGCCTCCAATAATATTGAAAGCAAGATCGGCGATGCCAATGGTGACGGACGAACCTGGCGGGAAAGTTATAACTACAGTTATGGCGGTGATGCCACGCTGGCGGATGTCGCTTATTATTATGCTCATAATGATCTCTTGCCGAAGCTTGGAAGCGGGACCTATGAAAAGCAGGTGATGACGACCTATACGGTGGCGTTCGGGGTCGAGTCGACCAGTGACGACTGGGATGACAAGGATCGCGTCATCGAGAGCAGCTCCAGCACCATCGATGATCTGGAGCAGGCGGCGATCGATGGCGGGGGCTCCTACTTCAATGCCTCCAGTCCGACGGACCTCGTCTCGGCCCTGGCGGCGATCGCCTCCGAGATCGTCGCGGTGGGCAACAGTGTCAGTGGCCTCTCCACCAACCTGACCACGGCCAGTGTCGAGACGGATAGCCGACTGATCGAGAGCCGCTATTCCGCCTCGACCTGGACGGGCGATGTGGTGGCCTCGTCGGTACAGGAGGGCAAGGACGTCGAGGATGACGACCAGGTCTGGAGTGCTGCCACCCAGTTGAGTGAGGCATTGGAAGAGAAGGATGGTGTTGAGTCGCGGACGGTATTCACCATGTCCGGCGGCAACGGAGTCGAGTTCACGACCGACAACGCGGGCCGCCTGAGCTCCAGCCAGCGCAATGATCTCGCGCGCATGGAGGTCGGTGGCAACTCCACCGATGACCATGTGGAGGCGGCGATCGAGTGGTTGCGGGGCAGCGATGAATACGAAGGCGATGGCCTGCGCAATCGCACTGGCGTTCAGCTGGGCGACATCATCGGCTCGTCGCCTGTCGTCGTGACTCAAGAAGACTCGACGACAGAGGGCAGTGTCTTCGTCGGGGCCAACGACGGCATGCTGCATGCCTTCGACCTCAAGACCGGCAACGAGCAGTTCGCCTATATTCCGGAGCTGCTCTACAGCGAAGAGGACGACGCAGGGTTGGGGTATCTGACGGACCCGGGCTATCAGCATCGCTACTACGTCGACGGTGAACTGCGTCTGGCCAGCCTGAATGGTGAGGAGTGGCTGGTATCCGGTCTCGCCGGCGGTGGGCGCGGCCTGTTCGCGCTCAATGTCACCAAGGCCGTGGCAGGCGAAGACTTCGATGAAGATGATGTGGTGCGCTGGGAATTCGGTGCCAGCGACGATGATGACATGGGGCATGTCTACGGCAGCGCGCATATCGTCACCCTCAACAACGGCGACAGCGCGGTGCTGGTCGGCAACGGGCTGGAAACGGCCGATGAGAACGCCGCGCCGACGTTGTTCGCGCTGGAGCTTGATGGAGTCAATGCCGGCGGCGTGATCGCCAAGCTGTCCCCCAGCGGAGTGACCGGCGGATTGGCAAACCTGCAGGTCGCGGACCTCGACAGCAATGGCACCGTCGATTTCGCCTATGGCGGAGACCTGCAAGGGCGACTGTGGAAGTTTGACCTCAGTGACGACGACAGCAGCAAGTGGAGTGTCACGCGCCTGTTCACGGCCTGTGCTACCAGCCTGACCGGCGGGGAGTGCCAGACGGACGCGCTGCAGCCGATCACCGTCAAGCCGACGCTCAGTCGCTACTCCGGCGAGACACACACCATGACCTCGCCCAATCTGCTGGTGTCCTTCGGGACCGGCCAGGACATGTACGCCGATGCTGAAGATGAAGCCTGGGTCACGCAGAGCCTCTACACCGTGCTGGATACCGGCGGCAGTCATACCAGCCTGACGCGTAGTGACCTTGAGGCACGCAACTTCGTCAGCGGCAGCTACACCAACGGCGAGCTGACAGGCCGGACCCTTGGCGGCGACAGCTTTGCCTACTATCCCAGCCAGCTCGAGGATCAAGACACGGATCGCTTCGGCTGGTATCTGGATCTGGACGCCTCCGAGCAGGAAGAGCTGGTCGAGCCGGCCAACCTGCTCTCCAACCTGGTGGTCTTCTCCACCAGTACGTCCAGCACCGGGACCAACTTCTGTGAAAGTACCGGCGGTGGCTGGCTGGTCGCGCTGGACACCGAGACAGGCCTGCCGACCTATGACGATAGCGAAGGCAGCTACGTGACCATCTTCGATTTCAATCAGGATGAGGCCTTCAGCGCTGATGACCTGGTCGGTACCCTCGTTGATGACACCGTCGCCGTCGGCAATGTCATCGTCAGCGTCAAGTTGAGCGGTACACCGACGTCCAGTGTCAGTGTCGGCGATACGGTCTACGTGGGCACCAGTTCGCTGGGCAGCGAGGAGGGTGGTGTCTCCTCCTATGATCTCAACGTGTCCAGCTCGACGGATACCGGCCGTGTCTCCTGGTATCAGCTGCGCTGAGCCCGCCTCGGACATGAGGCAAGGATGACACGCTGCGCCGCCACGCCTTCCCCGGAGTGGCGGCGCCTTGCCTTTCATCAGGGCTTACTTCCTTCAGGCAGGCTTGCCTTGAGCCTTTTAACCGAGTCTTGCGCCCGAGTCTTTCACTGAAGCCTTTCGCCCAAGTCTTTCACTCAAACCCCTCATTCACGTTCTTCAAGGAAGCACTTCATGGCCAGTCTTCTCTCTTCCCGTTCGCGTCTCTCTCGGCGCCGGTACGCCTCAGGCTTCACGCTGACGGAGATCATGATCGTGATCGTCATCGTCGGCATTCTCGCGGCGATCGCCTACCCGAGCTATCAGGACCAGGTGATCCGCTCGCGTCGTGCCGATGGGCAGGCGGCACTGATGTCATTGGCCCAGGCCCAGGAGCGCTACATGGCGCGTTGCGGCGGCTACGCGACCAGCATCGCCGGCGACAGTGATTGTGATGAGGAAGGACTGGGGCGTGCCACCGAGTCGCCGGAAGGCTATTACACCCTGAGCCTGGAGGATGGCGCCACGACCACCCGCTTCACGCTCATCGCGACCGCGGTGGCACCTCAGAGCGCCGATGCCGACTGCCCCGCGCTGACCCTCACCAATACCGGTGTCCGCGATACGACCGGCGATGGCGATTGCTGGTAGCCGTGAAGCGCTCGCTCTGCACGATGCTGGAGACTCTGCTCAATACTGGAGGCTCTGCGCAATGCTGGATTGCACGCGGCTCGCTTGCACCGCCTTGCGGGCGGCGTATTCTTGATCCCTTTCCCGGGCTGATGGCAGGAGCGAACAGGCGTGAATGACTTTGTGGTGGTAGGCGGTGGCGTGATCGGCATGTTGACCGCGCTGGAGCTGGCGGATGGCGGTGCCGAGGTCACGCTGGTCGAGCGAGGCCAGTGTGGGCGTGAGGCGTCATGGGCGGGCGGCGGTATCGTCTCGCCGTTGTATCCGTGGCGTTATAGCGCGCCGATCTCGCGCCTGTCTGCCTGGTCGGAAGGCTTCTACCCCACGCTGGCCGAGCGCCTGATCGAGACCACCGGCATCGACCCCGAATATCGCCAGCAGGGCCTGCTGTACCTGAATGTCGAGGATGCCGAGCAGGCACTGGCCTGGTCCCGGGAATATGCCAAGCCGCTGACGCGAGTGGACGCCGATTTCGTCTATGACAAGGCACCGGCGGTCGCGCCCGGTTGCGAGTCGGCGTTGTGGATGCCGACGCTGGGCAGCATCCGCAATCCGCGTCTGGGCAAGTCACTGCGCGCCGCGCTCGACGCTCACCCGCGCGTGCGCCTGCTGGAGAATGTCGCGGTGCAGGGCATTCTGCTGCAGGACGACACCGCCATCGGCGTACAGACCGCCAATTCGGTGCTGTCTGCCGGCCAGGTCGTGGTCTGCGGTGGTGCCTGGAGTCGAGAGATTCTGAGTGAGGCAGGACCTGCGCTGCCGGTACGGCCGGTACGCGGCCAGATGGTGCTGTTCAAGGCACCCAAGGGGCTGGTGGAGCGCGTGGTGCTCAAGAATGGTCGCTACGTGATACCGCGGGGCGATGGCCGTATCGTGGCCGGCTCGACGCTGGAGGAGGTCGGCTTCGACAAGGCGACCACCGCCGAGGCGCGCGAGTCACTGATCAAGAGCGCCTGCGAGATCATCCCCGCGTTGGCGGAGTGTGAGGTCGAGCACCACTGGGCGGGACTGCGCCCCGGTTCGCCGACCGGCACGCCGTTCATCGGTGCCGTGCCTGAACGCCGCCACCTGCACGTCAATGCCGGCCATTATCGCAACGGGCTGGTACTGGCGCCGGCCTCGACCCGCCTGCTGGCGGATCAACTGCTCGGGCGCACGCCGATCATCGACCCCGCGCCCTACCAGCCCGAGACTCTGCTGGCCGAGATCGCTGCGCTGGATGCGTCGTCAGATGTCGGTGAGACCCGCTGGGCCTGAGGGATTGGTTGCCGTCTTTCGCCATCGAGCATCTCGTCTCGGTGGCGAATCATTTGCGCGGTCCTTCGTCGAGGAAGTGCTGCTGGTGTTCCTGGCAGCAGAAGTGCAGCGCCTCATGGCGGATGGCGTCATTTTCCGGCAGATGCAGGTCGCAGTAGGCGCAGCGCACCATGTTCTGCGCCTCGCGTTCGGCGGGGCTGTCGTTGCCGTAGTCGTCCTGGCTCAGCTTCCATTGGCGATACATGCGGTAAAGGCGCAGGCCGGCCCAGAACAGGGCGACGAAAACCAGCAGACGGATGATCAACAGGCTCATTCCTATATGACTCCCAGATGAGGCGGCGCGCGTGGCTTTTGCCAGCGGCGCGACCTTGCGGGACAATGGCGGCCAACATGATGACAGGTGGGCCGGTGCACGGCTCAGTGATCTGAGCCAGATGTCTGGCCACAGTGTACTGGCCCCTTATCGAACCGCCAATCGAGAGATCCTTACCGCATGCAAGATCTGACTCTGGTGATGGCCCAGCTCGACCCGCTGGTCGGTGATATTCCCGGCAACACTGCGCGTGCCATCGAATCGGTGCGTGAAGCGAGTCTTGAGCACAAGGCCGATGTCGTAGTGCTGCCCGAGTTGTGTCTGACCGGCTACCCGCCGGAAGACCTGCTGCTGCGCGAGTCCATGGAATCCCGCCTCGAGGAGGCGCGCGCCCAGATGGCGAAGAAGGTCGCGCCGGGCGTGATGGTCATCGTCGGTTACCCCGGCATGCGTGACGGCAAGCGTTACAACCTGGCCGGCGTGCTCAAGGATGGTGAGTGGATCGCCGAGTATGCCAAGCAGGCCTTGCCCAATTATCAGGTCTTTGATGAGCAGCGCTACTTCACGCCGGGCAGCGAGCCGTGTGTGGTCGAGTGCCGCGGCGCCCGCCTGGGCATCGTCATCTGCGAAGACCTGTGGGACGGCGCGCCGATCCGTCAGGCGCGCGATGCCGGTGCCGAGATTCTCGTCAGTCTCAATGCCTCGCCCTATCACCTGGAGAAGCCGGCCGAGCGCAATCAGCTGTTCGCCGAGCGGGCAGCCGAGGTCAATTGCCCGCTGGTCTACGTCAATCAGATCGGCGGTCAGGATGAGCTGGTCTTCGACGGGGGCTCTGCCGCCATCGATGCCGACGGCAAGACCTGCGTGCAGGCGCCGTGGTGGGATGTCGGCCTGATGCCGGTGCAGTTCCTCAAGGCAGAGGGGGGCAACTGGGTGCCGCAGAGTGGCGAGATCGCCGAGCTGCTGTCGCCGGAGGAGTCACTCTACTGTGCGCTGGTCACCGGGCTGCGTGACTACGTCAACAAGAGCGGCTTCAAGGGTGTGGTGCTGGGGCTTTCCGGGGGCATCGATTCCGGCCTGTCGCTGGCCATCGCCGTCGATGCGCTGGGCGCGGACCGCGTGCACGCCGTGATGATGCCGTATCACTACACCGCGGACATCTCCAAGGAAGACGCCGCCGAGCAGGCCAGGCTGCTGGGCGTGAATTACGAGGTGATGCCCATCGCGCCGATGGTCGAGGCCTTCACCGAGACCCTGGCGGAGAGCTTCGCCGGCAGCGAGCGCGACACCACCGAGGAGAACCTGCAGTCGCGGTGCCGTGGCGTGCTGCTGATGGCCATCTCCAACAAGAAGGGCCTGATGGTGCTGACCACCGGCAACAAGAGCGAGATGGCGGTGGGTTACGCCACGCTCTACGGCGACATGGTCGGCGGCTACAACGCGCTCAAGGATGTCTACAAGAGCTGGGTGTTCCGTCTCGCCAACTGGCGCAACACCATGGGCCCGGCGATTCCGGAGCGCGTCATCACGCGCCCGCCGTCCGCCGAGCTCGCCGAAGACCAGCTCGACAGCGATTCGCTGCCGGACTACGACACCCTGGATGCGATTCTCACCCACTATATCGAGGGTGACATGAGCGCCGAGGCGATCATCCGCTCAGGCTTCGAGGAAGAGGATGTCTATCGCGTGGTGCGTCTGGTCGACCGTACCGAGTACAAGCGTCGTCAGGCACCGGTAGGCGTGCGCGTTACGCCGCGCGGCTTCGGGCGGGACCGCCGCTACCCGATTGTCAATGGCTGGGTGGCTGGCGAATGACGGATTGCGGATTCTTTGCGCAAGACGCTGAAAACGCCTGAATCTAACGATTCTGGCCATGCTGGCAGCACGAAAAAGCCCGTGATCGATGATCACGGGCTTTTCGATGGTGACGCCTGCCGGTCGTCAGACCGTCAGGTCGTCAGCCTTCACGTAACGCGGCTCGAAGGTACGGCCATCCAGACGTTCGTTGTCCGGATCATTCTGGATCAGCACCTTGAGCGTCTCGCTGGCACGGTCACGCAGACCGAGGCCCAGATAGCCCTCGACCATCACGGCCAGCGCATCGCGGGTGGCAGGAGTGTTAGGGTAGTGCTCAATGACCCACTCGCCACGCTTCACGGCAGCCAGATAGGCCTGCTTGCGCAGGTAGAAATCGGCTGTCTGCAGCTCGCCGCGCGCCAGTACGTTGCGCAGATAGATGATGCGCTGACGGGAATCTGCCGCGTAGGTGCTGTTGGGGAAGCGACGTACCAGCTCACCGAAGTCGACATAGGCATCGCGTGTCGCGCCCAGGTCACGCTTGGAAATATCGATCAGATCGAGGGATTCCAGGCTGAAACGACCCGCGCTGTACGCTGCCAGTCCACGCATGTAGTAGGCATAATCGACCTGCGGGTGATCGGGGTGCAGGCGAATGAAACGGCTGGCCGCGGCGCGTGCCGCCTCCCAGTTGTCGACCTGATAATAGGCGTAGATCAGCTCCAGCTGCGACTGTTCGGCGTAGCTGCCGAACGGGAAGCGAGTATCCAGGGCTTCAAGTTGTTGCACAGCGGAGTTGAAGCGGCTGGTATCCAGGGAAACCTGGGCCTGACGATACAGGTCCTGCTCCTGAAGATCCGGTGCCGGCTCGTTGGACGCACAGCCAGCCAGCAAGGTGCTGGCCAGGGCGAGGGCAGTCAAGGGAAGGGCGCGCATCGGTTTCCTCATCTCGGGCAATCCATGGCGGGCATGCTAGAATCCGCCGATCCGCACTCACTATAAAGCAAAGGCCCTTTCGTGCGAAACGGCCTCAGAGAGCAATATGGCAGACACCATCAACCGCGAAGAGCGGATCCCGGAGGCGATGATTGGCATGCGCCTTGATCAGGCCTGCGCCGAGATCTTCTCCGACTATTCCCGCGAGCGTCTCAAGCACTGGATCAAGACCGGTGCGCTGACCCTCGACGGTGCCGCCGTCAAACCCCGCGAGAAGGTCTATGGCGGTGAACGTCTGGCCCTGACCGCCGAGCTTGAAGAAGAAGTCAGCCACGAGCCGGAAGATATCGAACTCGAGATCGTCTATGAAGACGACGACGTGCTGGTCATCAACAAGGAGCACGGCATGGTCGTGCACCCGGGCGCGGGTAACCACGATGGCACGCTGCTCAACGCCATCCTGCATCATTGTCCGGGCAATTCCATGATGCCGCGTGCCGGCATCGTGCACCGTCTCGACAAGGACACCAGCGGCCTGATGGTGGTGGCCAAGTCATTGACCGCCCAGGCGGACCTGGTCGAGCAGCTGCAGGCCCGTACCGTGTCGCGCGAGTACGATGCCGTCGTCACGGGCGTGCTGACCTCCGGTGCCACCGTGGATGCGCCCATCGGGCGTCACCCCAAGGACCGCAAGCGTCAGGCCGTCACTCACAGTGGCAAGCCGGCGGTCACCCACTTCCGCGTGGTGGAGCGTTTCCGGGGTCACACCCATATCCGCTGCAAGCTGGAAACCGGGCGTACCCACCAGATTCGCGTGCATATGGCGCACCAGCGCTATCCGCTGGTCGGAGACCCGGTCTACGGCGGGCGTCTGAAGCTGCCGCCGGGGGCCAGTGACCCGCTCAAGGAGCTGCTGCGTCAGTTCCCGCGTCAGGCACTGCATGCCCGTCGTCTCGCCTTCATCCACCCGATCACGGGCAAGGAAGTCGAATTCCGCGCCGAGATGCCGGGCGACATGCTGGTGCTGATCGACTATCTCAAGGAAGACATCGCTCGCTGAGGCGGCAGGCTCGCGCGACACGCCGCACAAGGAGAGGTTATGCACGACGAGAGTCTACGCCCGACCCTGATACTACCGGACTGGCCCGCGCCGAGCCCGGTGCAGGCCTTCGTGACCACGCGTGAGAGCGGCCCCAGCCAGGGGCCGTATGCCGGCTTCAATCCGGCGCTGCATGTCGGCGATGACCCGGCGATGGTGGCGCAGGTGCGTGAGCTGCTCGCCGCGGAGGTCGATGATGGCCGTCCGCTGGCGTGGCTGGATCAGGTGCACGGCACTCAGGTGGTGGATGCCTTCGATGTCTGCCATGGCGAGGACCGGCCGGATGCGCCGCCACGGGCGGATGCCTGCATCAGTACCGGCACCGGGCAGGCCTGTGTGGTGATGACGGCGGACTGCCTGCCGGTGCTGTTCTGTGATCGGCAGGGCACGCGCGTCGGCGTGGCGCATGCGGGTTGGCGCGGGCTGGTCGAAGGCGTGCTGGAAGCCACCATCGAGCGTCTCGGTGATGACCCCGGCGAGCTGATGGCCTGGCTGGGCCCGGCGATCTCCAATGCGCAGTTCGAGGTCGGCCCCGAGGTGCGTGATGCCTTCATCGCGGATCTGCCCGAGGCCGATGATGCCTTCGAGGCCAGCCCCTACCGGCTCGGTCACTACATGGGTGATCTCTACAAGCTGGCACGCCTGCGTCTCGAGCGTGCCGGGGTCGGTCATGTCAGTGGCGGCCACTTCTGTACCGCTTCTGAATCCCGCTTCTATTCCCACCGGCGGGATGATGGCGTGACCGGACGCCTCGCCACGGTGATCTGGCTGCGCTGAGGGGCTGATGAGGAATCTCTGATCGGGACTTGGATCAGCGCATTCCGCCAGCTCGACATGCAGTACCCACAAACGCCCCGCCAACCTGATGTCTCAGGTTGGCGGGGCGTTTCTGTGTCTGGCAAAGATGATGGCCGGCGGGGGCGGCGGGTCGTCGTCGTGGCGGCGGGAATCTGACCTGGATCAGGCAAATGCCACAACATGCTGCAGCGCGGCGAATCCTGCCTTGAAAGCCGTGCGCCAGCCCCCATCTTGAGAGTCAGATACGAAATGTTACAGGCGAAGCTCCTGAGAAAAGGAGTACCGCCATGACTCTCAGGAGAAGGCACCATGCGCATCGACAAACTCACCAGCAAGCTGCAGAACGCTCTGGCGGATGCCCAGTCGCTCGCCGTCGGGCGAGGCCACAATGAAATTTACCCGCAGCATCTGCTGCTGGCTCTGCTGGAAGACCGCGATGGCGGCCTCAAGGCACTGGTCAACAAGGCGGGCGGCGATGCCACCAGCCTGATGAGTGGCTTCAAGCGCCAGCTGGATGACCTGCCCACCGTGTCCCAGTTCGACGGCAATGTCGCGCCCTCGCAGGCCCTCGGCAAGCTTCTGAATCTGGCCGATCGTGAAGCGCAGAAGCGCGGCGATCAATACATCGCCTCCGAGCTCGCGCTGCTGGCCGCGCTGGAGCTGGGCGGTGATCTCGGCAAGCTGTTCACCTCCTCGGGCATCAAGAAGCCCGCTCTGACCTCCGCCATCGATGCCTTGCGCGGTGGTGAAGCCGTGGGTGACGCCGATGCCGAGAACAATCGTGAAGCGCTCAACAAGTACACCCTGGATCTGACCGAGCGCGCGCGGGACGGCAAGCTCGATCCGGTGATCGGGCGCGATGAGGAAATTCGCCGCACGATCCAGGTGCTGCAGCGTCGCACCAAGAACAACCCGGTGCTGATCGGTGAGCCCGGCGTCGGCAAGACCGCCATCGTCGAAGGGCTGGCCAGCCGTATCGTCAATGGCGAGGTGCCGGAAGGTCTCAAGAACAAGCGCGTGCTGTCTCTCGA
Organism: Cobetia sp. 1CM21F; assembly: GCF_023161745.1. NCBI lineage: Bacteria > Pseudomonadati > Pseudomonadota > Gammaproteobacteria > Oceanospirillales > Halomonadaceae > Cobetia > Cobetia sp. 1CM21F. The sequence goes on along the minus strand of NZ_JALNTQ010000008.1, from coordinate 8,400 downwards.
CATGGGCTCGCTGCTGGCGGGGGCCAAGTTCCGCGGCGAATTCGAGGAGCGCCTCAAGTCGGTGCTGAAGGAGCTGGCGCAGGAAGAAGGCCAGGTCATCCTGTTCATCGACGAGCTGCACACCATGGTCGGCGCGGGCAAGGCCGAAGGCGCGATGGATGCCGGCAACATGCTCAAGCCGGCGCTGGCGCGTGGCGAGCTGCACTGTGTCGGTGCCACCACGCTTGACGAGTATCGTCAGTACATCGAAAAGGACGCCGCGCTGGAGCGCCGCTTCCAGAAGGTGCAGGTCGACCAGCCCAGCGAGGAAGACACCATCGCCATCCTGCGTGGCCTGAAGGAACGCTATGAGGTGCATCACGGGGTCGACATCACCGACAGTGCCATCATCGCCGCCGCGCGGTTGTCATCGCGCTACATCACGGACCGCCAGCTGCCGGACAAGGCGATCGACCTGATCGATGAGGCCGCGTCACGCATCCGCATGGAGCTGGATTCCAAGCCGGAGGAGATGGACCGTCTCGACCGCCGCCTGATCCAGCTCAAGATGGAGCGTGAAGCGCTGAAGAAGGAAACCGACGAGGCGGCGCTCAAGCGCCTCGGGGCGCTTGAGGACCAGATCTCGGAGCTGGAGCGGGAATACGCCGACCTCGATGAAGTCTGGAAGGCCGAAAAGTCCAGCATCCAGGGCGCGGCCCAGTTCAAGGCCGAGCTGGAGCAGGCGCGTATCGATCTGGAGCAGGCGCGCCGCGCCGGCGACCTCAGCCGCATGTCGGAACTGCAGTACGGCGTGATTCCGGGACTCGAGAAGCAGATCAGCGAAGCCGGCGAAGGCGAGGCGGATACCTCCGCCCACGTGCTGCTGCGCTCCAATGTCACCGAGGAGGAGATTGCCGAGGTCGTCTCGCGCTGGACCGGCATTCCGGTCGCCAAGATGCTCGAAGGCGAGCGTGACAAGCTGCTGCGCATGGAAGAGGCGCTGCACGAGAAGGTGATCGGCCAGGACGAGGCGGTGATCGCGGTGTCCAATGCGGTGCGTCGCTCACGCGCTGGGCTGTCGGACCCGAATCGTCCCAACGGCTCCTTCCTGTTCCTCGGCCCGACCGGTGTCGGCAAGACGGAGCTCTGCAAGTCACTGGCCAACTTCCTGTTCGACACCGAAGAGGCGATGGTGCGCATCGACATGTCCGAGTTCATGGAGAAGCACTCCGTGGCCCGCTTGATCGGCGCGCCTCCCGGCTATGTCGGCTATGAAGAGGGCGGCTATCTGACCGAGGCCGTGCGCCGCAAGCCGTACTCCGTGCTGCTGCTCGACGAGGTCGAGAAGGCCCATCCGGATGTCTTCAACATCCTGCTGCAGGTGCTGGAAGATGGCCGCCTGACCGATGGTCAGGGGCGCACCGTCGACTTCCGCAACACCGTGATCGTGATGACCTCCAATCTGGGCTCGGAAATGATCCAGCGCATGAGCGGCCTCAATGGCGAGCTGGCGGAAGGCGAGGGCAGTACGGAAAGCGCCGATGAGCGTGCCGAGCGCAAGGCGGCCTTCCAGTACGACGACATGAAGACGGCGGTGATGGAAGTCGTCGGCAATCACTTCCGCCCGGAGCTGATCAACCGCATCGATGAAGTGGTCGTGTTCCATGCGCTGGGACAGGCGCAGATCGCCTCCATCGCGGGCATCCAGCTTGAGCGTCTCAAGGCGCGTCTGGCCGAGCGCGATCTCGGTTTCGAGATTACCGACCCGGCGATGGCATTGCTGGCCAAGGCCGGCTTCGATCCGGTCTATGGCGCTCGCCCGCTCAAGCGCGCCATCCAGAGCCGCATCGAGAACCCGCTGGCCCAGGCTCTGCTGGGCGGTGACTTCATGCCCGGTGACGTCATCCATGTCGGCGAAGAGGGCGGGGAGCTGACCTTCACGCGCTGATTCGTGCGCCCGTGAGTGACGCCCCACCGTGACGGAAGCACGCCCTTCCGCTTGCGGTGGGGCGTTTTGGTGTCTGCCGCCCGGGCGCAAAAAGACAACCCGGTGTGAGGCAGGCTGAAATTCACGAAGCAGAAAATTGCGAATTTATCGCCATTGGTGAGGTTTTACGCACGCTTATGGCCGGATTCGTTGTTATCGGTGTGGCATTTGGCGCAGGCGGCGCACACTGGCGTAAGGTTGAGTTGACAGCCCCTTGCGGCTGTTGGACTCTTGACCATTCCTGATTGCGGGCGCGGCCATTCGGGCGACCCTCGAAGCGCCGCGTGAAGGACAGACGCTGAGTCGCTGTCCGCCTGTCAAAGGATACGCCGGTCCGGGTACGCCAACCGTACCGACCGGCCATCAGCCCCGACCGCATCCAACCGATGTGATAAGAGTGCAGGCCCTAACCGGGCCGCAGACGCCAGGGTTTGGCATCAGGTGCCGCAATTTCTGCGGTAGCGACATTCAGGTCGCACTCGATCCGGCTTGCGCATTGCCGCCGGACGCACTCGAGACCTCCAGGGGAGAATAACCAAGTGGAATTGCTTTCCGGCGCTGACATGATCGCCCGCGCCCTGCATGACGAGGGCGTGGAATATATTTACGGCTATCCCGGTGGGGCGGCGCTGCATATCTATGACGCCCTGTTCCGCCAGGACAAGGTCCAGCACATTCTGGTCCGTCACGAGCAGGCCGCGACCCACGCCGCCGATGGTTACGCGCGCGCCTCCGGCAAGCCGGGTGTGGTGCTGGTCACCTCAGGCCCGGGCGCGACCAATGCCGTCACCGGTATCGCCACGGCCTACATGGACTCGATCCCCATGGTCGTGCTGTGTGGTCAGGTCGCCAGCCACCTGATCGGTGAAGACGCCTTCCAGGAAACCGACATCGTCGGTGTGACTCGCCCGATCGTGAAGCACAGCTTCTCGATCAAGCACCCGAGCGAGATTCCCGAGGTGATCAAGAAGGCCTTCTATCTGGCCTCCAGTGGTCGCCCGGGGCCGGTCGTCATCGATATCCCGAAGGACATGACCGCCCCGACCGAACGCTATGAGTACAGCTACCCCAAGAAGGTACGCATGCGCTCCTATAGCCCGGTCACCCGTGGCCACAGTGGCCAGATCAAGAAAGCCGTCGAGCTGATGCTCAAGGCACGTCGCCCGCTGTTCTTCACCGGCGGTGGTGTGGTGTCCGGGCGTGCCAGCGAAGCGCTGACTGACCTGGTGCGCCGCCTCAACTTCCCGATCACCACCTCGCTGATGGGCATCGGTGCCTACCCGCAGGGCGATCGGCAGTGTCTGGGCTGGCCCGGCATGCACGGCTCCTACGAGTCGAACAATGCCATGCACCACACCGATCTGATCATCTGCATCGGTGCGCGCTTCGATGACCGCGTGACCAACAACACCTCGAAGTTCTGCCCGACGGCCAAGATCATCCACGTCGACATCGATCCGAGCTCGGTCTCCAAGACCGTGCGCGCCGATGTGCCGATCGTCGGTCCGGCCGATGCCGTGATCAACGAGATGATCAGCCTCGTGCAGGGTCGCGAGCTGGCCAATCCTGATGCACTGGAGGCCTGGTGGTCCCAGATCGATGGCTGGCGTGCCGAGCGTGAAGGCAAGCTGTATGAGCCGTCCGCCCCGGGTGAGCCGCTCAAGCCGCAACAGGTGGTGGAAGCCGTGCACCGTGCGACGCGTGGTGAAGCCTTCGTTGCCACCGATGTCGGTCAGCACCAGATGTTCGCCGCCCAGTACTACAAGTTCCAGCGTCCCAACCGCTGGATCACCTCCGGTGGTCTGGGCACCATGGGCTTCGGTTTCCCGGCGGCCATGGGCATCAAGATGTCCTACCCGGAAGACGATGTGGTGCTGTTCACCGGTGAAGGCAGCTTCCAGATGATGATGCAGGAGTTCTCGACCTGTAAGCAGTACGGGATCGGGGTCAAGATCATCAACCTCAACAACCAGTCGCTGGGCATGGTGCGTCAGTGGCAGGACCTGAACTACAAGTCCCGTCACTCGCATTCCTATATGGAGTCGCTGCCTGACTTCGTGCAGCTGGCGGGCGCCTATGGCTTCCGTGCCATCAAGGTGCACACGGTGGAGGAGCTCGAGCCTGCGCTGGAAGAAGCCTTCCGCAACAAGGACGAGCTGGTGTTCCTCGACATCTATGTCGACCCGCGTGAACACGTCTACCCGATGCAGGTGCCTCTCGGCTCCATGCGTGACATGCTGCTTACGAAGACGGAGCGGACCTGATGCGCCATATCATCTCCATTCTGATGGAAAACGAACCGGGCGCGCTGTCACGGGTCGTCGGCCTGTTTTCACAGCGCAACTTCAACATCGAGACCCTCAACGTGGCCCCGACTGAAGACGCGACCCTGTCCCGTCTGACCGTCACCACGGTCGGTGAAGATCGCGTCATCGAGCAGATCACCAAACACCTCAACAAGCTGGTGGATGTGGTCAAGCTGGTGGATCTCACCGAGGGCAGCCACATCGAGCGCGAGCTGATGCTGGTCAAGGTCAAGGCGTTGGGCGCCCAGCGTGACGAGATCAAGCGCACGGCGGACATCTTCCGTGCCCAGATCGTCGACATCACGCCGAGCCTCTACACCATCCAGATCACCGGCGACGGTGGCAAGCTGGATGCCTTCCTGGCGGCAATGCAGCCGGTGGGCGTGCTGGAAGTGGCACGTACCGGTGTCTCCGGCATCGCTCGCGGTGAGAAGGTGTTGAGCCTGTAAGACGGTGGTGGTGGAATCGCAAGACAAGAACGGCGCCCCTCGGGGCGCCGTTTTCGTTGCTGCGCCATTTTCGTTGGCTCGCTATCAGGTATCAGTCAGCGGGGCGCTGCGGCGAGCCGGGCAGTTGCTCCCACAACGCGCGCACCAGCGGATGTCGCAGGCGTTTTTCCTGTACGCACAGGCCGACCTTGTAGGGGGTCAGCGGCGGATCGACATCAAGGATGCGCACCTGATCGGCCAGCGGCGAATTGTCGAGCACGATCTGCGGCACCACGCCGATCCCGAAGCCCAGTCCGACCATGCTGACGATGGCCTCGTTGCCGGCGACCTGGGCATACAGGCGAGGCTTGATGCCGCGTGTGTGGCACCAGGCATCGAAGCGCTCGCGCGCCAGGCCGGTCTCCGACAGGATCATCGGCACGCGCGTCCAGTCGATGTGGTCGTCGCCCGCCGCCGAATCGTCCGCCTCGCCGATGCCTTCCAGTTGCTGGCCGGGGCCATCACGACGCGGGGCAATGAAGCGCAGTGGCGACTCGGCGAAGTCGGTGAAGGCGAGACGGGAAGGCAGCACGTCGGGGCGCGCGGCGATCGCCAGGTCCTCGTGCCCCATCAGGACACGCTCCAATGCCACGGCGGGGTCGCCGGTATGCAGCTTGAGCTCCACATGCGGATGGCGGGCACGGAAGGTGGCCAGAATCTCGTAGAGAAAGCTGTAGCTGGCGGTCACCGAGCAATACAGGGAGAGCTCGCCGCGCAGCTCATCGCTGTCTTCCAGCAGTGACTGGCGAATGTCATCCCACTGACTCAGGAGTTCGCGAGCATGACGACGGAAGCGTTCCCCCGCCGGTGTCAGCGCGACGCTGCGGTTGTCGCGCTCGAACAGGCTGACGCCCAGCTCTTCCTCCATGGCCCGGATGGCGCGTGACAGGGCAGAGGCGCTCAGGTGGCAGGCAGTGCTGGCGCGCCCGAAATGCAGCGTTTCGGCGAGGGTCAGGAATTGCTTGAGTTGACGATTGTCCATGCCGGAGTCCGCTGTCGGTGAGTGCTGTAGAGGGAAATGCCTTGTGTTGCGCAATATGGCATATGATGGTGCAAATATAGCATTTTACGCAATGTCGAGGTGCAGGTAAGGTGGACTCATCGCCGCGCAGGAGGAGGACGGCAGACCTTGATCCAAGGCGCACGACCTCCCCAGGACGCAGAGCGGCCGAGACAGATGGCCGTCGGCGCTGGACACTGTCATACGCCTTTCCCTTGCGGGAAGGGTCGCAAGAACAACAGACACTCTTTCAAGATCTCACGCCATCCCGCTGACGGGGTGAGCCGCCAGGAGCAATGACGATGAAACTCTATTACGACAAGGATTGTGACCTCTCCCTCATCCAGGGCAAGAAAGTGGTCATCCTCGGTTACGGTTCCCAGGGCCACGCCCACGCGAACAACCTGAAGGAATCCGGCGTCGACGTCACCGTAGCCCTGCGTCGCTCTTCCTCCAGCTGGGCCAAGGCCGAAGCGGCTGGCCTGAAGGTTGCTGAAGTCGAGGAAGCGGTCAAGGCTGCCGACCTGGTCATGATCCTGGCGCCGGACGAGAACCAGAAGGCCATCTACGAGAACCAGGTGGAACCGAACCTGAAGCAGGGCGCGACCCTGGCCTTCGCTCACGGCTTCAACGTCCACTACAACCAGGTCGTTCCGCGTGCTGACCTCGACGTCATCATGATCGCGCCGAAGGCACCGGGTCACACCGTGCGTTCCGAGTTCGTGAAGGGCGGCGGTATCCCGGACCTGATCGCCATCCACCAGGATGCGACTGGTCAGGCCAAGGACATCGCACTGTCCTACGCGGCAGGCGTCGGCGGCGGTCGTACCGGCATCATCGAGACCACCTTCAAGGACGAGACCGAAACCGATCTGTTCGGCGAGCAGGCTGTCCTGTGTGGTGGCGCTGTCGAGCTGGTCAAGATGGGCTTCGAGACCCTGACCGAAGCGGGCTACGCGCCGGAAATGGCCTACTTCGAGTGTCTGCACGAGCTCAAGCTGATCGTCGACCTGATGTACGAAGGCGGTATCGCCAACATGAACTACTCCATCTCCAACAATGCGGAGTATGGCGAGTACGTGACCGGCACCGAAGTCATCAACGAGCAGTCCCGTGTCGCCATGCGCAATGCACTCAAGCGCATCCAGAGCGGTGAATACGCCAAGATGTTCATCCAGGAAGGCAACACCAACTACCCGTCCATGACGGCCCGTCGTCGCCAGAACGCCGAGCATCCGATCGAGCAGACTGGTGAGAAGCTGCGCGGCATGATGCCGTGGATCACTGCCAACCAGCTGGTCGACAAGTCACGCAACTGATCCTGGCTATTGGATCCGGCGTGAAATGAGCGGGGCGCTCTCCATCAGGAGGGCGCCCCGCTTGCGTTGTTGCTCTATAAGCGCTATCGAATGGGAGAGGGAAGTGACAGTCGACGGTGAGGCCGCTAGGGTGTCACCACTATTCGCGCTCATTGGCAGGTGTAGAATGTGGTTACCCTGCCACGACGAGGCATGATGCAAGGAATCCCATGACTGACGAAAATCGACATCCCGGCGCAGAAGAAGCCCCCGAAGCACAGACACGCCGCAGCAGTTCAGTGCTGGACAAGGTAGTGGAGGAGTTCACCGACGACAGCGAGGTCGTGGAAGAAGCCATCGAGGACGGCAAGCCCGTTCGTCGGCGTGGCATCTATCTGCTGCCCAACCTGTTCACCACCTCCGCTCTGTTTTCCGGCTTCTTCGCTGTGGTGTGTGCGCTGAACGGGGAGTTTGCCAACGCCTCCATCGCCATCTTCGTCTCGATGGTGCTCGACGGCCTGGATGGTCGTGTGGCACGCCTGACCAACACCCAGAGCGCCTTCGGTGCCGAGTACGACAGCCTCGCGGACATGCTGTCCTTCGGCGTGGCGCCGGCGTTGGTCACCTTCAGCTGGATTCTGCAGGATGTCGGCAAGATCGGCTGGATCGCCGCCTTCGTCTACGTGGCAGGCGCTGCGCTGCGTCTGGCGCGCTTCAACGTCCAGATCGGCTCCACCGACAAGAAGTGGTTCATCGGTCTGCCGAGTCCGGCAGCGGCGGCACTCGTGGCCGGCTGCGTATGGACCATGCACAACTTCGACGCCGAGACCTTCGCCTTCAAGTCGCTGATGGTCTTCGTGGTCGCGGCTGCCGGTATCCTGATGGTGTCGAACATTCGCTACTACAGCTTCAAGGAGATCGACCTCAAGGGGCCGGTGCCCTTCGTGGCGCTACTCGCCATCGTGCTGGCCTTCGTGGTCATCTCGCTGGAGCCGTCCGTGATGCTGCTGGGCCTGTTCGGTTGCTATGTCGCCAGTGGCCCGATCATGGCGCTGGGGCGCAAGCTGCGCGGCAACAAGTAAGCGTCAGCTGCCAGCAGTGTGATGATCGATATTCGGCCCCGCCATTCCTGGCGGGGCCGAATGCGTTTCTGGCCAGGAGAAGATGTCAGCAAGCAACGGCGCGACGAGGACAAGAAGAAAAGAGAAGCAGTATGAGGAGGGGGGAGTAAGGCAGAGCCGAGGTGTCACCCGTATGTCCCGAGAATGACAATCTCTTGAAAAAGCCCTTGCCCTCACGGCGGTTCGTGCGTAAAGTACGCATCCGCTGCCGGGGACGCATG
>NZ_JALNTQ010000007.1:0-126777 GCF_023161745.1 Cobetia sp. 1CM21F | reverse complement strand
GGGAGTGCGTCTGTCGTCACCGCGGATGATGCGACGGTCGTCACCGGCAGCTACGGCACGCTGACCCTCAACAGTGACGGCAGCTATACCTACGTTCTGGATACCACCAAGACGCAGACTCTGGCAGAGGGTGAATCGGCGGAAGACGTCTTCACCTATGTGCTGGAAGACAGCGATGGCGACTATTCCAGCACCACGCTGACCATCAATATCACCGGCTCGGCCGACGCAGTGCCAGTCATCACTCTGGCTGACAAGGAAGTGACCGAGGCCACGGGGGAGACGGTCACTGACACCTTCGAGGTGGCAGCGGATGCCGGCATCGCCAGCGTCACCATCAATGGCACGGATATCACTTCGGCGTCAGTGGATAACCCCATCGTGATCCCGGGCGCGACTGATGACGAAGGCACGCTGACCATCACTGGCTACGATGCCGGCACCGTGTCCTACACCTATGTGGAGGATGGTACGGCTGCGGATCACTCGACTGGCGACGATAGCGTGTTCGACAACTACGCCGTGGTCGTCACTGACCTGGCCGGGCAGAGCACCAGCGACAGTCTTGACGTCAAGATTCTGGATACCGCGCCGACGGCCAAGCCGGATGAGCGCGATATTGATGAAGATGCGACGGACGAGCTCACGGGCAACGTGATCGACGGTGCCAATGACAATGAGGACGTCCTGGGTGCAGATGCGCTGTTCATGGTCTGCAAACTGAACGATACCGGGATTGCCGACGGCGGCAGTGCCACGGTCACGGGCGACTACGGCACGCTGACGCTCAACAGTGACGGCAGCTATACCTACGTTCTGGATACCACCAAGACGCAGTCTCTGGCAGAGAATGAACCGGCGGAAGATGTCTTCACCTATGTGCTGGAAGACAGCGATGGCGACTATTCCAGCACTACGCTGACCATCAATATCACGGGCTCGGCCGACGCAGTGCCGGTCATCACGCTGGCTGACAAGGAAGTGACCGAGGCCACGGGTGAGACGGTCACTGACACCTTCGAGGTGGCAGCGGATGCCGGCATCGCCAGCGTCACCATCAATGGCACGGATATCACTTCGGCGTCAGTGGATAACCCCATCGTGATCCCGGGTGCGACTGATGACGAAGGCACGCTGACCATCACTGGCTATGATTCCGGCACCGTGTCCTACACCTATGTGGATGATGGCACGGCTGCGGATCACTCGGCTGGCGACGATAGCGTGTTCGACAACTACGCCGTGGTCGTCACTGACCTGGCCGGGCAGAGCACCAGCGACAGTCTTGACGTCAAGATTCTGGATACCGCGCCTGTCGCCAATGACGACACCTACACCATTCGCGAAGATGATACGTCTCCGGATGGTGAGCCGGTGATCAACACCAATGTCATTTCCAGTGTTGTCGGCGGCGGACAGGATGAGCTAGGCGCTGATGGCGTGACCATCACGCATCTCGATGGCATTTCACTGGCAGACAATGAGGGTAGCGTTACGGTCGATGGCAGCTACGGCAGCTTGACCATCAATACCGATGGCACCTTCAGTTATGACCTTGATGATGCGCGCGCTCAGGCACTGGGTGCCGGTGACCTCGTCAAGGAAGTATTCGAGTACACCATCCTGGATGCGGATGGTGACTCGGATACCGCCGACATCACCATCAATGTCCAGGGCTTGAATGACAAGCCGGTGGCCTATGACGACGGTCCGATCGTGGTCGAGGAAGATACTCCGGTCAGTGGCAACGTCCTGAACAACGACGTCGACGCCGATGGTGATGAGTTGAGCGTCGTCAGCTTCACTGTTGACGGGGTTACGTACGACCCGGGCAAGACAGCGGATCTTGGCGAAGTCGGCACACTTCTGATCAATGCTGACGGTACCTTCACCTTTACGCCCGGTGAGAATTACAACGGTCCGGTACCCGACACCACTTATGTGATCACGGATGGCACCGAGTTCGATGAAGCCATTCTCAGCTTCGAGGACGTCGCAGCGATTGATGACCCTGTCGTCATCAGTGCCGATGATGGCGCTGTTGCCGAAGATGGTGTGACGGAAGCTTCAGGGACGCTGACCGCGACCGATGTCGATAGTGACGCGCCGACGTTCACGCCGGCCACTGACGACAGCAGTCTCTACGGTACCTTCGCCGTCGATGCCGGCGGCAACTGGACCTATACGCTGGATAACGACACTGCCGCTGTGCAGGGGCTGACATCTGCCGACACGATCAATGAGCAGTACATCGTGCAGCTCAGCGATGGCTCCAGCACGACAGTGGATATCGTCATCAAGGGGACTGATGATGCGCTGCCGGTCATCAGTTCACTGGAAGACCAGTCCGTCACCGAAGCGACCGGAAGCACGCTTACCAATACCTTTACCGTGTCAGCTGCAGCAGGTATCGCGGCAGTGACGATTGCTGGCGTGGATATCACGGATGCCAGCACCACACCGGTAGTGATCTCCAATCCAGATGGTGAAGGCACGCTGACCGTGACCGGCTACGACGCCGACAGCGGTGAGGTCACCTACACCTATGTGGAAGATGGCACAGCGGCTGATCACACAGATGGCGATGACAGCGTCGTCGATGGTTTCACCGTCGTGGTAACGGATCTGGCAGGCCAGAGCACCAGTGACAGTCTCGATGTCACGGTGCTGGATACGGCGCCGGTAGCCAACGCTGATACGCGCAGCATTGGCGAGAATCGCAATGCTGCCGTTGTCGGCAATGTCGTGGATGGCACATCGGCGACTGCCGATACTCTGGGTGCCGATGCGGTAACCGTGACTGCCGTCATCGCCGGAGCGGAGACTGCCCCGGTGAGCGATGGCGCGGCGGCCGTGATCATGGGTGAGCACGGCGAGCTGACCCTGGCGGCGGATGGATCCTACAGCTATCAGTCAGCACGCGACGACCTGCAGTACCTGGCGGCCGGTGAGTCGGTCACGGATGTCTATACCTATGTGATCACGGATGCTGACGGTGATACTGCCACTACCACGCTGACCATCACCATCAAAGGTAGCAACGATGCGCCGGAGATAAGTGTCAGCAGTGGCGACAGTGCCGCCGCCAGCCTGACGGAGACTGGTTCACCGCTGAGTGCCAGCGGAACTCTGTCGGTGGATGACGTGGATCTCAGCAATAGCGTGACGCCGAGCGTCACCGGCGTCTCCAGTGATGGCGATACCGGCACGCTGGACAACGATGACCTGCTTGCGCTGCTGGGCGTGGATACCGGGGCCATCATCGATGACGAGAGTACTGAAGGTACGCTCAACTGGTCCTTCGACAGCAGCGCAGCCGGGGAAAGCTTCGACTATCTGTCTGCAGGCGAGTCGCTGGTCCTGACCTACACCGTCACTGTCACGGATACGGCGGGAGCGACAGCTACCCAGGATGTCACCATTACCATTCAGGGGACGAATGATGCCCCGGTGGTGGCTGCGACTGAAGGCCGCGTCAGCGAAGAAGGGCTCGAAGGCGGTATCGCCGACAGCGATGCGGCTGATGGTTTCACGGATACCACCGATGCCACCACCGTCACCGGTTCGGTTTCCGTCACGGATGTCGACAGTGACAGCGTGTCGCTGGTATTGACGGCTCCTGCCACGGCCATCACCTCCGGTGGCAGTGCGGTGACCTGGTCCGGCAGCGGCACCCAGTCAATGGTGGCAACCGATGCTGATGGCAATGAAGTCGCGACGGTGACCATCGATGACAGCGGCGCCTATACCTTCACTCTGAGTCAGGCGGTCGATCACTCGGGTGATGGTGAAGATGTCCTGTCTCTGGACTTCGGTGTGCTCGCAACGGATAGCGAAGGCGCCAGCTCCACCGGCACGTTGACCATCGGCATCGAGGATGATGCCCCCGAGCAGCAGGAAGCGCAGAGCTTCTCGTCCACCCTGGTGGATACCAATCTCACTATCATTCTTGATGTGTCAGGTTCCATGAATGCAACTGATGGAATCGATGGTGAAACTCGCCTGCAGAGCGCTATTGATTCCATCAAGTCTCTGATTGAGGCCTACGATGACTTTGGTGACGTACGTATCAATCTGGTGACATTCTCATCCATCGGTAGGGCTCAGAATGCTTGGGTGACCGTAGGAGAGGCTGAGAGCATTCTGGATAATCTGCAGGCCGGTGGTTATACCAATTATGATTCCGCTCTTGCAGCTGCTATCGAGAATTATTCTGAAGATGGAGCATTGGAGGATGCGCAAAGCATTTCCTATTTCTTCTCTGATGGTGAGCCAAACTTTGGCGATGGTGATGATGAAGCGCTGAATGTGCTTGTGGGGAATACCATTTACAGAGCAGATGCCGGTATCTCGAACGATGAAGAGGATATCTGGACTGACTTCCTGGTCGATAATGGCATCAAGTCCTACGCTATCGGCCTGGGTAGCAACGTCACAGAGTCCAACCTTGATCCGATTGCCTATGACGGTTCAGCGGATGAAGACCTCGATAGCACTGTCGTTACCAGCTTTGAGGATCTCGACGATACCCTCGCCGCTACTGTCCAATCACCGGTCAGTGGTCAGCTTGTCTCGGGCAGCTCCGTGGATGGCAGTCTGTTGGGGGCGGATGGCGGTTATCTGCAATCGGTCACCGTGGATGGCACGACCTACAGTTATGACCCGGCCACCAACACCGTGTCTGCAGTGGGCACGGACAATAGCAGCTACGATGCGGGCAGCCTGGAGTTGACCATCTCTACGGACCTGGGTGGCAGCATGCTGTTCAATCTGGGGAGCGGTGACTTCGCCTACACGCCGCCTAGCAATGTTACTGAGCGCTCCACAGACAGCTTCGATTACGTGACGGTCGACAATGACGGGGATACCAACGCCTCAAGTGTCAGCATCGACGTCGACAAGCTGTCAGTCCTGATCGGGACCTCTGGCAACGAGACCCTGACGGGCGATGGCGATGGCCCGTTCTATGCGGACTATCTGATTGGCCAAGGCGGCAATGACACCCTGAGCGGTGGCGAGGGCAGCGATCGTCTGGAAGGTGGCAGCGGCAACGATACGCTGCGGGGCGGCACCGGCAACGATATCCTCTCTGGTGGTGAGGGCGATGATCTTCTGGTCGGAGGTGCCGGCAATGACATCCTGACCGGCGGCGATGGTGCCGATACCTTCCAGTGGCTGAGCGGTCATGACATCAACAGCGAAGGCGGCATGGCGACGGATACCATCACCGACTTCAGTGTCGCGGATGGCGATGTCATCGATCTGTCCGATCTGCTTCAGTCCAACGATGATGCCGATACGCTCTCGAGCTTCCTGCACTTCGAGTCAGACGGAGAAGGTGGCACCAATATCGAGATCAGTGTCGATGGATCCGACGGCAGCAATATCACGCAAGAGATCAATCTGCAGGATGTCGACCTGACATCAGGTGGCGACACGGATACGCAGATCATTCAATCTCTGCTCGACAGCAACAGTCTCAAGACGAACGTTGACGGCTGAATCGATGTGATAGGGGAGATGGCTTAGGCTGTCTCCCCTTGCTGTATTAGACTTTGCCGTAGAGACATCTGCGAAGTGCCCTACTAAGGAGGACAGGTTGAGCGATCAACCCACGCCATTAAGACCGGAGCCCGTTGGCGAGAGGGAGGGCGACCCCCTTCTCAATGCGCTGGTCTTCATGGCGCGTTACCACGGCAATCCCAGATCTGCAGCAGTGCTGATCGATGGCCTTCCCATGGAGGAAGGCCGTCTTCCCTTGGCGCTTGTCAGTCGTGCCGCGGCACGGGCCAATCTGAGTGCCAAACTGGTCAACCAGCAGATCACGGCCATCAGCGACATGCTGATGCCGTGCATTCTCATACTCAAGGAAGAGCGTGCTGTCGTCTTGCTGGAGGTCGACAACGACGCAGGCAAGGCCAGGATTCATCAGCCTGAGGCCGAGGGTGATGAGCTGGTCGACATCGAGACTCTGGCTGAGCGTCATGATGGGCGTGTCGTCTATCTCAAGCAGGAGCACCGCTTTGATGAACGCGCACCGGAAACGCTCAAGCAGAGCGATGGCCATTGGTTCTGGTCAACGCTGAAGCTGTCGCGGCCGATCTATCGTGACGTGATTCTGGCGTCGATATTGATCAACCTGTTTGCCGTGGCATCGCCACTGTTCGTGATGAACGCCTATGACAAGGTCGTGCCCAACCTGGCCTTCAACACGCTGTGGGTCTTGGCGACGGGCATGGCGATCATCATGGTGTTCGACTTCGTGATGCGCCAGACACGTGCTTACTTCATGGACACGGCCGGCAAGAAGTCCGAGGTGTTGCTGACCTCGAAGCTCTTCTCCAAGACCATGAACCTGCGGATGGAAGCGCGTCCCGGCTCCGTCGGTGGCTATGTGAAGCACCTGCAGGAGTTTGATTCGATCCGCGAGTTCTTTACCTCCGCGACCCTGACCACCCTGGTCGATCTGCCGTTTGCCCTGCTGTTCCTGCTGGTGATCTGGATCGTGGCGGGGCCATTGGTTCTGGTGCCATTCGCCGCGCTCGTGATCCTGCTCGTCTACAGTCTGGCGATCCAGAAACCGCTGCGCAGCAGTATCGAGCAGGGGTCGCGCCTGGCGACGGAACGCAATGCGCGCCTCGTCGAAGCGGTCTCCGGCCTCGAGAGCCTCAAGCTGGCCAATGCTCAGGGCGAAACCCAGCGCCGATATGAACGCGCCGTCGGGCAGATCGCGCATTGGGGGGTGAAAAGCCGCAACCTGACGACCTCTGTCAGCTCGTTGAGCATGTCGCTGACACAGGCCACCACGGTGGCGCTGGTCGTGTTCGGGGTCTATCTGATCGCGGATGCACGCCTGTCTGTCGGTGGCTTGATCGCCGCGGTCATGCTGTCCGGGCGTGCGTTGCAGCCGCTGGGGCAGTTGGCGTTGCTGATCACGCGCATCGGTCAGACGCGCAGTGCCATGAGTGCGCTTGAGCAGATCATGGCATTGCCGGAAGAGTCGGAAGATCGTCGTTACGTTCATCGCGAGCACCTGCAGATGCGCATCGAATTCGATCGCGTCGGCTTTGCCTATGCGCCGAATACGCCGCCTGCCGTGTCGGATATCTCATTGACCATCAATCCAGGCGAGAGGATCGCGATCATCGGGCGTATCGGTGCTGGCAAGAGTACCTTGCAGCGTCTTGTCTCTGGCCTGTATCGCGCCACGGCGGGCAGCGTTCGAATTGATGGGCTGGATCTCAATCAGCTGCATCCCGCCGACGTACGTCGGCATATCGGTCATGCGGGCCAGGACAGTTCACTGTTCTTCGGCTCTATTCGCGACAACATCACCCTCGGCCAACCACACGCCAGTGATGTACAGGTCGAACTCGCGGCTGATGCCTCCGGTGTGACCGAATTCACTCGTCATCACCCTGAAGGACTGGACCGTCAGGTGGGTGAGGGTGGGCGCATGCTCTCCAGTGGTCAGCGTCAGACGGTCTTGCTGGCACGCGCACTCTTGATGCGTCCCCCGCTCTTGCTGCTCGATGAGCCCGGGTCGCATATGGATAACCGCGCTGAGCTGCGCCTGCGCAGAATGCTCAAGTCCCTGCCACGCAGCCAGACGCTGCTGCTGGTCACCCACAAGAGCAGCATGCTCGACGTGGTAGACCGCGTCATCGTCATGGAAGGAGGGCGCATCGTCGCCGATGGGCCCAAGCAGCAGGTGCTGAGCGCCCTGAATGAAGGCCGTGTCGCCGGGCGCAAGCAGGAGGTGAATCGTGGCTAAGGCACCGATTGAGCAGCGTGATCTTCACCACCTCGACGATGTCAGCTCGGCCGTGTTGCTGGCGACTCCCTGGAAGTCGCGCATCCTGATCTGGATGGTGCTCGCATTCGTGGTCATCTTCATCATCTGGGCCAGCCAGGCGAGTCTGGAGGTCGTCACGCGCGGGTCCGGCAAGGTCGTGCCCTCGACGCACCTGCAGGTCGTCCAGAACCTGGAGGGCGGTATCGTGCGCGAGATCTATATCAAGGAAGGTCAGGTCGTCTCGCCGGGGGAGCCACTGCTGCGCATCGACGACACCAGCGCAGGTTCCGATCTGCGCGAGCGTGTCTCGACCCTCGATGGCCTGCAGGCCACCATCATGCAGTACGACACCGAGCTTGATTCCATCGAGGTCAACGCCTCCGCGGATGCCTGGAAGGATCAGGTGAGCGTGAAGAATATCGAGTTGCCCTTCGACGAAGAATTCAAGGCGCGCAGTCCCGCTCTGGTGTCGCGTGCGATGACGGCGTATCGCACGCATCTGAATCAGCTCAACAGTGGCCTCAATGGCGCGCGTGAACAGATTCTGCAGAAGGAGCAGGAGTTGCGTGAGTTGAGATCGCGCATCAACAGTCTCGAGCGCAGCTATCAACTGTCACGTCGCGAGCTCGGCATGACGGCCCCGCTGGTGCGTGAAGGCGTGGTCTCTCAGGTGGACCTTCTCAAGATCCAGCGTGAGGTCAACGACCTGCGGGGTGATCTTGAATCGGCGCGCCTGGCCGTGCCGGGCAAGCAATCGGAGCTGGATGAGGCCATCTCGAATCGGGTCGGCGTCGCGCAGGAATTCCGCTCACGTGCCGCGGAAGAGCTCGCCAAGACCCAGGCGGATCTGGGGCGCTTGCGTGAGGGGCGCACCAGTCTTCAGGACCGACTCGATCGTACTTTGGTGACCTCTCCGGTTCAGGGCGCCATCAAGACGCTGAATATCAATACCATAGGCGGCGTCATCGAGCCCGGGGAAGACCTGATGGAGATCGTTCCCATCGAGGATCAGCTACTGGTTCAGGCGCGAGTCGCTCCCAAGGACATCGGCTTCCTGAGAATCGGACAGCCGGCCGTCGTCAAGTTATCTGCCTACGATTTCACCATCTACGGTGGGTTGGAAGGCAAGGTCGATCAGATCAGTGCGGATACTGTGCAGGATGAAGAAGGCAACAGTTTCTACGAGATCAAGGTGCTGACGGAGCAGAACCACCTTGGAAGTGACTCGGATCCGCTCACGATCATCCCGGGCATGCAGGCCAGTGTCGATGTGATCACTGGCAATCAGACCGTACTGCAATATTTGATGAAGCCGATTCTGCGCGCCAGGCAAGGTGCCTTGCGTGAACGTTGATCAAGGATTTGATGGATTCGAGGGTAACTCATAATGAAAAAGACACTCTTGGCGTTGAGCATCGCCGCAGGGATGGGGTTTGGCGTTCAGGCTTCGGCTGCGACTCTTGAAGAGGCCGTATCCCGAGCGGTAATGGAAAACCCACGCACGCGCGTTCAGGTTTCACGTCACATCCAGCGACTCGAAGAAGCGGAAACCCAGCGCGGGGCGTATCGCCCGACGGTGGATCTGACCGGTCGTCTGGGCTATGGCAAGTTCGACTCGGAAGATGACGGCGTCAATGACGATGATGACTGGCACGATTACACGCGCCTTGATCTGACTATCCGTCAGCTGCTCTGGGACGGCAACACGACAATCGAGCGTATTCGCCAGGCCGAGACAGAGGCGGACTACCAGCGCCTGCAGGTCGCGGCCGAGGCCAATGACATCGCGCTGGATACGGCCGGTGCCTATCTGCAGGTCATGCGTGATGAGCTGATTCTCAAGTATGCACAAGCCAATCTCGAGGCTCACCGTCGTATCTCGAATGATATCGGGCGGCGTGCGGAATCCGGCCTTGGTGCGCGCAGTGACGTGCGTCAGGTGGATGGTCGTCTGGCCAATGCCGAAGCCAGCGTGCTGTCATCGATCAACAATCTCGAGGATTCCCGCTCTGCCTATCTGCGTCTGGTGGGCGAGATGCCGTCGGACCTCAGCATGCCGGGCATCGACACCAGCCTGCTCAGCGAGGATGTCGAGAGCGCCTACGTGCAGGCCAATCAGCGCAACCCGCTGTTGGCGGCAGCGCGGGTCTCCATTGACGCTGCACGCCATGAAGTGAACGCCGAGAAGGGCGATAACTACCCTGAGTTCAGTCTCGAGGGCAATCGCACGCTGGACAATGATTATGATCAGGACAAGAGCAAGTCAGACGACTGGAGCGTCGAACTGGTCATGCGCTACAACCTGTATCGCGGTGGCCGTGATCAATCCGAGATCCGCGGTCGTCAGGCAGCGCTGGAAGCGGTCGAGCACGACAATGATCGCGTGATGCGCGATGTGCGTGACGAGATTCGTCTGGCATGGAATGCCCGCGAGAACCTCAAGCGCCAGATCGATTACCTGGAAAGTTATGTGCGTGCCGCGACCGATACCCGCGAGAGTTATCGCAAGCAATTCGATATCGGGCGCCGCACATTGCTGGACCTTCTGGATAGCGAGAGTGAGCTGTTCACCTCTCAACAGAACCTGATTCGCGCCCGTTTTGATCTGGAAACCGCCAACTATCGCCTGCTGTCGGCGACCGGCGCTCTGCTGGATTCCATGAATGTTGCCGTCCCCGTCCAACAACAGGGCTAAGCCACTCACGGCGCTCCCGCACCCTGGATGCGCCGTTGCCATGCTGATGGTTGATGAGGAAATCAGATGAGTCTTTCGCGCCGCCTGTTTACCTTGATGTTGCTGGTATTGTTGGGGTTCTCCCTCGGTATCTTCTTCATCCAGGTCAACAACACCCGTGATGCATTGGCCGAACGACAACGCGTCGAACTCTCGAATCTCGCCCAGAGCCTGAGTCTCGCGCTGGTGCCACATGTAGAGCTTGGCGATGCCGCCAGTGCCGAAGCCCTGATACGTGCCACGGTGGATGGTGGTCATGTGCGCGATGCCAGGCTGGAGAGCGTGGCCATCGCGACACCCATCGCTTTCAATGTCGTGCGCGAGAGTCTGGCCCCGCAGTGGTTTCGTGACCTGATTCCCATGCCGGTGGAATCGGCGAGCCGCGAGCTGCCGGGTGGCTGGGCGTCGCTGGGCACGATCAGCCTGACCGGCGAATCTGCCCAGGGCTATGACCAGCTCTGGCAGCTGGCCAAGCGTCTGGCGCTGTGGCTGTTGCTGGGCGGTCTGATCACGCTGCTGATTGCCTCATTGGTCATGCGCCGTCTGCTGCGCCCGCTGGAGCGTCTCTCGTCTCGCCTCAATGAGATGGAGACGCAGCGCTTCGACGCGCCGCTGGAAGAGACCAGCGTGGCGGAGCTCAAGGGCATCACCTCGGCGGTCAATCGTCTGGGGCAGCGCCTGCAGACCCAGTTCGAGGCTCAGGCCGCGCAGTTGGCGCGTCTGCAGCGCCAGGCGGAAGAAGACTCGGTATCGGGGCTTGGCAACCGTGGCTATTTGAATCGAGCGGTCGATGAGTGGCTGAGCGAGCCGATGGGTGGCAGCTTCGCGCTGCTGCGCGTGTCGCATATCGAGGTGGTGTATCGCGAGCAGGGCTACAAGGGGCGTGACGCCCTGGTGAAAGCCATCGCGCGCAAGCTGGAAGATCGCGAACTGGCGGGTGAGGCGATCATTGCCGCGCGTCTGGCCAATAGCGATTTTGGCCTGTTGCTGCCGGAAACCGATGAGACTCGGCTTCAGGAGTTTCTCACGCTATTGGCGGAGGACATCGACAACCTGCTGGATGCCAATCCGCTGGTGGATACTCCGCCGGAGAACTGTGCCCTTGGCGCCGTTCGGCGTGAGCCGGGCATGCAGCGTACCCAGATGTATGCCGTTGCAGATGCCACGCTTCGTCAGGCCATAGAGCAAGGATCGGGCGTGGAGCTGGCCCCTGCGGGCGGCCGTGCGCGTCCGCGAGGCGAGTGGCGCGAGATCATCGAAAAGGCCCTGGATTCCCCCAAGGGACTCGATTTCGTCGCTCAGCCGGTGTTGCTCAATGATGGTGGTGAGCTTCACCGCGAGCTGTTTGCCCGTCTGCGCGATGGTGATGAACTGCATCGTGCGGGTGATTTCCTGCCCGTGATTCGCCATTTCCGCATGGGGGCGCAGTTCGATCTGCGCGCTCTGGAGTGGCTGGCGTCCTATATCGACAGGATTGAAGTGCCCAGGCTGGCGCTCAACCTGACCGAAGAAACCTTCGACGATGAAGCCAGTTATATTGGTCTGCTCAACTGGTTGGCGGCGCATCCGCGCCTGTGCAAGCGTCTGGATATCGAGGTGTCCGAAAGCATCGCCCTCAGGCATCAGGAGCGTATCAAGATGCTGTTCCGGCATGCTCGTCGGCTGGGCGCGCGGGGCGGCATCGACCGCTTCGCCCGAGAGCTGAAGGAGCTCAGCTATCTGTCGGCGCTGCGGCCTGATTACGTCAAGATCGACCAGGCGTTCTTCAAGCGCGAAGACGTCGACACCGAGCTGTTGCAGAGTCTGTGCATGACCGCGCATCAGGTCGAGTCGCAGGTCATCGTGACCCGCGTCGAGTCCGAGGCGGATCAGGAGCGGGCGATGTCGCTGGGCGCAGATGGCTATCAGGGCTTCGTGTCACCGGCAGTCGATGTCATGGCAAGGCTCGCCAATCCAGCAGAAGATATGCCTCGCTAAGTGACATTCAGGGTGCCTCGACATGAATCATCGCCGCTGGTGGGAGGGTCTTGCGGTCGGGGTGCTGCTGGCGTTGTCGCTCGGTGCGGGTCTGGCACAGGCGGTGGATTCCCGCCAGTTCATCCAGATCTACGGGACAGGTGGCTGGAATCGTGTGCAGCAATGGCAGCAACTGTTGCAGCGTCTGGAGGGCGCGCCGGTCAGGCGTCAGTTGAGCGAAGTGAACGATTTCTTCAATCGTCTCAACTTCACCGATGACCTCAGCATCTGGGGAGCGACCGATTACTGGGCGACGCCGCAGGAGTTTCTGGGGGCAGGGGCCGGTGATTGCGATGACTTCGCCATGGCCAAGTACCTGACTCTACGCGAGCTTGGCGTACCGGAAGACCGCCTGCGTCTGCACTACGTCAAGGCGCTCAGCCTCAACCAGTTCCACATGGTCGTGACCTATCAGGGCGCCAATACGCGCAATCCTGATGTACTGGACAACCTGAACAGTTCCATCCTGCCGGCCAGTGAGCGCACGGACCTGCTGCCTATCTATAGTTTCAATGGCAGTGCGCTGTGGATGAGCAAACGTCTGGAAGGGGGCCAGCGCATCAGCGACAGCCGAGGCCTTTCAAGTCTGTCTGATTGGCAGAAGCGCCGCGCACAAGGGGTGCTGAGAGTGCCGCGCCACAAACGGCCATGAGCCTGGCGGCGTAAGCCCCCTCGAGGAATGGCGATTTAGCTCTGCCAAGCACTATTAAGCACTACAGCACGACAAGACACCCCGTGACCTTCCGGTCGCGGGGTGTCTTGCCATTCGGGCGTTGCAGGCCAGAGCCCTCGTCAGCTGCCCCATGCAGGTTGCGGGCGGGGCGCTAGCGGGGCGTATTGCCGCGCAGGTGCAGGATCTCGAGCAGATTGCCGTAGCGATGGCGACTCGGCATCGTGGCCAGCCCCGAAAAGAGCAGCCAGAACATGCGCCGGCCACGTGTCAGACGATGCGTATGCTGCAGCAGCCGTGACAGCAGCTGGCTGTCATCGAAGCCCTTGAAGTTGGGCGTCATGCTGACCTGTTCTCGCACCAGTACCGGGGCCATCTCCAGCCGATAGAGCTTTTCCAGTTCCTGGAAGCTCAGCCCCTGGGCTTCGACGACTTCTGCCATGTGCTGATACTCGGCTTCACGCGGTTCGCGCTCCAGCCACAGTGGAGACAGCGCCAGCCAGATGTCCTGTCGGCGCTCGAGCAGGGCGGCCACATCGGGGGCGAGGTGAGCGTTCTGATCGTTCATGAAAACATCCTGGGCAGAGCCTGTCGGACAGTGCGGCTGGCAATCAGCGGCGAATGCAGGACGGCAGTGGAATGGCAGTACGTGAAAAGGCCTACATGATACGGCAGCCGCCGCGGCCGGCTCCAGTGATATGCAGGCAGATGGCGGATCATGACGGCAGGGCGGACAGCGTCGCCGACAGCCGCTAGAATAGCGCCCATGAGCTGGCACTGAGCCTGCTTTACGGGATTCGAACGCCCTATTTCACGATACGCTTCACCATCCAAGGACGGCCATTGCCTGCTGTCAGGGTGAAGCGAGTATCGCATCGGCGGGTACACGCCGGGCCAACAGCAAACGAGGTTCTTTACGTGATCATCAAACCCAAGGTTCGTGGCTTCATCTGCACCACCACACATCCCAAGGGCTGCGAGCAGAATGTCGCCGAGCAGATCGCCATCACCCGCAAGACAGTCGGTGACAAGCGTGACGGTGGTCCGAAGAAGGTGCTGGTGATCGGTTCTTCCAGTGGCTATGGCCTCGCGGCACGCATCACGGCAGCCTTCGGTTATGGCGCCGATACCCTGGGCGTGTTCTTCGAGAAGCCGGGCACCGAGAAGAAGGCCGGCACCGCAGGCTGGTACAACTCTGCCGCCTTCGACAAGTTCGCCAAGCAGGAAGGCCTCTACAGCCAGGCCATCAACGGTGATGCCTTCTCGCACGAGACACGCGCCAAGGCCATCGAGCTGATCAAGGCCAACATGGGCGAAGTCGACCTCGTCGTCTACTCGCTGGCCTCTCCGGTGCGCAAGCTGCCGGACAGCGGTGAAGTGAAGCGCTCCGTGCTCAAGCCGATCGGCGAGACCTACCGCGCGACTGCCATCGACACCAACAAGGACACCATCATCGAAGCGGAGGTCGAGCCGGCCACCGAGCAGGAAATCGAAGATACCGTCACCGTGATGGGTGGTCAGGATTGGGAGCTGTGGATGCAGGCGCTGGACGACGCCGGCGTGCTGGCTAAGGGCGCCCGCTCCGTCGCCTTCAGTTACATCGGTACCGAGATCACCTGGCCGATCTACTGGCACGGTGCGCTGGGTCGCGCCAAGGAAGATCTGGACCGCGCCGCCGGCAGCATCCACGAGAAGCTGTCCGCCAAGGGCGGTCGTGCTCACGTGGCCGTGCTCAAGTCCGTGGTCACCCAGGCCAGCGCCGCGATCCCGGTCATGCCGCTCTACATCTCCATGGTCTACAAGATCATGAAGGAGAAGGGCCTGCACGAAGGCACCATCGAGCAGCTCAACCGCTTCTACGCCGAGCGCTTCTATGGCGAAGGCGAGATCGCCACCGACGAGTCCGGCCGTCTGCGTCTCGACGACTGGGAGCTGAAGGACGACGTCCAGCAGGCCTGTCAGGAACTGTGGCCGCAGGTCACCAGCGACAACCTGTTCGACATCACCGACTACGCCAGCTACAAGCAGGAATTCTTAAAGCTGTTCGGCTTCACCCGTGATGACGTCGACTACGATGCCGATGTCGCCACCGATGTCGAGTTCGATGTCGTTCAGATGTAAGAGCGTTTCAACATAAGCGCGCCTCAGCATAAGCGCGCCTCGGCATAAGCGCAGAGGTCTTGGCAGCTCGCTGAGCGCTGCCCACTGAGACCTGAGCGCTGCCCGCTGAGCACTGACCGCTGAGCACTGCACGTTGAGCACTGACAGCTGAGCACTGATGACGCCATCCTTCGGGGTGGCGTCGTCGCGTTTGGTGGTCTCATCTCGAGCGTCATGCCAGTCCGGGCCAGGCACAAGTGCCAGAGGCATGGCACAATATGGCGCCACCCTCACGCGACGGACCTCGACTCACACTCATGCCCGTGGATTCACTGGTTTCCCCCCAGGCCCAGCAACGCCAGATAGGCTTCGTGCTGCTGCCCGGCTTCTCGTTGTTGTCCCAGGCCTGTGCGCTGGAGCCCCTGCAGGTGGCCAATCAGCTCGCGGGGCAGACACTCTATCGGGCCGTCACCTTCGCGCTTGACGGGCGTGGCGTGGCATCCGCGGCGGGCTTGAGTCTCTCGCCGGACAGTCTGGTCGCCAGTGATTCGCGCCATCTGGATGCCCTGTTCGTGTGCGGTGCTCAGCCGGCGGGCGAGGCGAGCCTGCAGGAGGTAGCCTCTAATCCCGCGCTGCTGGCCTGGCTCAAGCGTCTGGCCGAGCGTGGTGTGATGCTGGGCGGCATCTCCACCGGCACCCGTGAGCTGGCCCGCGCCGGGTTGCTCGATGGCTATCGTGCGACGATCCACTGGCAGCGCGCCGAATCCTTCCGCCGCGATTTCCCGCAGGTCAACGTCTCCCATCAGCTTTATGAGCTGGACCGTGATCGTGTCACCTGCGGCGGTGGTACCGCGGCGATGGACATGATGATGACGCTGATCGCCCAGCAGCATGGCCGCGCGCTGGCCGAGAAGGTCTCCGAGCACTTCGTCTGCGAGCGTATCCGGCTGGCGGACGAGCCGCAGCACGTGCCGCTCAAGAACCGTTTCGCCCATGCGCCCCAGCCGCTGGTGGAGGCCGTGACGCTGATGGAGGCCAATATCGAGGAGCCGCTCTCTACCCACGAGATCGGCGAGCACCTCGGCATCTCGCGGCGTCAGCTGGAGCGGCTGTTCAAGAAGCATCTGCAGGCGGTGCCTAGCCGCTACTATCTGGATCTGCGTCTGGCGCGCTCGCGCCAGCTGCTGCGCGAGAGCGATCAGCCGATCGGCGAGATCGCACTGGCCACCGGCTTTTCCAGCGCCGCTCACTTCTCCACGGCGTTTCGCAACCATTTCGGGCGCAGCCCCCGCGACGAACGTCTCATGCTGCAGGCCTGACACCTGCCCTGGATGACAAAAGTCGCCTCCTGACATAAGTCGTCGTCCTTTCGCTGAAAGTCTTTGTCATCTCGCCTCCCTATACTCGAGTGTCATGACCCGTGGCTTGCCGATCATCGGCCGGCCACGCCAAGACCCCGCGATGAGGAAGAGACGATGACCCAGCTGACCCGTGCCGATTTCGACCATACCATGGTGCCCAACTACGCACCCCAGGCTGCCATTCCGGTGCGCGGCGAGGGTAGCCGTCTGTGGGATCAGGAAGGTCGCGAGTACATCGACTTCGCCGGTGGCATCGCCGTCACCTCGCTGGGTCACTGCCACCCGGCGCTGGTCAAGGCGCTCAAGGACCAGGCCGACAAGGTCTGGCACCTGTCCAACGTCTACACCAACGAGCCGGCACTGGCGCTGGCCAAGGCGCTGACCGAGCGCACCTTCGCCGACAAGGTCTACTTCTGCTCCTCCGGTGGTGAGGCCAACGAGGCCGCGCTCAAGCTGGCGCGTCGTTTCGCCCACGACACCCATGGCGAGAAGAAGGACAAGATCATCTCCTTCCGTCAGTCCTTCCATGGCCGCACCTTCTTCACCGTCAGCGTCGGCGGCCAGCCCAAGTATTCCCAGGGCTTCGGGCCGATTCCGGGCGGCATCCAGCACGCCGAATTCAACAATCTCGACTCCGTGCGCGAGCTGATGGGCGATGACACCTGCGCGATCATCGTCGAGCCACTGCAGGGCGAGGGTGGCATCATCCCGGGCGAGCAGGCTTTCCTGGAAGGACTGCGTGAGCTGTGCGACCAGCACGATGCGCTGCTGATCTTTGATGAAGTCCAGAGCGGTGCCGGGCGTACCGGCCACCTGTACGCCTACCAGCACTTCGGTGTGGTGCCGGACATCCTGACCACCGCCAAGGGCATCGGCGGCGGCTTCCCGCTGGGCGCCATGCTGACCACCGATCGCATCGCACCGGCCATGGCCATCGGCACTCACGGTTCCACCTACGGCGGCAACCCGCTGGCGTGTGCCGTGGGTCTGGCGGCGCTCGAGACCATCGATACCCCGGAAACCCTCGACGGCGTCGCGCACCGCCACCAGCTGCTGCGCAACGGCCTGGAAGGCATCGCCAAGCGTCACGGTGTCTTCAAGGAAGTACGTGGCATGGGCCTGTTGATCGGTGCCCAGATGGCGCCGGACTACGCGGGACGTGCCAAGGACATTCTCAACCTGGCGATGGAAGAAGGCCTGATGGTGCTGATCGCCGGTCCTGACGTGCTGCGTCTGGCGCCGTCGCTGGTGATCAGCGAAGAGGAGATCCAGAGCGGTCTCGACAAGCTCGACCGCGCCGTGGCGAACTTCGTCGCCGCCTCTGCATCTGCATGAGCAGCGCCATGAGCAGTGCCCCGATGCTGGTGGTACGGCCTGCCGAAAGCCGCGATCTGCTCGCCCTCGAGCGGCTCGCGGCCACGGCCACGCCTCGCCTGACCAATCTGCCGGCACATCGTGACCGCCTCGAGGAGCGCATTCTGCGCTCCCAGCGCAGTCTGCGCGCCGAGATCGACTTCCCGGGCGACGAGATCTACTGCTTCGTGCTGGAAGATCTCGACACCGGCGAAGTGGTCGGTACCGCCTCTCTGCGCGCCGAGGCTGGCGCGCGGGAGGCCTACTACACCTATCGTCAGGAAACGCTGATCCACGCCTCGCAGCAGCTCAATGTGCGCCACGAAGTGCAGACGCTGTCGCTGTCGCATGAGGTGTCGGATGCCACGCTGCTGTGCGCGCTGTCGCTGGATGCCCGCTATCGCGAGACGGATGCGGACAGCCTGCTGCGCCGCGCACGCCTGATGTTCATCGCCCAGTACCCGGAGCGCTTCGCCACCGAACTGGCGGTGGCCTTCCCGGGCTATCTGGAAACGCGCGACGAGCGTCAGGTCAGTCCGTTCTGGGACAGCGTCGGCCAGCACTTCTTTGATCGTGATTTCAATGAAATCAATCAGATGGCAGGGGTGCGCTCCAAGAGCTTCATCGCCGAGGTCATGCCGCCGTTCCCGCTCTATCTGCCGCTGCTCACCCCCCAGGCGCGCGCCGCCATCGGGCGTGAGAATCCGCGCCATGAGTACGCCATGCAGGAGATGCTCGCCGAGGGCTTCTCGCGCTCGCGTCATGTCGACATCTTCGATGCCGGCCCCTTGCTGCTGGCGGAGTGCGAGCGTCTGCACACCTTCAAGCAGTGCGGTTGGCATCCGGTGCGTATCCGCCCGCAGGAAAGCCTGCCGGATGCGGTACCGGCGATGGTGGCCAACCAGCGTCTCGGCGATTTCCGCTGCGTGCTGGCGCGCTATGCCCTGACGCCGACCGGCCAGCTGATGTTGACGCCGCAGCAGGCCGAGGTGCTGGGCGTGGAAGAGGGGCGTGCGGTGCTTGCCGTGCCGATGCCATTGCCGACGATGGATGAGGGAGAGTTGTAATGCGCATTCGTCCTATCGCTCGACACGATATCGAAGGCCTCAAGGTACTGGCGCGGGAAACCGGTGTCGGCTTCACCTCGCTGCCGGACAATCATGAGTTTCTCAGCGCCAAGATAGAGCGCACCCTGGCCGCCTTCGAGGGCCGCGAACCCAGCGATGATCGTCTGTACTTCTTCGTGCTCGAGGATGATCGCGATGGCAGCATCGCGGGCTGCTGCGCCATCGAGGCCTGCGTGGGCACCGATGCGCCGTTCTATCACTACCGTCTCGGTTCGCTGGCGCACTCCTCGGTGCAGCTCGATCTGCATCGCACCCTGGATACGCTGACGCTGTGCTCCGACCACACCGGCGATGCCGAGGTCTGCTCGCTGTTCCTGCGTGAGGGCTGGCGCAAGGACCGCAACGGCGCGCTGCTCTCCAAGGTGCGCTGGCTGTTCATGGCCCAGTTCCGCGCGGCCTTCCCCGACAAGGTTCTGGCTGAGATGCGCGGTGTCTTCACGCCCGAAGGGCGCAGCCCGTTCTGGGAGTGTCTGGGCAGCCACTTCTTCCCGATGGACTTCAATGAGGCCGACCGCCTCACCGGCATGGGCCAGAAGAGCTTCATCGGCGAGCTGATGCCCAAGTTCCCGATCTATACGCCGTTTCTCTCCGAGCCCGCACGGGCCGCCATCGGGCAGGTGCATGAGCACACCCGACCGGCGGTGGCGATGCTCAAGAAGGAAGGGCTGCGCTGGGAAGGCTACGTCGACATCTTCGATGGCGGCCCGACGGTCGAGGCCTATATCGATGACGTGCGTGCCGTGCGTGACAGCCAACTGGCGAGTGTCGAGGTCATCGCGGGTGATGCCCCGGCCTGCGAGCGTCCCGCCGTGATGGCCGCCACCACCGGCATGGCAGACTTCCGTGCCAGCTGGATCAATCACGACGTCACCCGGGACGACTCCGGCGCCTGCCATGTGCGTCTGCACCGTGATGAGGCCGAACGCCTCGGCGTCACCGGCGGTGACACGCTGCGTGTGCTGGCCGGCTGAAGCGTCCGCCACGGGCATCCGCTTCTTCGCGCCACCTCGCAGGCGCACACCGCCTTGCGTCCTTTTGCCATCAGCGGGGCAGATCGCCAACTGCCCCGTTACTCCTTGTTCAGCGTCGCTCGCGCGGCGCGCCCTTTCGATGAGGCATGCCATGACCACTACGAATTCAACTCCCGCCACACTCAACGTGCGTCAACAGCTCTTCATCGACGGCGCGTGGCAAGCGGGCGAGGCCGCATCCTTCACCAAGACCGACCCCGTCTCCCACGCATGTCTGTGGCAGGGCGCCGCTGCCACTGCCGAGCAGGTCGAGCAGGCCGTCGCGGCAGCGCGTCAGGCATTCCCGACCTGGGCGCGCCTGGGTTTCGAGGCGCGTCTGGCGGTGGTGGAGCGCTTCCGCGATCAGCTGGAGCAGCATCGTGAAGCGCTGGCGATCAGCATCGCCAGCGAAACCGGCAAGCCGCTGTGGGAAGCGCGCACCGAGGTCGGTGCGATGATCGGCAAGATCGCGATCTCGGTGAAGGCCTATCACGAGCGTACCGGCGAGCGCGCCAAGGATGTCGCGGGCACCCAGGCAGTCCTGCGCCACCGTCCGCACGGTGTGATGGCGGTCTTCGGCCCCTACAACTTCCCGGGCCATCTGCCCAACGGCCACATGGTGCCGGCGCTGCTGGCGGGCAATGCCTGTGTGTTCAAGCCCTCCGAGCTGACCCCGGCCACCGCCGATCTCACCCTGCAGTGCTGGGAGGCCGCGGGCCTGCCGGCCGGCGTGATCAATCTGGTGCAGGGCGCGGCGGAAGTCGGCCAAGCCCTGTCCCAGTCCGAGGGCATCGATGGGCTGCTGTTCACCGGCAGTGCCAAGGTCGGCAAGCTGCTGCACCGTCAGTTCGCCGGTCAGGTCGGCAAGCTGCTGGCGCTGGAACTGGGCGGCAACAACCCGCTGGTGGTGCGCGATGTGCAGGATGAAACCGCCGCGGTACTGGCGATCATCCAGTCGGCCTTCGCCTCGGGCGGTCAGCGCTGTACCTGTGCGCGACGCCTGATCGTGCCGCAGGGCGAGGTCGGTGATCGTCTGATCGAGACACTGGCCACGGCGCTGCGTGAGCTGCGGGTGGCGGGGCAGTTCGCGCAGGACGCCCCCTTCTATGGCGGCCTGGCCAGCGTCACCGCGGCCGAGGGGCTGCTCAAGGCGCAGGACGATCTCGAAGCGCTGGGCGGCAACGTCATCGTGCGCATGCAGCAGGTGGAAGAGGGCACCAGTCTACTCAGCCCGGCGCTGATCGATGTCACCGGCCTTGCGCTCGAGGACGAGGAATTCTTCGGTCCGCTGCTCAAGATCCACCGCTACACCGATTGGGACGACGCCATCGCGCTGGCCAATGACACCCGCTACGGCCTCTCGGCCGGGCTGATCGGGGGTGAGCGTGCTGACTGGGACGACTTCCTGCTGCGCATTCGCGCAGGCATCGTCAACTGGAACCGCCAGACCACCGGCGCCTCCGGCGACGCGCCCTTCGGTGGCATCGGTGACAGCGGCAACCATCGCCCCAGCGCCTATTACGCCGCCGACTATGTCAGCTATCCGGTCGCCTCGATGGAAGCCGAGGAGCTGGCGCTGCCCGCGAACCTGCCGGCCGGTATCCGTCTGTAAGGCCGTCCGTTCGGGCACCGTTGCCGCTTACCCATTGTTGACCACGACGCCCGCCGTGCCTGTTTGCTGAGCTGGCAAGGCGTCGTGGCAGGAGACCTTCATGTCCGATACCCCGTATCAAGAGATCAATTTCGATGGCCTGGTCGGCCCGACCCACAACTACGCCGGTCTGGCGCATGGCAACGTGGCCTCGATGCGCCACGGCGGGCTGGCCTCCAACCCGCGCGAAGCGGCGCTGCAGGGCCTCGACAAGATGAAGTCGCTGGCGGATCTGGGTTATGCACAGGGGATTTTACTGCCGCAACAGCGCCCGGACCTTGGCGCACTGCGTGATCTCGGCTTCACCGGCAGCAACGCCCAGGTGTTGAAGGCGGCCAGCGAGCAGGCACCGCAGCTTCTGCGTGCGGTGTGTTCCGCCTCCAGCATGTGGACAGCCAACGCCGCCACCGTCACGCCGTCGCGCGACAGTGGTGATGGCCGCGTGCATTTCACGCCGGCCAACCTGCAATCCAGCTTCCACCGCTACCTGGAGCCGGCGACCACCGGACGCATCCTGGGCGCCATCTTCGCCGACGATGGCCACTTTGCGCATCACCCCGCGCTGCCCGCAACCCCGGCCTTCTCCGATGAGGGCGCCGCCAACCATACGCGGCTGTGCGATGGCCACGGCGGGCCGGGCGTGCATCTCTACGTCTATGGCCGTCAGGCCTTCGGCGGTGATGGCGTCGAACCGCGTCGCTATCCGGCGCGCCAGACGCTGGAAGCCAGTCAGGCCGTCGCGCGTCAGCATGGCCTGAGCGAAGAGCAGGTGGTGTTCGCCCAGCAGCACCCGGACGCTATCGATGCCGGCGTCTTCCACAACGACGTCATCGCGGTGGGCAATGGCCCGGTGCTGTTCTATCACGAGCTGGCCTTCCGCGATGAAGAGGCGGTGCTTGATGAGATTCGCGCCAAGCTGTCCACGCCGCTGATCCCGATCCGCGTGCCGCTGGAAGCCGTCAGCCTCGAGGATGCCGTGTCGTCCTATCTGTTCAACTCGCAGCTGCTCTCCAACGACGATGGCAGCATGACGCTGGTGGTGCCGGGCGAGTGTCAGGAGAACGAGGCGGTATGGAACGCGCTGCAGAATGCGATTCTGGCCGGCCCGAATCCGATCGGCGAAGTGCTGGTCAAGGACGTGAAGCAGAGCATGCGCAATGGTGGCGGCCCGGCTTGTCTGCGTCTGCGCGTGGTGCTCAGCGACGCCGAGCGCGCCGCGCTGTCCGGGCGCGTGATGATGAGCGATACGCTGCACGCCGAGCTGGGTGACTGGGTCAAGCGTCACTACCGTGACAGCCTGACACCGGCAGACCTCGCCGACCCGCAGCTGGCCGAGGAAACCTTGGCGGCACTGGATGAGCTGACGCGGTTGCTGAAGGTCGGCAATGTCTACGCCTTCCAGCGCTGATCGCCCTCGCTGAAGTCCTGAACGACACAGCCCCCATCGGTCTTGCCGGTGGGGGCTGTGTCGTTGTGGATATGTGGTCTGAGAGTTGAGATCTGAGAGGCGGATGCCGTGGCGCGACTCAGGCCAGTTGTGGCTGGATCACGCGCGTGGGCTCGCGACGCACCGGCCAATGCACGATGGCGGCCAGCAGACCGAAGATGCCGCTGGAGATCCACAGCAGGTCGTAGCTGCCGGTCAGCTGATAGACGACGCCACCGCCCCAGGCCCCCAGGAAGGCGCCGACCTGATGGGCGGCCAGCACCATGCCGAACACGAAGGCCTGACGCTTCTGGCCGAAGTAGAGCGCGACGGCCTGGCTGGTCAGCGGCACCGTCGACAGCCACAGAATGCCCATGATCGCGCCGAAGGCGTAGAGCAGCATGCTGCTGGGCGGGATGACCACCATCGCCATCACCAGCGCGGCGCGGCACAGATAGATCAGCATCAACAGCTGCGGCGGGTGACGACGGCCGCCCCAGGCACCGAACAGGATGGTGCCGGCGATATTGAGCGCGCCGATGATCGCCAGCGTGTTGCCGGCCACGTTCAGGGGCAGGCCGCAGGCGACCACGAAATTGGGCAGGTGGGTGGCGATGAAGGCGACGTGCACACCGCAGACGAAGAAGCCGCCGGCGAGCGCCAGAAAGCGCCGGTCCTGCAGCAGCGGGCCCTGGCTCGGGATATCCTCCTCCGCTGGTGCCTCACTGCCGGCCGGCGGGCGACGCAGCAAGGGCAGAGCCATGGGAATCAGCAGCAGACAGCTGGCGCCGAGAGCCAGCATGGCGATCTTCCAGTCGATCAGCACCAGCATCGGGGTCGCGACCGAGTAGATCAGCTGCCCGAAGGAGCCGCCGGCCGAGGCGATGCCCAGCCCGATGCCACGATGCTGAATGGGGACCACGCGCGTGACGGCAGCCAGCACCAGCGGGAAGGTGGTCGCGCCGATGCCGATACCGGCCAGCACGCCGGCGCCCAGCATCCACACCGTCGGGGTCGGCCAGAGGGCGGTGACGCCCATGCCGACCGCATAGCACAGGCTACCGACGAGGAAGACGCTGAGCGTGCCGAAGCGGTCCGACAGCTTGCTGGCGATGGGCGCGGCCAGCCCGAAGACCAGATTCTGGATGGCAAGCGCGAATGACAGACTCCCCATGCCCCAGGTGAGTTCGCTGGCCATCGGTGGCAGCATGAAGCCCATGGCCTGCCGCGCGCCGGTATTGATGGCGAGAATCAGCGCTGCCAACGCGATCGCTGCCTTCCAGTTCAGTTGCATGTCTGGCCCACCCCTGTCGTTATCATTGTGCTGCGGATTCCGTTGCCTGTGGGCAGAAGATCACCTTGAGACCTTGGTCTCTATATTCCACTTTATTCTCATGGATGGGCGCATCCCGAATACGTCAACGACGGTAGCAGAAGCGACAGCGCAGTCGTTGCTTGTCACGTACGGTTGTGCCGCGGTCGTGGCGCGGACGTCGTCGATCCCGCCACCTCAGGAGGTAGTGATGCATATCGGTCTGCTGCAATGCGATGACGTCAATCCGGCCCTCATCGAGCGGCACGGCAACTATCCCGCCATGTTCCAGGCCCTGCTCACGCGCAGCGACCCGGATATCCGGCTCAGCGTCTGGCGCTGCCTGGATGGCGAGTTTCCCGAGCAGCTGGATGCCTGCGATGGCTGGCTGATCACGGGGTCAAAACATGGCGTCAATGATGGGCTCGCCTGGATCACGACACTGTGCGAGTTCGTTCGGCGCGTGCATGCGGCAAAGCTGCCGCTGGTCGGTGTCTGCTTCGGCCATCAGGTGATCGCCAGGGCCTTGGGGGGTGAGGTGGAGAAACATGCGCGCGGCTGGGGTGTCGGCCTGTCGTTCAATCGTGTCCGTGCGCGACGCCCCTGGATGCAACCGCCGCAAGCAGGGCTGGATCTCATCGTCAGCCATCAGGATCAGGTCAGTGTCCTGCCTGCCGATGCCCGGGTGCTGGCGGACAGCGCCTTCTGTGCCTTCTATCTGATCGAGGTGGGCAGCTGCCTCGGCGTGCAGGGGCATCCCGAGTTCAGTGCCGCCTACTCACGTGACCTGATGAGGCTGCGTCGCGAACAGATCGGCGAACATCGCGTGCGCGAGGGCGAAGCCTCCCTGAGTGTCGCGCCAGACAGCGCCGTGATGACGCAATGGATGCTGGCCTTCATTCGCCACTGGCGTTGAGGTCTGACCAGCGCAGGGCGCTTTTTCACGAGGCGTCAGGAACGAGCAAAAGCCTCAGGAACGGGCAGGGACTGTCAGCTGTCAGGCGCCGCCAGGCATCGGTGACGAACCGTGCCCGGCTTGCGTGGAATCCACTGCCGATCGCACCCCGCGAAACGCTATACTGTCATGCATGTCACATGCGCTGTTTACCATGGCGGGTGCCATATCCCGGCCTGGTGGCATGCTCCGGTCTCGCGACACCACACTGTTTCCCGTTTGGCACCATGGTGCTGAGTCGTGACCTGTAGAATTTCGCCATTCGGGGTATGCCAATCGCGCAGCCTGCCCGACATGCAACGTGCCGTTCGCCCCCTGACACCGGACACACGCAGCGTCAGTCTACTGACGCCATGTCGAGTCATGCCGTCGCGCCGCTCTGTATCCCAGCTCTGTATCCCAATCCTGTCCCTGCTTCATGCTCCTGAGGAGAAGCCCCTTGGCCAACTTCACTCTGAACGGCAAGGCCGTCAGTCTCGAGGTCGATCCGCAAACCCCGCTGTTATGGGTGCTGCGTGAGCACCTGGGTCTGACCGGCACCAAGTTCGGTTGCGGCATCGCCCAGTGCGGCGCCTGTACCGTGCACCTGAACGGCACAGCGGCGCGTACCTGTGTCCTGCCGGTGCTGGCCGCCGAAGGTGGTGACATCGTCACCATCGAGGGGCTGGCCGAGAACGATGACCACCCGCTGCAGCAGGCCTGGGTCGAGGAGCAGGTGCCGCAGTGCGGTTACTGCCAGTCCGGCCAGATCATGCAGGCCGCCGACTTCCTCAAGAACACGCCCGACCCCACCGATGAGCAGGTCACCGCCGCCATGGCCGGCAACCTGTGTCGCTGCATGGCCTACGTGCGCATCCATCGCGCAGTGAAGCGTGCCGCCACCATCGCCAATGAGCGTGCCACCAGCCAGGTGAGCGGTCAGCAGACCGACGCCACGGCCGCGACTGCCGGCGTCGGCACCTTCGATCCGCGTGCCACGGCAGGCACCGTGTCCCATTCTGCTGTCGAGGAGACGTCTCATGGCAAGGTTTGATGACAAGCTGGCCGCGCATCAGCGCGAGCTTGCTGCCGCGCACAAGACTTCCTCGAGCCGCGGCGGTATCACGCGGCGTGGCTTCCTGATCGGCAGTGTGGCGGGTTCCACCATGCTGGCCTTCGGTGTGTCCGGCGCGGCGCTGGCTGCCGGGGCAGACGGCAAGGGCTCGGCCAGCGAGACGCTGTCCGCCGGGGCCTTCGAGCCGACCATGTGGTACGCCATCGCCACTGATGGCACCGTCACCGTGCATATCACCAAGTCCGAGATGGGCCAGCACGTCGCCACCAGCCTCGCGCGTCTGGTGGTCGAGGAGCTGGAAGCCGACTGGGACAGCGTCAAGGTCGATTACGTCGACAGCGCCCCCAAGTGGGGCTACATGATCACAGGCGGCAGCTGGTCGGTTCACCAGAGCTACCAGCCGCTGTCACAGGCCGGCGCGGCGGGA
Source organism: Cobetia sp. 1CM21F (assembly GCF_023161745.1). Lineage (NCBI taxonomy): Bacteria > Pseudomonadati > Pseudomonadota > Gammaproteobacteria > Oceanospirillales > Halomonadaceae > Cobetia > Cobetia sp. 1CM21F. The sequence goes on along the minus strand of NZ_JALNTQ010000007.1, from coordinate 99,786 downwards.
CGTATCGCGCTGATCGAGGCGGGCGCTCAGCAGATGGGCGTGGCGGTCGAGAGCTGCAAGGCGCGCAAGGGACGCGTCATCAGTGGCGATCAGTCGCTGAGCTATGGCGAGATCGTCGCGGCGGGGCTGGAGCGCAGCTTCTCCGAGGAGGAGCTTGCGGCCATCGAGCTCAAGCCGGCCTCCGAGCGTCGCGTGCTGGGCACCAAAGGCAACGCGCTGGACGTGCCGCCCAAGACCAACGGTCAGGCCGTCTACGGCATCGACTACACCCTGCCGGAAGATATCGAGGCGCGTGTCGGCAAGACATTGCATGCGCGTCCGGTGATGCCGCCGAGCCGCTTCGGCTGCAAGGTCACCGCCGTCGATGACAGCGAGGCCCGCAAGGTCATCGGCTATCGCCAGACCATCGAACTCAAGGACCCGTCCGGCATCTGTCAGGGCTGGCTTGCGGTCATCGCCGACAACTTCTCGGCGGCGATGCGCGCCACCGACCTGCTCAAGGTCGAGTGGAGCAAGGGCGACAGCTATCAGGTCGACGAGACGGCGATCCAGGCCGAGGGCCAGCGTCTGGTCAGCTCGCCGAGCCGCGACAATGGCTCGCTGCTGGTGGATCAGGGCGACCCTGCGCCGCTGCTCGAGAATGCCGCCACCACGGTGGAATCCACCTTCACCACCTCAAGCGTGCTGCACTTCACGCTGGAACCGGCCAATGCGCTGGCCTACGAAGAAGATGGCCACTGGCACATCCACTGCGGCAACCAGCAGCAGTCCCTGCTGACCTCACTGGTCACCAAGGCGCTGGAGCTCGAGGAAGGCAAGGTCACCCATCACCAGCTGTATCTGGGCGGTGGTTTCGGGCGTCGTCTGCACGGTGACTACGCCGTGCCGGCCGCGCTGGCCTCCAAGGCCGTGGGGCGTCCGGTGAAGATGATCTTCACGCGCCCCGATGACAGCCGCTTCGATTGCGTGCGCTCGCCCTCGGTGCAGCGTCTGCGTTCCGGTCTCGATGCCGAGGGGCGTGTCGTGGCCTCCGAGCACGCCGCCGCCGCCGGCTGGCCGACGGCAGCCTTGATGCCGGCCTTCATGGCAGAAGCCATCGAAGGTGGTGGCAAGCTGGATTCCTTCTCCATCAGCGGCGCGGACCATTGGTACAACGTCGGCACCCAGCGTGTCTGGGCGCAGCAGAACAAGGTCGCTCACGAGGCCTTCGTGCCCGGCTACCTGCGCTCCGTCGCACCGGGCTGGACGCTGTGGGCGGTCGAACAGCATATCGATGAGCTGGCGCTGGCGGCCGAGCAGGACCCGGCCGAATTCCGTCTCGCACTGCTGGACGCCGAAGGCCGCAATGCCGGCAAGGCGCCGGTCAGCACCGGCGGTGCCGAGCGTCTGCGCAACGTGCTCAAGCGCGTGATGGAGAAGTCCGGCTGGAGCGAGCGCGACAGCCTGCCGGCAGACACCGGCATGGGCGTGGCACTGAGCTTCGGTCAGGAACGCAGCATGCCGACCTGGGTGGCCTGCGTGGCACGGGTCAAGGTCGATCGCGCCACGGGCGAGGTCAAGCTCGAGAAGCTGACCAGCGTGGTCGATGCCGGAACGCTGGCGCATCCGGATGGTGCCATGGCGCAGCTGGAAGGCTCGCTCCTGTGGGGCGTCTCGATGGCGATGCACGAAGGCACCGAGTACCGTGAGGGCGGCCCGGTGGCGCAGAATCTGGGCGCCTACCAGCCGCTGCGCATGCACCAGGTGCCGCAGATGGATCTCGAGTTCGTCGACAGCACCGAGATGCCGGTCGGTCTCGGCGAGCCGGGCACCACGGTGGTCGCACCGGCGATCGCCAACGCCATTCAGCATGCGGTCGGCGTGCGCCTGCGTGACCTGCCGATGCGTCCGGCGGCGCTCAAGGCCGCGCTCAGCGAGGCCTGATCCTCACCGGTGAATGCCTCTGATACCCGCCACTCCGGCATGCCCGGGTGGCGGGTTTCGTGTCTTCAGACCGCGCGCAGGCTTCTGATATGAGAGATTATTGATGCAACACCTTGATCTTGAAGTGATCCATCAGGCGATCGACTGGCTGGCACCCGCAGATGGCGAGCCATCCGCGCGCCCGATCTGGCTGTGCACGGTGCTGGCCACCTTCGGCTCCTCACCACGTGAGCCGGGCACCTGGCTGGTGGCGCGCGCCGATGGGCAGCATCGTGGTTCGCTGTCCGGCGGCTGTGTCGAGGAGGACTTTCTGGCACGCCTGGCTGACGGGGAATTCACCGCGCCCGCCCAGGTGATCCGCTATGGCGAGGGCGGCCATCAGGGTGCGGGGATCGCCTTGCCCTGTGGCGGCATTCTGGACGTACTGGTCGAGCGCTTCACGGCCTGTGACGCAGACATCGCGCATCTCGAGGCGTTGCGCGCGGCGCTCGAGGGCCAGACGCCGCGTCTGCGTCAGGTGATGCTGGAGGGGGATGGCGCGCGTACGCTTCAGCACGACAGCGGGCTGGGGGAGCGGGTCGAGCCGCTCAAGGGCCACGCGGGTGAGGCGTGCGGCTATCAGCTGCGGGTCGGGCCGGTGGCGCGTCTGCTGCTGGCGGGGCTCTCGCCGGTGGCGGAAGCCTGCGCGGCCTTCGCCGTCAGCCTCGGCTTCGAGGTGATCATCTGCGAGCCGCGCGAGGAAGTGCTGGCCGACTGGGATGCCCGCAAGGCGCCGCTCGAGGGCGTCAGCCTGCGCCGTGAGCTGCCGTCACGCTTCATCGCCGCCGGCGGCTGTCATGCCGCCACCGCCGTGGTCGCGCTGACCCACGACCCGCGTATCGATGACCTGGCGATGATCGAGGCGGTACGCCAGCCCGCGTTCTATATCGGCGTGATGGGCTCGCTGCGTACCTCGCAGGCGCGCGCCGAGCGGCTGGCGCGTAGCGGTGGGCTCAGCGCCGAGGAGATCGCGCGCATCGTGATGCCGATCGGGCTGAATCTGGGCAGCAAGACACCGGCCGAGATCGCGCTGGCGGTGATGGCCGATATCGTGCGCATCCGCCGTGGCCGCGCTCGCGAGAGCCTGTGAAGGCGCTCAGGGGGGGCAGGCAGAGAGGTCGCCCATGAATGAGTCGATCATTCTGGTCATGGCCGCGGGGCAGAGTCGCCGCTTCGGCAGTGACAAGCGTCAGGCGCGTCTGGCGGATGGCCAGACACTGCTGATGGCGACGCTGTCGCGGGTCATGTCCTGTGAGGTGGACTGGCGTCTGCTGCTGCGTGAGGACGATGATCCCGCCGCACTGCTGGGAGAGGCGTTCGCGCGTGAGCATGCCGGGCGGTTCTGGCGTGCGCCGCAGGCGGGCAATGGGCTCGGTGCCAGTCTCGGCGATGCCTTCCGTCAGCTGGAAGATGAGGCTGGATTGACGCATGTGCAGGTGGCGGCGGTATGGCTGGCGGACATGGCGCAGATCACGGCGCAGACCTTTCATGCCCTTCGGGCCGAGGCTCAGGCCGATGGCGTGCATATCGTGCGACCGAGGCTTGAAGACGAGGGCGGCCCCGGGCACCCGGTGCTGTTCGGGCGGGCGCTGTGGGCAGAGCTTGCGGCGCTTGAAGGCGGCGAGGGCGCGCGCGAGGTGATCGCGCGACATCGCGAGGCGCTGCGTGAGGTGGCAGTCGGTGATGCCGGTATCCATCACGACATCGACACGCCAGCGATGCTGAAGCTTAGAGGCTGAGACATAAACTGAAACTGAAACTGAAATTGAAAGAAGTCACGTGCGCTGGAAACAGGCCCCTCCAGACAGCAAAAGGCCCCGTCACCTTGGAGTGACGGGGCCTTTTGCTGTCTGCCTTTCGCGTTACAGCGTGCGCATATCCAGCAGCTTGATGCTCTGGATGCGCGGCTCGCCCCAGCTCAGGTCGAGCACCCACTCGGCGTCGAAATGCGTGTGCAACACACTGCCATCACGCATGGCGGCGCGGTGCTCACCGCCCATGCGCAGGGTGGCGCTGTCGAGGCTGTTGCGCTGCGCACGCACCCAGCCGAGTGCATGGCCATTGACCAGCAGCTCGCTGCGACGCTGCTCCCAGTTGGCCAGGTACTCGCTGCCGGTCAGGGTTTCATCCAGCAGCTGGATGGAAGCCTCCTCGCCCAGCAGTTCCGCCAGTTCGATAGCAGGCGCCATGCGGTTGAGCATGGAGAACCAGCGGTGCGCGAAGTTTTCGAGTTCGGCCTCGAGGGCCAGATCATTGAAGGTATCGGCGTACATGGCACCTGCTCCCGAGTGGGTAAATATTGATGGGCATTATGCCGAGAGTCGTGAGCAGTAAACATGCCACGAACGGAATGGCAGTGTTGCCAACGGGGAGTCAATGCTTCAGTGGTTACTGAAGCCGCGACGCCCCGTGGCGTTTGCCTGTCCTCGATCTCTCGGCAGAGTGGTCGTATCAGTGGATGGCTCAGTGGCCGTATCAGTAGTCGTATCAATGACTGTGGCGGCCTGACTCGGCATTGCTGTCCGGCGTGACAGCGTCCTGATGCGCTTCACGTTTCTCGACCAGGCGACGGATACCGACATAGAACAGCGGTGTCAGCAGCAGACCGAACACGGTGACGCCGATCATGCCGGAGAACACCGCCACGCCCATCGCCTGCCGCATCTCGCTGCCGGCACCGGTGGCCAGTACCAGCGGCACCACGCCCGCGGTGAAGGCCACCGACGTCATCAGGATGGGGCGCAGGCGCAGGCGACAGGCCGTCAGCACGGCGTCCAGACGACTCTGGCCAGCATGCTGCTGCTCACGAGCGAACTCGACCAGCAGGATCGCGTTCTTGCACGCCAGCGCCACCAGCACGATCAAGCCGATGCGCGTGAAGATGTTGTTGTCGCCCCCCGTCAGCCAGACACCGGCCAGCGCCGACAGCAGTGTCATCGGCACGATCAGGATGATCGCCAGCGGCAGCGACCAGCTCTCGTACTGGGCGGCCAGCACCAGGAACACCAGCAATACCACCAGCGGGAAGATGTAGATCATGGTGTTGCCGGCCAGCACCTGCTGGTAGGTCACCTCCGTCCACTCGTAGCCGATCCCCTGTGGCAGGTTGCCGGCCAGCACTTCCTCGATGGCGGCCTTGGCCTGATCGCTGGAGACGCCCGGCGCCGGCGAGCCGTTGATATCGGCGCTGACGAAGGTGTTGTAGTGCATCACGCGGTCCGGGCCGGTGGTCGGTGTCACCTTGACGAAGCTGCCCAGCGGAATCATGCGGCCGTTGTCGCTGCGCACCTTGAGGTTGCGGATGTCATCCGGGTCGAGACGCGCCGACTGCTCGGCCTGGGCGCGCACCTGATAGGTACGCCCGAAGCGGTTGAAGTCATTGACGTACAGCGAGCCCATGTACACCTGCAGAGTCTCGAAGGCACGTTCCACCGGCACGCCCATGATCATCGCCTGCTCGCGATCCAGATCGATGTCGTACTGCGGCACCTGGATGCGGAAGCTGGAGTAGACACTGCTCAGACGCGGGTCAGCGTTGCCCTTGGCGGTGATGGTCTGCACGGCGGAGAACAGCTCATCGAAGCCCTTGTTGCCGCGGTCCTGCAGCTGCAACTTGAAGCCCCCCGTAGTGCCCAGGCCCAGAATCGGTGGCGGCGGGAAGACGGCGACGAAGGCCTCGTCGATCCCCGCGAATTTCTGGTTCAGCTGAGCGGCGATCGCCTGACCGGAAAGCTCGGGCGACTGTCGCTCATCGAAGTCCGCCAGGGTCGCGAACACGATGCCGGAGTTGGAGGCATTGACGAAGCCGTTCACGGAGAGCCCCGGGAAGGCCACGGTGTGCGCCACGCCCGGTGTGTCCAGCGCCAGTGCCTGCATCTCGTCGATGACCTCGGAGGTGCGGTCGAGGCTGGCGGCGTCCGGCAGCTGGGCCATCGCGACCAGGTACTGCTTGTCCTGCCCCGGGATGAAGCCGCCGGGCACGCTGTCGAACAGCTTGCCGGTGGCGCCGAGCAGCACGACATACAGCAGGCCGACGATGACACCGAAGCGCAGCAGCTTCTTGATCAGGCCGGTATAGCCGTTGGCCATCGCACTGAAGGCGCGGTTGAACGGCGCGAACAGCCAGCGCCCGAACAGGCCATCGATGACGCGGGTCAGCCAGTCAGGCTTGGCACCGTGGGGCTTGAGCAGCAGAGCCGACAGCGCCGGTGACAGCGTCAGCGAGTTGAAGGCCGAGATCAGCGTCGAGATGGTGATGGTCAGCGCGAACTGCTTGTAGAACTGACCGCTCAGGCCGCTGATGAAGGCCGTCGGCACGAATACCGCCGTCAGTACCAGCGCGATGGCGATGATCGGGCCGGTCACCTCACGCATGGCGATCTGGGTGGCCTCGATGGGCGAGTGGCCCAGCTCGATGTTGCGCTCGACATTCTCCACCACCACGATGGCGTCATCGACGACGATACCGATGGCGAGCACCAGCCCGAACAGCGACAGCGTATTGATCGACACGCCCATCAGCTGCATGACCGCAAACGTGCCGATCAGCGAGACCGGTACCGCGATCAGCGGAATGATCGAGGCCCGCCAGGTCTGCAGGAACAGGATCACCACGATCACGACCAGCAGGATGGCCTCGAACAGGGTGTCGATGACCGCCTCGATGGAGCCGCGCACGAAGACCGTCGGGTCGTAGACGATGTCGTAGCTGACGCCATCCGGGAAGGCCTCGGACATCTCGCTCATGCTCTCGCGCACGGAATCCGACAGCGCGATGGCATTCGAGCCGGGACGCTGGAAGATCGGCATCGCCACGGCGTCCTTGCCATCCAGCTGCGCGCGCAGCGAATAGCTGTCGGCGCCCAGTTCGACGCGCGCCACATCCTCCAGGCGTGTCAGACGGCCGTCTTCATCGACACGGATGACGATGTTCTCGAATTCCTCGGCGCTCTCCAGGCGGCCCCGCACATTGAGCAGGCGCTGGAACTGGTTGTCGTCAGGCGAGGGCTGGGCACCGACGGAACCGGCGGCGACCTGCTGATTCTGGGCCCGCAGGGCACTGATGATGTCACCGGCAGACAGGCCCCGCGCCGCCACGGCGTCCGGGTCGAGCCACACGCGCATCGAGTACTCGCCGGCACCGAACAGCTGCACGTCGCCGACCCCCTCGAGGCGGGCGAGATTGTCCTTCAGGTTCAGGCGCGCGTAGTTGGACAGCCACAGCTGGTCATAGCGGCCATCCGGGGAAGTCAGGTGGACCACCATCGTCAGGTTGGGCGAGGCCTTCTCGGTGGTGATGCCGAGCTGCTGCACCTCCTGCGGCAGTCGCGGCGTGGCGCGGGCCACACGGTTCTGCACCTGCACCTGGGCCTTGTCCAGGTCAGTGCCCAGCGCGAAGGTCACCGTCAGGGTCAGGTTGCCGTCGGAGGTCGCCTGGGAATCCATGTACAGCATGCTTTCGACGCCGGTGATTTCCTGCTCCAGCGGCGTGGCGACGGTGGCCCCGATGACTTCGGGGTTGGCACCCGGGTAGTTGGCGCGCACCACCACGGTGGGCGGCACGACTTCCGGATACTCGGAGATGGGCAGCTGGAACAGCGACAGCATCCCGGAGATGACGATCAGGATCGACAGCACCGCGGCGAAGACCGGGCGCTTGATGAAGAAGCTGGAGATATTCACGAACGGCCTCCGGCTGCCTGACGGTCAGCCTCGGCCAGTGTCGCGGCGTCCTGGTCGTTGTCCTGATCCAGCGGCTGGGCGGTCTGCTGCAGGCGCGAGATACGCGCGGCGAGTGCCTTGAGGGCACCGTCATCGGGCATCTCGACCAGCTTGGGGGTGATCGGCATGCCCGGACCTGCCTTGGCAGGCCCCGCGGCCAGCACGCGGTCACCGGCGGCCAGGCCATCGGTGACGGCACGCAGCGGGCCGAAGCGCGGGCCGGTGGTGATGCCGCGGTAGGCGAGGGTGTTGTCCTCACCGACCACCAGCACGAACTGACGGTCCAGATCGGTGCCGATGGCGCGTTCCGGAATCAGTACGGCATCACGGATCTCGGGTGAGGCGATACGCAGGCGCGCGAAGGCACCCGGACGCAGAGCGGGATCATCGGCATTGAAGGTGGTGCCGATGCGCAAGGTGCCGGTATCGATGTCGACACTGTTGTCGATGAAGTCGAGCTCACCGTGGAAGGGGAAATCCTGCTGACCGGCCAGCTGCAGTTCGACCGGCAGGTGGTCATCGGCGCTGACGTTCGCGAAGTCCTGGTTCCAGGTCAGCTCGCTGATGTCGATATAGGCGTCCAGCTGGCGGGTCTCGACCAGCGTGGTCAGCACGCTCTGGCCAGCCTGCACGGTGTTGCCACGCGTGATGCGCGCATTGGACAGGCGGCCATCGATCGGGGCGCGGATGGTGGCGTAGTCCAGATCCAGACGGGCACGCTCCAGCTGGGCGATGGCGCCCTTGAGCTGTGCATTGAGGCCGGTGGCGGTTGTGCTGCGCGAATCGGCTTCCTCGCGCGAGATCAGGTTGCGCTTGACCAGACTGGCGGCGCGACCGGACTCGCTGCGGGCATTGGCCAGCTCAGCCTTGATGCGTGCGACTTCCGCTTCCAGACGCTGGACCTCGGCCTTGAAGGGGCGTTGATCAAGACGCACCAGCGGCGTGCCGGCGCTTACCTGACTGCCTTCGGTGAACAGCACTTCTTCGACTTCGCCGCTCACGCGTGGGCGCAGTTGCACGCGCTGGGGAGATTCCAGACGTGTGGTGTAGGTATGCCAAGCCGCGACCGGCTGCGACTGGGCGGCGACGACTTCCATCGTCGGGGGAGTCTGTTGCGCGTTGCCGTTTTCTTCACTGTTGCCCTCGCTGCAGGCACTGAGCGCCAGAAGGCCGCCAAGGGTCAGCAGCAGGGAAGAAGCGATACGAGGAAGGCGCGCCGGACGTAAGTTCAGTCTCGACATGGGAATTTTCCGTTGCAGGATAGTTGGCTCGGCATCCTAGAGAGCCGGCCTGCGACGGATAAGCCCCTTGGAGCACACCGCTTTGATTCTGAATATGCACCAATTGTGCAGATGGCGCGCTGGCTGACTGCTGCGCTTGAGCAAGGGTCAACGCAAAAGCCCCGCGGCGAATGCCAGCGGGGCTTGTTGTCGTACATGTCACTTGCGTCTGCTGCCGCTCAACTCACTGTGCAGGCATCTCGGCACAGGCATCTCGGCACAGGCATCACGGCATGGCTGGCATGCCGCTTGAGGAGACCTTACTGCTTCTCGCCGAAGTACTTGGTGTGGATGGTGTCGTAGGTGCCATCGGCCTTCAGCTCGGCCAGGGCGCCGTTGATCTGCTCGGCCAGGTCCTTGTCACGCTTGCGCATGGCGATACCGAAGCCGTCGCCGAAGTACTTCTTGGGCTCGGTGACCACTTCACCGACGGCCTTGTAGTTGCCGTTGCCGCCGTCGATCAGGGTGGACTTGCCGACCGGGAAGTCGAGGAAGGCGATGTCGAGGCGACCCGCTTCCATGTCCAGCACCAGGTCATCGGCGGTGGTGTAGCGCTTGACCTCGGCATTCTTGCCGTAGAGATCGGTGACGTAGTTGTCCTGCAGGGTGCCGCGCTGCACGCCGATGGCCTTGTCAGCCAGGGCTTCCTGGGAGGTGGCGCTCAGCTCGCTGTCGGACGGGGCGAACCAGGCGGACGGCGGGGTGATGTAGGTGTCGGAGAACAGCACCTTCTCGCGGCGTTCCTCATTGATGGTCATCGAGGACATGATGGCGTCGTACTTGCGCGCCATCAGGCCGGGAATGATGCCGTCCCACGCCTGGATGACCCACTCGCAGTCGCGGTTGATCTTCGCGCAGATGGCATTGCCCAGTTCGATATCGAAACCGGTCAGCTCACCGTCGGGCGTCTTGTATTCCATCGGCTCGTAGGGCACGTCGACGCCGATGCGCAGCGATTCGGCCGCCTGAGCGCCACCGGCCATCAATGCTGCACCCAGCAGGGAGATTCCCAGAAGCTTCTTCATGTCAGTCCCATCCATCATTGTTGTTGGTCATACTGGCTGATCAGTGGCATCAGACACTCCCTCCTGAACACCAGCCATCTGAGCCGCGGACATAAGGGGGCGTGTCATGCCAGTGGCTCCACACTAGCCCAGACCGAGGCTGTGGTGAAGAGGGTCAATGGACAAATTCAAACGGTCGTTAAACGAGATGAATTCCTGCCGTTATATCCTGATATGAAAAAAGCGCCCTACAAAGGGCGCTTTTGACGTTCAGCTTAACGGTTTCAAGTGCGCCAGCAGGCGTTTCTCCAGTTGCCGGAATATGGCAATGATGGTGAAGGTCAGACACAGGTAGATGGCGGCGACGAACAGGAAGGCCTCGAAGGGCGCGTAGAAGCGTGCGTAGATGTCACGCGCGGCGCCGGTGAGGTCCAGAAGCGTCACCACGCTGCAGATGGCACTGGCATGCAGCATGAAGATGACTTCATTGCCGTAGGCCGGCAGCGCCCGGCGGAAGGCACTGGGCAGAATGATGCGACGCATCATCTTGCCACGTGACATGCCGTAGGCACGCGCTGCCTCCATCTCGCCCTTGGGGGTGGACTGGATGGCACCGTGGAAGATCTCGGTGGTGTAGGCCGCGGTATTGAGCACGAAGGCCAGCAGCGCCGGCACGAAGGGATCACGGAAGTAATCCCACAGCCAGGTCTCCTGGATGCTGGGCACATGCACGCTGGTCACGCCCAGCGAGATGTCGAAGCCGTCGAAGAACACCACGCCGTAGTAGATCAGGTAGAGCTGGATCAGCAGTGGCGTGCCGCGGAAGACGTAGGTGTAGAGATAGACCGGCATCTTCACCCAGCGACGACGCGAGCCGCGCAGGATCGCCAGCGGCACGGCCAGTATCAGGCCGATGAGCAGCGCCAGGCACACCAGCTGCACGGTGGTGACCAGCCCTTCCCAGTAGTGCCACAGAGTGGTCGCGGTAAAGATGTAGTTGTCGCTCAGCGCATCCTCGAGCATCTGGCCCAGCTGGGCGATGACGCCTGAGGAGCCTGCATCATTCAGTTGTTCCATGCGCTGGCCTCCCCGAATCCGGCGTTATAGCGCTTCTTGAGACGTGCCAGCCCCCATTCGGACACGGTGGCGATCAGCAGATAGCCCGCCGCGACCGGCAACAGGAAGGTGAAAGGCTCGTGGGTCGCCTTGGCAGCCTCACTGGCGACACGCACCATGTCGACCAGCCCGATCACCGACACCAGGGCGGTGGTCTTGAGCAGCACCATCCAGTTGTTGCCCAGCCCCGGCAGGGCGTGGCGCATCATCAGCGGGAAGCGAATGCGCTTGAAGACCTTCCAGTCGTTCATGCCATAGGCACGCCCGGCCTCGATCTGCCCGGCATCCACCGCCATGAAGGCGCCACGGAAGGTCTCGCCCATGTAGGCACCGAAGATGAAGCCGATGGTGACGACGCCGGCAGTGAACTCATCGACATTGACGAAGACGTCGATGTCGTAGCTGTCGTACAGCCAGTCGGTGACCATGTTGATGCCGATCTGGCCGCCGAAGAACAGCAGCAGCATCAGCACGATGTCCGGGACGCCGCGGATGATGGTGGTGTAGAGCGTCGCGAGCCAGCGCAGAGGCGTGGAACGCGACATCTTGGCCGTCGCCGTCAATAGCCCCAGCGCGATGGCCAGCAGCTGGGCCAGCACGGCCAGCTGCACCGTGACCCAGGCACCTTCCAGCAGGCTGGGCCCGTAGCCTTGTAGGTCAATCATGGGAAATCTCCCGTGAAGCGCCGAATAACCCGTTCAGCGGCTTACTGGTGGTTGTCGGACGCAGTGGCGGCGCTGGCGAAGTACTTGTCGTTGAGACGCTTGAGCGTGCCATCGGCCTTGAGCGCTTCCAGGGCACCATCGATGGCCTTCTTGAGGTCGCGGTCGCGCTTCTTCATGGCGATGCCGAAGCCGTCGCCGAAGTACTTCTTCGGCTCGCTGATGGCGCTGCCGGTGTTGACGAAGTTGCCGTCGTTGGCGTTGACCAGGGTGTCCTGACCGACCGGCAGGTCCAGGAAGGCGACATCGACGCGGCCGCTGTCCATGTCCAGCACCAGGTCATCGAGCTTGGTGTAGCGGCGCACTTCTGCCGTGCGGCCGTAGAGGTCGGTGACGTAGTGATCCTGCAGGTTGCCGCGCTGCACCCCGATCACCTTGCCCGCGAGCGCCTCGGCATCCAGGGTATCCGCGCCCGCCAGCGGGCTGTCCGCCTTGACGAACCAGCCGGACGGCGGCGTGAAGTAGGGCTCGGAGAACAGCACCTGACGCTCACGCTCCGGGTTGATGGTCAGCGCCGACATGATGACGTCGTACTTGCGCGCCATCAGGCCCGGGATGATGCCGTCGAAGTCCTGCTCGGTCCATTCGCAATGAGTGGCGAGCTGGGCGCAGATGGCGTTGCCCAGTTCGATCTCGAAACCGGTCAGCTCACCGCTGGGCAGCTTGTAGCCGAAGGGCGCGTAGGGCACGTCGATGCCCAGGCGCAGCGGGTCCGGCACATCGGCCGCCTGAGCGGCGCTGGTGGTGATGGCGAAGGTGGAGAGGCCGAGGGTGAGGCCCAGCAGGGCACGTGTCGCGAACTGTTTCATTACTTGTCATTCCTGAAGTCTTGAACACCTCGAGGCCTGCCGTTGGCGTGGCGCTCGCGGTGCTGAATCATGTGCCGGTCACGGGATCACCGTGCCGGGATGTGCCACAGGCCGAGCGGTAGGCTCAGTGATGGGCCAAGGGCCATTCATCAGTACTGGTGATCAGGGCGCTTTGTCAGTACTTGGGCGCCAGGAACTGCTTGAGGCGCTCCGACTGGGGATTGCCCAGCACGTCTTCCGGCTTGCCGGCTTCCTCGACCAGTCCCTGATGCAGGTAGACCACCTGGCTCGAGACATCACGCGCGAAGCTCATCTCGTGGGTCACCACCACCATGGTGCGGCCTTCCTCGGCCAGGTCACGCATGACATTGAGCACGTCACCGACCAGTTCCGGGTCGAGGGCCGAGGTCGGCTCGTCGAACAGCATCACCTCCGGCTCCATCGCCAGCGCGCGTGCGATGGCGCCGCGCTGCTGCTGGCCACCGGACATCTGCGCCGGATAGTAGTCGGCGCGCTCGAGCAGGCCGACGCGGTCCAGCAGACTGCGTGCGTGGGCGATGGCTTCCTTCTTCGGCTTGCCGAGCACGTGGATCGGCGCCTCGATGACATTTTCCAGCAGCGTCATGTGCGACCACAGGTTGAAGCCCTGGAACACCATCGACAGGCGCGCGCGCATGCGCTCGACCTGACGCCAGTCCATCGGTTCGCGGCCACGGCGGCTTTCCTTGAAGCCGATCTGCTCGCCATGCACGAAGATATCGCCGCCGTCCGGCTGCTCCAGCAGGTTCATGCAGCGCAGAAAGGTGCTCTTGCCGGAACCGGACGCGCCGATCAGGGTGATGACATCGCCCTTGCGTGCTTGCAGTGACAAGCCCTTGAGCACCTGATTGGTGCCGAAGGACTTGGTGATGTTGCGGACCTCGAGAGGCAGCGCGTCGCTGCTCGGGCTCTCGGCCACGGAAGATCTCATGGTCATGCAGTTACTCCAATCCGGACGTTGCCAGCCCTGGGGGCAATGACACGCCACGAGTCCGCCGCGGGGCGGTCGGGCTCGGGATACAGGTTCGTTGCCGACATGGCACGGCTGCCTGGGACTGCCTTTCACTGTCGCTCGCTGACTTGCGCGACGCAGACGTGATGAGGCGGCAAGGCGTGGCACGGGAGGAGTGGCGGAGAATGCCGTCAGGGGCATGGCCAGTTCCTCACGATCAGTCCGATTGATCGTCGTTCTCGCTGCCAGTGACCGTCTACAACAGGCGAAAAATGCCTGTGCTTGCATGTCGTGGACGGGAAAGGGGGCCGATTCTACCAGCTCAACGCAGGGTTCACCGCTATCTGGCGTGGAGGAATGTTACGACTTTGGTGGAGCGTGCAAGGACGCACGCGGATGCCGTCCGGCCGTGGGGGAGGAGTCTTCATGATCAAGGTCGCCTGTTGTCGTTGTAGTAAGGCTTTCGTCAGTGCAATCGCGCCGGCATCTTGCTGCGCCCTGAGGGGGATGGGCGGGCAGAACGCCGGCGCTTGTGGCTCAGTGCCGGTTTGTTCAGTGTCTGGTGACTCAGTCTGTCGGTGTCGAGCTCTCGGCCAGCAGCAGGGCGGCGCGGGCGCCTATCTCCACCTTCGCGTTGGGGAACACCACCCGCAGTGGCGTATCGCCGATGATGCAGGGGCCAGCAGCGGCGTCTTCGGCCACCACGCTGCCGGGGGCGAAGGCGGTGAAGTTGGCGACATCCTCGCTGAAGCACAGCGTGAAGTCGGCTGACTGACGCATCAGTTCCACTTCCACCGTGAAGTAGTCGATGGCCTCAGGGTCTGCTTCGGCGGGTGCCGTGCCGGTCGCCAGCGCCGCGAGCAGGGCTTTCATCGGTGCGAGTGCTGCCATGTCGTTGGCGCCGAACGGGCGAACCTGACCCAGCTCCAGCGTGAAGGCGTCGGCATCATGGTAGTGGCGCGAATAGTGCGAGAAGGTCCAGCTGTGCTGATGCTGGTGCAGCACGGCCTGGATGCCGGCGGCGCTCAATATCGGCCACTGCGATGCGCTGATGGCGTCGCCATCACTGAAGGGCACCACCGCGAAGCGCGGATAGAGGCTGTCGCGGATGGCGGTGTGCATGTCGTAGTGCAGGCGGCGCGTGCCCTCGGCCAGCGGGAAGCGAGCATAGAAGGTGTCCACGGCCGCCATCAGCTGACGCGCGCGCGCCGGCTCATCATCGGACGGACAGTCGTTGCCCGTGACGCTGGCCTCGGCGCGCTTGAACAGCCGATTGAGATTGGTGGTGATGAAGCGCTCGCCACTGCGGATGGCGGGCAGGTTGCTCAGAATCAGCAACAGCGGCGCCCCGACGATCAGATGGCCGCTCTCCAGGCCCGCGATCAGCTCACCGAGCAGCTCGATGGGGGCGGTCTCGTTGCCGTGGATGCCGGCGGAGATCACGCACGGGCGCGCCTTGGGCCCCGTGACGTCGGGGGTGATCTCCAGCACGCCGGGCGCGACGATCTCATAGCGACCGCCGGGAATACGGCCCATGCCACGGGCGCTGGCGTGGCCTTCGAGTGTCAGGTCTAGCCAGTCGGCAATCACGAGGCAGTCGGCTCCTGGCGAACATTGGTGGATTCGAAGATCTTGTCGGCGCTGGCCGCCACGAAGCCCTGATACAGCTCGCCATTGGCGTCGGGATAGCGGCGCGCGAATTCGTAGTAGCAGGTGGAGATCTCATGCTCATCGCCCCCGGCGAAGGTGAAGGTCTGGCGGTCGGCAAGGGTGGAGGCCTGCTCCAGCAGCACCGCGGGCGAGCCCTTGATGCGCCCTCCGGCCGGATTGATGCCAAGGCCAAGCGACTCGACGCGCGTCAGCACCTTGTCGAGGGTGTCGTGATGGCTGAGCGCGTTGACGCTGATGGTGAAGTGGTTGGCGCGCAGGCCGATGATCGACAGCCAGGCCGCATACTCGCTCTCTTCCATCAGGCGTTGATACTGCTCGAAACTGGGCGCTTTCCACAGGCGGCCCGACCACAGCACGGAGGGTTGGGTGGCGGCATCCGGCGAGATCTGGCTGACCAGGCCATCGATGATCGCCTGGGCGCGCTCGGACAGCTCATGGCATTTCAGCTCGGAGAGGAAGACGCGCGGCATGTCGGGTGACGGCGGCAGATAGCCGAAGGCGCGCAGTTTCTTCTCGCGGAAATCATAAGGTGCGAAGCGGGTATAGCCCAACGCCAGCAGGTGAGGTTCCAGCGCGCTCAGGGTGATCGGCCCGCGATCGAAGGTGCGGAAGGCGACGTGGTCGTTGACGATGGTCTCGCCGTCAGCGATGAAGGCATCCTGGATCTTTTGGGCCTGGGGCGTCATGGCGACGTAGTCATCCCACAGGGCGCTGAAGAACTGCTGGATATCCATGGCACGGGCTCCCTCTGAACTGAGTTGCCCAGTGCAGCGAGGCGTCACTGGCACTGGGCGACAGCATCAAACGATTGGCATCAGGGCAGCGCACTCGGCGAGGCGCTACCCCGGAAGATTGTCAGCTCACCATTGGCGAGCCACGCGCGCGTGACAAGATGCGAGGTCGGTTGGATGAAAGCGGCTGTCCGCACCATATAAACGTCACGCGCCGGTTTAGACCTTGGTGTCAGGCCTTGGTGTCAGGCCTTGGGTCTTGGGAACGGATTCGGTGTCAGCTATCGGTGTCAGCGTTCGGTGTCATCAGGAGAGGGGCAGGCGTTGCCCTGTTCGACCTTGATCAGCGCGTCGGTCGCGAAGCCGAGCTCGGCGGCCTGCTCGACCAGCGCCTGATAGGTGTCGTCATCCAGCTGCGGCTCACGCGCCAGTATCCACAGGTAGTCGCGATCGGCGCCGGCCACCAGCGACCACTGATAGTCGTCATCCAGCGCCAACACGTTGTAACCGCCATAGAAGGGGCCGAAGAAGCTGACCTTGAGGGCCGCCGTCTCGCTGCCCTGAGTGAAGTAGGCACGACCTTCGGCCTGGCTCCATTGCCCTTGCTCGGCGTTGTAGCCGCGATTGATGACGCGCACGCCGCCGTCCTCGCGGGGCGAGTAATCGGCACTGACGCAGCTCAGGCCCTCCTCGAAGCTGTTGGGCAGGCGGGCGATCTCGTGCCATTCGCCGTAGTAACGTTCGAGCTCGAAGTTCTCGACGGGCTGGGTGCCGGACGGGACTCCGGCGCAGCCGCCGAGGAGACCGAGACCGAGTAGAGAGAAGGCAAGATGCGGCAGGCGTGTCATTGGCAGGCTCCATGCGCCAGGACGCCCCATTGATGAGTCGTGGGGCGTTCTGGCGTGATGCGGGTCATGAGAAAAAGGACGAAACGGCATCCTTGTCTCATTGGGGCGTCTGCCGCTGTCTCAAGAGGGAGGGTGGCGCGGCGACATGCTCGAGGAGACGTCGAGCATCGAGCGTCGAGCGTCACAGTACCAGGCGGAGCGGATTGCCGGTGACGACGACGCCCCGCCCGCGTTGCTTGGCCTCGTACATGGCGCTGTCGGCGCGCGCGATGACCGTTTCCGGCGTGGCGCCCGAGAAGGGGAACAGGCTGATGCCGATGCTGGCACTGACGGCGATGATCAGCGGTTCACCATCGACTTCCAGCGTGATGGGACGGCTGATGGCGTCGATCAGACGTTCCGCCAGCTGCTCCGGGCCCTTGCGGCCGTTGCCCTCACGGCTGATCAGCACCAGAAATTCATCGCCGCCCAGGCGACCGACGATATCGTTGCCGCGCAGGGTGTTGCCCAGGCGCTCGCCGGTGATGCGCAGCACCTCATCGCCGATGGCATGGCCGTGGCGGTCATTGACGGGCTTGAAGCCATCGAGGTCGATGAACAGCGCGGCCTGCACCGTGCCGGGGGTCTGGATATCGAGTATCTGGTCGAGGCGTGTCAGCAGGGCGCGCCGGTTGAGCAGCCCTGTGAGCGAATCGCACATCGCATGGTCGCGCAGATCGTCCCGCTCGCCGGTGATATGGCATTCATGCAGGAAGAGTTGCCGGCTCTGGCGCTCGCGCGAGTAGGCGCTAAGGCCTGCCAGCATATTGACGGCCATCATGAAGAAAGCCTCGTTGACCTCCACTAGTGTATCGGAGCCAAGATGCATCAGCGCGCAGCTGACGGTGCAGCCCATCCATATCAGCAGTCCGCAGGCCATGGCATAGATGAACTGCAGTCCCAGCAGGGTGTAGGTCCAGAAGACCACCAGCAACAGGGCGACGAAGTAGACCGGGAAGTCACCATGCTCGTCCTCATGCTGTCCGGCGGCGTGGCTCTCCACCAGGTGCTCTCCGGCGTGACCGTCCCCCACATGGAACATCGCCAGCGTCCCCAGCGCTGCCACCAGCGAGGCCAGGCACAGGATGCCGTTGACGTGGTGTCGGAAACGCGGGAGGCGTGACAGCAGGAACAGGCCCAACACGCCGATCAGAACGCTGGTGCGCAGCAGCAGGTAGGGCTCGTAGTGCTCCAGCAGACTGAGCTCGATCAGCCCATAGGACGCGAACAGCAGACAGCTCAGCGGGATGGTGATCCGGCTGAGCTTGTGTGAGGTCTCGATCTGTCGACGCCGATAACGTCGTTCCAGGGTGTCATCCGCAAAGCAGAGTGTCATGGGATTCATGGGGCGATACCTGAGTTGCCAGACTCTCAGGATGCCACTGCCTTGCGTGGTATGCCCTGGAGGAACCGCCGCAACCTTTGCCTGCGGTTCAACGCTATTTCAAGTACTCCGCGGCATGAGGTCTTTCGTGCTCACGACTGAGTGAGGTTGGCACCGGCCAGCTGGCGCGCCGTGACGCGCAGCGCGGATTCCACCATGTCGTAATCCACATAGCAGCCCTGCAGGTGGCGGCGGCCGGTCGTCGGGTCGAAGGACTTGCGGCCGTGCATCACGCGGCGGTTGTCGAAGGCCACCATCTGGCCGGCTTCCAGCTTGAGATGCAGGCGGAAGGCCGGTTCCCGCAGGATGCTCCAGTACTGGCGATAGGCGCTGTACCAGGCCTGCATCTGTTCCAGCGGCAGGCGCAGGCTGTCGCGGATCCAGTTGTTGAAGCGCACCTCGATGACCTTGTCGTTGGCATCCAGGTGGATCACCGGCTCGCGCACCACCAGGTCGGTGGTCTCGTCGGCAAAGCGGAAGTCCACCGGGGTCTCGGCCAGCAGCCTGAAGGCCTGCGGGTCCCGCTCGCGCAGGGCTTCGGCGACCGCCATGCCGTCTCCGAAGATGGAGTCACCGCCTTCGGCCTCATTGGCCAGGCAATAGAGCATCTGGATGTCCGGCGGCTGACGCCAGTTGGGCAGGTCGGTGTGCAGCTCCAGCGCGATCGGCGTGTAGGCGGCATTGTTGGGCGCCTGCTTGGAGAAAACCTCGA
The DNA here is from genome assembly GCF_023161745.1 of Cobetia sp. 1CM21F. Classification (NCBI taxonomy): domain Bacteria; kingdom Pseudomonadati; phylum Pseudomonadota; class Gammaproteobacteria; order Oceanospirillales; family Halomonadaceae; genus Cobetia; species Cobetia sp. 1CM21F. The sequence goes on along the minus strand of NZ_JALNTQ010000007.1, from coordinate 80,796 downwards.
AACGGCCACCGAAGTTGGTCGCGCGGATCGGGCCGATGGTCGCGGCCACCTGGTCGATCTCGCCGCCTGCCGTCGGGCCGGCATCCAGAATCGCGAAGCCGTCGCGGCACAGCGCTTCCAGCCAGCCCAGGCGCGCCTGTCCACCGGCCATGTAATCGGCAAAGGCGGTGACGTGAGGCTCATGGCCCTGCTGCCAGGCCTGGCTTGCGGGGACCGGCGTGGCCGGCGGCGCATCACTCGGACGACGTTGCAGCAACCAGCCGGCATCGAAGCGGCTGGTGTGGCCGTCCTGCCAGACGACGACGAGATTGCCCTGCTCGACACGCATCTGATGCACCGTCAGGGCCGCGTCGTCCATCAGCATGAAGGTGCGCTCGAAGGTCTGCGGATGACGGCAGAGATCGCAGGCGCAGTGGTCGCGCAGCCAGATCAGCGGCAGTTGGGTCTGCTCACCGCTGGCCCATGCCAGTGACGCCAGGGTCTCGTCGTGGTCTGCCTTCACCAGCGGCGCGCCCTCGTGATGGGGCAGGTATTCCTTCATGTCCCACTGATGGCGTGTCTGTGACGCTTCAGTGTCTTGGGTGTCAGGGGCAGATGCGATGAGAGTCTCCATGGGCGCCGTCCTATGTCGTGTGTGCAGTAGCAGGTGAGCCAACGCGTGTCGCGTGCTGGGTCGTATGGCCGAGCCGTGACCCGAGAATGAGACCATTGTCCCCCTCGTCATCACGGCTGGCCAACGCGAAATATGACGGCCATGACTTAGCTGAGCTAATGTGTGCCGATTGACCTTCATGCTCTGATGCGAGATAGCCATGCACGAACCTTCCCCCACGACGCCGAATGCCCTGCCGCGCCCCCTGCCGCCGCTGGCCTGGTTGCAGGCCTTCGAAGCCGCTGCGCGCCTGATGAGCTTCACGCGTGCCGCCGAGGAGCTGAGTGTCACCCAGTCGGCCATTAGCCAGCGGATTCGCCAGCTGGAGGACCGCCTTGGCCAGCCATTGTTCGTGCGTCACGCCCGTAGCCTCAATCTGACGCCGGCCGGTCAGGCCTGGTTGCCAGCGCTGCAGGATGGCTTTCAGCGTCTGCAGGAAGGCACGCTGGAAGTCTTCGGCCCCTCGCGCGCCGCGCCGGTCAGCCTGCGGGCGACCCCGATGAGCCAGCAGGCCTGGCTGTTGCCGCGGCTGGCGAACTTCCATCGTGATCAACCCGAGATCGCGCTGCGTCTGGTCAGTGCCTTCTGGCAGAGCGACTTCGATGGCGAGCAGGTGGATATCGAGCTGCGCTACGGCCAGGGCGACTGGCCACAGGTGGAGGCGATCCAGGTGGGGGCAGGGCAGGAGAGAATGGCCGTCGTGGCGAGTCCGGCGCTGAGCGCACAGCTGACCACGGCAGCGGACCTGGCCGGCATGACGCTGCTGCATGCCGCAGGCTTCGCGGTGGGCTGGCGGCGCTGGCTGGTGGCGGCAGATCAACTGGGGCTGGAGAAGACGACCTCCACCATCAGCTGTGACACCCAGGTGATGACGCTGGAAATGGCGCGTCTCGGCATGGGGGTGGCGCTGGTGCATGAAGGCCATTTCCGGCAATGGCTGGCGTCCGGCAACGGCGGGCTGGAGCAGGTCTTCGCGCTGACGATCCCCGCCGAGCAGAACTTCTGGCTGGTGCGCTCCAATCAGCGCCCGATGCGGCCCACCGCGCAGCGTATCTGGGATTATCTGTTGGCGGAGCCACAGTGAGCGATGCAGGCGTCGCTTCTGGCCAAATCGCCGCTTCTGATCCAGGCGCCGCTTCTGATCCAGGCGCCACTTTTGCGCCACTGCTGATCGAGTCGGCGTGTCTGCTGATGCGCTTTCGAATGATATACCGTTAGCTTGAGGTGGTGCCCGGCGCGGTAAGCGACCGCTATCGCTTCTCTCTCGCGATTTCCTCGCCTTGCTGGCGCCTTGTCTGCCAAGCGGATGGACATATCTTCCAAGCGTGTAGTCAGATCTGCCAGGCGTGGTCAGTCGGAAGGCGGCGGGCAGCGCGCCAATGGCGACTGTTGGAAGAAGCGCTCCAGCAGGGTATACAGCGCCGGGTAGGCCGCATCGAGCGTATCCGGTGCGCTGAAGAAATACTCGCAGCAGACGGCGAAGCATTCGGCGGGGTGGCTGGCGGCGTAGTCATCGATGGGCGTCGGCTCACCGCGTGACAGGCGCGCGCTCAGGTCATCCCACACGGCAGTGAAGGTGGTATGCCACTCCGCCGCGCTGATATGGCGCGGCAGGGGCGGAAAGCCATCGGCATCGGTGGCGTTGGCCATGTCGAGCTTGTGGGCGAATTCATGGATCACCACGTTGAAGCCGCTCCAGTCACCGCTATTGGAGAGGTCTTCACGGGTGACTACCACCGGCCCCTGGTACCAGGTCTCGCCGGCGCGGGTGTCCTCGAAGACATGCACCACACCGGCGTCATCCATCTCTTCCACCTCACGGCGGATGGCCTGCAGCGGCAGCATGATCTCGTGTACGCGAGCGCCGGCGTCCTGCCAGCGCTCGGCATGCGCCCAGCCGTTGAGCAGCAGCATCGCCTGGGCGGCCAGCGCCAGCGCCTCGACCGGTGCGAGCGGTTCGGCGCTGGTCAGCTTCCAGTCGCTCAGCTGATGGCGGGCGCGCCGCTCAAGACGCGCCAGTGCCTCGGCGTCGAGCCCCTCGAGAATCGGCAGGCGCTCACGGACTGCCTGCCACGCCTCATCCGGCGCTGTCTCGCCATCTGGCGATGCGGTCGAGACAGCGCCGGCGTCGGGGGCTGCGCTGTCACGGCCGTGGCGCTTGGAGCGCTGCCACAGCCGTTGCCACCAGTGCGTCATCGGCTCAGTCCTGACGGCTGCCGGACTTCCACGACCAGTCACGCAGACGCAGCTCGAAGAGGTCCTTGCGGCGGTCCTTCAGATTGGTCACCGAGCCTTCGCTGCGCACCACCTTGAGACGCTCCAGGTCGAGATCCGAGAACATGATCATCTCGGTGTTCGGCGTGGTCTCGGCCATCACCGCGTCATGCGGGAAGGAGAAGTCCGACGGCGAGAACACCGCTGACTGGGCGTACTGGATGTCGAGGCTCTCGATCGACGGCAGGTTGCCGACGCTGCCGCAGACCACCACGTAGCATTCGTTCTCGATGGCACGCGCCTGGGCGCAGTTGCGCACGCGCAGGTAGCTGTTCTTGGTGTCGGTCCAGAACGGCACCATCAGGATATCCATGTCCTGATCGGCCAGCAGACGCGACAGTTCCGGGAACTCCACGTCGTAGCAGATCAACATGCCGATGCGTCCGGCGTCGGTCTCGAACACGGCCAGCTCGTCACCGCCCTTGATGATCCAGTCGCGGCGCTCCTGCGGCGTGATGTGCAGCTTGGCCTGACGGTCGATCTCGCCATCGCGGTGACACAGGTAGGTGACGTTGTAGAGCTCGTTGTCGTCACCGATCTCGACCATGGAGCCGGCCACGATGTTGATGTTGTAGGCCACCGCCATGCGCGAGATTTCCTGCTTGAAGCGCTCGGTGAAGCCGGCGAGGTAGCGGATGCAGCGCACCGGGTCGCTCTGGTCTTCCAAAAGGCCGATCAACGGCGTGTTGAACAGCTCCGGGAAGACGGCGAAGTCACTCTGGTAATCCGACAGGGCGTCGACGTAGTACTCGACCTGTTGCAGCACGGATTCGACACTGTCGAACTTGCGCATCTGCCACTGCACGGCGCCGACGCGAATCATCGTCTTGCGACTTTCCAGCACGCGCTCGACGGGCTCGAACAGGATGTTGCTCCACTCCAGCAGCGTGGCGTAGCCCTGGGAATCCTCGTCTTCCGGCAGATATTGACGCAGCAGGCGCTTGACCAGGAAGCCGTTGGCCAGCTGGAACGACAGGATGGGGTCATGGATCTCGCGACGCTCCACCTTGTCGATGTACTCGGAGGGCGAGAGCTCGGCGGCATATTCGTGGTACTGGGGAATGCGCCCGCCGGCCAGAATCGAGCGCAGATTCATCGAGCGGCACAGCTCCTTGCGCGCCTCGTACAGGCGGCGACCAAGGCGATAGCCGCGGTAGTCGACGTCGATCAGCACATCCAGACCGTAAAGCGCATCGCCATCCTCCTTGTTGAGGATGATCTCGCGCTGACCGATCAGGTCGTCGTACTTGTGCGGGTTGGAGAAGGCGTCGTAATCCACCAGCGCCGTCAGGGCGACACCGACCAGCCTGTCGCCATCCTCGATCACGATCTGGCCATCGGGGAATTCGGCGATCAGGCGGTTGATGGTGTGCTCAGGCCAGGCGCCACCGATGTCGTCGTAGATGCCGTCCATCAGGCGCTTGAGCTGGGGGTAGTCCGATTCCTGCAGGTTGCGCAGGTTCAGGTGCAGGTCTTCGACGGACATCGAGACTCCTTGGAAAATGAAAGAGGGGATCAGGGCAGGAAGTGGCTGGCGCGAAAGCGATGGGTCCCATTATTCGCGCTGTCGAGGCCGGGTGTCATCAATATCCTTTGGTCAATGACCGGCCCTGGTCACGCAACCCTCATCAATGGGTCCAACCTCGCGTCACTGCAAGGGTGAGCGAGCCTTCGCGCCTTGAGTGGCGCTCAGTGCGATGTTGAACGAATGCTCATTTTGCTTGCATTTGCGCGGCACAACGTCCAAAACAATGCCAAGGGCAGGGCGCGCGCAGTGAAGTCATGCCGTTCATATCAAGCTTGAAAGACACCAGGCCCCAATGACCTCAGGCCTTAGTGACACCAGACCTCAATGACACCCAAGGAGTCCCGCATGACCCCAGTCCTCTATGAATTGCGTGGCCGTGATGACCGCCTGCGTTTCTCGCCGTTCTGCTGGCGCGCACGTCTGGCCCTGGCGCACAAGGGCATCGAGGCAGAACTCGTGCCGATGCTGTTCACCGACAAGAGCCCGATCGACTTCTGCGATTCCACCACGGTGCCGGTGCTCAAGGATGCGCACGGCGTGGCGATGGACAGCTATGACATCTTCAAGCATCTGGACGCGCATTATCCGAACGCCGGCAATGGCCCGCTGATCGGTGATGCCCAGGCGCAGGCGCGTCTGAATTTCGTCAAGGTCTATGCCGAGCAGGTCATGGCCGTCGGCTTCTTCCGCCTGGTGGCGCTGGATCTGGTGCAGGCCATTCACCCGGATGACCGCGAGTACTTCCAGAGCGCCCGTGAAGCCCGCTTCGGCATGTCCTTCGAGGAGTTCCATAACGTCGAGATCGCGCGCGGCATTCTCGACAGCGCCTTCAAGCCGCTGCGTGGCCTGCTCGCCAATCAGCCTTTCATGGATGGTGATGCCCCGGCGGCGGCAGATTACCTGATCTTCGGTTTCTTCATCTGGGCCCATATCGTCTCTGACACCTCGCCCTTCGGCGAGACGGAAGACCCCAGTGATCCGCTGGTGCAGTGGCGCGAGCGCATGATGGATCTCTACGACGGCATGGCGCGCAAGGCGCCACGTGCCAGCGAGATTGCGCAGTAATCTCGCATCGGAGATGACCTTTCTCATGGCCCGAACGCTGAAGGGCGTTCGGGCCATGTCGTGCTGTTCCAGACAAGGAGCCCATGATGATCGATCTGTATTACTGGACCACGCCCAACGGCCACAAGATCACGATCTTTCTGGAGGAAGCCGGACTCGAGTACCGTCTCATTCCGGTGAACATCAGCAAGGGCGAGCAGTTCGCGCCGGAGTTTCTGGCCATCTCGCCCAACAATCGCATGCCGGCGATCGTCGACCATGCGCCTGCTGATGGCGGTGAGCCGATCTCGGTGTTCGAGTCCGGCGCGATTCTGGAGTACCTGGCCGACAAATGCGGCAAGTTCCTGCCGCGCGAGACGCGCGCGCGTAATGATGTGCTGCAGTGGTTGCACTGGCAGATGGGCGGCCTGGGGCCGATGCTCGGTCAGGTGCACCACTTCAAGCACTACGCGCCAGAACCGGTGGAATACGCCATCGAGCGCTATCACAAGGAAGGCGAGCGCCTCTACGGCGTGCTGGAGCGCCAGCTTGCGGGGCGTGACTTCGTGGCGGGGGACGAGTTGAGCATCGCCGACATGGCCATCTGGCCGTGGCTGAAGGCCGAGAAGCAGGAGATCGATCTGGCCCGCTTCCCGGCGGTCGCCGCCTATCGCGCCCGCATCGCCGAGCGTGACGGCGTCAAGCGGGCAATGACGCGTATCGATGACATCAATCCGGCCGCCAATGTCGCGATGGATGAGGAGGCGCGCCGTCATCTGTTCGGCCAGCAATCCTGACGGGCAGTCAGTGCTGCTGTGAAGTCGTGAAGCTGTGAAATTGTAGAGCTGAGAAGTTTGAAGCAACCGTTGATCTGTCGGCCTGCAGCGCTGTCAGGCCGACAGATCAGCGGGTCCAGTCCGTCGGCACACGACGGCGGATATGGTCGAGCAGCGCGCCGAGCTTGCGCGGCGGGTGCCCGAAGGGATAGTGCAGGCTGACCGGAATCGACGGCCCCTTCCACTCGGGCAGGCAGGCCTCGAACTGTCCCGGGTGCGCCGTCGCCCGGGTGCGCACGTGGTAGTCCGGCAGCAGGCCGATACCGGCGCCGTGCGCGATATGGTCGGCATGCACCACCACGTTGTCGACCGTGAAGCGTGACGGTGGCAGGCTCAGGCGATACTCGCCTTCCTCGGGGTGATTGAGCACCAGATTGGGGTGATGGCGGTCGATCAGATTGACCCAGTCATGGGAGGTCAGCTCGCTGGGGTGCTGCGGATGGCCGTGCTGGCGCAGATAGCTGGGGTGAGCGTAGAGATGTTGCTGCTGCTGACCCAGAATCTCCTCGCGCAGCCCGGTGTCCCTGGCCGGGCCTTCCCACAGCCACAGCATCACCTGGTCGTCATCGCGTGATGGCGGCAGATGGTTGGCGGTCAGGGTCAGGCGAATGCCCGGATACTCTTCGATGAAGTCGGTCAGCACATGATTGAACCAGCCACGCAGGAAGTGCGGGTGCGCGCTGACGGTGATATCACCGCTGATCTCCTCGCGCAGTTCATCCAGCGCGATCTGCGAGCGCTCGCCCAGCGACAGCATCTGCTGGCAGTACTGATAGAACAGCGTGCCGGCCTCGGTGGGAATCAGGCGATTGGCCTGACGGTGCAGCAGTGGCTGGCCGAGTTGATGTTCGAGATGGCTGATCCGGCGGCTGAGCGTGGACTTGGAGATACCGAGATGCTCGGCTCCTGCGCCCAGATTGCCGTAGCGCATGATGGCATCGAAGGCACTGAGGCCCTGAAATTCGTCAAGTACTGGAGGCATGACTTGGTGGCACCCGCCGCTGTTGTCTGCCGTTGAAGCGGCAAATAGCGTGAAAGAAAGCATGAAAGCAGGAATCGCGTCGTTGCTGGGGTGTGGGCCAGCGTCTCCCTGCCATTTTGGCCAGCATTGTAGCCGATCTGGTCGAGCGAATGGCATACATGTGAGTGATTCGCGTTTGCCTGTAGCCGGATGCGGCGAAACAACCGCCAGCCGGCGGCTTCCGCTGACCAGCCCGTGGCTGATGGCAGACGGGCGCTGACAGGCAGCCAGCGAGCCTCAAGCGAGCCTCATGCCGCTGGCGTTCGACAATCAGGGTTGACGGTTTCCGCGCCCCGCGCGGCAATTGCGCCCACATGAGATGCACATGGCGAGCGAGCGCGGCATCATGGCGAGATCAATGCGCAGCAGGCCTCGTCGCTGCGTCTCACTGTTCAAGGACCCAGTAGATGTCATTCGCTACCCGCTTGCGCGCCCGGGCCGCCTTGCTTGCCTCTCCGCTACGGCTTGCGTCATCAGCGCCAACGCCTTCATCAGCGCTATCTTCTTCATCAGCGCTGTTGAGGGCCGCCAGCCTGGCGGCCCCGTTGATGCTGGCACTGCTGGCCGCGCCGGTTCAGGCAGACGAGCGCCCCCAGATTCGTGTCATGGCCGCTGCCTCGCTGCATGATGCGCTGGATGCCATCGAGGCGCGCTACGAGCGTCTCGCCGACGTGGACATCATGCCGGTCTACGCCTCGTCCTCGACCCTGGCGCGTCAGCTGGCCAATGGGGCTCCGGCGCAGCTGTATCTGTCGGCCAATGAGCGCTGGATGGACTGGCTGGAGCAGCAGGCCGGCATCGTCGTCACCGGCCGTCACGACCTGCTGGGCAACCGTCTCGCGCTGGTCGCGCCCGGCCCCAGCCAGCTGGATGCCAGCGTCAGCAACGCCGAGGATGTCACCGATGTGGCCGAGCGTCTCGCCGCCACCGGCAGCAACACTCGCCTGGCCGTCGGCGACCCCGACCACGTGCCTGCGGGCATCTATGCGCGCCAGTCGCTGGAAGCGCTGGGGCAGTGGCAGACGCTGCGCTCGCGCCTGGCCAGCGCCGAGGACGTGCGCGCCGCGCTGGCGCTGGTCGAGCATGGCGAGGCCCCACTGGGGATCGTCTATGCCACCGACGCCGCCATCAGCCATCGGGTGCATCAGATCGGCCTGCTGCCGGACAGCAGCCATGATCCCATCCACTATCCTGCCGCCTTGATCAGTCGTGGCGGTGATGCGCCATCGTCACAGGCCGAGGCCTTCTCGGCCTGGCTCTCCAGCAACGAGGCCGGTGCCATCTTCCATCGCTTCGGCTTCAGCACGCTCGCCCATCAGGCTCCTGCTGCGCAGCCAGAGGCCGACTAGCCGCTGGATCAGCGTCGAGGTGCCTTGCGTCATACGCTGGCATGTCATCGACAAGATGAGGCCGCTACACTGGGAGCCTGCTGTCACATCGGCGTGATCAAGGCGGGCAGGGCTGTCTGCCGGCGCTTCGCGTCACGTCATGTGCGAGAACCTGTCTTCGTCTGAGGAAGATCCATGCTGAGTGCGCTGGAATGGGAAGCCCTGAGCCTGAGCCTCAAGGTGGCTTGCGTCGCGGTCGGCCTGAGCCTGATTCCCGGTTTTGCGGCGGCCTGGTGGCTGGCGCGACGTGAGTTTCGTGGCAAGGCGCTGGTCGATGGTCTGCTGCATCTGCCGCTGGTGTTGCCGCCCGTGGTGGTCGGTTACCTGTTGCTGGTCACCTTCGGGCGCAATGGTGCCATCGGCCAGTGGCTGGCCAAGGTCGATATCGTGCTGCCCTTCACCTGGCAGGGCGCGGCGCTGGCGGCGGCGGTGATGGCCTTTCCGCTGATGGTGCGCGCGATGCGCCTGTCGCTGGAGGCCATCGACCCGGGCCTGGAGGCCGCGGCCCGCACCCTGGGGGCCAATCCGCTGCGCGTGCTGTTCACGGTGACCATGCCGCTGGCGCTGCCGGGCATTCTCACCGGCGGCATGCTGGCCTTCGCGCGCGCGCTGTCGGAGTTCGGTGCCACCATCACCTTCGCCGCCAATATCCCCGGCGAGACCCGCACGCTGCCGTTGGCGCTCTATACCCTGATCCAGACCCCGGGCCAGGAAGGCGCTGCGGCCAGGCTGTGCGCCATCGCCGTGGTCATCGCGATGCTGTCGCTGCTGGCCTCCGAGTGGCTGGCGCGTCGCGCGCGGCTGCGCATGGAGGGGCGTGATGCTTGATTTCCATCTCCATCGTCAGCAGGGCGCCTTCACGCTGGATGCCACGCTCAAGGTGCCGGCGCGCGGCGTCACGGCACTCTTCGGGCGCTCCGGCAGCGGCAAGACCACCATCCTGCGCCTGATCGCGGGTCTCGAACGTCCCGACCATGGCCATCTGCGCCTGGACGGCGAGTGCCTGACGGGCGGCGAGAACGATATCTTCGTGCCGGCGCATCGTCGCAGGCTCGGCGTCGTCTTCCAGGAGCCGCGCCTGTTTCCGCACTACAGCGTGCGCGGCAACCTCCGCTACGGCATGCCGCGCGCCCTGACACCCGCCCAGCGCCAACAGAATCAGTCACGTCTGCATGAGATGGTGACGCTGCTGGGCATCGAGGACCTGCTGTCGCGCATGCCCGGCCAGCTGTCCGGTGGCGAGGCGCGGCGTGTCGCGATCGGCCGCGCCCTGCTGTCACGCCCGCGCATGCTGTTGCTGGATGAGCCGCTGACCGGCCTCGACGGCGCTCGCAAGCAGGAGCTGCTGCACTACATTGCGCGGCTGGCGCGCGAGATCGAGATTCCGATCCTGTTCGTCAGTCATGACACCCGCGAGCTGTTCGCGGTCGCCGACCGCCTGGCGCTGGTGGACAACGGCCGCATCACCGCCAGCGGCGAGATCGGTGACATGCTGTCACGGCTGGACCTGGCACCGCAGACCGGCCGCTTCGAAGCGGGCTCGCTGCTGACCGCCGAGGTGCTGTCGCACGATGATGACTGGCAGCTGACGCGTCTGGGGCTGGGCGCCGGGCTGAGCCTCAAGCTGGCGCGGCTGGCGATGCCGGTGGGGCGTCGTGTGCGACTGCGACTGCGGGCACGTGACATCAGCATCGCGCTGGAGACGCCGACCCATACCAGCCTGCGCAATGCCTTGCCGGCCGTGATCCACGAGATCGAGAGCGAGCGCGGCCACGCCAGCGCCGAGCTGGTGCTGGGCATCGCCGGCCAGCGGGTGAGGGCGCGAGTCGATCGTCTGGTCTGTCAGGAGCTGGGCCTCAAGGTCGGGCTGGGCGTCAAGGCGCTGATCTCCAGCGTGGCGCTCTCGGGCCCCGACGTGATCAGCCTGGACGCCATGGATGACGACATCCCTGTGGTGAATGCGGCCCAGCCGAGTGTGGCCCAGCCGAATGCGACACAGACAAATACCGCACAGGCCAAGGCGCCAGATGACGCAGGCTCTGCTTCGTCCGCGAGCTGACGCCGCTCGTACGCACCGTTCGCTGAATTCTCGAATTGATGGACTCTGGCAAGGAAACCTCTCATGCAGTTGACCCACCTGTGGCGCTATCCCCTCAAGTCCGGCGCCGCTGAGGCGCTTGAGACAGCGACGCTCGGCGAGGAAGGTCTCACGCAGGACCGCCGCTTCGTGGTGGTCGCGGCGCGAGGCAAGTTCGTCACCGCGCGTACGCATCCCCAGCTGCAGCGACTGGCCTTGCGCGAAGATGCCAGCGGCCAGTGGCGACTGTGGCATCTTGATCGCCCCGAATGCGGCAGCGTCAGCTTTGCCACCGATGACCAGGCCGAGCGTCTCGACATCCAGGTGTGGGCCGATCGGTTCACTGCCTTGAGCGTGAGCCTTGAGGCCGATGCCTGGCTGAGTGAGCAGGTCGGCATGCCGGTCAGGCTCAGCTGGCTGGGCGAGCGCTCGGAGCGCTATCGCGAGATCATCGCGCAGCGCGTCAGCGCCGCCGACGGCTTTCCGCTGTTGCTGGCCAATCAGGCTTCGTTGGCGGCGCTCAACGCCCAGACTCCGAGTGCGGACCATGGCATGGATCAGTTCCGCCCCAATCTGGTGATCAGCGGCGCCGAGGCATGGGCCGAGGATGGCTGGCAGGAAGTGCGCATCGGCGAAGCACGCTTCACGCTGGTGTCCTCCTGCACCCGCTGTGCGATGGTCAATGTCGACCCGGCGACGGGCGACAAGCGTGGCGACGGCGAGCCGCTCAAGACGCTGGCACGGGTGCGCCGCTTCGCGGATGGCCAGGTGCACTTCGGCTACAACCTCGTCGCGCTCGACCCCTCGCGCAAGCCTAGCTTGCGTGTCGGCGACGAGGTGGAAGTCACCGCCTTCAAGTGATGTCGCTGGAATCTTGCCTACAGGCCTGAACGCAAACGCCCGCCACCCTCGATGGCGGGCGTTTTCGTTGAGGGACGCTTGGCAAGACAGTTGGCGAGGCGCTTGGCAAGACGGTAGGCAAGTTCAGCCCGGCGGCCCGAACAGGGCAGGTTGGCCATGCGCCTCGCGCCAGACATCCAGCGCCGCACGGTGCAGCTGGCTGTGACGCCATGCCAATGCCTCGATATCGCGGTCATAGCCGCCACCGATCACGCAGGCCACGGCGGCGCCCGCCGCGCGACAGCGCTGGATGACATGTCGCTCGCGGTGGTAGAGGCCGCTGTCGCTCAACTCGAGATGGCCGAGCCTGTCCGCGGCATGCGGGTCGACACCGGCATCGAAGATCACCAGCTGCGGGCGTACCCGCGCCAGCACCTCTGTAAGCGTACGCTCCAGCACCGCCAGATAGTCCGCGTCGCCCATGCCCCTGGGCAAGGGCACGTCCAGATCACTTTGCTGCTTGCGCGCCGGGAAGTTGCTCTCGGCATGAAGTGACAGCGTGAAGACCCGCGGCTCGTCGGCGAAGATCAACGCCGTGCCATCGCCCTGATGCACATCGAGATCGACGATCAGCACGCGCTTCACGCCGTCCTCCAGCGCCTGATGCGCCGCCACGCCGATGTCGTTGAGCAGGCAATAGCCGCTGGCGGCCTCCGGGTGGGCGTGATGGGTGCCGCCCGCGGTATTGCAGGCCAGTCCGCGCTTGAGCGCTTCGCGTACGGTGGTCAGGGTGCCGCCCACGGCCAGCACGCTGCGCTCGCGCAGTGCCTCGCTCCACACGAAACCGCTGCGCCGCTGGGCCTGCGCGCTCAGGCTGCCAGTGAGGAACTCATGCACATAGCGGCGGGTATGCACGCTGAGCAGGTCATCCTCCTCGGCGGGCTCGGGCGTCACCCAGTCGACGGCCGAGGCGCAGTCGGCCAGCTGGCGGTCGAGCAGACGCTTGAGCACGCTGAACTTGTCCATCGGGAAGGGATGCTTCTCGGGCAGCGCGATTCGATAGCCGGGATGATGGATCAGCGCCAGCGGCGGGCAGTGGGCATCAGCGACGGGGCACAAAGTGCACCTCCTGCCCGTCGGTGGTCAGCTGGCGGATGGCGGTGGGGCGGCCGTCGCTGTCCAGATCGACCAGCCCGATGCCGCAGGCGTTCAGCAGGCGTTCGCCCTGACTGGCCGCGTCGTGACGGCGCGGCGTGACGCGCATGTTGCGCCGGCGAGTCAGCAGATTGAGCGGTGAGCGCGGGGCGTACAGCCAGCGATTGAGACGGTCGAGCACATCCAGCAGGCCGACCGGGAAGCGATTGCGGATGCCGCTGCTGGTGATCTGCCAGATGCTCGGGCTCGAACGCCGATGCTTGAGGCGTACATCGTAGGCGAAGGAGTAGTGCACGTCGCCGGACAGGATCACGAAGTTCTGCGGCGTGCGCGAGTGGCGGAAGATGTTGAGCATCACGCTGGCCGCGCCGCGATGCGCCATCCAGTTCTCGGCATCGACCATCAACGGCTTGCCGGCCAGCGTGAACAGCTTCTGGATGCTCTCGATCAGCTTGACGCCGAACATCGGCGCCGGGGACACCAGCACCACGGCCGGATGGCCGACCAGGCGTTGCTGAAGCTCGCTCAGCGCCTCCCAGTCCATCAGTCCCGAGGGATGCGAGAGCTTGCGCTCGCTGCGCCAGCGGCGGGTGCGCGTATCGGCCACGATCAGCGGCGGCGTGGTGTCGAGCTGATAATCCCAGCTCTCGCAGCGATGCAGGTGGGCGATCAACGCCTCCTGACGCTCGACAGCGAAATGGCCGTCTGCGGCCCTGTCAGTGCCAGTCAGGGCATGAGTGAACAGCGCCCGGGTCTCCTCCAGCAGCTCCGCCAGTGGCTCCGGCCCGTTGCCGGCGGCCTGACACAGCAGATAGCCGGTCAGCGCATTGCCGATGATGCGGCGCGAGAAGGGGTGGCCATAGGCGGCTTCCTCCCAGGCGGCGCTGAGGTTCCAGTCATCGGTGACATCGTGGTCATCGAAGATCATCAGGCTGGGCACATTGGCCAGCAGGCGACGAACCTGACCGAGTCCGCCACAGAAGCGCCGCAGATGGCGGGCCTCGGTGGCATGGCGCTCGCGGGTGGCGTCGTCATGGCCCTCGAGCGCCGAGGGGTCTTCCAGGGTGATGCCCAGCGCCTCCCACGGCACGTCAGACCACACCAGCAGGTACATGGCGATGACTTCCGACAGGCCGATCAGGTGGTTGTCGGCACCGGTGGAGGTGAAGATGGGCTTGCGCTTGGCACCGAAGAAGCTGGCGGCCACACCTTCGTTGGCCGGCATGTCCGGCAGCAGCTGCGGGCGGTGGTAGAGGTGCGAGGGGTGCTGGCGCAGCTCGCGAGTGTCGGAGACCTCGGCCTCCATCAGCGTCTCCTCCGGCAACCCCAGCCCCGCGATCAGCTGATCGATCGCGCCCAGCATCGGCCCCGCGACATCGTCGGCGTAGATCTGATCGCCGGTGAACAGCATCACCTCCGGCCACTCGGCGACGCTGTGACGACGCTCGCTCAACCAGCGATCCAGCGCCACCAGTCCGTCGCCACCCGGGCCCTTGGGCGGTGGCGTCTCAAGGCGATCGGTCGACGCAGCGTCTTCTGCACTCTGCTGCGCCTGCTGCTCGTCGTCACTCAAGCCGTGGTGCGGCTTGCGGCAACTGCCATGCGCGACACGCGTCAGGCGTGACGGCAGTCGAAAGCGCGGCAGGCTTTCACCGGGGTAGCAGATCTGTGGCGCCCAGTCGGCGATGCCCTGCCATTCGAGCGTGTCTGTCGATGATGCTGACGCTTCCGTTGTCGATGACGCTGTCGTTGTCGCTGACGGCTCCGCTAGGCCCAGCTCGTAGGCGATGGCGCAGTCGGCGGGCAAGGGCGTGTCGGGATGCGCTTCGATCAACAGCAGCCAGGCGTGCTCCCCCAGCGGCATCGCCAGATGCTCCGTCAGCCGACAGCTTGATGTCGTCGGCAGGCCATCCTCCCCTCGCGTGGGAGGTGTCGCGTCCTGCTCCGGCAGCAGCCACACCCGTGCCTGCTGTGGGCGAGAGGTCACCAGCCACAGCATCACGCCCTCGGCGGTGACACGGCGCAATATCGGGCCTGCCAGCACGCGGGGCAGGGCAGCAGTCGGTGTGGGAGAGCCGTTGGCAGGCAGCGAAGCGGACGAAGTGGCAGACATGAAGCAGGCTCGATGGCAGGTGGAGACGGATAGCGGTCAGCTGACTATCATCAGCTGACGCTTAACAAGCAACAGCGGAACAGGCGACGAACACCAGTCATGGGCGCAGGCGTGGGCTTGGGCGTATGAGTGGCTCCGTGCGTTGAGTGTGACAACTCGTCGTGGCGCGAGGTTCGCAGGCTCGCAAAGCATGCGCGAGCTAGCGTAAAGTTGGGCCCTTGAATGCACATGGCGTTCGCACAATAGCATGGGAAACCGGCATGAATGATCCATCGGCGAAGCGCCTCGTGAGTCCGCTGTCCAGGCCAGTCAACCGCGGGCACGGCTCGCGTAGCTCCATCTGGCGCAAGGTCGCCCTGGCAGCAAGTCTTGCTATTGGGCTGTCTGCGAGTCTCTTCAGCCCTGCGGCCCTGGCCGCCGAGGCGTCGCTGGCGACAGGCGAGCGCCACGTGCTGGCGGCCAATGACTGCCTGCCCGCACCCAGCGGGCCGGTGGTGTTGACGGTCGAGGGCGCTGTCAGCTGTGGCAATGCCGGCTCCCTGCAGGCACCGCGGGCGCGTTTCGATCTGGCGATGCTCGAAGCCATGCCGTCGCGCGTGGTGGCCACCCACACCCCCTGGACCCAGGGACGTGTCAGTTTCTCCGGCCCGCTGCTGCGCGAGCTGGTGGCGCGGGTGTCTGAAGATGCCAGGGGGCTCAAGGTGCGGGCACTGAATGACTTCGTGGCCGAGATTCCCCTCAGCGACATCGAGGACTTCGATGTCCTGCTGGCCACGCGCCGCGACGGCGAGCGCATGCCGGTGCGTGACCTCGGGCCCTTGTTCGTGCTGTATCCCTTCGATGCTCATCCGGAATTGCTCAATGAGCAGGTACGCTTTCGCAGTGTCTGGCAGGTCACCGGGCTGACGCTGGAGTGAGCGAGGGCTGGCGCCTGACCCCTCAGGCGCAAGATGACATGGAGTCATGCAGTGAATCAGTCGCCGGATGAAAGATCCCCGCTTTCAGGCACCGCTGCTGATCAGTCCCTTGCTGATCAGGGCATTGCCGCGTCGGGTGTGGGCGGAAGCGGCAATTCCCCCGCGCGCTGGCCGCTGTGGCTGGGCATGGCGATCAGCATCCTGTGTCTGCTGGCCTCCATCGGCATCGGCGGCACCATCCTGCACAACCAGGTCAGCCTGGAAGACCGCACCCGCGATGACGCCGTCTGGTCGATCTACAAGCTGGATCGCGAGGCGGTCAGCCTCTCTTCCTCGATAGCGCGCTATCGCGTCGCCGGGCCAGCCGATCGTGCCAGCATCTGGAATGAGGTGCTGCAGAATTACGAGCTGCTCTACAGCCGCACCTATATCTTCCGGCGGGGGGATTTCCAGCGCCACCTGATGACCCTGCCGGCCGTGCCGCTGCTGGCCGATGAGTTGATGAGCCAGATCGAGTATCTCGATCTGCGGCTGGAGAAGTGGCGGCATGGCCCGGTGTTCGAGGGCACGGGCCCGGTGCAGGGCGCCCAGGCTGACGACGCTTCCGCAGACATTGACGCTGCACAGCGCTCCCAGGTGCTGGGGCCCGAGGGTCGCGAGGCGGCGGAGTTCCAGCAGCTGAGTGATGCACTGGGCGATACCACCCAGACGCTGTTGTTGCGGGTACGCGCACGCCTGGCCGAGGAGCTGGCCCACGAGCGTCAGAGCCGCGACAGCCTGGTGCAGCTGATGTTGCTGCTGCTGGCGCTGATGCTGCTGGCCACCTTGATGGTCTGCCGTCAGGTCTGGCTGCAGGCCCGCGGGCGTGAACAGGCCCGCCTGCAGATGCTGGCGATGTCGTCGGCCCTCAAGCACGAGGCGGCGCGGGCCGAACAGGCCAGTCGCGCCAAGTCCGAGTTTCTTGCCACCATGAGCCACGAGATTCGCACCCCGCTCAATGGCGTGATCGGCATGAGTGAGCTGTTGCTGGCCGAACCGCTGCAGAGCAGTGCGCATCGCTATGCCAGCAGCCTGCGCGACAGCGGCGAAGTGCTGATGGGGCTGGTGGATGATGTCCTCGACTTCTCCAAGATCGAGGCCGGCAAGCTCAGCGTCGAACGACGCCCCTTCGAACTGCACACGGCCATCGATGGCGTGATCGACCTGCTGCTGCCGCAGATGGACAGCACGCGCATCGTCTTCGATGACCGCCGCTCCGCCCAGCTGCCCGAGCAGGTCATGGGCGATTCGGTGCGTCTGCGTCAGGTGCTGCTCAATCTGCTCTCCAATGCCTTCAAGTTCACCGAGCAGGGGCGTGTCTGTCTGCTGGTCGAGGCATTGCCGGCGGGGCGCGTGCGCTTCGAGGTCGATGACACCGGCATCGGGGTCAGTGAAGAACAGGCCGCCCAGCTGTTCGAGCCCTTTACCCAGGGCGATGCCTCCACTGCGCGTCGCTTCGGCGGTACCGGACTCGGGCTTTCGATCTCACGGCGGCTGGTCGAGCTGATGGGTGGGCGACTGGGCCTCAAGCAACGCCCGGGCAAGGGTGCCTGCTTCTGGTTCGAGCTGCCGCTGCCACGCGCCGCGGCGCTCAAGCGACCGGCCTTCACCTCCGCGCCCCTGCCGCTCAGCCGTGGCGAGCATGTTCTGGTGGTCGACGACAATCACATCAATCGCGAAGTGGCCCACTCCATGCTCAGTGGCCTGGGCTACACGGTGACGACGGTCGACAGTGGCGAGGCGGCGCTGGCGTGGTATGCGCGCCAGCGCGATACGGTGCTGGTGCTGCTCGACCTGCGCATGCCGGGACTGGATGGATTTGCGGTGGCGCGGCGTTGGCGTGCCATGGAGCACAGTGACAGGCGCGCGCCGAGCCTTATCGTCGCGATGACGGCCAATGTGGCGGCGGGGGAGCGTGCGCGCTGCCTCTCGGCGGGCATGAACGACTTCCTGTCCAAGCCGATCCGGCGTCAGCAGCTCGCCAGCATGCTGGCGCGCTGGCAGTCGGGCAGCCAGGACCTCGGCGAATGGCGCGTCAATGCCCTCGCCAGCACCCAGCCCTTCGACCCGATCAACTATTCCCCTACCACTGAGCGGCCGCCCCACTTCGAGGCACCGCCGGAAACCGGTGAGGCACTCGCGCGTGCGGCGTCACTGGTGGCATCACTCGATTCCCCCGCTGCTAGGCGTCGCATGATCCATGAGGCCCAGGCGCGTGCCACTGAGGCCGAGGCTGAAGCTGAAGCTGAGACTGAAGCTGAAGCAGACAAGGTCAGTGAGCCGGCGGCGGCTGATCGCGTCGAGCGGCGTGAACATGAAAGCGAAGGCGAGAGCGAACGGGAAGGGGAAAAAGAGGGGCACACGAGCATGAACACAGGGGAGTCGTGGACATCTGGCGGCTCAGC
Organism: Cobetia sp. 1CM21F; assembly: GCF_023161745.1. Classification (NCBI taxonomy): domain Bacteria; kingdom Pseudomonadati; phylum Pseudomonadota; class Gammaproteobacteria; order Oceanospirillales; family Halomonadaceae; genus Cobetia; species Cobetia sp. 1CM21F. The sequence goes on along the minus strand of NZ_JALNTQ010000007.1, from coordinate 62,507 downwards.
GGCGGAGCTTGCACAGGCCGCGACGCCTGCGCTGCGGGATGAGCTGGATGCCGACAGCATCGCGGCCCTCGAGGCGGCCTTCGAGGAGCAGCTCGAGCAGCAGTCCCAGCGCCTGTCGCGGGCGGTGGATCATATGGACCTGAAGCAGCTGCAGCATGAAGCCCATCTGCTCAAGGGCAGCGCCGCCACCCTGGATCACGACCTGCTGCGTGACGCCGCCCTGCAGCTGGAGCTGCTGCTGGCATCCGATACGCCGCGCACCCGCATCGAAGCCGCGGTGGCGGCGCTGCTGGCCGAAATTCGTGATCACCGCATCGCCCACGATGCCGGTCAAGCCTGGCGCTAGTGATGGTGGGCGCCAGCAAAGCCGCCCTCGGCCAGACACATCACCTCAGGCATCACCTAAGACATCACCTCAGTGCTGGCGGCGGCGCAGTTCGCGTTCCACCAGCGTCACGCCGGGCGTGGTCTGGCCCTGAATGCCCTGCAGCGCCAGCGTCAGCGTCGCATCTGCGATCTGCTGGTGTCGCTGGGGCAGTGAATGGATCGGTAGCGGCAGGAAGTCGAGCAGGCGGTCGTCGCCGAAGCTGGCCATCGCCTTGGGCGGATTGGCCGGCGGCCCCTCGGCGAACAGCACATCGAGCACGCCATCCATCAGGGTGTAGGAGGCGGTGACGATGGCGTCCGGCAGCGGTGAATGGCGGAGATGCTCGGTCAGCGCCGCCGCACCGGCCTCGCGCTCGTAACGCGCGGCATGCAGGGTGGTGGCCTCAAGCTCGCTGCTGCCGGTGCGCTGCTGATAGTGCGTCAGCGCCGCCTGCATGCCGCTGGCGCGCGCCCGCGTGATATCGATCTCCGGCAAGGCATCCAGCCACAGCAGTCGCTGCGGCGCGTGTTCCAGCACGGCTTCGGTCAGCTGGCGGGCGGCATCTTCATTGTTGCTGACCACGCTGGCGAAGTGGCGCGTATCCAGCGCGCGATCGACACCGATGACCGGGAAGCCATCCAGCGCCAGTTCGCGGTAGAAGGGGTCATCGGGGGACAGGCAGCTGGCGGTGATCAGCGCATCGACCCGTCGCGCCTTGAGCATGCGCGCCAGCTCGCGCTCGGTTTCCGGCTCATCGTCGGAGCAGACGATGAACAGCTGATAGTCGCGCTCACGCGCCCCGCGCTCCAGCAACTTGGCCAGGCGGGCATAACTGGCGTTCTCCAGGTCCGGCAGCATGAAGCCCAACGTGCGGCTTTCACCACGCCGTAGCGCGGCTGCCTGGGCATCGATCCGATAGTGATGACGTTGTACCACCGCCATGACGCGCTCGACCGTCTGGGGGCTGATACGTCGTGCCTGTGCCTGCCCATTGACCACATAACTGGCGGTGGTGCGTGAAACGCCTGCAAGACGCGCGATTTCTGCCAGGGTCATGCCACTGTCCTTGCTGGAAAGGGGGAACGGGATCTGCGTGCTCCATGTGCGAGGAATGATGCGCACTTGTGGGCTCGGGTGCAAATCCTCTCTGCGCCGGGCACGCCTCGCTCGACGCCTCTCGAGGCCGCGCCACAGGCGGCTCTACGCCCAATGTCTAGTCACCAGAAGCACGTTTTCGGTTTGTGTTCGCTTGATCGGGCGCAAGAAAACGGCCAGCATGAGCCCTATTGAGGTGACACGATTCAGCATGCTCGTCATCACGCCATGACGCCGCTACCCTGTCGGAACTCGCCAAGTGACGTGTCGCGGCAGCTGAAAGATACGCTTGCAGCGCACCGCCAACATCCAGGCTCCTCACCAGAAGGGAGCCTCAAGGAGCCAGCCATGCTCAGTCTTGATCGCGAGGACATTCTTCTCGCCGCCCATGCCAGCGACTGGCGCGATGCCTTGCAACAGGCCGCCGATGCTCTGGTCGCCGGTGGGCGCGCCACGCCCGACTACCGTGAGGGCCTGCTGGCGCGTGAAGCCCAGTCTTCCACCTACCTGGGGCAGGGGATCGCGATTCCCCACGGCACGCCGGACAGCCGCGAGGCCGTGCTGGCCACCGGGGTGCGTGTCCTGCAGTTCCCGCAGGGCGTGGAGTGGCACGACGGCAATCGCGTCTTCCTGCTGGTGACCATCGCGGCACAGTCCGATGAGCATCTCGACATCCTGCGTGCGCTGACGCGTGTGCTGGATCGCGATGGCGTCAGTGAGCGCCTGGCCTCGGCGACCACCGCCGAGGAAGTGCTGAGCGAGCTGGGCCGCGAGGTGGTGCCGCCGCGCCTGGATGCCGAGACGCTGCTGTGCGGCTTCCCCGCGCGCGATCGTGACGAGCTGGTGCTGGCGGGGGCCGCGCGCCTGCGCCAGGCCGGCTGTGTCAGTGATGGTTTCATCTCGGCCATGCTCGCCGCCCAACCGGTAGCGCTGGGGCAGGGCGTGTGGCTGGCGCAGTCGCAGCAGGATGTCACCCGCTCGGCGCTGGCCATCGTCACGCCGGAGAAGGCGCTGGAGACGCGCCACGGACGCATCACTGCGCTGGCCTGTCTGGCAGTCGATGCCCGGCAGGGCCAGCATCAGCCGTTGCTGGAGCGCCTGCTGACGCTGTTGGAAGAGGGTGCGGGCGAAAGCCTGCCGGGCCTGTCGGCCAGCGCCCTGCTGGCGCGGCTGTCGGGGGAATCCGCCACGGCGCAGCTGGCTCAGGTCGTGTTGCTCAACGCCCACGGCCTGCATGCGCGTCCGGCCAAGCAGCTGGTGCAGGCGGCGCGCGAGGCGGGAGAGCAGCATGGCGTCATTCCGGCGCTGCGACTGGAAGGCGATGACAGCGGTGTGGTCAGTGCCGCCAGTCTGACCAAGGTGCTGGGGCTGGGCGCACGCCGCGGCCAGACGCTGATCTTCAGCGCCTCCGGCGATGACTCGGCGGCCAATCAGGCGGCGCTGAGCATGATGGTGAGCGCGGTGCAGGCCGGTCTCGGCGAGGCGGTGGAGCCGCTGGCCGATTGGCGCGCCGACGCCGCCACGCCGCTGGAGGCCGGCGAACAGCAAGCCACCGGCGACACCCAGCAGGCCGCTCCCGCCGCCGACAGCGTGGTGCCCGCGGTGGCCGCCTCGCCGGGCATGGCCATCGCGCCGTGCTGGGTGATGCGCCTGCCGCGTTTCGTCTACGAGACGCGCAGCGATGCCGGCGCCGATCGTGAGGCCGAGCGCCTGGTGGCCAGTATCCAGACCGCTCGCGAGCAGTTGCTGGCGCTGGTCAATCGCGCCGAAGGCGCCGAGATGGCCGAGATTCTCTCGATGCACGAGGAGATGCTCGGCGATCCGGAGCTGTTTGCCGCGGCGCGCGAAAGCCTCGATGAAGGCCACAGCGCCGAAGCGGCGTGGTGGTCGGCCATCGACAGCGCCGCCAGTGCCCAGGAGAACCTCGCCGATCGCCTGCTGGCCGAACGCGCCGCCGATCTGCGCGATGTCGGGCGGCGGGTGCTCGGCGTGCTGACCGATACGCCGCTGCCCAGCGCCCCCGAGACACCGCATGTGCTGGTGACCGAGGACATCGGCCCGTCGGATGTGGCGCGCCTGGATACCACTCGCGTGCGTGGACTGGTCACGGCGCTGGGCGGGGCGACCTCGCACAGCGCGATTCTGGCGCGCTCGCTGGGCATTCCGGCGGTGGTCGGGGCTGGCCCGAGCGTGCTGGCGATCGCCGATGGCAGCGAGCTGATCGTCGATGGTGAACGAGGCCGCGTCAGCGTGATGCCCTCGGCCAGTCGCCGCGCGCGCGCCGAAGAGGCGATCGCCGGGCATGAGCAGCGTCAGGCCGCCGCCTGGGAGTCGCGCATGGCGCCCGCCACGACCCTGGATGGCCATCATGTCGAGGTAGTCGCCAATCTGGGCAACACCGCCCATGCCGGCGACGCCGTCGAGCGCGGTGCCGAGGGTGTCGGCCTGCTGCGCACCGAATTCGTGTTCATGGCGCACCCGCAGGCGCCGGACCTCGCCACCCAGACCGCCCAGTACGGTGAGGCGCTGGATGCGCTCGAGGGGCGGCCGCTGGTGGCACGCACGCTGGATGTCGGCGGCGACAAGCCGCTGCCGTACTGGCCGCTGCCGCGTGAGGACAATCCTTTCCTCGGCCTGCGTGGCATTCGCCTCGCCCTGACGCGCCCGGAAGTGCTCGAGACCCAGGTGCGGGCGCTGCTGACGGCCGCCGGGGCGCGGCCGATTCGCCTGATGTTCCCGATGGTCAAGGACCTGGCCGAACTGCGTGGCGCGCGTGCCATCGTCGATCGCGTGCGTGCCGAGCTGGACGCCGCCTACGCGGCCGAACATGGCCAGCCGCCGGTGCGCGACGTGCAGGTCGGCGTGATGATCGAGATCCCCTCGGCGGCGCTGACTGCTGCCAGCATCGCGCCGGAAGTCGACTTCTTCTCGGTGGGCACCAATGACCTGACCCAATACACCCTGGCGATCGATCGTGGCCATGCGACCCTCTCGGCGCAGGCCGATGGCCTGCATCCGGCGGTATTGCGCCTGATCGAGATGACCGTCAGTGCCGCCCACGCCCACGGTGCCTGGGTCGGCGTCTGCGGTGAGCTGGCCAGTGATGACCAGGCCGTCGGCGTGCTGGTCGGGCTGGGCGTGGATGAGCTGTCGGTGTCCAGCCGCCAGATTCCGCTGGTCAAGGCGCGGGTGCGCGAGCTGGACCTGGCCACGGCGCGTGAGCAGGCGCGGGTCGCGTTGGCCCAGCCGACCTCGGAAGACGTACGCAGTGCTCTGGAAGCGCTGCTCGAGCAGGGCGAGCCTTCGGTTGCCGAGGCCACCTCAGGCGCTGCGGCCAGTAATGCGGCCAGTGATGCGGCCAGTAATCCGGACAGTAATGGATATAGCCCGCGGGAGTCAGTGTGATGAGTGACAATACGACGCGTCAGGCCGCCGACTGCCCGGTATTGTGCGTGACGCTCAACCCGGCGCTGGACATGACCATCGGCCTCGACAGCCTGGTGCCGGGCAAGGTCAACCGGGCGCGCAGCCACCATCTCGAGGCGGCGGGCAAGGGCATCAACGTCGCGCGGGTGCTGGCGACACTGGGCCATCCGGTGACGCTGAGCGGCTTTCTGGGCGCCGACAACCAGGCCGATTTCGAGGCCGCCTTCGCCGAGTGGGGGCTGAGTGACGCCTTCGAGCGCGTCGCGGGCGCGACCCGCATCAACGTCAAGCTCGGGGAGGCCAGTGGTCGTGTCACCGATATCAACGGCGCGGGCATGCAGGTCGATGAGGCTGCCTTCACGCGGCTTGAGGCGCGCATCGATGACTGGATCGATCGTCAGCAGGCCGAGGGCAGCCCGGAGCGCTGTGCCGTCGTCATCGCCGGCAGCCTGCCGCCGGGCGTCAGCAGCGAGCAGCTGGCGAGCCTGGTGCAGCGGGTGCGTGCCCGCCGCATTGCCTGCTGGCTGGATACCAGCGGCACGGCACTCGAAGCCGGTCTGGCGGTGCCGCCCAGCGGCGTGAAGCCCAACGAGCAGGAACTGGCGCTGTGGGCGGGCGAGCCGCTGGAGAGCGACGCCGCGCGTCAGCGCGCGCTGGCGAGTCTGGTCGAGCATGGCATCGAGCAGGCGCTGATCTCTGCCGGCCCGGAAGGCGTGCTGTGGGCAAGCCCCGGCGCCGAGACACTGCGGGCACGCCCGCCGCGCATGCGAGTGGTCAGTACCGTGTGTGCCGGTGATACCCTGCTGGCCGCCATGCTGCATGGGGTGCTCTGCCATCCGACACCCACGGCGGCCATGCGTGAACAAATTCTGCGTCATGCCACGGCGCTTTCCGCCGAGGCCGTGACCCACCCGGGGCCGGGCAATCCCGCCGCCCCGGAGCTTGAAACCCTCCAACAACACACCAGCATCGAGACATTGGCCAGTGCCGAGGTCGCGACAGCCGGAGAGCCACGCCCATGAATGTCATCATCGTTACCGCCTGCCCGAGCGGCATGGCGACCAGCTTCCTGGCGGCGCGTCGCCTGGAGCAGGCCGCCCGTCGTCGCGACTGGGAGCCCCTCATCGACATGCGCTCGCAATTCGAGCGTGAACTGGTGCTGGGCGATGCCCAGCTCGCCGCCGCCGAGCTGGTGATCGTCGCGGCGTCGCCGATGACCAGCGCCGGGCTCGAGCGTTTCGTCGGCAAGCGCGTGCATGTCGCGCCCATCGAAGAGGCGCTGCCGGACCCCGCCGCCTTCCTGGCCAATGCCGAGGCCCGCGCCCGCGTGCTGGAAGCCAAGGACATCGCCGACGTGGCTGCGACTGTCAGCACGACGGCCAGCGGCGCAGCAAGCGCAGCTGATGGAGAGGTGGCGCACAAGCCGTCCATCGTCGCGGTCACCGCCTGCCCGACCGGCGTGGCGCATACCTTCATGGCCGCCGAGGCCCTGAGCGAGGCAGGGCGCGCGCTGGGCTACCCGACGCGGGTCGAGACCCAGGGCTCGGTGGGCGCGCAGGATGCGCTGACCGAGCAGGAGATCGCCGCGGCCGAGGTGGTGATCCTGGCCTGTGATATCGAGGTCGACCCGACGCGCTTCGCCGGCAAGCGGGTCTGGCGGACTTCCACCGGCACCGCGCTCAAGAAGCCGCGCGATACCATCGAGCAGGCACTGGAAGGCGCCGAGGTGGAATCCGCCACCGCCGCGGGCGGTCAGGGCAGCCAGCAGAAGGGCGAGAAGCGTGGCCCCTACAAGCACCTGCTGACCGGCGTGTCCTTCATGCTGCCGATGGTGGTGGCGGGCGGTCTGATGATCGCGCTGTCCTTCGTGTTCGGCATCAAGGCCTTCGAGGAAGAAGGCACCCTGGCGGCGGCGCTGATGCAGATCGGCGGCGGCTCTGCCTTCAAGCTGATGATTCCGGTGCTGGCGGGCTATATCGCCTACTCCATCGCCGACCGCCCGGGCATCACGCCGGGCATGATCGGTGGCTGGCTGGCCGCCACTTTGGATGCCGGCTTCCTCGGCGGCATCATCGCCGGCTTCCTGGCGGGCTACAGCGCGCTGGGGCTGAGCCGTTTCGTCAAGCTGCCGCAGTCGATCGAATCGCTCAAGCCGATCCTGATCATCCCGCTGGTGGCGAGCATGGTCACCGGTCTGGTGATGATCTACGTGGTCGGCACGCCGGTGGCGGGGCTGATGACGACGCTGACCGAATTCCTCGAATCGATGGGTTCGGCCAATGCCGTGCTGCTGGGCATTCTGCTCGGCGCGATGATGTGCTTCGACCTCGGTGGCCCGGTCAACAAGGCCGCCTACGCCTTCGGTGTCGGCCTGCTGGCCAGCGAGACCTATGCGCCGATGGCGGCCATCATGGCCGCTGGCATGGTGCCGGCGCTGGGCATGGGGCTGGCCAGCTTCATCGCGCGTAGCAAGTTCGCCGAGCCGGAGCGTGAGGCGGGCAAGGCCAGCTTCATTCTCGGCCTGTGCTTCATCTCCGAGGGTGCGATTCCGTTCGCCGCCAAGGACCCGCTGCGCGTGATTCCGGCCTGCATGGTCGGCGGTGCCGTCACCGGCGCACTGTCGATGCTGATAGGTGCCAAGCTGCTGGCGCCGCACGGCGGGCTGTTCGTGCTGCTGATTCCCAATGCCATCAACGTGCCGCTGATGTACCTGGGCGCTATCGTCGCCGGTACCCTGGTGACGGGTATCGGCTATGCGCTGATCAAGAAGGGCGCCCAGCAGGTCGAGACTGCTGCCGCGACCTGAGTCGCTGGCAGGCAGGTAAAGACGCAAACGCACAAGGCAAGACGCAAAAAGCCCCCGCCGGTCTCCCAGCGGGGGCTTTTTGCATTGCAGGCCGAGCGCAGGCGCTCAGCGACGGCTCAGTCCAGTTCTGATCAGTTCAGTTCTGATCAGCCCAACTTTGATCAGTCCAACACCGATCAGTCCAGTTCGGACTTGCCGATCACGCCCGGCATCGCCGGGGCTTCGTTGACCGTATCGTGGCGCACGAAGGCCAGATGCTGCTGATAGGCGGTGACGACTTCGTCGAGCACCTGGGCCCGCGACAGGCCGTTGAGCTCCTGGCCGCTGCCACCTTCGGAGAGGTGCACTTCCAGACGCAGGTAGAAGTCATCATTGGCGTCGATGAAGCTCGGCGTCTGCTGGCGCACCGCACGCACCTGGTAGACGAAGTTGGAGGCGTCCTCGAACTCGACTTCCAGCGTCACGCGGGGCAGCGGCTCATCTTCCAGCGTCTCTTCGGTGACGCTCGAGACCTGACCGCGACGATTGAGCTCCTCGGCAAGCTGGTTGAGGGCCGGGCGGATGGAGCGCTTGAGGGTCGCCTCGGAACTGCCGCTCTGGGCGAAGTCGAGCACGTGGTCCAGACGCTCATGCCAGTCGACGCCTTCGTAGACGCAGCTGTTGTCCTGACGCACGTTCTCCTTGCGGTCCTCGATCATCAGCGCCTTGTACATGCCGATCATCATGAAGATCAGCACGATGGAGAAAGGCACGGCGGTGATCACCACGGCGCTCTGCAGCGCGCTCAGCCCCCCGACCATCAACAGCGCCAGCGTCAGCAGGCCGATGATGGCGGACCAGAAGATGCGCAGCCAGATCGGCGCATCGTGGTTCACGTCCTTGAGGATGGAGGTGAAGTTGGCCAGTACCAGGGCGCCGGAGTCGGCGGAGGTCACGAAGAACACGATACCCAGAATCGCCACCACGGCGGTGGTGATGGTGGAGTAGGGCAGCTGCTCCAGGAAGGTGTAGATGGTGTTCTGCGGTGCGTTCAGGGCTTCGGTGGCCAGTGTGGCGACGTCCTGATTGGCGACCATGTCGATGGCCGAATTACCGAATACGCTCATCCACACCATCATGAAGCTCAGTGGAATCAGCAGCGCGCCGAACACGAACTGACGGATGGTACGGCCACGCGAGATACGCGCCAGGAACAGGCCGACGAACGGGGTCCAGGCGATCCACCAGCCCCAGAAGAACAGCGTCCAGCCGCTCATCCACTCATCGGTACCCGGCGTGTAGGCGTAGGTATCGAAGCTCTTGGCGGTGAACTGGGTGATGTAGTCACCGACGTTGAGCACCAGGGCGTTGAGCAGCTGCGAGGTGTCGCTGACGGCGAGCACGAAGATCAGCAGCGCGGTGGCCAGCAGCATGTTGAACTCGGACAGCATGCGGATGCCTTTCTCGACACCGGTGATCACGGAAATGGTCGCCAGTACCATCACGCCGATGATCAGCGCGGCCTGGACGGCGAGGTTCTCGGGCACGCCGAGCATGAACTTGAGGCCGTAGTTGAGCTGGATGACGCCGATGCCCAGCGAGGTGGCGATACCGAATACGGTGGAGATGATCGCGAAGATGTCCACGGCGTTGCCGATCGGGCCATTGATGCGGTTGCCGAGCAGCGGGTAGAAGGCCGAGCGGATCGCCAGCGGCAGGCGGTGGCGGTAGCTGAAGTAGGCCAGCGACATGCCGGCGAGCACATAGATGCCCCAGCCGGAGAGGCCCCAGTGGAAGAAGGTTTCCACCATGGCGTTGCGGATTGCCGCCTGGGTCTGCGGGTCACCGGTCACCGGCGCCACGTAGTGGGACAGCGGTTCGGCGATGCAGTAGAACAGGATGTCGATGCCGATGCCGGCCGCGAACAGCATCGCCGACCAGGACAGCAGCGAGAATTCCGGGCGTGAATCGTCCGGCCCGAGGCGAATGCGCCCGAAGCGCGAGCAGGCGATCAGCACCCCGAAGACCAGATAGGCGACGATGGCCAGCATGTAGAACCAGCCGAAGGTGTCGATGGTCCAGCCCAGGGCGCTGCCGATCCAGGCGTCGGCCTGTTCGGTGAACAGCATCGCGAAGGCCAGGAAGGCGAGGATACCGATGATCGATCCGTAGAAGACCGTCGGGTTGATACGACTCGAGGACGGCGTGGCGTTCTCGGCGGAAGCAGGTTTCTGCATGAGCAACTCCTTATCAGGGGAAGTTTCACTCGTGCGTGGTGCTTAGCTGCCCGTCAGCCGCAGAAATTGCGGGTGGCGTGCAGGAAAAGACGGACACGAACGGCACGGGCCGTGCTCAGCTCACGCGCGGGGCGGAACTTGCAGCAGCGGCAGTGTCGACTGCCGTGACGACGCGATTGCAGGGGCATCGCTGGGCAGCAAGCAAGAAATGCCGGTGGGCAATTCATGAGAGACGCCGGGCGCGCACCGTGGTGCGGCCCCTTTTCTGCAGGCCAGATTGGCCGCAGAAGAACGATGGCGGGTCGAGCGCTGGGGAACGCTGTGCCTTCATCGTGCTGCTCTCATCACTTCGAACGTCTACTTGGCGTCCCTGGACGTCACCCGACCTTCTCGCGAAGGGGCGGGTCACTCCGGTGTCTGCTCGCGAGTCCGTGGCGGTCGCCATCGCTTGCTCCCTTGAAGTTGCCGGGATGGCAGGCGTCAGTCTCGTCGGCATCTGCCGGGTCCGCTTTCCTGTGACGGTTGCAGGCATCCCGTCTTGCTGCCGCCGGTCGAGCTCGGCAGCGGAGGGGAGCTCAGCAGTCAGGAAAACGCGACTCACATCATCACGCCGTGTAATGCTCAAAGCCTTGCAGAATTATTTTAATTGATTGTTCAATAAAAATATAACCCCCCTTTGGGGAAAAAGGCAGTGCAACTGTCGCTTTCGCTTATCCTCGTGTCGCGATCACGTCGCCGCGAGGCCCGATGGCAGAGCCTCGCAGGCGCGGTGTCGTGCTCGGAAAAATCGCTGTCGGTAAAAGGACACAACGACGCCGCCCCGACCACAGAATCGTGGCCGGGGCGGCGAAAGTGACATCAGCAGGGCAGTTGAATGGCTGTGTTCGGGGCGCGATCGTCCGGGGCGCGATCGTCCGGGGCGCGACCGCCCGATTCTTACCTCGCCGGATTGTCGATCAGCCGGCTTTCAGCTGGCCGGGTGATGGCCTGACTCAGGCATCTTCAGACTGGTCGGCGTCATGCATCGGGCCGCGCTTCATGTCGCCGTCCTTCATGCCGCCATGATGCTTGCCAGCATGATGGCGCATGCCGTTGGCCATGAAGGCTTCCAGCGCATCGAGCTGCTCGGCGGACAGCACATCGGCGAGTTTCTCGCGGCCTTCCTCACGCAGCTCCAGGCGCTGCTCCTTCATTTCCTTGCGCATTTCCTGGCGAGCGGCGACACGCTCCTGCTTGGTGTCGGCGTCCTGCATGGCATCGCGCATGTCGTCGTGCATCTCTTTCATGCTGTCATGCATCTCGTCACGCATTTCCTTGCGGACTTCCTTGAGCGCCTGCATCTGGTCATCGCTCAGGTTCCAGCTGGCCAGCAGCGCCTTCATGCCTTCCTGCTGCTGACGGTCAGCCATCTTCGGACCGCGCTTGTCACGCTGGTGCATCAGGTCCAGCACCTTGATCTGGTCGTCATCCAGCACCTTGGCCAGACGATCGTGCTGGGTCTTGCGCAGTTCCTCGAAGGCGGCCTTGCGCGCTTCACGCGAGTCGAAGTCGGTCTTCTTGAGTGACTCCATGTCGTCACGCATGGACTTGAAGGAGTCCTTGAGGGCGCTGCGCTGGTCGTCATCCAGGTCCCAGCTGTCGAACAGGGCGCCCATCAGCTGCATGCGCTGCTTGCCGTCGTCGGCCATGTGCTTGCCGCCACGCTCGCCGGCCATGTGCTTGCCGCCGCGTTCGCCACCACGCTCGTCGGCATGCTTGCCTTCGCCGTGACGTTTGCCGTCATGCTTGCCCATGTGTTTGCCGTGCATCGGCTTGCCGGCAGCCCAGTAGGCTTCGAGCACCTTGACCTGATTCTCGTCGAGAATCTCTGCCAGGGCGGCCTTGTGTTCTTCACGCTGTGCCTGGATGGCGTCGCGGCGCGCTTCGCGGGAGTCGAACTTCTGCTCCTTGAGCTGCTTGCGGCTTTCCATCTGCTGTTGCTTGAGTGCGTCGAGCTGTTGCTGCTGTTCATCGCTGAGATGCCAGCTGGCGAGAATCTTGTCGAGGCCTTCCTTGCGGTCGGCGCCGTCATGGTGCTTGTCGTTGCTTGAGGCCACGGCGGTCATCGGCAGTGCCAGGGCGGTCAGCAGACCGGAAACGATGAGCTTGCGAGAAATGCGGTTCATGGCGTACTCCGAGTGTCTAGATAAAGGGCCGGAATCAAGCGATAAGAGCATTATCAGCAGTGAATGTGCCGGCATTGTGCAACGTTTCATGGGGTTGCGTGCAACGCGCCTGGGCGGAACATGCAACGGCTTGCTGTGTCTTTTCTGCGTCGTCTTTTCTATGTCGTCGTTCTGCAGCGTGAGCTTGTGGCCTGAATCCTGTAGAGACTGAATCCTGTAGGGACTGAGTCCTTGATCAAGGTGATGACGCCAGGTTTCAACCCGGGGCGCTCAGACGCGGTTGCCATCAACCGCCGTGGTGGTGCTTCTTCGCTGCCTTGGCGTTCGCTTGGGCATTCGCCGGATAGTGGCGGTCGAACTGCTGGTGGAAGCGCTGGGTCTGATGGCGGTTCAGGACGCGATCGACATCGGCCAGGTAGGCCTTGCGCGCCTTGGCAAGCGCCTTGGCGTCGTGATGGCTTTTAGCGGCCTGACGTTGCTGGCGATAGTGGCGATATTGCTTGTCGAGGGTGGCACGCTGGCTGACGTTCAGGCTGATGCCATCCAGCAGCACGTTCAGCGAGACATCGGCGGCGCTGGCACTGGTCACGCTCAGCGGTGATGCCATCAGCATGACGCTCAGTACGCCGGCACCGATCAGGCGAGTGCGGGAGAGAGCACGATTGGCAGGACTGTGGGACATGACGAATACCTCACTTGTGGCGTAGACCCGCGCTTGAGCGGCAGTAAATGGCTCTCGCTTAGGCAGTGATGACAGTATCCGTCGCAGTTGGACAGCAAGTTCGCACCGTGGGTGCAACAAAAACGCAACCGCCGTCTGTGGTCACAGACGGCGGTTGTCATGTTTCTGAAAGGTTTCAGGGCCTGCGCAAGGCGAGATATCAGTCCAGCACGTCAGGCTCGAACTTGTAGCCGACGCCATAGATGGAGCGAATCACGTCGCGCTCCGGCCAGACATTGGCGATCTTGCGGCGCAGCTTCTTGACGTGGGAATCCACCGTGCGCTCGGAGACGATGCGGTGGTCGCGGTACATGTGGTCCATCAGCTGGTCGCGGGAGAAGATGCGCCCCGGCGACTGCATCATCACCTTGAGCAGCTGGAACTCGACTGCGGTCAGGCCCAGGTCACTGCCATCGGCCAGTGCCTGCCAACCTTCCTCATTGAGCACCAGCTGGCCCTTGTCGGAGGTCTGCGAGAGGGTCTGATCAAGCGCCTGGCTGCGACGCAGCACGGCCTTGATGCGCGCCACCACCTCACGCGGGCTGAAGGGTTTGCAGATGTAGTCATCGGCGCCCAGCTCCAGCCCCAGCAGGCGGTCCACTTCCTCGACCCGCGCGGTCAGCATCACGATGGGCAGCAGGTTGTCCTCGGCCCGCAGCTGACGGCACAGGGTCAGGCCGTCGGTGCCCGGCAGCATGAGGTCCAGCAATACCAGGGCGGGTGTCTCGTCATTGACCGCCGCGATGACGGCGTTGCCGTCGTCGACATGCCGGGTGCGATACCCGCTGCCGTCCAGATAATCGCACAGCAGGCTGGCGATCTTGGGCTCGTCTTCCACCACCAGAATCAGCGGTTTCTGGGTCTCGGCCCGGGCGTCAGTGGTGTCGGCGTGAACGTCGCTCATGGTCAAGAGTCCTTGCAGATGAAAATGACTGTTTCAAGTAGACAACAGCGGCAGGCGAATGTCCCATCGCAGTCCGCCCAGCGATGACTGGCCCGGCACCAGCTGGCCATCATGCGCACTGACCAGCGCGCTGGCGATCGACAGGCCCAGCCCGGAACCCCCGCTGGAGCGATTGCGCGAGTTCTCGACCCGATACAGGCGCTCGGTGAGGTGGGCAAGCTCGGCCTCTGGCACGCCGGGGCTCGAGTCTTCCCAGCGCACGACCGCCCAGCCGGGGTGGCCGGCGCCATCCCCGGGTGAGGCAGCCTCGCGCAGCAGGCTGACCCTCAACTTGCCGGGCGAGTCGGTGTAGGCGCGGGTATTGCTGGCCAGGTTGCTCCACAGCTGATGCAGGCGCTGCATGTCGCCCTGAACGCGCAGCGGCAGCTGGATGTCGGTCTCCAGCTGGATGCCGCTGTCTTCCAGCCAGCCACGCAGGTCGTCCAGGCTATCGCTGAGCTGGGCATCCAGCTCCAGCGGCTCGCGCCAGGCTTCCAGGGTGCCGGCATCGCTCTGGGCCAGCAGGCGCAGATCCGACACCAGGCGGTTGAGGGCATCCACCTCCTGCTCCAGCGAGCCGAGGCTGTCCTGGCTCATCGGGCGGATACCGTCCTGCATGGCCTCGATCTCGCCCTTTAGCACCGCCAGCGGCGTGCGCAGCTCATGGGAGATATCACTCACCCAGCGCTGGCGCGAATCGCGGTTGGTCTCCAGCGTCTGCGCCAGCGCATTGAAGTCGCCGGCCAGCCGCGACAGCTCATCTCGCCCACGCACCGGCAGGCGGGTGGCATAGTCGCCACTCGACAGACGGCTGGCGCCACTGGCGAGGTCACGCACCCGATGGCCCAGCCACCAGGCGATCCCGGCCGCTGCCAGCAGCGAGGCGAAGGTGGAGGACAGGATGATGGTCGCCAGATTGCGCGATTGACGCTCCAGATACTGGTCCTTGCCGCGGCGCAGGAATTCACTCACCGGCAGGTAGCCCAGCTCGCCGATCTTCTCGCCGTCCAGCATGAGGTCCTTGAACCGCATGCCGGGGATGGGGCGCGGCGGCCCATTGAGGCGCTGGCCGCGGGTATCGCGCAGCATGTAGTCCTGGGGGCGATTCATGTTGGCGCCCGGCGGCATCTCGAACCTGTCCGGCGGCGCCTGGGAATGCACGATGCGTCCCCAGTTGCGCCGGCTCTTCATCCAGTCCCAGTTGCCTTCCGCGGCGTAGGCGCTGACCAGATCGGACGAGATCAGCTCGATGCGCTCCTGCTGGGTCTGCTCCAGATACTCCGCGAACCCTCTGTCCATGCTGTGGGAGATGAACATGTAGATGCTGCCGCCGATCACGACATTGGTCAGCAGCAGGATCACGAACAGCCGCACGGACAGCCGTGAGCGCCAGGCTGTGACGGCGGGCATCATGATGGCTGCTCCTCATGACGCGGGGTGCGGGGCGGCAGCCCCAGCAGGCGTCGCAGGTTGTGCTGCAGGTCTTCCAGCAACAGGTAGAGCGAGGGCACCAGGATCAGCAGGATCACCGTCGCGAACAGGATGCCGAAGCCGATGGAGACCGCCATCGGGATCATGAAGCGCGCCTGGCGCGAGGTCTCGAAGATCATCGGCGCCAGGCCGAAGAAGGTGGTCAGCGTCGTCAACAGGATGGGACGCAGACGCCGCGTGGCCGCCATGATGATCGCCTCACGCGCGGTGGCACCGGCCAGACGCTGGCGGTTGGCGTAGTCGATCAGCACCAGGGCGTCGTTGATGACGATACCCGACAGCGCCAGCATCCCCATCAGGCTGATCACCGACAGGCCATAGCCCATCAGCTGATGGCCGATGACCGCGCCGATCAGGCCGAAGGGAATCGCCGTCATCACCAGCAGCGGCTGCAGGTAGCTTCTGAACGGCAACGCCAGCAGCAGATAGAGTGCCGCCAGCGTCAGCAGCAACGACACCTGCAGTGACCCCAGGTTGTCGGCGGTCTCTTCCTGACGCCCGCCATAGCCGATGCTCAGGCTCGGATACTGGCTCTTCAGCTGAGGGTAGATATCGCTTTCCAGGCTGGTGATCACCTGACTGACCGCATCGGACGGGGTGACGTTGGCGGTGACCTCGATCACGCGGCGCCCGTCGATGCGCAGGATGCTGGACGCGGCGCGTCCCTGCTCGATGTCGGCCACCAGTCCCAGAGGTACGCTGACACCGTTGCCGGTCTGCACGCCGAAGTTCTCCAGCTGGGCGAGGCTTGCGCGCTGGTCTTCGGGCAGCAGCACCTTGACCTCGACCTCATTGCGACCCTGCTGCTGCTTGAGGGCGGTCGCGCCGGACAGCGGCCCGCGCAGCTGGTTGGCCAGGGTAGCGCCATCCAGTCCCAGCGAGCGACCGTAGGCATTGAGCTGCAGATAGAGCTCGCGCTTGCCGTCATCCAGGCCGCTGTCGATGTCGGACAGCGAGCTGTAATCCTCAAGCGACGTCGCCAGCGACTCGGCGGCAGCCATCAGCGCGCCACTGTCAGACGAGGAGAGGCGGATGGTGAGGCCCGCGCCGCGACCCGGCCCGCCGATATCAGATTCGAACAGCAGCGACTCGGTATTGGCGATGGTGCCGGCTTCCTCACGCCAGGCCGTGATCAGCTGCGAGGGCGACCAGTTGTCCTCCACCGTGGTGTCCAGATTGGCGATGATGCTCAGCGAGTTGCCTTCGATCTCGGCGCTGGTGGAATAGATCGTGGGGGCGTCGTCGCGCTCGCGGACCCGCTCCAGCGCGTCCAGCAGCAGGGTGCGCACTTCGCGGTCCTGGCTGATCGGGCTGCCCACCGGCAGGTTGGCGGTGACACCGGCACGGTTGGACTCGACACGCGGCATCAGCGAGAAGCCGAGGCGGCCACTGGCCATCCAGGCCATCGCCAGCACCAGCAGCGCCAGGCCGCAGATGGCGGTCAGGCCACGATAGTTAAGGCACCCTTCGAGGAAGGGCTGGAAGCGGCGACGCGTGAAGCGCTCGAGCCCGTGCTGGACGCCATGGCGCACGCGGTCCAGCGGTGCCAGCCAGCGGATCGGTTTCTCGCTGGTGTGGCCCAGGTGCGCGGGCAGGATGAAGATCGCTTCGATCCAGCTCAGCGCGAAGATGCTGATCACCACCAGCGGGATGATGCCGAATACCAGCCCGAGGAAGCCGGGCAGGAACAGCAGCGGAATGAAGGCCACGATGTTGGACAGGATCGAGAACGCCAGCGGCACCGCGATCTCGCGCGCGCCGAGAATGGCGGCTTCGCGCATGCTGGCGCCGCGCTCGCGGTGCGAGTGGATGTTCTCGCCGACGATGATGGCGTCATCGACCACGATGCCCAGCGCGATGATGAAGGCGAACATCGAGATCATGTTGATGGACACGCCGACCAGCGGCAGGAACAGCATCGCGCCGAGGAAGGCGGTGGGGATGCCCAGCGTGACCCAGAAGGCGAGACGCGCCTCGAGGAACAGCCCCAGCAGTACCAGCACCAGCACCAGGCCCATCCAGGCATTCTTGAGCAGCAGCTCCAGACGGTCCTGATAGATCAGCGAGTCATCGTCCTCGACGCTCAGCGTCAGTCCGCGCGGCAGGCTGGCGGTCAATTGCGGCAGCATCGCCATGGTCGCGGCGGACAGCTCGTTGGGTGTCTGGGAGCCGACCTGATAGATGTCGAGACCGATCGCCGGTTCGCCGTCGTAGAGCACTTCCTTGTCACTGTCAGCGAAGCCGTCGGTGACGGTGGCGATATCGCCCAGACGCACGACATTGCCTTCCTGGCTGGAGATCACCGGCAGCTGCGCGAACTCGGCGGCGCCGTCGCGACGCGCCTCATAGCGCACCAGGTATTCGCCCTGCTGGGTATCGAGGCTGCCCCCGGCCAGGTTGAGCGCCTGATTGCCGATCAGCCCCGCGATATCCTGATGCGACAGGCCATAGCGACGCAGCGCGCCTTCTTCCAGCGCGACATGCACCTCGCGGTCACGGATGCCGGTCAGCTCCACCTTGGTGATGTCGTCGCTGTCCAGCAGGCTCAGGCGCAGACGCTCGGCGACATTGCGCAGGGTCTGGTCATCGGTCTGGCCATGCAGCTTGAGCTCCATCACGCTGCGCGAGCGGCCCGCCAGCGAGTAGACGGGCGGGTCGGATTCATCGGGCAGTGTGGTGATGCTGTCGATGGCCTGCTGGATGTCCTGATAGGCGCGCATGGTCTCGACGCCGTCCTGCAGCTCGATGGACAGCGAGCCGAGGCCTTCCTCGGCGGTGGCGGTGATCTCCTCGATGCCCTCCACGTCCTGTACCGCGGACTCCATCGCCTGCAACAGGCTTTCGGAGACTTCATCCGGCGTGGCGCCGGAATAGCTGACGCTGACGTTGATGATCTCGAGCTCGAAGGAGGGGAAGACCTCCTTCTTGATCTGACTGGACATCAGCAGGCCGCCGAGAATCAGACACAGCATCAGCAGGTTGGCGGCGACGCCGTGATCGTGCATCCAGCGGATGGGGCCCTTGAGGCGCGACTGTGCCGTCATGAGTCACTTCCGGTGGTCGTGGCGTTCTTGTCGGCAACCGTGGCGCTCTTGTCGCCAGCTGCGGTGCTCTTGTCGACAGTCGCCGTGTCCTTCTCAACTGTCGCGGTGCTCGTGTCGCCAGCCGTCGTCTTGTCGTCAGCCGCCTCGGCATCAGTTGTCTTGGCGGTCGGCGTCGCCGCATCGCCGCGCGCGCGCAGTGCCATGCCGGCTTCGACGCTGCTCAGGGAGCTGGTGATGACGCGCTCGCCGTCCACCAGGCCGTCGGCGACCAGCAGGGTGTCATTGCCCAGATGGCGCACGCCTACCGAGCGCTTCTCGAGATGACCGTCCTCCGTCAGCACCCAGACCTGCTGGCCGCTGCGCAGCGCACTGATCGGCAGTTCGATCAGCGAGGCGGTGCGCTGGGGTGTCAGGGTCGCCTCGACCACATCGCCGATGCGCAGTGCCGGGGTGCTGGCGCGCGCCTCCTCTGAGACATTGAGCGCCAGCGGGTCTTCCACCGCCACCATCACCTGGGTCAGCAGGCCGTTGTCTTCCAGCGAAGGCAGCACGCTCCACACTTCGCCACGGCGATGCTGGCCATCCGGCCAGGCCTTGCTCGAGAGCAGTACCGGCGTGCCCTGGCCATCACGGGCGTGGGTCGAGAGCCATTCCATGTCGGCCTGCGGCAGATTGAGGCGCACCCAGAAGCGGTCGGTGGCCACCAGCGTCAACAGGTCGGTGAAGGCGTTGAGGTCGCTGCCTTCGCCGACCAGACGCTCGCTGATCAGGCCGTCGTAGGGGGCGCGAATCTCGGTGCGGGCCAGATTGAGCTTGGCCTGATCGCGGCTGGCGCGGGCGCTTTCCACGGCGGCCTGGGCCGACTTGAGCTGAGGTTCGCGCAGGACCAGCGCTTTCTGGGCCGCCGGCAGGTTGCGACCGAAGGTCTTGTATTCCGAGGCGGCGCGGATCTGCTCGCCCTTTTCAGAGGCGAGGCTGGCTTCTGCCGTGGCGAGATCCGCCTCGGCCTGACGCAGTGCCAGCTGATAATCCAGTTGATCGAGACTGGCCAGCAGCTGGTTCTCGCGGACTTCGCGGCCGGCCTCGATGCCTTCGGGGAAGGGCGCCAGCTGACCGCTGACGCGCGTGGAGACCGTGGTCTGACGATCGGCGATCACGCGGCCGAAGCCCTCAAGCGTCGGGGCGTTGGCGGCATGGCTGACCGTCACTACCTCGACCGTGGGCGCAGGCGCCTCGCTGGGGGCACGCTTCGGCGCCCCGGGGCGATGATTCATCCACCAGGCGGCCAGCGCGATCGCCAGCGCGAGAATGATCAGCGCCAGAAGTCTCACCCAGATCAGGCGCCGCGAGGAGGGTGCGGGGCGGCCGGCAGGGGCGGGCGACGCGGAAGACGACGCTGGCGTCTCAGGGCTATGGTCCATGCGGACTCCGAACGAAAAGTGACTGGCCTGATGCGCAGCCGTCTTCTGGCCAGTCGCTTTGGCGTCGGTCAGAGCGGGCGGTGGATCATGGCCATGAAAGGCAGACGAATGGGTGGATGATCGCATGATGCCATTCAGGCGCAATGCCAAAATGGGAAATAGCGTGCAACAGACGCAATCTGCCATTGCATGATTGGCGCCCCACAAAAAAAGCTGCCACACGAAGTGGCAGCTTTCACGAGTGCGCCTGGCGGGCGGCGCCTGCTGACGAGATGAACCCTCCTGTCAGCCGGGCTGAACCGCGCGGGCAGGCCAGATTTCAGTAGTTGAAATAGGTGAAATAGTTGAACTGGATGAACGGGATAAACTAGATGAACAGGCCGATCAGCAGTGCCATGCAGACGCCGATCACGCCGATCAGGGTTTCCATCACCGTCCAGCTCTTGAGTGTTTCCTTCTCGGTGAGGCCGAAGTAGCGGCTGACCAGCCAGAAGCCGGAGTCATTGACGTGACTGAGCACGGTGGCGCCACTGGCGATGGCGATCACCACCAGCCCCAGTACCGGGCCGGACAGCGCCAGCGTATCGATCACCGGGGCCATCAGGCCGGCGGCGGTGATCATCGCCACGGTGGCCGAGCCCTGGATGACACGCACGGCGGTGGCGATCAGGAAGGCAAGCAGGATCGGCGGCAGGTTGCTGTCGGCCATCAGGTTGCCGAGCACGTCACCGACCCCGGAATCGATCAGCATCTGCTTGAAGACGCCGCCCGCGCCGGTGACCAGGATGATGATGCCGGCTGGTTCGAGTGCCTTGGTGGCGACTTCCATCACCTGTTCGCGCGTCATGCCACGGCGTGTGCCCAGCAGGGTGAAGGCCATCAGGGTGGCCAGACTCAGTGCCACGAACGGGTGGCCGAGGAAGCCCAGCCAGCCGACCAGCGGACTGTCGTCACCGAACAGGAAGCCCGAGACGGTGTTGAGCACGATCAGCGCCAGCGGCAGCAGCACGATGGACAGGATCAGACCGAAGCCCGGGGCGCGCTGATTGACCTCTTCATCGCTCATCACGCTGCCGGTATTTTCCATGTAATCCGGGATTCTGGCGTCGATGCGCGCCGCGATGAAGCGACCGAAGATCGGCCCCGCGACGATCATCGCCGGCAGACCGCACAGCGCCCCGAACAGGATGACGTAGCCGAGATCGGCACCGATCAGCTTGGCGACCGCGATCGGCCCCGGGGTCGGCGGAATGAAGGAGTGGGTCACGGCCAGACCGGCGAGCAGCGGGATGCCGTAATAGAGCAGCGAGCGGCCGCTGCGGCGCGCCAGCGCATAGACCAGCGGCACCAGGATGATGAAGGCGACATCCAGGAACACAGGAATCGCGACCAGAAAGCCGGTCAGCGCCAGCGCCCATTGCGAGCGCGAGGTGCCGAAGCGCCCCAGCAGGGTGTTGGCCATGCGATCGACACCGCCGGACACTTCCAGCATCTTGCCGAACATCGCGCCGAGACCAACCACGGTGGCAACGAAACCCAGGGTGTTGCCCATGCCGTTGGTGACGGAGTCGATGATGGCGTCGGGCTGCATGCCGGTGGCCAGTCCGACCCCCAGACTCACCACCAGCAGGGCAACGAAGGCATGCAGGCGCAGGCGCATGACGAGGTAAAGCAGCAGCAGAATGCCACCGAGGGCGGCAAGGATGAGGGTGCTATCTGGGGACATGATGGCGAACTCTTGCGGCTGGCAACGGCGTGATCATCGGCCATTGCCCAAAGGCGTATTGTGTGAGGCGTCGTGGGTCGTGCAGGATGAAAGTTACCGGTAACATTAACGCTTACGCAATGATCCGAAAGGTGCATGAGGGACAAAAGTCTGTCGCGTCTGGCAGCTGACTGTCCGCCAACGGGCAGTCGCTCAGTGCGCGACAGCCGTCCCGAGGCGCCGGACAAGGGATTGATCGGCAACATCGGGTACGCTGGTGGGCCATCGTTTTCATTCAGGGGGAGAGGGTTTTCATGCAGCAGCAGGCAGAAGGAGCATCAGCGGTCGCGTCGATGCCGACCAGGTCAGAGGCTCTGGCCGCTCAGGGTGGCGTGCGTCTGGTGGTCATGGGGGTGTCGGGCTGTGGCAAGTCACACGTCGGGCAGCAGCTGGCGGCGTGCCTGGGCGCGCAGTTCATCGATGGCGACGACTATCACGGGGAGGCCAACGTGGCCAAGATGGCGCGCGGCATCCCGCTGGATGACGACGATCGCCACGGCTGGCTGGCCCGTCTGGCCGAGCTGATCGAGGCGGCGCGTCGCGACGGGCGCAGTCTGGTACTGGCCTGCTCGTCCTTGAAGCGACGTTATCGGGATCAACTGCGTGGCGGGGACCCCGCACTGGGCTTCGTGTTCCTCGAAGGCTCGCGCGAGCTGCTGCTGGAACGCCTCGAGGCGCGAACCGATCATTTCTTCAAGGGCGCTGACATGCTCGACAACCAGCTGGCGACGCTCGAGGTGCCCGGCGACGATGAAGGGCGCATCCACACCCTCGACATCAGCGCTACGCCTCAGGCGCTGGTCGAGAGTGTCTGTCAGCAGATCCTCGACGCGCCGGAGCGCTAGTCAGCCGCCAGACGTCTCACGGCGACAGGTTACTGCCGCGTATCACAACTAGAGGCTGCCACCACGTATTCACGAGGACAGGCTACCGCCAGTCTGCAGACTGAAGCCCAGGTCTTCCCACAGGCCGTGGGGCGTGGCGTCGAGATCACCGCTCAAGCGCGCCAGCAGCAGGGCGGCGGCGCGCTCGCCGATCTCGCGGCGTGGCGTGACCACGCTGGCCAGCGGCGGCCAGGTGCCGCGGGTCATCTCCAGGCCGTTGAAGCCGGCCAGCGCCAGCTGGTCGGGCACCGACAGGCCGCGGCGCTGGCACTCGAACAGCCCGCCGGCCGCCAGGTCGTCATTGCAACAGAACACGGCCTGGGTCTCGGGCCAGCGGGTCAGCATCTCGTCGAGCAGCTTGCCGCCCATGCGCACGCTGGAGGGGGCATCGGTGGTCAACAGCGCCTGCTGCGACAGGCCGGCGGCCTCCATCGCCGCACGCCAGCCGCCCAAGCGCTGTTCGACGCGGCGGTCCATGCGCGCACCGAGAAAACCGATATGGCGATGGCCCAGCGCGATCATGGCCTCGGTCATCGCGCGGCCAGCGGCGTGCTGGTCCAGTCCCACCGCCATGTCGAGGGGCGTCTCGCGCTTCTCCATGCACTCCACCACCGCACAGCCCGAGCGCGCGATCATCTCGCGGGTACGAGGGCTATGGCGACTGCCGCACAGCACCAGCCCGTCGATGCCGAAGGAGAGCCAGGTCTCGATCAGGCGCTCCTCTTCCTGCATCGAATAGCCGGTATGGCCGATCAGCAGCTGATAGCCCGCGGCGGCCAGCGGGGCTTCCAGGCCGCGATGCAGCTCCGAGAACACGGCGTTGGAGAGCGACGGAATCAGCAGCGCGATCAGCCGCGAGTGACCGCTGGCGAGGCTGCCGGCCTGACGATTGGGCATGTAACCCAGCTCGCGGGCGCATTCGGTTACCCGCTCGCGCATCGCGGCGGATACCTTCTCGGGCTGATTGAGCGCGCGCGACACCGTGACCTTGGTGACGCCCAGTCGGGCGGCGATATCGGCCAGGGTGACGCGCTTGAGGCGGGAAGCTTTGTGAGGCTGAGAGGGCATGGATATTCAAGCGGCTGCGAAGGAGGACAAGAGTGTCCCTGTTAAGGCAGCCCGGGAGCAAGCCTTGCCCGGCGGATCAGACGTGACTCAGCGAGAGCAGGAACAGGATCATCGGCGGCGCTGCCAGCGACAGCAGGAAGCCCGAGACCACGGCGACCGGGACGCAGGCCACGCCGCCGGTCTGCTGGATCACCGGTAGCGTGAAGTCCATCGAGGTGGCCCCGCCGATGCCGATGGCCAGCGGCGTGTAGCGCTGGATGGTCAGGGGGATCAGCACGAAGGCCAGCAGCTCGCGCGCCAGATCATTGAAGAAGGCGGCGCCGCCGAGAATCGGCCCGAGCTGATCGCCGACCAGGATCCCCGACAGCGAGTACCAGCCGAAGCCGGCCGAGATCGCCATGCCCTGATTCCACTCCAGCGCCAGCAGAGGGGCCGCCAGCAGGCCACCGAGCAGCGAACTGGCCATCACCGTCAGCGCGATGATCAGGCCGTGTCGATTGAGCAGGATCTGGCGCAGGCTCATGCCGGAGCTTCTGAGCTGGCAGCCGATCAGCGCCAGCAGCACATAGAGCGCCCATTCGGCGAGGGTGTCGGTATCAAGCTGGGTGCCGAAGGTCTTGAGCAGCACGCCGGCGCCGACCCCCAGCGCGACCACGGCGGCAAGGGTCAGCGAGCCGGACAGCGCCTGCCAGCGGGTCATCGGTGCGCCATCCACCGCCTGGGCGGGATTGGCGCGCAGCGGGCTGCGGCGCGACAGCCACCACAGCGCCAGCAGATTCAGCGGCGTGATGATGGCGAACAGCGTCAACGCCTGACCGCTCATGGCGGCCATGCCGACACTCAACTGCTCCAGCGCCGCCAGCCCCATGCCCATCAGGAACAGGATGAGATAGATGGAGGCATTGACCAGCCGATTGACCACCGCCAGGCGACCAGGATCGGTGAGGCGTACCAGATAGCCGAGTATCAGCGGCAGCAGAATGAAGATGAGACCCGACAGCATGACCCTTCCTTGGCGTTGCCACCCGGACAGCAGGGGCGGCGCAAGTGATTGATTGGCGGTGAATACCGCCGAAGGGCCTTACTATATCGGTTGGCGTGGAGTCTGGATAACCCCGCTAGCACCATTGCGCGAGAGACTTGCTGATGGCGTATCAGCGGGGCTTATGATCAGCCGCGCTAGAGGCGGGAGCTGTCATCACTGGCGGGCACTGCTCAGCTGGTTCAGGGTCAGATGGGCCGAGCGCGGCGGCACCTCGCCGTTGCGGTTGCCGTCCTTGTCCATGACGTCCTCGTAGTCGAGGTAATCGAGGCCGACCATCAGGCCCGGCCAGCGCGGCGCCAGCCAGATACGGTAGTGCTTGTGCTCGCGATGCTTGCGCCACGCCTCGATGCGCAGGGTGCGGAAGGTGCGCTGTGCCGCCTGGCGTGTTTCCTGGCCCTGGATCTCGTACATCAGGGTGCGCTGGCGGCCCTTGTGGTCGAGATAATCCAGTGAGCAGGGCGTCGCGGCCAGACAGGCCTGCTCGCTCCATTGGCTGTCGACCTGCTGGCTCAGCAGTACCAGCAGGCTCTGACGGTCAGGCAGGCGGGTATCGCCTGCCTCCGGTGCTTCCCGGTTGTAGTCCTTGCCGATGCCGGCCAGCCGATAGCCGGAGCGATAGCCCTCGGGTAGCAGGCGACCCTCCGCGAGCGTGAAGCGGCCCTGCTCATAGCCACTGGCGACCTTGATGGAGGCCTCCATGCTGGCGATGTACAGCTCGCCGCTCTGGCTGACGCGTTGGGTGATGGGCACGTCCGGCCAGCCATCCAGTACCAGGGTGTAGTGGGCGGTGAAGGGCACCGGCGCGATGCTGGCGACAGGCGCCAGGGGCGCGTCAGGGCTGACAGCGGCCTCATCGCTGGCCGCCTGGGCACTGCCCGCCAGCAGCAGGAGCGCCCCCAGGCCTGCGCGGCACAGGCGCTGCCATGCCGAGGGCCGATCGGCGCGAGTGGCGGTGCAAGCGCCGCGACGCGCGGGGGCTTGAGAGAAGTGAGACAAGGCGGAAGATGGCAGGGTCATGGTGACTCCCGAGACCGGCACTGGAGCCGTGGCCTGTGAATGGGGGTGTCGAGCGGTCAGGCAGCGACGGGGCAGGGCGACTGCACGTGATGATGTAATGATGTTGAGGCGATCCACAATCAAGCCAACGCCCGTCAGGCGGCCACGACGATATTTCAGCGCTTGCTCATGTGCAATGGATAGGTACTCTGTAACTGCCTTGTCCTTCCGCCGCGCGCGGCGCGTACCTAGACGTTGGGTCCAATCAGGAGATCATCATGGCCAGCATTGTCATCATTGCCGGGGATTTTGTAGAAGATTATGAGCTGATGGTGCCGTTCCAGGCGCTGCAGGCGATGGGGCACCGCGTGGATGTCGTCTGCCCGGACAAGACGGAAGGCGATATCGTCAAGACCGCCATCCATGACTTCGAGGGTGATCAGACCTACACCGAGAAGCCGGGCCACAACTTCGCGCTCAACGCCAGCTTCGCCGAGATCGTCGTCGAGAGTTACGACGCGCTGCTGATCCCCGGTGGCCGCGCCCCCGAGTATCTGCGTCTGGATGAGCGTGTGCTGGCGATGGTGCGTCACTTCGTCGAGGCCGACAAGCCCATCGCCGCCGTCTGTCATGGTCCGCAGCTCTTGGCCGCCGCCATGTCACTGGAAGGCCATCGCGTCAGCGCCTATCCGGCGTGTGCGCCGGAGGTGAAGCTGGCGGGCGGTGAGTTCGTGTCGCTGGAAGTGACCGACGCCGTGACCTCCGGCAAGCTGGTGACCGCACCGGCCTGGCCGGCGCATCCGGAATGGCTGCGTCAGTTCCAGGCGCTGCTGGTGTGATGCACCCCCGCTAGCGTCGCCATCACATCGGATCTGCCTTACGACACCCTGCCGCTCGGCGGGGTGTCGTTGTTTCAGGCGGGGGCGTAAAACAGGCGTCGTTTCAGTCGGCGAACGCTTCGATCCAGGCCCGCTGTGGGGCGAGTCGCGATTGCTGTGCGGCTCGCCATGCGGGATCGCCCAGCGTGGTGGCATAACGCTCGGCGTGATCACAGGCCAGCAGCAACCAGCTGCCGGCCAACGACTCACCGCGTGCGCGCCTGAGCGCCAGGCTCTCGAGCAGCCCCGCGAAGGCGGTACCGGTGGAGGGGCCGACCTCAAGCCCGGCATGCTCGGCCAGCCACAGCGCGGCCGCCTGACTGCGCGCATCCGCGATGCGCCGGTAGTCATCGAAATGGGCGGGGTCGAATGCCTCCAGCACGCAGGGCCGCCCGATGCCTTCGATGGGGTTGGCCGCCTGCGGGACGGGCAGGCGGGTCGTACGGGCGCCGTGGGCACGATGGTGCTGCCAGCAGGCGTGATAGACGGAGTGCTCGGGGTCCACGCCGATCACGCGGGCACGATGGCTCCCCTGATGCAGATGGCTCCCCTGATGCAGATGGCGCTTGTGGCGCAGATGGCGCGCGAAGCTGGCGGCACTGCCGCCGGTGCCGGCGCCGAGAAATACCGCCTGCAGCTCGGGCAGCTCACGCGCGGCGATCTGTGCCAGGCACTCCCCGGGCAGGCTGGTGTCGCTTGCCCAGTCGCCAGCAGTAGCGGCATGGCGGAATTGATTGATGAAGTGACCGCCGCTGTCATCGGCAAGCGCCTGCGCATGCTGACAGAGCCGAGCGGAGTCCTCGATTTCCACCACGCACCCACCCTCGCCACGAATCGCTTGCTGCTTGTAAAAGGCGGTGCCCCTGGGCACCACGGCAATGAATTCCAGCCCCAGCCGGCGTGCCAGCCACGCTTCAGAGACCGCCGTGGAGCCCGAGGAGGCTTCGATCACCGGGCCGCCGGGCGTCAGCCAATCCTTTAGCAGAGCCTGCTCGAACAGCGACATCGCCAGGCGATGCTTGAGCGAGCCGCTGGCATGCGCCCGCTCGTCCTTGATCAGGATGCGTGCCTCGCCCAGTCCGCGCAGGCTGAGTTCCAGCAGCGGGGTTACCGGGGTGGCGGCCTTCAAGGCCGCAAGCTGCATGAGACTGCGTTGGCGCCATGACTCGCGCTGAGTCGCGTGCGGGGCGTGCTGTGCTGCGGGCGTGCTGAAAGGCGCAGTCGAGGGCGAGGCAGTGGTCGGCATGGCGGCATTTCCGGTCGCAGGAAGGAGCTTTCATGGTACGACCAGCCGCCAAGCAAAACTTGCCAGTTGTCATGGCGTGAGCCATGTTTCATGGCAAGAATTCATTGCGAGGTGAGGGTAATGGAGAAAATAGTGCTCGATGCCACGGACCGCGCCCTGCTGCGGCTGCTGCAGCGCGATGCCAGCCTGTCGTTGGCGGCGCTGGCGGAAGCCGTGCATCTGACCACGTCTCCCTGCTGGAAGCGCCTCAAGCGCCTGGAAGAGTGTGGCGTGATCACCGCACGGGTGGCGTTGCTGAATGCCGAGCTGATCGGCATGGGGCTGACGGCCTTCGTGCAGCTCAAGACCCGCGATCACTCGCGGGCCTGGTTCGAGCGTTTCGTGGCCATCGTCGAGGAGATCGAGGAAGTCACCGAGTTCTATCGCATGGCCGGTGACTACGACTATCTCCTCAAGGTGCAGGTCGAGGACATGAACGCCTACGACCGCGTCTACAAGCGGCTGGTCAACACCATCGACGAGCTGAGCGACGTGTCGGCCCGCTTCGCGATGGAGCGCATCAAGACGACCACCGCGCTGCCGCTGTGATGGCTGTCAGGCGGTGACGTCTGATCGCCGGTTGAGCACCGCGCGCCAGCGCGCTCAATAACCGTGCTCGCGGCTGATGCCGGTCAGCACTTCACCCCGCTGAATGCGGCGAATGTTGTCTGCCAGCTGGTCGGCGGCCTCGGCCACCGGGGTCGGCGCGGCGGCATGCGGCGTGATGATCACGCGCGGCTGGTGCCACAGCGGGCTGTCCTCGGCCAGTGGCTCGTGCTGGAAGACATCGAGCAGGGCGCCCCTGAGCTTGCCTTCCTCGAGCGCCGCGACCAGATCCTCCTCGACCACGCTGCTGCCACGCCCCGGATTGATCAGCACGGCGTCGTCGGGCAGGGCCTGGAAGACCTCGGCGTTCAACACGTCTCTCGTCGCCGGCGTATTGGGCAACAGGTTGATCACCGCCTTGAGGCCGAGGGAGTCGTCACCCAGCACTTGCTTGAGCGAGCGGCCGCCTGCGCCGGTCTCATGGTGGCAGGTCACGCCCTGCAACGTGTGGGCGCTGCGGCTGAAGCCATGTACCGGATAGCCGTCTGCCGCCAGTGATTCAGCGATCTGGCTGCCGATGGCGCCGAGCCCGAGCACCGCCACCGGGTACTGATGGGCGCGCACCACGCGGTGCGGGGCCCACTGGGTGTCTGCCTGCTGTCTGGCGTAGCGGTCGAAGTCACGCCGAAAGTGCAGCAGGCCGTAGCGCACGTAATCCAGCATGTGGCTGGCCATGCCGGCATCGCTCAGCTTGAGCACCGGCACATCGTCAGGCAGTGCCGGGTTGGCGAGCAGGCTGTCGACGCCCGCGCCCAGGTTGAGAATCGCCTTGACGTCATGATCACGGTGGCGCTCGAACAGCGCCGCAGGCGGCGCCCACACCACCAGCACATCGCCCAGCATCTCGCCGTCATCGGCAACGATTTCCAGCGGCGCTTGTTTTGATGACGGTTCCGACGACTCGCCTTGCCGCGACCCCTTGGTGCTGGCGGCATCGCACAAGCGCTGACGCAGAGCATCGCACCAACGTTCGGCGCGTTCATGATGTACCAGTATTCGCATGCTGTTCTCCTCTTCAGAGACGCTGGGTGGCGGGTCGGGATTTTTGAACTGTCCCGGCCTGTTCGTAGGCTCTGTTCGTGGCTCTGTGCAAAGGGCCTGGTGTTGTCACCTTGCCATGCGCCATTGCCTTGCGGGCATGGCCGGCTCGCGGGCGGCAATGGCGCAGGCCTTGCAAGGGCTCAAGCGAAGGGCGACAGTGCCAGAGTCGTCCTTTGACCCGTTGTTGGCAGAGTGACAGACTCGAATCCAGAGGGGAATTCGGATGTACGCATGTACGCCGACCCTGCCGACCCGCAGGGCGCATCGTTCGCTCGCGGCGCAGGCAGGCAGTGTCAGCCCGGTGCGGCTGGCAGGTCGGTCACCCGCCGCCTGGCCCTGCGTATGGCCACTGGCTCCGCCCCAACGTGCTGCTTGCCTCAAGGCCTGATCGAAAAGGAGCGCTGCATGAGTCAATTCCCGCCCCATACTGGTGCGCCCCAGCCAGCCTTCGCTGGCCTGGCCACCTTGCCCAGCAGCGAGGCACCGGCCACCGAGAGTGACTGGACGCCACGCGCGCTGTCCGCTGGCCGTCAGGCCTTCACCATCGGCGAGTATCGCGCGCGCATCCAGCGGGTGCGTGAGGCCATGGCGCGCGCCGGCATCGATGTGATGGTGATTTCCGACCCCTCCAACATGGCGTGGCTGACCGGCTACGACGGCTGGTCCTTCTATGTGCACCAGTGCGTGCTGCTGGGGCTTTCCGGCGAGCCGGTCTGGTATGGGCGTCGTCAGGACGGCAACGGCGCGCTGCGTACCTGCTGGATGGGTGAGGACAACATCCTGTGGTATCCGGATTACTACGTGCAGAATCCGGACATGCATCCGATGGAGTTTCTCGCCCAGTCCATCCTGCCGCAGCGTGGCTGGCACGACGGGGTCGTCGGGGTCGAGCTCGACAACTATTACTATTCGGCGCGGGCGCATCTGTCGCTGGTCAAGGAGCTGCCCCACGCGCGGCTGGTGGATGCCAACTCGCTGGTCAACTGGTGTCGGGCGATCAAGTCCGAGCAGGAAATCGCCTACATGCGCGTGGCCGGACGCATCGTCGAGCGCATGCATTCGCGCATTCTGGAGATGATCGAGCCGGGCCTGCCCAAGAGTGCGCTGGTCGCGGAGATCTACCGGGTCGGCGTCGAGGGCGTGATCGGCCCCGAGGGTGAGATTCTCGGTGGCGACTATCCGGCCATCGTGCCGCTGCTGCCCACCGGCAGTGATGCCGCCGCGCCGCACCTGACCTGGGATGACACGCCATTTCGCCAGGGCGAGGGCACCTTCTTCGAGCTGGCCGGCTGCTACAAGCGCTATCACGCGCCGCTGTCGCGTACCGTGTTTCTCGGCCGTCCGCCGCGCGATTTCGTGCGTGGTGAGTCCGCCCTGCTGGAAGGCATCGAGAGTGGTCTGGCCATCGCCAAACCCGGCAATCGCTGCTGTGACATCGCGCTGGCGCTGGGCGCGGCGATGGACAAGTACGGCTTCGACCGTGGCGGCGCACGCTGCGGCTATCCCATCGGCATCAGCTATCCGCCGGACTGGGGCGAGCGCACCATGAGTCTGCGCCCCAGTGACGAGACCGTGCTGGAACCGGGCATGACCTTCCACTTCATGCCCGGCATGTGGATGGACGACTGGGGGCTCGAGATCACCGAGTCGATCCTGATCACGGAAAACGGTGCCGAGCCGCTGTGTGATGTGCCGCGCCAGCTGTTCGTCAAATAGCCTGCCGACAAGTGTCAGCAGCCCGCCATAACAAGGAGTGGTGTCATGCGAGAGTCCCCCGTCAGTCTGACCATCGATCTGTTCGCCGATGGCGTTCAGCACGGTTTCTTCAAGCTGCCGATCTCGACTGACGAGTCGGCGTGGGGCGCGGTGATGACCCCGATCAGCGTGATCGCCAATGGTGAGGGGCCGACGGTATTGCTGACCGGCGGCAATCATGGCGACGAGTACGAAGGCATCACCGCGCTCTACAAGCTGGCGGCGCGTCTGACTGCCGAGGAAGTCAAGGGCCGCGTCATCATCGTGCCGACCATGAATGCGCTGGCGGCCAAGGCCGGGCGGCGTTGTTCGCCTCTCGATGGCGGCAACCTCAACCGCAGCTTCCCCGGCAGCCCCACCGGCGGCCCGACCGAGCAGATCGCCGACTACTTCACCCGGGTGCTGGTGCCGCAGTGCGACTATGCGCTGGACCTGCATTCCGGCGGCCGCACCCTGGATATCCTGCCGTTCGCGGCTGCGCACCGTCTCGACTATCTCGAGGAGTCGCTGGGCGTCGAGCAATGTCGTCTGCAGGAAGCCGAGAGCCTGGCCGGGGCGCTGGCCTTCGGGGCGCCCTCGGCGATGATGATGTTCGAGCTGGACGCCGAGGCACTCTACGACACCGCGGTGGAGCGCCAGGGCAAGGTCTTCGTCACCACGGAGCTGGGCGGTGGCGGCTCCACCACGCCGGAGCGTCAGGCGATCGCCGACCGGGGCGTCGACAACTTCCTCGCCTTCAGTGGTGTGCTGCGCGAGCGCAGTCGCGCGGATCTGGAGCAGGGCATCGAGCGCCAGCGTGCCAGCCAGGCGGACGCGCCGCTGCTGATCGACATGACGGATGCCAGCTGTTACGTGCAGAGTGAGCATGAAGGGCTGCTGGAGCTGTGCGTGGCACTCGGCGAGCAGGTCACGGCGGGCCAATGCGTGGCGCGGGTCTATCCGCTGGGGCGCGCCGGTCAGGCGGCGGTGGAATATCGCGCCGCCCGTGATGGCGTGCTGGTGGCGCGGCGCTTCCCGGCCCAGGTGAGTCTGGGCGACACCCTGGCGGTGATCGCGGAAGTCGTGGACGACCTGGCGCGAGAGGCCTCATGAGCGCGAGTTCCTCCCGCTCGCAGCCAGCGCCGAAGCTGGATGCCTTCGATCTCAAGATTCTGGCGATACTCGAGCGCGATGGCCGCATCACCAAGTCGAGGCTGGCCGAGGAGATCAACCTGTCGGTCAGCCCGTGCTGGGAGCGCGTCAAGCGCCTCGAGCAGGCAGGCATCATCGAGGGCTATGCCGCCATCATCAATCAGCAGCGCCTGAGTGATCAGCAGGGTGGCGCTGCTCCGGGGGCTGCCCCGCGCACGCCGGTGTGGGTCGAGATCCACCTCAAGCATCATGATGCCGGCAGCTTCCAACGCTTCGAGCGTGCCATGCGAGAGGCGGATGAGGTGATCGAATGCGTCGCCGTCGGCGGCGGGGTGGACTACCTGCTGCGACTGGAGACCGCCAGCATCGATGCCTATCAGCGTCTGGTCGATCACTGGCTGGTGTCAGAGCTGGGCATCGATCGCTATTTCACCTACATCGTCACCAAGCAGGTAAAATAGGCGCGCCGGGCGCGGACTTGTCGTCATCTTGCCGTCCCGCTTTTCAGGCTCACTTTCTTGACTCACTTTCCTGGCTCACTTTCTTGACTCACTTTCCTGGCTCATTTTCCTTGATCGCAAAGGGGATCGCACGATGGATAGACTCACTGCCATGCAGGTGTTTCGCGCCGTGGTAGAGGAGGGCAGTTTTGCGGGCGGAGCTCGTCAGCTGGGGCTATCCAACGGCATGGTCAGCAAGCAGATCTCGCGCCTGGAAGCCGAGCTGGGCGTTCGCCTGCTGATGCGCACCACGCGCAGTCTGCAGCTGACCGCCGAGGGCGAGCATTACCTGGCGGGGGCCTGTCGTGTGCTCAATGACCTTCAGGCGCTGGAAGACAGTCTTGGCGAGCGTCAGGGCGAGGTTCGGGGGCGCTTGAAGATGTCGGCGCCGATGGATTTCAGCATCCAGTGTCTGATGCCGGCCCTGGCGCATTTCCGCCAGACCTACCCCTATGTCGAGCTCGACCTGCGCCTGGAGGATCGCCATGTCGATCTCATGGCCGAGGATTATGATCTGGTGATTCGCGCCGGTGCGCTGTCTGATTCCAGCCTGATCGCGCGCCGGCTGGCGGGTACCCAGGTCGGGGTCTATGCCAGCCCCGGTTACCTGGCCGAGAATGGCACGCCCGAGGTGCCGGAAGACCTCGCCCATCATCGCTGCCTGAATTACACCCAGCAGCGCGAAGGGCCGGTGTGGAGCTTCATGGTCGACGGGCGGCCACGCAAGATCCGCCTCTCGCCGACCTTCAGCTGCGACAGCGGGCGCGGGCTGGTCGAGGCCGCTGCCCAGGGCATCGGCATTACCTGCAAGCCGGATTTCCTGGTGGCCAATGACGTCGCCACTGGCCGCCTGGTGCCGCTGCTTGTCGACTACTGGTGCGCGCCGGTGGATATCCATCTGGTCTATGCCGAGCGCGACATGCAGCCGGCACGCCTGCGGGCATTGATCGAGGTGCTGTGTGAGCACTTCGCCCGGATTGGCCATACGATGATGCCCGACGTGCTCGCCACGTCATCGACAGCCGTTCGCGACACCGCGGCCGTGAATGATGCCGGGCAGCGCGATCCGTCACCGCTCGAGGCTGTGAAGCCGGGTCTGCGGCCGTGATAGACTCCGCGCCCTTGTCCCGTCTGTTC
This sequence comes from Cobetia sp. 1CM21F, assembly GCF_023161745.1. Taxonomy (NCBI): domain Bacteria; kingdom Pseudomonadati; phylum Pseudomonadota; class Gammaproteobacteria; order Oceanospirillales; family Halomonadaceae; genus Cobetia; species Cobetia sp. 1CM21F. The sequence continues at coordinate 28,721 of NZ_JALNTQ010000007.1, read as the reverse complement.
GAGTCGCCCGTCTCCATGATGATTGTCGCCAGCGGTATCTGCCGATGAGTCCTGCCCGCCCAGGCGACATGCCTGCCTCTGATTCCCGTTCTTCTGACCCGGTGCTGGTCTTCGATTCCGGTGTCGGCGGGCTGTCCGTCGCCGCCGAGATCCGCCGTCAGTGGCCGCAGCTGTCGCTGGCCTATGTCTGTGACAACGCCGCGTTGCCCTACGGCACCAAGCCGGATGACTGGTTGATACCGCGCATCGTTCAGGTGTGCGTGGCGGCCGTCGAGGCAAGCGGGGCACTGGCCTTGGTGGTCGCCTGCAATACCGCCAGCACCCTGGCGCTGACGGCGCTGCGCGAAGCGCTGTCGATTCCGGTGATCGGCACCGTGCCCGCCATCAAGCCGGCGGCGGCGTCGGCACGTGCGCGCCAGAGCGCAGCACGTCGTGAGAAGTGCGAGCCGCCGGTCTTCGCGTTGCTGGCGACATCCGCCACGGTGCGTCGCGCCTACACCGAGCAGCTGATTCGTGACTTCGCCGCCGACTGTCGCGTGATTCGCGTCGCCGCCGATCCTCTGGTCGCGGAGGCCGAGCGGCGTCTGCGCGGTGAGCCGGCGCGCCCCGAGGTGGTGGCGGCCAGTCTGGATGATCTGGCGGCGGTCGAGGCGCTGGAAGTGGTGATTCTCGGCTGCACGCATTTCCCGCTGCTCGGCGCCGACATCTCGCAGGTGCTGGGCGAGTCTCGGGTGGCGCTGGTGGATTCCGGCGCGGCAATCGCCCGCCGCGTGGCGGAAGTGCTGGCGCTTGGTGCTGCGGCGCAAACGGCTGATCAGCAACTCGCTCAGGCTGAACAGCAAGCCGCTCAAGCGGTTCAGCCAGCACCGCGTGAGCACATGGCGCTGGCGACGGATGCCCGGCAGCCGGGACTGGCCACGGCGCTGGCCAGTCAGGGTTTCGCCGCGCCGCAGGCGCTGTCGTTCGACGACTGAGGGGCAGGGGCGTTGACTCTCACGGCCCCTTGCACCTGCCTGCTCCCGCCTTGGCCCGCCATTTGGCGCTTGAGCTTCGCGCTGCCGATGGTAGGCTAGCGCGCCCAACCTTTGAATGGACGTGATCGGCATGGTTCACCATGACGTCCCCGCGTCCCTTTGCTCATCGTTTCAGTGCTGCGGTATGCCCGCAGGCAGGAGTCAGTGTGGCCATCGCCGTCGTCGATCCCAGTCAGTATGAACAGCAGCTCGCCGAGAAGGCCGAGCAGACCCGCGCACGTTTCGCTGCCTTCGATGCGCCGGAACTCGAGGTGTTTCCCTCGCCGCCCAGCCATTACCGCATGCGTTGCGAGTTCCGTATCTGGCACGAGGATGATGACCTCTATTACGCGATGTTCGAGGTCGAGTTCGACGACGAGGGCAACAAGAAGAAGACGGTCGTGCGCATGGACGACTTCCCGGTCGCCAGCCAGCGCATCAATGAATTGATGCCGCTGCTGCGTGAGCGCCTCAAGGCAAGCCCGGTGCTGCGCGAGCGTCTGTTCCAGTGCGAGTTCCTCACCACCCTGAGCGGCGAGGCACTGGTCACGCTGATCTACCATCGCAAGCTCGGCGAAGACTGGGAAGCCGAGGCGCGTGCGCTGGAAGAAGAGCTCGACATCATGATCATCGGGCGTTCGCGCAAGCAGCATATCGTGCTGACGCGCGATCACGTCTTCGAGCGTCTCGAGGTCGATGGCCGCGAGTACGTCTATCAGCAGGTCGAGAACAGCTTCACCCAGCCCAATGCCGAGATCTGCCGCTCGATGCTCAGCTGGGCGCGTGACGTGACCCATCCTGACAAGGCGCAGGCGGAAGGCCGTGAGCAGGGCGATCTGGTCGAGCTCTACTGCGGCAACGGCAACTTCACCATCGCGCTGGCCGAGAACTTCCGCCGCGTGCTGGCCACCGAGATCTCACGTACTTCCGTGGCCTCGGCGCAGGTCAACCTGGCGGCCAATAGCATCGACAATGCCCAGGTGGCGCGTATGTCGGCCGAGGACTTCTCGCTGGCGCTGGCGGGCGAGAAGGCGGGCCGTCGTGTCGCGGAGATGGACCTCGACAACCACGACTTCCGCACCGTGCTGGTCGATCCGCCGCGTGCCGGCCTCGATGCCGACAGCTGCGAGCAGACCGCGCGCTACGAGCGCATCGTCTATATCTCCTGCAACCCGCAGACGCTGATCGACAACCTTGAAGTACTGTGTCGCACGCACCGTATCGAACGCTTCGCGCTGTTCGATCAGTTCCCGTATACCGACCACCTCGAGTGCGGTGTCTATCTGGTTCGCAGATAAGCGCATCTTCAAACCGACAGCCGATGTCACGCCCGCATGAGCCAGGCATCGCGCCAATCGTTTGAAAAACCAGAGCCCCGTCGTCATCTACCTGTCAGGTAGGGGACGACGGGGCTTTTTTGCGCACATGACAGTCACTCGAATTAGACTTTCGTTTCATGCGCGGGCCGCCAAGTCAATACCCGATGCACAGATGTAATGCTGCATGACCAATATGGAACAGGCATGGGGCAGAGGCGCAGACTGCGCTAGTCTGTGATGCACTGCATGAGTCTGTGCTGCAACGCCTTTTTGGCCGGCGCAGACTCTCTATGACTATTTTCCCTGATATATCCATCAGGTCAGTCGAGGTGATTGATGCTACACGTGGCGACGGACGGCAAGCAGGAATTTCTTGCGCAGCTCGAAGAGCAGCTGGACAAGCGACTTCCCAAGGACAAGGTGGACGTGATCGCGGCGTTTGCGCGCGACTATCACGCAACGGCCTCCTTCGAGGACATGGCCGAGCGCAAGCTGGATGACCTCTACGGTTCCACCCTGGCCGTATGGCACTTCCTGCAGAGCCTCGAGGCTCCCAAGGTGCGTGCCTACAACCCGGACTTCGAGAAGCATGGCTGGCAGTCGACGCACACCATCATCGAAGTGCTGCACCCGGACATGCCGTTCCTGGTCGATTCCGTGCGTATCGAGCTCAACCGTCGTGGCATCACCGTTCACGCCATCCACAACGCCGTGCTGGCCGTTGCACGTGATGATGCCGGCCAGCTGGAGCGCGTGACGGCACCGCGTGCCGAGAACGCTCCGCAGCACCGCGAGTCGCTGATCTACATCGAGGTCGATCGTCACAACGACGCCGAGACGCTGGAAGACCTCGAGACCAGCCTGCGTGAAGTGCTGGCCGAAGTGCGTGTTGCCGTCGCTGACTTCGACGCCATGCGCAGCCAGGGCGCCCAGGCGCTGCAGGAACTGCGTGACAACCGTCCGCCGACCGTCTCCGAGGCTGACCATCAGGAAGCCTGCGACTTCATGCAGTGGATGGGCAACGACCACTTCACCTTCCTGGGCTATGACGAGTACACCGTCGACGAGCAGGAAGACGGCACCCGCGTGCTGAACAAGGTCGAAGGTTCCGAGCTTGGCGTGCTCAAGCTGGACCTCGAGCGCTATCACGAGCAGTCCCGTCACCAGCAGAGCGTCAACAGCGATCAGTACGTGCTGATCCCGGAGCTGCTGTCCTTCGCCAAGAGTGCCTTCCACGCCCGCGTGCACCGTCCGGCCTACCCGGACTACATCACCGTCGAGCGCTTCGATGAAGAAGGCCGCGTGATCGGCGAGCGCCGCTTCCTGGGGCTCTACACCTCCACGGTGTACAACCAGAGCCCGCGCAACGTGCCGATTCTGCGTCGCAAGGTGCAGGACGTCATGGAAGCCGCCGGCGTCAACCCGAAGGGCCACAACGGCAAGCACCTGCTGCAGATTCTGGAAGTCTATCCGCGCGATGACCTCTTCCAGATCTCCACGGACGAGCTGACCCGTACCGCCACCAGCATCCTCAACATCCGTGAGCGTCGTCGCGTGCGTCTGATCGTGCGTGAAGACCGCTTCGGCAAGTTCTTCTCGGTACTGGTGTTCGTGCCGCGCGACGTCTATTCCACCGACCTGCGTGTGCGCATCCAGAATCTGCTGTGTGAAGAGCTGAATGCCACCTTCGGTGACTTCACGCCGTATCTGTCCGAGTCCGTGCTGACGCGTATCCAGTTCATCCTGCGCTTCAAGGGCGATGAGCCGGGCCAGTACGACATGCGCGCGTTGGAGAACAAGATCGCTCAGCTGGCCCGCAGCTGGCGTGACGAGCTGCACGCCGCCATGGTCGAAGGCTTCGGTGAAGAGCAGGCCAACGAGCTGATGACTCGCTACCGTGATGCCTTCCCGGGCAGCTACCGTGACGACTTCTCGCCGCGCACCGCCGTCTATGACGTGGGCCACCTGCGCGCGCTGGACGAAGGCCAGGCGGTCGGCCTGAGCACCTATCGTCTGGTCGAGGACGACAACTCCGGCGTCAACCTGAAGCTGTTCCACAAGCATCAGCCGATTCCGCTTTCCGACGTGCTGCCGGTGCTGGAAAACCTCGGTCTGCGTGTCATCGGTGAGCGTCCCTACGAGATCACACGCACCGATTCCTCCTGCTGGGTGCACGATTTCGACCTCGAGCATCACGGCAAGGGTGCGGTCGAGCTCTCCGAAGTGCGCGAGAGCTTCATCGAAGCCTTCAAGAAGATCTGGTCCGGCGAAGCCGAATCCGATGCCTTCAACCGCCTGATCATCGGCTCTGGCCTGGACTGGCGTGAAGTGGCGATGCTGCGTGCCTACGCGCGCTACCTGAAGCAGATCCGCTTCGGTCTCTCCCAGGCCTACATCGCCAATGCGCTGGGCAGCCATCCGGACATCACCCGCGAGCTGGTGCAGCTGTTCAATCTGCGCTTCGACCCGCAGGGTCAGGGTGGCGAGGATGACGTCAACGCCTGCCGCGAGCGCATCAATGGTCTGCTCGACCAGGTCTCCAGCCTGAACGACGACCGGCTGCTGCGTCGCTACGTCGACCTGATGATGGCGACGCTGCGCACCAACTTCTTCCAGCCGGCAGAAGATGGCCAGGCCAAGGACTACATCAGCTTCAAGCTCGACACGCGCAGCATTCCTGACGTGCCGAAGCCGCGCCCGATGTTCGAGATCTTCGTCTACTCGCCGCGCGTCGAAGGTGTTCACCTGCGTGGCGGCAAGGTCGCCCGTGGTGGTCTGCGCTGGTCCGACCGTCATGAAGATTTCCGCACCGAGGTGCTGGGTCTGGTCAAGGCACAGCAGGTCAAGAACGCGGTCATCGTGCCGGTCGGCGCCAAGGGCGGTTTCGTCTGCAAGCGCATGCCGGAAACCACTGATCGCGACGTGATCCAGAAGGAAGGTATCGCCTGCTACCAGATCTTCATCCGCGCACTGCTCGACATCACCGACAACCTGTCCGGTGGTGACGTGGTGGCCCCGACGGCCGTCGTGCGTTACGACGAAGACGACCCCTACATGGTCGTCGCGGCCGACAAGGGCACCGCGACCTTCTCCGATATCGCCAACGCCATCTCCAACGAGTACGGCTTCTGGCTGGGCGATGCCTTCGCCTCCGGTGGCGCCAACGGTTACGACCACAAGGGCATGGGCATCACCGCCAAGGGCGCCTGGGTCAGCGTGCAGCGTCACTTCCGCGAGATGGGCATCAACATCCAGGAAGACGAGTTCAGCGTGGTGGGTATCGGTGACATGGCCGGTGACGTCTTCGGCAACGGCATGCTGCTGTCCGAGAAGATCCGCCTGGTCGGTGCCTTCAACCACCGCAACATCTTCGTCGATCCGAATCCGGACACCGCGAAGAGCTTCGCCGAGCGCGAGCGTCTGTTCCGTCTGCCGCGTTCCAGCTGGGACGACTACGACAAGAGCCTGATCAGCGAAGGCGGCGGTCTGTTCTCGCGTGATGCCAAGACCATCGCCATCAGCCCGCAGATGAAGGAAGTCTTCGACATCAGTGCCGACCATCTGGCGCCCAACGAGCTGATCAACGCGATGCTCAAGGCGCAGGTCGACCTGATCTGGAACGGCGGTATCGGAACCTACGTCAAGGCGTCCAGCGAGTCCCACGCCGATGTCGGCGACAAGGCCAACGATGGCCTGCGTATCGACGGCCGTGAGCTGCGCTGCAAGGTGGTGGGCGAAGGCGGCAACCTGGGTCTGACCCAGCGTGGCCGCATGGAAGCCGCGGCCCAGCAGGGCGTGCGCGTCAACACCGACTTCATCGACAATGCCGGTGGCGTGAACTGCTCGGATCACGAGGTCAACATCAAGATCCTGCTGGACGACATCGTCGCCCGCGGTGACCTGACCGACAAGCAGCGCAACCAGCAGCTGGCCGAGATGACCGACGAAGTCGGCGAGCTGGTGATCAAGGACAACTATCGCCAGACCCAGGCGCTGTCGCTCTCCGAGCAGCAGTCCAAGGAAGGCATGGGCGTCTTCCGTCGCTTCATCAATGAGCTGGAAGCGGCCGGCACCCTGGATCGTGAACTCGAGTTCCTGCCGTCCGATGAAGCGCTGATCGAGCGTTCCAACGCCGGTGAAGCCCTGACCCTGCCGGAACTGTCCGTGCTGGTCTCCTACGCCAAGAGCGACCTCAAGACCAGCTTGATAGCCTCTGACGTGCCGGATGACAGCTACGTGCAGCAGCACCTCGAGCGCGCCTTCCCGCGCGTGCTGATGGAGCGCTTCCCGGAAGAGATGTACCAGCACCGTCTGAAGCGTGAAATCGCCGCGACCCAGATCGCCAATGACCTGGTCGACCACATGGGCATCGCCTTCGTGCGTCGCCTGGAAGACACCACCGGTGCCGACAAGGCGGAAATCGCGCGTGCCTACATCGTGGCGCGTGACAGCTTCAATCTGGAAGCGCTGTGGACCCAGATCGAGGCCCTCGATCACCAGGTGCCGGCAGAACTGCAGTACCGCATGATGGGTGACCTGATGCGTCTGATGCGTCGTGCCACTCGCTGGTTCCTGCGTCAGCGCAGCTCCATGGGCGTCAAGGAATGCATCAGCCACTTCGCCCCGCGTCTGGCCCAGCTCTCCGAAAGCATCGGTGAGCGTCTCAAGGGCGAAGCCCGCGAGAACTGGGAAGCGCGTCGCGACAGCTATGTCGAGGCAGGCGTGCCGGAGGCCCTGGCCAGCACCATCGCCGCGACCTCAAGCCTCTATGCAGGGCTTGGCATCATCGAGGCGGCCAAGGCGACCGGCGAGAAGATCAATCGCGTGGCAGAAGCCTTCTACGGCATCGGCCATCGTCTGGAGCTGCCGTGGGTCGGTGACAAGATCAACGGCCTTGAGGTGCAGGACAGCTGGCAGGCGCAGGCACGTGAAAGCTTCCGCGATGATCTCGATCGTCAGCAGCTGGCACTGACCGTCAGCGTGCTCAAGCAGGACAATGCACCGCGCGAGATCGATGAGCGTGTCGACAGCTGGATGGCCAGCCACGAGAGTCTGGTCAGCCGCTGGTGCTCACTGCTCGGCGAGATGAAGGGCGGTGCTCAGCTGAGCTTCCCGCTGTTCGCGGTCGCCCTGCGCGAGCTGGTCGATCTGGCTGAGTCCAAGCGCGAAGCCTGATGCTTTCGGCCTCGGAGGCAGCAAGAGGCTGACGCAAGTGGCGAGCATCTGATGACTCGCTGATAGAAGCCCTCACCATTGGTGAGGGCTTTTTCATGTCGGGAATGAATAAAAAAGTGATAGCTGAAGCCTGCGGTAAGGTAACTGTCGTCAGCTGTCTGGTATGCTGAATGGCGACCAGTGCAGAGACTGATACAGGCCCTGATGGTTGCATCCTTTTCTGCAGACCCTGTTTTCAGTCCTTGATTTTCAGACCCTCATTTCAAGTCTCGGAGTCGCTGCGGCGCTCGCTGGAGGCTTCTGTTTTCAAAGCATCAGTACAACAAGGCAGAGACACCATGTCACATCGTGCATTACCCCTCGCCTGCGCCCTCGCGCTCGGCCTGTCCACTCTGGCATCCCAGGCCGTGCTGGCCGATGGCAGCCCCGCTCAGCAGCGTGCAGAAGAAGCGGCAGGCAAGCTGGACATCTCCAAGTTCCTCAAGCCGCGCAGTGATGCCCACAGCCAGAACTTCCTGTTCGGCGGCACCAGCGTGCACCAGTTCACCATCAAGGAAGCCGGACGCTACGAAATCGATGGCGTCGCCAGTTTCGATGTGACCGACCCCTACACCATGAAGGCCACGCTCGAGAGTGAGCAGGGTGAGGTCGTGGCCACCGCAGAAGGTGACAGGGCCTCTGATGGTTTGAACATGAATACCGAGCTTGAGCCGGGCGTCTACAAGCTGCGTGTGCGCGCCGACAAGCTGGGGGCTGGCAAGTCGGGCGGCAACACCTATGAAATCAACGTCGCAGGCCTGAGCGAGAGTGGCGAGAAGCTGTCTGCCGAGGAAAGCGGCATCGAGACCGGCAACGGCCTGGTCTTCCTCGACACCGATGGCGATGGCCGTCGCACAGCCTTCGTCGATGCCAACGATGAAGTCGCGACCATCAAGCCGGCCACCGTTGCCGCCGCCGAACAGGCCGCCCGCGAGAAGAAGGCTGCCGAGACAGGCAATGCGGCAGCTGAAGGCGCTTCCGCCACAGGCGCCGCCGCTGCTACTTCGGCAGCCGCGACTGCTGCAGCCGAGACGTCTGCCGCTGCTGCCACGACCGCTGCTGCCACGGGCAGTGCAGCCGTGACGGAAACCGAGGCCGAAGCGGAGCCGGATCGTCGTTTCGACGAGATCGTCACCGATGTGCGCATTCTCGAGAAGGGCGAGGTCATGACCTTTGATGTCGCGGACCGCGGCACCGTGACCATCGACAGCGAGACCTTCCCGGGCAGCGAAGGCACCTACAAGCTGCAGATGCGCCTGCTGGACGAGAGTGGCAACACCGTCGCCAGCGACAAGGGCGAAGGCTTCCAGGGCGACTTCCACCTCAAGACCGTGCTGGAACCGGGGCGTTACACCGTCTGGGTCAGCGGTCAGAAGTTCGGCTCCTCCATGCAGGGCGTCAACAACTACACCGTACGCGTGCAGCAGCTCGACGTGAAATGATCTGCATGGCATGACCCCGACACCGTCGGGCGTGACACAAGGGCGGCCCAGCGGGTCGCCCTTTTTTGTTGCCCTGAGCATGAGCAATGGTGACGGCCTTGGCGTGAGCGATTTTCTCGACAGCAGCGCGAGCGTGCCGGCGCGCAGTGTCTGTCCCCGCGGGCTTCGGGTATACTTCGCGCCCAGCTATGCTGTCGTCACGACCCTGCCGCCCGCTGTCTGGAGATCATCATGTACTCGTTTGCTCGCTCGCTTCTCTTCAAGCTCGACCCGGAAACAGCTCATGGTGTGACGCTGAGTGCGCTGGACATGGCACATCGCCTCGGCATGGCGCGCGGTCTGGGCGGTGAAGCGCCGCGTGATCCGGTCTCGCTGATGGGACTCGAGTTCCCCAATCGCGTTGGCCTGGCGGCAGGTCTCGACAAGAATGCCGATCACCTCGATGCGCTTGCGGCTCTGGGCTTCGGCTTCGTGGAGGTCGGCACGGTGACGCCGAAAGGGCAGGACGGCAATCCGAAGCCGCGTCTGTTCCGGCTGCCGGAGCATCAGGCGATCATCAACCGCATGGGCTTCAACAATGCCGGGGTCGAGCATCTGGTCGCGAAGGTCAAGGCCAGTCAGGCGCGTGCTGCCTTTGGTGTCGTGTTGGGGATCAACATCGGCAAGAACCTGACCACGGCGGTGGATGATGCGCTGAGCGACTATCTGGTCTGCCTCGATGCCGTGCATGCGCATGCCGACTACATCACCGCCAATATCTCGTCGCCCAATACCCCGGGGCTGCGCAATCTTCAGTTCGGTGATCATCTCAGCCAGCTGCTGGCCGGGCTTCGCCAGCGTTGCGATCAGCTCGATGCCGAGCGTGGCAGGAAGGTGCCGCTGGTAATCAAGATCGCGCCTGACATGGACAACGAGGAAATCCTGTTCGTGGCGCGGGCGTTGGCGGACAACGGCATCGATGGCGTCATCGCCACCAACACCACCATCGAGCGTACGGCGGTCGCGGGTAGCCCGCATGCGCAGGAAGCGGGCGGACTTTCCGGCGCCCCGGTGCGTGAATCGTCGACGCGGGTGATTCGTGGCCTGCGTGAAGCGCTGCCGAACATGCCGATCATCGGTGTGGGCGGTATCACTGATGGCGAGAGTGCGCGTGAGAAGATCGCCGCGGGGGCGGATCTGGTGCAGCTGTATTCCGGACTGATCTACCGTGGCCCGGCATTGGTCGGTGAGTGCGCGCGCGCACTGGAGAAGGCCGATACCCTGATCAAGGTGTGATCCGGCCTGGGCTCCGTCGCAGCGTGATGCTGGCATCCTTCGCTCACGGCGCTTCAAGAGAGGGGCGAGTGGGGAAGGGCAGACACAGAAAAGCCGCCTCCTGACATCAGAAGGCGGCCTCGGTACCGGCGTGAATGATGATATGACAACGGCAGGGAAGTGATGCGTGATCTGCCGTTGTCGTGTTGGCTGCCATGTCCAGCCAGCGTGCACGATGCGAAGCGCTTTTGCCGTCAGAAACGGCGGTTGGGGGTTGGCCCCTTGAGCTCATCGGGTGCGTGGATGGTTGAAGCAGGCCTGGAAAGAACCTGCTGATGCAGTCAAGGTGAACGTTTGCCCGTGTCGTGCTCCGCGCTGGACCGTCGTCCTCGCAGGCCGTCGCCTGCTGCGCCTCCTCTTCTGGAGCCATACCACGATTGAAACGACACGAGCGCCAACATCTCGGCCTTTCAGGAAGTGAAGCGAGTCGGCCCCATTGCCTACTGCGTCTCTTGCCTGTCAGTGCCGCGCGTCATCAAGATAGAAATAAGGCGTTACCTCCCTGGTGATTTGACGTGTCGCTGGGCGACTTCCGTGGGATTTTCCGGGTGATGTCGCTAAACCGACTCACCGTGAACACCTCGAGTCCTCTCTGTACGTGCCAGCCGACCCTGTAACATGTCAGAAGCCGGTGGCGTGATGCCGGAGAATCCGCTTGGGCAGCGCATCAGGCTGCGTCGGCGGGGTGAAAGGCGCCAGGCGCCGTATTGCCAGTGTCATTCCGTGACGTGCCGCTTTCCTGAAATGGGATGACCTCCTGGTCGCGGATGATGAACCTTGGCGTCATGCGGTGCTCAGCTGAGCACCATGGGGTTCTTGTGGATGCCGGAGACGCCGGTCATTCCCGACCATTGGTCCCCGCGGCCTTCACGCCAGCCGCTCATCCAGAATTCACGTAGATTGACATCGATACTGGGACAATCATCACGGGAACGGCCGGTGACACCAGCCTTGTAGCCGTGAACATAGGCACGCTGAAAGCGATCACGTTTCTGTCTCTTCATGGATGACCTCTAAGTGAGAACCCATCGGCATTGTGTGTCAGTGATGGCGAGACGTACCCGGCGAGACCTTGTCTGGCCGCGGTTGTCCTGCCATCGGACATGCCGAGTGAGAGAGTTGGCCGATGCCCTGCCGGGCACTGCCGGCCTCGTGCATCATCACCTCGCGTCGTTGGCCATTCTTGTCGGAAAAGGTCACGAGTGTGAGATGATGGAAGGTCTTGCCTGTATATGCTCGAGCGTGATGGTGAAAAAGCGACTGCCTTGCCGTGCCGGAAGTCCGATCTCCTGAGCGGCACAGATAGGCTGCCCGAATGAGGCTCGTGTCCCTTGATCCTCGATTTCGCATGGCGTGTTACCTTTCCGAATTGCAGCTACACCTATAGTTTTTAGAACACTGCCTCTGGCTTGTCGACAGCCGTATAGGAATATCGCTAGTGCCAGAAGCCAACTCACAGGAATAAGTCCGGCACCTGCCGGTGAGAGATTCATGACTGATACGACCTCTGCGACTACACCCCGCGCGCCCAGCAACTCGCTCTCTACCTGGTTTGCGACCTGCCCGCGTGGCATCGAAACGCTGCTGGCCGATGAGCTGACGGCTCTGGGTGCCGAGGTGACTGGCACGACCGTCGCTGGCGTACACTTCAACGGTAGCCAGGAAACCGCCTACCGCACCATCCTGTGGTCGCGACTGGCCAACCGCATCATTCGTCTGCTCACTCGCGTGGGTGGCGTCGACACCGGCGAGCAACTGCGCAAGGCGAGTGCGGGTGTCGATTGGGCGATGGAATTGCCGGATCGTGCGTCCATCGCCGTCGATTTCCACGGAACATGGAAAGACATTCGTCACACCTTCTTCGGTGCCCAGACCGTCAAGGACGGCATCGTCGAGGCGATGTTTGAGGAAGGCCGCAACAAGCCGACCGTCGATGGCAAGAATGCAGATCTGCGCATCTACGCGCACCTGCACAATGGCTACATCACCCTGGGCATCGACCTCGTGGGTCGGAGTCTGCATCAGCGTGGCTACCGTCCTGATCTCGCCCATGCGCCGCTGAAGGAAAACCTGGCGGCAGCCCTGCTGATGCGGGCCGACTGGCCGGCGCGTGCGGCGCGTGGCGAGAGCCTGGTCGACCCGATGTGCGGCTCCGGCACGTTGCTGATCGAAGCAGCCTTGATGGCGGCGGATATCGCGCCGCAGTCGCTGAACCAGGACTTCGCCTGCCGCCACTGGGGGCGCCATGACGAGCGCATCTGGAAGGGCCTGTGGGAAGAGATGGAGCAGCGTGCCATTGCCGGACGCCGCAAGGTCACCGCGCGTCTGTTCGGTCGCGATCACAGCCCGCAGGCGATTTCTGCCGCGCGCTCCAACGCCATGCGTGCCGGCATTCCGGCGCTGATCGAGCTGGAAGGTGCCTCCGTCGCCGAGCTGACCTGTCCCGAAGGCGCCACCACTGGCCTGGTGATGACCAACCCGCCCTACGGTGAGCGTCTGGGCGAGCTGCCGGCACTGGTGCCGCTCTACGCAAGCCTCGGTGAGCGCATGAAGCGTCACTTCGGCGGCTGGACGCTGGGCATGTTCACCGGCAATCCGGATCTCGGCCACCGCCTCGGCCTGCGTGCGCATCGTCAGTACGCCTTCCGCAACGGTCAGCTCGACTGCAAGCTGTTGATGATCGATGTGGCGGCGCGAGAGCGTGCGGTCGACGAGGACAGCGTGGCCGAAGATGCCCGCAGTCAGCCCGCGCTGAGCGAGGGCGGCCAGATGTTCGCCAATCGCCTCAAGAAGAACCAGAAGTCATTGGCACGCTGGCTCAAGCAGAGCGGTACCACCTGTTATCGCCTCTACGATGCCGATATGCCGGAGTACGCGCTGGCCATCGATATCTATGGCCGTCACGTGCACGTGCAGGAATACACGCCGCCCAAGTCCGTGGATGCCAGTCAGGCGCAGCGCCGCCTGATGGATGCATTGGCGGCGATTCCGCAGGTACTGGGCTGCTCGCCCAACGATATCCATATCAAGCAACGCACGCGTCAGGCGGGCAAGGCGCAGTACACGCGTCAGGACAGCTCCGGTCAGCGTATCGAGGTGCAGGAAGGCGATGCCCGGCTGTGGGTGAATCTCAAGGACTACCTGGATACTGGCCTGTTCCTGGATCACCGTCCGGTGCGCAAGCTGCTGGGCAAGGAAGCGGACGGCAAGCGGGTGCTCAATCTGTTCTGCTATACCGCGACGGCCACCGTGCATGCGGTGCTGGGCGGTGCCAGCGAGAGCGTCAGCGTCGACATGTCCAATACCTATCTGGACTGGGGGCGCGAGAACTTCAAGCTCAACGGCATCAGCGAGAAACGCCATCAGCTGGTGCGTGCCGACTGCCTGAAGTGGCTGGAGCGCTCCCGCGAGGAGTTCGACCTGATCTTCCTCGATCCGCCGACCTTCTCCAATTCCAAGAAGATGGAAGGCACCCTGGATATCCAGCGTGATCACGCGCGCCTGATCGACCTGGCGATGGCCAGTCTGGCGCCGGGCGGCACGCTGATCTTCTCCAACAACCATCGTCGCTTCGTGATGGATGACAGCGTCAGCCAGCACCATGTGGTGGAAGACCTGTCGCGCAAGCTGCTGGACCCGGACTTCAAGCGTCGTCCGGATATCCACCACGTCTTCCGCATCCGTCGCGCCAGCGATGTGAAGGGCTGAGCGATGGCCAGCGTCCCGCTGTGGCTCTACACCACGGCGGGCTGTCATCTGTGTGCTCGGCTGGAAGCCACGCTGCAGGCGCTGGGGGCGGATGTCACGCTCACGCGGGTCGAGATCGCCTTCGATGCGCAGCTGAGCGAGCGTTACGCGACGCGCATCCCTGTACTGGCGAGCGCATCGGGTGCGGAGTATTCGCTGGCCGATGGCGAAGAGGTGTTGCCGGAGTGGTTGCGTGCGCAGGGCGTCGAGCAGCGCCTCGAGCAGGGTGTCGAAATCACGCCCCCGGCCGAGCACGACTCAGCCACTGAGCCGCAGAGCCCCGCCCTGCGCAACGGGCGTCGCTTTCTGCGCTGAGCGGCGCAGACGTGTCGCTATAAGCTGGTGCAAAAAGACCGCCGCTACCTCAGGGTAGCGGCGGTCTTTTCGTGTCCGGCACCGTGCTGCGTACTAGCTCTCCAGCAGCGACATCTGGCGCATGGCGTCTTCGGCTTCCGGGCTATCGGCCGTGGCCTCCAGCACCTTGGTGTAGCCGCGTGAGGCCTGGATGTGGGCGAGGTCGCTGACCCAGGTCATGGCCTGCTCGTGGCTTTCGGCGAGATCGTGCTTCAATCCGCCGAACTGGGTGCCGATCTGGCCCCATGAGCGGCTGACGATCCAGTCGCCGAACATGTCCTGATGCACATGGACCAGAACGTAATCGTGGTGGCTTTCCCAGCGGATGATCACGCGTGACTCCCGAGGCGAAACGATGGTGGCTGGACTCAATCATGAGCTTGTGACGCCCGTTGCGTGCGCCTAAGATGGCACGGCGGCGGGCAAGCAAGCATACCATTGTAATCTTCACGTGCCTTGCGGCAAGGTGTGAAGTCACTCAGGCGCTCATGCTGGCCCGTGAACCCGCAGCGACACTCATTGCCACAGCAAGGAAAGGCAACAGATGCACATCATCGTGGACGATAACGTCCCTCTGGCAGAGGAATTCTTCTCCGAACTGGGAGAGGTGACCTGCATGCCGACTCGCGAGATCACCAATGCCGTCCTCAAGGACGTCGACATGCTGATCTGTCGCTCTACCTTGCGCGTGGATCAGGCGCTGTTGGAAGGAACGCGGGTGCGCTTCGTCGGCTCGCCGATCATCGGCACCGACCATGCCGATCTCGAATGGCTCGCGGCCAACGATATCCACTTCACCAACGCGCCGGGCTGCAATGCCGACTCGGTGGTGGATTACGTGCTGTCGTCGCTGTGGCATCTGGCCGAGCAGGAAGGGCTGGACCTGCAGCTGGACCGCCGCTTCGGCGTGGTCGGGGCCGGCCAGGTCGGGTCACGGCTGGTCAAGCGTCTCGAGTCGCTGGGTGCCGAGGTGCTGGTCTGTGACCCGCCGCGCGCCGCGCTTGAGGGCCAGAGCGATGAGCGCCCCGAGAAGTCCCGCTTCGTGGGCCTCGATGAGCTGGTCGCCAAGTGTGATGTCATCTGCGTGCACACCCCGATGGTCACCGGTGGCGAGCATCCGACCCATCATCTGATCAATGCCGAGCGTATCCGCGCCATGAAGCCCGGCAGCGTGCTGCTGAGTGCCGGCCGCGGAGGCTGTGTCGATACCGCGGCGCTCAAGCAGCGCCTCAAGGAGCAGGCTGATCTGCTGACCGTGCTGGATGTGTGGGAAAACGAGCCGGGTATCGATGCCGAGCTGGCCGCACTGGTGGACATCGCCACGCCGCACATCGCCGGGCATAGCCTGGATGGCAAGATGCAGGGCACCGAGATCATCTATCAGCAGGCCTGTCGTCACTTCGGACTGCCCGCGCGCCGCAAGCTGGGTCAGCTCAAGCCGGACCCGTGGCTGCGCAAGCTGGTGCTGACGGGCTGGGCGCCGCCGGAAGAGGCGCTGGGGCTCTGCGTACGCGCCTGCTATGACGTGCGCCGCGATGCGCTGGGCCTGCGTCGCTATCAGCGTCGTTTCGGCAATGCCGAGGGCTTCGTGCGTTATCGACGGGAATATCCGCTGCGTCGCGAGTTCTCCACGCTGCGCGTCGAGCTCAAGAAGAATGCCCGCGAACTGCGAGAGGTGCTCGAGGGCTTCGGCTTCTCCCGCGTCAAGCTGGTCAGCAAATGATCACGGCGTGATTCGCAAGCCGCCCTGGAACGCCCCTGTCAGCTCTGCTGGCGGGGGCGTTCGCGTTGTGGAGGTCGCTTGACGGATGAGGACCTTGCCGCATGCCTGAATCCCTGACCGTTTCGGTCTTCGACCTTGGTCGATATAATGCGGCCCAGATCGCTTGGCGACACGCGCCGGGGCTGGCCTTGACGGCATGCCCCGCCTGACGCCGCGGCGTTGCTCCCCATTCTCCGTGTCTTCTGCCATGCCCGTCACCACGCGGCGTGTCGGCGTCCTCATTTCTTGAAGATGGTGTCTTGAATGCAACAACACCCTGATAACTCTGCTGAGGACAGCGGCTATCGTCCGCCTTCTCTGCTGGATGCCCTGATTCCCATCGTGCTGGTCATCGCCATGCTGGTGCTGGCGGTGGTGCTGTTCGGTGCCGATGCCTCCTGGGGGCCCAATCAGGTCGCGCTGCTGTCCGGCGCGATGATCGCGGGCCTGATCGGTCTCAAGAACGGCTATCGCTGGAGCGATATCGAAGAGGGGATCAACAAGGGCATCCAGATCTCGCTGGGTGCGATCCTGATCCTGCTGGCGGTCGGCGCGATGATCGGCACCTGGATTCTCGGCGGCACCGTGCCGGCGATGATCTATTACGGTCTGGACGTGATCGCGCCGCAGTACTTCTATGCCTCCGCCTGTCTGCTGTGCGCGCTGGTGGCGCTGTCGGTGGGCAGCTCGTGGACGGTCGCCGGTACCATCGGCATCGGCCTGATCGGCATCGCCGATGGCCTGGGGCTGTCCGAGGCGATCACCGCCGGCGCGGTGATTTCCGGGGCCTACTTCGGTGACAAGCTCTCGCCGCTGTCCGATACCACCAATCTGGCGCCGGCAGCGGCCGGCACCACGCTGTTCGCACATATTCGTCACATGCTGTGGACGACCGTGCCCAGCATCCTGCTCGCGCTGGCAGGCTTTCTGTGGCTCGGCCACGACTCCGTCTCCAGTCTGCAGACGCCGGAGCAGGTCGCCAATCTGCGTGCCCAGCTGGGCGAGCAGTTCAACATCGGCCTGCACCTGCTGATTCCGCTCCTGGTGCTGCTGGTGATGGCCGTGCGTCAGATGCCCGCCTTCCCGGCGATCTTCATCGGCGCGGCGCTGGGCGCCGTCTTCGCGGTCATCTTCCAGCCGCAGGCGGTGGTGGGGCTGGCAAGCGTCACTGACATGTCCACTGCCATGGCGCTGCTCAAGGGGGTGTGGATGTCGATGTTCGATGGCTATGTCTCCCACAGCGGTGATGAGGTGATCGACTCGCTGCTCTCCAAGGGCGGCATGAGCAGCATGCTCAACACCGTGTGGCTGATCCTGTCGGCGATGACCTTCGGCGGCGTGATCGAACGCCTCGGCCTGCTGGAGCGTCTGGTGCAGAGCCTTCTGGGCGCCACACGCAATGCCGGTTCGCTGGTCATCACCACGCTGGGGACCTGCCTGGCCTCCAACGTGGTGACCGGCGATCAGTACATCTCGGTCATCCTGCCGGGGCGCATGTATCGCGCCGAGTTCCGTCGCCGCCGCCTGGCGCCGGTCAACCTGTCACGCGCGCTGGAAGACTCCGGCACCATCACCTCGCCGCTGATTCCCTGGAACAGCTGCGGTGCCTACATGGCGGCCACCCTGGGCGTCGCGACCTTGAGCTACCTGCCCTTTGCACTGTTCAACCTGATCAATCTGGCGCTGGCAGTGGCCTACGCCATGGTCGGCTTCAAGCTGGAGCGCCTTGAGGAGGGCGAGGGGGCTGAAGGCGTGGAGCCGACGCCGCTGGCCGAGTCACTGGTGCTGGATACGCCCCACGAGACCTCGGAGTCACGCTGACTCAGCCCTGAGGGGTAAAGAGAAAAAGCCCGCCACGTGGATCACGTGGCGGGCTTTTTTTGCGGCTCACAGGCGCGGCAAATTCGTTCTACTCAGCGCTCAATCCGCGCACTGGTGCTGCATGAGACGCGCGAGGAAGTCACGGTATCGCTCAAGTTCCGCCATCTCGATGTATTCGTCTGCCTTGTGGGCCTGTGCGATGGAGCCGGGCCCACACACGACGGTGGAGAAGCCGCGATCCTGGAACCAGCCCGCTTCCGAGCAGAAGCCGACGCCACAGCGTTCACTCTGTCCCGTCAGGGCGAAGGCCAGCGCCTCTGCCTTGCCGTCGGGTTCCGGGGTGAGTGCCGGCACCGAGGCATAGTCCTCCAGTGTCTGGATGCGGCAGTCGGCTGAATGCTGCTGCATCTCGCGCGCCAGTTGTGCGGTGAAGTCATCGAAGCGTGCACGCACCGCGTCAGGCGGATCACTGGGCAGATTGCGCAGCTCCCAATGCAGACGAGCGTCCTTGGCAATGATATTGGGGGCATTGCCGCCCTGCATGGCGCTGACGTGCAGGGTGGAATAGGGCGGCTCGAACAGCTCTCCCCGGATGGCACTGGTGCGCAGCTCGTTTGCCGTGCGCTCGAGTTCCGAGATGATGCGCGCGGCGTAGAAGGTGGCCGAGACGCCAAGGTCTGGCCGGCTCGAATGGGCCGGGACGCCAGTCACCTCCGTGCGCCAGGAGTGCACGCCCTTGTGCGCTGACACCACGCGGCCTTGCGTCGGCTCGCCGATGATGACGGCGGCGACCTCGGGCAGTGTCTCGCGCATGTGGTCGATCAGCGGCAGGCAGCCCATGCAGGTGCTTTCTTCGTCATAGGAGAAGGCGAGATGGATCGGCCGCTTGAGAGGCGATGCGAGAAACTGCGGCACCATCGCCAGACACAGCGCGATGAAGCCCTTCATGTCCACCGAGCCGCGACCGTACAGGCGCCCCTCCTTGAGCGTGGCCTGGTACGGGTCCTGCGACCAGGTCTGCCCCGTGACGGGCACGGTGTCGGTGTGACCGGAAAGCACCACGCCCCCGGCGACAGGCGGCCCTATCGTCGCCAGCAGTGAGGCCTTGTCGCCTTCGGCATTCGCCAGCACGGTCGCCTGGATGCCGTGCTCGGCCAGCAGGTCACGCACGAAGTGGATCAGCGCCAGATTGGAGCGGTCCGACGTGGTATCGAAGGCGATGAGGCGAGTGAGGATGTCGAGGGTACGTTGCATGTCAGGCCTCATGAAGCGTGGCGTTTATCGAGTGTGCGAAAGCCGAGGGTGATCAGTCCCGCGATGACGAGATAGATTAAGGCCATCAGCAGCAGCGGCTCGTAGACGATATAGGTTTCCTGGCGGATACGCCCGAAGACGGCATAGGTATCGATGGCGGAAATGGTCGCGACCAGTGGCGTCGCCTTGAGCTGGATGATCAGCTCGCCATTCAGCGTGGGCAATACCCGTTGTACGGCTCTGGGCAGCCAGATGCGCCGGAGAATGCTGAAGGGAGACATGCCCAGCGAGCGAGCCGCTTCAAGTTCGCCGCGCGGTACGCCGGCAAGGGCGCCGCGCATGATCTCGCCTTCATAGCCCGCGAACGACAGGGTCAAGGCACAGAAGGCGTAGATCCACGGATCTGCCAGCACCGACCACAACCAGCTGCCACGCAAGCCGGGGATATACGGAAACAGAGACCCCAGTCCGTAGTAGAGAATCCACAGCTGCAGCAGCAGCGGGGTACCGCGAATCAGATTGCAGAATCCTCGCGCCAGCCACGCCAGCGGACGTGGCCCTCGTGCCTGCGCCAGCCCCAGCGGGATGGCCAGCAGGAAGCCCGCCACACTGGTGGAGACCAGCAGTATAAGCGTCAGCAGTATGCCTTTGCCGATCTCGCCGCGGTACTGGGCGACCCACTCCCAGTGCATCTGGGTGCCGATCGCCATCAGGATGGCAGCGACAATCGCGATCAGGATGAGGCGATGGGGCGGAAGTCTGGGCTCAGCCATGGTGGGCCCCCTTGTCCATGCGACGTTCCAGTGTCTTGAACAGCAGGTTGGAGGCAAGCGATACGATCAGATAAAGCACCCCCGCGGCGCCGAGAAACAGCAGGTAATGACGGGTGGAACCGGCCGCCTGACGCGAGGCCAGTGTCAGTTCCGTGAAGCCCACGACCGCCAGCAGTGCGGTGTCCTTGGTCGCGATCAGCCATAGATTGGAGAGGCCTGGCAGGGCGCCTGGCAGCAACAATGGCAGCGTGATGCGGCGCAGGATGGTGAAGGGCGCCATGCCATGCGCCAGTGCGGCCTCATGCATTCCCTTGGGGATGGCATTGATGTCGCCGCGGATGACTTCGGTGGCATAGGCGCCCTGCACCAGAGCGATGACGGCCACCCCGGCGACGAAGGGGCTGATCTCGAGGGGGCCGAGGCCGACGGCGCTCGCTAGATGGTTCAGGGCATCCGGCGCTGCGAAATACACCAGCAGGATCAGTACCAGCTCGGGAACCGCGCGTATCACCGTCGTATAGCCGGTGAGCAGATCCCGGGTGACGGGGCCACCCGAGATCTTGCCCGCAGCGCCCGCCATGCCGATCACCAGGCCAATCAGATAGCCGCTCGCCGCTACCTGCAGCGATAGCACCAGACCATCCAGCAGAGCGCCTCCCCAGCCCGGCGGCGTCAGCGACAGCAGCTCGCCGATGCTCATGTTGCGATAGTCAGCCATGCAATTTCCTCATGCGGTATGGCGAAGTCGAGACGAGGGCGGCTTCAATCTCCGTAGATGTCGAAGTCGAAGTACTGCTTGCTGATCTCGTCATAACGCCCGCTGGCACGAATCTCGGCGATACCGGCATTCAGGCGCTCCAGCAGCTCGCTGTCGCCCTTGCGCACGCCGAATCCGACGCCGGACCCCAGGATGCTCTCGTCGTGCGCGACATTGCCCTTCATGTCACAGCACAGTTCGCCATCGTCGCTCGCGAGATAGTCATCCAGCACGAGGATGTCGGCCAGGGTGGCATCGATGCGTCCGGCGAACAGGTCCTGGTTGGCCTCATCCTGGGTCTGGTATTCACGCACTCGAGTGTCGGGGAAGTGGCGCTTGGCATAGGTCTGATGAATGGAGGCCGACTGCACGCCCAGTGTCTTGCCGGCCAGTCCTTCTGGCGTCGGCGTGATCTCGTCGCCCTTGGCACCCATGACGGCAGCGCTGGTCTGGTAGTACTTGTCCGAGAAGTCGATGACCTTGCGGCGCTGCTCGGTGATGGAGAGTGAAGCGGCGATCGCATCGATCTTGCGCGTGGTCAGCGCCGGAATCAGGCCATCCCAGGAGGAGGTGACAATCTCGCACTCAAGCTCTGCCGCGGCGCAGACGGCATTGGCGATATCGACTTCCCAGCCGGTCACGCTGCCATCGGACTGCAGGGTGGCGAACGGCGGGTAGGGCTCACTGGCGAAGCCGACACGTACGACGTCGGCCTGGGCTACGGTGCTCAGAGACAGGGCGATGGCCCCGAGAGATGCGATAGCGGACAGGGTTTTCATTGTTGGTCTTCTCCTGGTTCAGGTAATCGAGCCGATGAACTGCTTGAGGCGCTCGGAAGAGGGGGAGCGGAATATCTGGTCGGGGGTGCCCTGGGCCTCGATGTTGCCCTGGTCGAGGAAGATGACCTTGTTCGCGACATCAGCGGCGAACTTCATCTCATGGGTGACGATGACCATGGTGCGTCCTTCGGCAGCCAGGTCGCGCATCACCTCGAGCACCTCGCCGACAAGTTCGGGGTCCAGTGCCGAGGTCGGTTCATCGAAGAGCAGCACCTCCGGCGACATGGCCAGGGCTCTGGCGATGGCGCCACGTTGCTGCTGGCCGCCGGAAAGCGTTCTCGGGTTGGCCTGGCGGTGGGAGTAAAGCCCGACGCGCTCCAGCAGCTGGTGAGCATGCTCCCGAGCTTCTGCGCGGGACTGACCGAGCACCTGCATCGGCGCTTCCATGAGGTTCGCTTCGAGGCTCATGTGAGGCCAGAGATTGAAGTTCTGGAAGACCATCGCCAGGCGAGCTCGCAGCAGACGCAGCTGTCGGCGATTGACGGGTTCGAGTCGCTGACCGCGCCGCCGCAGCGCCACGTCCTCGCCCAGCAGGCGCAAGGACCCGTCGCTGGGTGTCTCGAGCAGGTTGATGCAGCGCAGCAGGGTGGACTTGCCCGAGCCGCTGCTGCCGATCAGTGAGATCACATCACCACGCTGGGCGGTGAGGTCGATGCCCTTGAGGACTTCGCGTCCAGCAAAGGATTTCCAGAGTCCGCGAATGTCGATGACGGCATCGTCATTCTTGTCGGTCAACGGGGTGGCAGGGGAGTGAGGCACGCGCGAGTCCTCTGATTGATCTTGTTGTTATGCACTCGGGTACTGACTATGCAGTTGCATAAAGTCATGTGCCTGTATAAAACTATGCATCTGTATAAAAATTATGCATCTGTATAACATTCGAGTCAATTGCGACTGACAGACCATCAAAATGAGGTTTCCTCCATGTCGAATACCCCCGCCTCCTCCCGGTTCGGTTGCCACTCAATGGCCGCTCGAATGACGCGTGTCCTGATGCGCCGTCCTGGCGACAGCCTGCGCAATGCCGATCCGGCGGTCTGGCATTACAACCACTACTTCAATGCCGAGAAAGCCATCAGTCAGTACCAGGCTCTGGTCGAGATGGTGGAGGAGAGCGGTGCCGAGATCGTCTGGATGGAGGACACCAATGACGGGCTGTCAGATGCCATGTTCACCCGCGATGCCTCGGTGGTGACGCGTGCCGGCGCCGTGCTGTTCCAGATGGGCAAGCCGCTGCGCAAGGACGAACCGAATCGGCATGGTCAGGTCTATGAGCAGGCCGGCATTCCGGTCATCGGTCGCCTGGAAGGTGAGGCGGCCATCGAGGGGGGCGACACCCTGTGGCTGGATGAGAACACCCTTGTCGTCGGCATGGGCTTCCGCTCCAATCGGGAGGGCGTGCGTCAGCTCAACGCGCTGCTCAATCCGCATGGTATCGAGGTGCTGGGCTTCGACCTGCCCGTCTGGGAGGGCGAGGCGGCCTGCCTGCATCTGATGTCGGTTATCTCGCCGCTGGCGGATGACACCTATCTGGTACATCCCAAGTTGATCCCTGCTGCACTCTGGACCTTGATGAAAGCGCGCGGTATCCGCTTCGTGATTGCCCCGGAAGAGGAGTTCCATCAGTCGCTGGGGCTGAGCCTCAATGTCATGCCGTTGGCACCGAATGATTGCGTGATGATCGATGGCTTCCCCGGCACGCGTGCCGTGATGGAAGCCGCCGGCGTACGTGTGCGCACTTTTGAAGGTGACGCCCTGTGCATGGCGTGCGAAGGTGGCCCCACCTGCCTGACCAATCCGATTCTGCGCGAGGGGTAATTCACGTTCCATGGCCAGTCGTCGAGACAACAATGCCCGAGAGGATGACCTGATCGAAGCGACCCTGACCTGCATTGCCAGCGAGGGAATCTCGCGCACGACAGTGCGGCGTGTCGCCGAATATGCCGGTGTCTCGAATGGGTTGATCCGCTTCTATTTCGAAGGCAAGGACAACATGCTCTACGCGGCCTATCGCCGCTTTCTTGAGCGCCTGCTGTCCGATGCCTCCGACACGATAGAAGGGCGAGAGCTGGCACCTCATGCGAGGTTGAAGGCCTTTCTTGAGGCCAATCTGTCACCGCCGATCGTGACGCCGCAGACGTTGTTGCTGTGGGCCAACTTTCTGCCGCTCACCTATGGCGACCCTCGCATGGCGGAGATTCGCCGCGAGGCCTATCGCGAAACGACCGAGCTGTTCCGTCATCTGGTGGAGGACGTTCTGGTGGCGGAAGGGCGTCAGGAAGACGAGACCCGGCTGCAGCATCTGACCATCGCGCTCAACGGGCTGGTCGATGGCCTGTGGATCGAGGGTGCCCTGCGGGGTGACTCGCTGAACGTGGGCGAGATGCAACAGATCGGCCTCGACGCTGCCGTGAATCTGCTGGGGCTGTCGGGGTGGGAAGCGTTGGCGTGAGGGGCGGCATGTCGAGCGGCGCCCACTGACAGAAAAGCCCGCCACGTGGATCACGTGGCGGGCTTTTTGCTGTCTGCAGGGGCCATTCAGTCCGTGCAGGATTGGCGGAGCTTACTTGTAGGCAGCGGCCTTGAGCGCGGCGATACGGTCATCCAGCGGCGGGTGGCTGGCGAACAGTTGCTCCATCAGCTTGCGGCTCTTGCCGGTGGTGATGGCGAAGGCGGTCATGGTGTCGGGCATCTGGTCCGGCAGCTCATGTTCCTGCTTGAGGCGAGCCAGGGCGTTGATCATCGAGCCGCTGCCCGCCAGGCCTGCGCCTGCGGCATCGGCACGGTATTCGCGCCAGCGCGAGAACCAGGCGACGATCATCGAGGCCACCAGGCCCAGCACCATTTCCAGCACGAACACGACCGCCATGTAGCCGAAGAAGCCCAGGCCACCGTTCTCGTCATCGCGCTTGAGGAAGGCGTCGATGGCGTGTGCGGCGATACGCGCGAAGAACATCACGAAGGTGTTCACCACGCCCTGGATCAGCGTCAGCGTCACCATGTCGCCGTTGGCGACGTGACCGATCTCGTGCGCCAGCACGGCGCGCACTTCCTCGGGACGCATGCGATTGAGCAGGCCGGCCGAGACGGCGACCAGCGCATCATTGCGGTTCCAGCCGGTGGCGAAGGCATTGGATTGCTGCGCCGGGAAGATGCCGACTTCCGGCATCTTGATGCCAGCGTCGCGCGCCAGTTCTCCGACGGTGTCCAGCAGCCAGCGCTCGGTGTCGTTCTGCGGCTGTTCGATGATCACGGTGCCAGTCGAGGACTTGGCCATCGTCTTGGACAGGAACAGCGAGATCACGGAACCGGCCATGCCGATGATGAAGCAGAAGATCAGCAGCGCCGTGTAGTTGATGCCGTTGGCTTCCATGTAGCCATCGAAGCCCAGCAGGCGCAGCGTGACACTGGCCAGCAGCACCACCGCCAGGTTGGTGATCAGGAAAAGGGCTATCCGCATCATGGGGTCAGGTCTCCAATGCCAATATATCGGTAGGGCGCAATTATCTGCCCGCGATACTGACAGTGAGATGAATCACTGGCGGTGGCGCGGGCAGAATTTGCGTCGACAGTCTGCAAGGACGGTCTGCAAGGACAGCAAGGTATCACCACTGGAGGCGATCTGCGTAGCCCCTTGATCGCGGGGGCTGGGCCGACGTCAGGCCTTGCGACGTCGCGCCAGGAAGCGGCCGAGGCGTTCGATGGCTTCTTCCAGCTGGTCGGCGTAGGGCAGGGTGACGATGCGCAGGTGGTCCGGATTCGGCCAGTTGAAGGCGGTGCCCTGCACCAGCAGCATCTTCTCTTCCAGCAACAGCTCCAGCACCATCTGCTGGTCGTCCTCGAAGGGATACATCTCGGGGTCGAGCCGCGGGAACATGTAGAGCGCGCCCTTGGGCTTCACGCAGCTGACGCCGGGAATCTCGTTGAGCTTCTTCCAGGCCGCGTCACGCTGGGCCAGCAGGCGCCCGCCCGGCAGTACCAGGTCATTGATCGACTGATAGCCGCCGAGCGCCGTCTGGATGGCGTGCTGCGCCGGCACATTGGCGCACAGGCGCATGCTGGCCAGCATGTCGAGGCCGGAGATGAAGTCGGCCGCCGGGCGCTTGTCGCCGGAGAGAATCATCCAGCCGGAGCGGAAGCCCGCGCAGCGATAGCTCTTGGACAGACCGTTCATGGTCACGACCAGCAGGTCATCGGCCAGCGCGCCGGTGGAGACGTGCTCGGTACCGTCGTAGAGGATCTTGTCGTAGATCTCGTCAGAGAACACCACCAGACCGAATTCGCGCGCGACCTGCAGGATGTCCTTCACCACCGCGGGCGGATAGACCGCGCCGGTCGGGTTGTTCGGATTGATCAGCACGATGCCCTTGGTGTGGCTGGTCACCTTGGCGCGGATGTCCTCGATGGAGGGCGCCCAGTCCTGGGCTTCGTCACACAGATAGTGTACGGCGCGACCACCGGCCAGGTTGGCGGCAGCAGTCCATAGCGGGTAATCCGGCGCCGGCACCAGCAGCTCGTCGCCATCATCAAGCAATGCCTGCATGGCCAGCACGATCAATTCCGAGACGCCGTTGCCGACGTAGATGTCCTCGATCCCGACACCCTGGATATCCTTGCGCTGGCACTCCTGCATGATCGCCTTGCGCGCAGAGTAAAGCCCCTTGGAATCACAATAGCCCTGCGCTGTCGGCAGGTTGCGCATCACGTCCTGCAGAATCTCTTCCGGTGCCTCGAATCCGAAGGGCGCCGGGTTGCCGATATTGAGCTTGAGAATGCGATGGCCCTCGTCCTCGAGACGCTTGGCGTGTTCGAGAACCGGCCCGCGAATGTCATAGCAGACGTTGTCCAGCTTGTGTGACTTGCGAATTTCGCGGGGCTTTCTTTGCTCGGTATCCATGATGCTTTCCGTAGATCTCCGTCACGTAAGGTGTAGGGGCGAGCGTCCAGCATATCGCGCCGCTGGCCTGCCGCGCCACGGCCAAGGGCCAATAGCGTGGTTAAATTTGTGGTTTGAGATGTTCAGGCAGAAAAAAATCCCGCCAGAGGTTTTCTGGCGGGATTTTCAACTGGCATTCAGGCGTGTTCCGCGGACGGGAGCCAGACGAGGGTCGCGTTAGCGCCTTGTTCTGGTAGCGTTATTCGCTCTCTTGCTCACGCGTTTCGGCTCCATCTTCTGTCTCGCCACTGGCTTCCGGTACCGGCTCGGCAGGAATGTCGGCGGGCGTTTCCAGTGTCAGGCGCCCGAGTTTGCCATCGCGCAGCTCATGCAGCAGCACCTCGGCACCGCGGTGCAGGTCGATGATGCCACCGGCACGCAGGCCACCGCGCTTGCTGGCGATCTCTTCCAGAATCGCGACTCCATTGAAGCCGGACAGCGCCATCAGATCGACCTTGCGCGGGCCATCACTCTCGACTCGCTCGGCGTCAGGGTTGGCGCTGTAGGCCGGCAGTGACTTCAGCTTGTAGCGTGCGGTCAGCTCCGTGGGGTAGCGCTTGGCCAGCTCGGCCGCGACGATCACCGCCACATCGGTGTAATCGATGGCGGTGTCGCGGATCGCGCCGCTGCCGGCCAGGCGATAGGCGCTGGCCTGGTCTTCGATCTTCGGCCACATCACCCCGGGGGTATCGATCAGGGCGATGCCACCGTCGATGCGAATCTTCTGCTGGCGCTTGGTGACGGCGGGCTCGTTGCCGGTCTTGGCGATCTTGCGACCCGCCAGACCATTGATCAGCGTCGACTTGCCGACGTTGGGGATGCCCATCACCATCACGCGCGCATCACGATCGACGCGGATATGTCCGGCCATCTCACGGCACAGGCGCGGAATCTGCTTGAGATCACGCGCCTCAAGCGTGGTGATCGCCAGTGCGCGGGTGTTGGGCAGGGCATCGAAATACTCGACCCACTCGCGGGTGCGTACCGGGTCCGCCAGATCGGCGCGGGACAGCAGCTTGAGTACCGGCTTGTGACGGGTCAGTTCGGACAGCACCGGATTGGTGCTGGAGTAGGGGAGGCGGGCATCGAGGACTTCGATGACCACGTCGATCTCGGGCAGCGCGTCCTTTATCTGACGGCGTGCCTTGTGCATATGTCCCGGATACCAGCCCAGCATGTCGCTTCTCTCCTGCCGTCAGGGGTATGACGGTTGTTCTGTCACCTCTGTCCTGCCTCCTTCTTCCCGCATGCCAGGGAAGGCGCTCATCCATCAGGGATGGCCCTACATGGCATGCGGGAGAGGAGGGGACGCGTATGGCGACGCATTCTATCAGAGGCGGCCTGGCCATGGAGGCGCGCTATCCGGTCATCACTGCCCAGCGCTCTATCGACTCTCCATGCCCCGGGCGTCAGGCGCGTATCGGCTTGAAGCGCAGCGCGACGGAGTTGATGCAGTAGCGCTGACCGGTGTCAGTCGGGCCATCCGGGAAGACGTGCCCCAGGTGGGACTCGCAGCGGCGACAGCGCACTTCCACGCGACGCATGCCATGGCTGGTATCGAAGTGCTCCTCGACGGCGGCATCGGCATAGGGGCGGTCGAAGCTCGGCCAGCCACAGCCGGAATCGAACTTGGTGTCGTTGTCGAACAGCTTGGCGTCACAGGCGATGCAGTGATAGGTACCCGGCGTCGGGCTGACTTCGTGATCGCCGGTGAAGGGGCGCTCGGTCCCTGCCTCGCGCGTCACCCGATATTGTTCCGGCGTCAGGCGCTTGCGCCACTCCTCTTCACTGCGAATCAACTTGTCCTGAGTCTGCGGGTCTTGTTCGCTCATGATCTCTTCTCTCTATCTATGCGTTTCTCGAATGGCGCTCGTGTGAACCTGCAAGCAAGTTCTCCTGCGCGGCAATTCGAAAAGAGTGACTGCCGGTCTTCACGCGAAACCCGGTACATACCCCAAGAATGCGGGCGTCAGGGCGTGACCACAAGCATGTGGTGGATGCACTTGGCCAACGCCGGAAAAATCCTGTTGAAGCAGGGGGTTGACGAAGGGGGAGGGTCTTTGTAATATACGCGCCACCTCGACGAGGCAAGAACGTTACGTCCCATTCGTCTAGTGGTCCAGGACACCGCCCTTTCACGGCGGTAACAGGGGTTCGAACCCCCTATGGGACGCCA
>NZ_JALNTQ010000006.1:0-168071 GCF_023161745.1 Cobetia sp. 1CM21F | reverse complement strand
ACGGTGCTGCCGTCTTCGGCATCGGTGGTACCGACGATGGTCGGCGTGGTGTCGGAGGTCAGTGCCGGGGCATCGACGGTCAGCGCCGGCGCGCTTGCGTCGATCTCGCCCACGTCATTGCTGGTCGCGGTGTTGCCGGCCGGATCGGTGACCGAGGCTTCGACGCTATACTCGCCTTCGCTCAACGGTGTCTCGGCATCAACCGTGTAGGTGCCGTTCTCGACGGTGGCGGTGACGGTCTGCTCGTTGCCGTCGCTGTCGGTGATGACCAGGGTGACCGTGCTGCCGTCTTCGGCATCGGTGGTACCGACGATGGTCGGCGTGGTGTCGGAGGTCAGCGCCGGTGCATCGACAGTCAGCGCCGGCGCGCTTGCGTCGATCTCGCCTACGTCATTGCTGGTCGCGGTGTTGCCAGCCGGGTCGGTGACCGAGGCTTCGACGCTGTACTCGCCTTCACTCAGCGGTGTCTCTGCATCGACGCTGTAGGTGCCATTCTCGACGGTGGCGGTGACGGCCTGTTCGTTGCCGTCGCTGTCGGTGATGACCAGCGTGACGGTGCTGCCGTCTTCGGCATCGGTGGTACCGACGATGGTCGGCGTGGTGTCGGAGGTCAGCGCCGGTGCATCGACGGTCAGCGCCGGCGCACTTGCGTCGATCTCGCCCACGTCATTGCTGGTCGCGGTGTTGCCGGCCGGGTCGGTGACCGAGGCCTCGACGCTGTACTCGCCTTCGCTCAGCGGCGTCTCGGCGTCAACCGTGTAGGTGCCGTTCTCGACAGTCGCGGTGACGGTCTGCTCGTTGCCGTCGCTGTCGGTGATGACCAGGGTGACGGTGCTGCCATCGTCGGCATCGGTGGTACCGACGATGGTCGGCGTGGTGTCGGAGGTCAGTGCGGGAGCATCGACCGACAAGGACAGCACGACCTCTGTGGGCAGTGTCGGAACAAGATCCAGCCCCAGGCCATCTTCGTCCTCATCATTGAATTCCGGGTCGGTAAAGCCGCCCTCATATTCATAGGAGGTCCGTTCGACACGCCCTTCACGCCCCACCCCAGAGGCATCAAGGAAACCACTACGACTGCTGCCCGGCGCACCGCCACTCTCACCGGCTGCGGGAGCTTCCTGAATCGCGGTCGGGTCTTCGCCACGAGCGATCGCTTCGCGCAACGCTTCCACTGCCGGGTCAACAGGCGCTTCCCCACGCGACTCGGCCAGCAACACTTCAACGCCGATCGGGGCCCCCTGCGGCACCACAAGCTGGGTGCCGTCTTCCAGAACCACGATCGCGCCCTGCGGTGCGACCAGAGTAGCTGTAGATTCAAGCGTCATTCCCTTGACGACACGCTGCGCCTCGTTGGTGGAGGAAGCAACAAGTACTGTGCCTTCTGTGCGGATGACCTGGACCATGGGGACATACTCCTGCTGGGGAAAGGTGCTGCATCATGCTGCGAGGGGGCAATGGCATGATCGACAAGAACGGATAGTTACATTTTGATACACAACATCACTTACCGCAACCTAGCAATTTTCAGTAGTGCCGTCGCGCTGCAAGAATGAGACATCTAATTCAAAAAAACCTCTTTAAATCAATAATTAACACTCACCAAAGTCATCATTACGCTTTAGCGAATCTTGCGAGACTGCACAGACCACTGGCGCCGGATACTACGCAAGGGTGGTGATTGATCATGAGAGCTCGCTAATACCGTAGCATCGTTGTATAGCCATTGTTCAATCAAATCTGCCAAATGTAACAATACTCTTACATTCTGCGGCTGCTGTTGGGCAATACGGCGCAAGTGGCTGCCGGGAGCCTCGCCAACGTACGGGCCATGGCCCGTACGCTCCAGCCGCTTCACCAATCTGCGGTAGGCTCGCACACCTGCGTGCGCTGACACCTCACGGCCAGACCACAACACCAGTGCCACGCCTGCCAGCACCACACTGGCCAGCAGCCCGAGCACACCCCAGACAAGCCACTCCCAGCGGAAGTCACCAAACAGTCGCTGCCAGAGATTTCGCTGCTCGTCGAGACGGAACCCCACCACGCTGCGTTGCCAGCGGTATTCGAAACGCTCCCACTGCCGTCTCAGATCACTGAGCAATGAATTATTCAGCGTGAAGGCGCGCAAGCCAGCATCGGCCATGAAGCCCGGCTGCCCCTGCAGACTCAGCGCCCCCTGCGAGATTCGCTCGGGAGCCACCGCCGCGGTGGGATCAAATCGATGCCAGCGGCCGGCATAGAACACCTCGACCCAGGCGTGGGCGTCATACTGACGGATACTCAATTCCTGCGGCCCGCCGATGCCATCGCCTTGTGCCTCGCCGCCCAGATAACCCGCGACCATACGCGCCGGCAGTCCGGCAGCGCGCGCCAGAAAAACGCTGGTAGAAGCGTAATGGGTGCAATAGCCCTGCAAGCTGTCGAACAGGAAATCATCGACACGGCTGAGCCCCTCGAGGCGCGGTGGCGTCAGGGTGTAGTGGAAAGGCTGGCGATTGAAATACTGGAAAAGGCGTTGCAGGAAGACCTGAGGATCCCCCCCCGACTCCCGCATCAGATCGCGAGCGAACTCACGGGCACGCGGGTTACCATCATCGGGCAACAGCTGATCAAGGCGCTGCATCCATTGCGGAGCCGTTGTCGGTGGCGCGCCGGAGGAAGACATCTCCAGCAGCTCGCGGGTATTGAGTGACGCCAGCCCCTCAAGGGTGCCGTCGATCAGGTAACGGGCCTCGCGGCTGGTCGTCAGTGGCGCGCCGAGACTCGGTCGCCAGGGGCGCGGGTCCGGCTCCAGCAGCAGCTCATAGCGATGACGCGCGACTTCCCCCTCCATGCGTGTTCCGCGCTGAACGTAGCGCTCGGCCGGCCCGCCCAGTGCCTCCTGAAGACGCTCCGGCGTGGCGCGTGACCAGCGCACGCCATCAAACAGGCTCAGGGTATACACACGCCAGTAGCGCTGGGAGGCCGCCGGCAGTCCGTTGTCGAAACGCGCCCGAAACGCCAGGGCATCACTGCGACCCAGGGCGGCGATATCGCCGGGAGAGACACTGTCGGTAAGCCCCGTGGTGGCCTCGTTGAGCTGGGGCACGTTCCACAGCGGCGGCAAGCGGGGAAAGAGCACGAACAAGCCCAGCATCAGCGGCAGGGACAGCCCCATCAGCCAGGCCGTCTCCCGCATGGCCTCACGACGCTCGCGTGCACCGGCGATCAATACCAGTCCGCCGACCAGCCACGCCGCAGCCATGACGGAAGCCGCCGCCATCAAGGGCCCCTGGTCATGCAGAAAGGCCGCCGCCAGCACCACGAAGCCCAGCCCGCAGACCACGCGACCATCGCGCAGGCTGTCCGTCTCCAGCAGCTTGAGCAGATAGATGCCGACCAGCAGGCCGATCATCGCCTCCAGGCGCAGCATCTGGCCGTATTCGAGAAACAGGCCCGCCGCGACCATTGCCACCGCCGCCAGTCGCAACAGGATGCCAGCGCGCGGAACTCGCGCCCGGAGTTGCTGAAAGCGCCACAACGCCGCCAGCAAGGCCGGCAGGGCAAGCCATACCGGCATCCACAGCACATGCAACGCCAGCACAAGACACTGGCCGATGAACAGATGGCGCAGCTCAAGCCAGCCCAGCGCCTGATCAGGCGTCAGCGGTTTGCGCTGCCACCAGCGTCGTCTGGCGCTGGAGGAGGTAGAGAACGCGCTTCTGGCGAGATCGCCCTTTGAGGAGCGGCCCAGGGAGGCGCGTCCCGGGGAAGCCTTGGCTGTCGACAGGCTCATGCGCCGCCCTCCTGACTCAAGGGACGACTCGCGCCGGCTCGCTCGGCGGCCTCACTGGCCGCCAGCTGGGCGGACCATGGCAACCTGTGCTCGCCGCCGAACAGCGTCAGCGCCTCAAGCACTCGACGGCGATGCGCCCCGCCACTGGCGATGGCCAATGTCTGGCCCGGCAGCCGCAGACCATAGGTCGCCTGGGCGCCTTCCGCCGCCAGCACCCGCGCCGTCAGCTCCGAGAGCCGCTGCTCCATGTCGCCACGACAGGCCTCGTAATCCAGCCACAGCGAGGGACGCGCAGGCGTCTCGAAGCGCTTGGTGACCAGCTCCCCGCTGCGCCCCCAGTGTTTCCATGCGATATGCGCTGGCGCGTCGCCCGGCACATAGCGGCGCAGCCCGGCGAAATCGCCCTGCTCTATCTGCTCGAGCGTGCGACGACTGCCCTGCGGGGTGGAGGGAAGCTCTGGCTGTGGATAGACGAGGACCGGCGTATCGATCGCGACCCAGGCCCACAGGCGTACCAGCCCCAGTGGCCAGCGCGACTCCAGCGTCAGCGTCGGCAATGAGAACTGGCCACGCTGAAAGGCCGCCAGCTCCAGCGGCGCACTGCCTTCGCCGTCATGGATCTCGAGTCGCTGGCGCGCCTCTCCCAGTCGCACATCGATGGCATGCGAGCGAGCCCGACCGGTGAGGCGCACCATGACGCGCAACGTATTGCCTGCAAACGCCTCACCATCGGCGATCAGCTGCACTCGCACGCCCGCCAGATTGCGCCAGCTGCGAAAGATGCTGACCACTGCCACGGCGAAAAGCCAGAAGGACAGGCCATGCGCCAGCGAGTTCTCGTAATTGATACCCAACAGCAGCAGCAGGATCACCAGCACCGCCCAGAACAGCCCGAAGGGCGTCGGCAAGATCATCAAGCGCGCGTGATGAAGCGCCTCGCCTCCGCCAATCGACATCTTGCGCAGCATGCGGGCTTTCACGCGCGTCCATGCGCCGGGCTTCGCCACCTGGGTCATGCAGGCACCACCGCCACCTGCCCGAGCAGATGGCGCGCCACGGCTTCACCTTCTGCAACACTGCCTTCGCTGAGGCGGTGCCCCACGACGGGCGCCCAGACCGCTTGCACATCCTCCGGCAGCACATAGTCACGCCCTGCCAGCAGTGCCCAGCCACGCGCAGCGCTGGCCAGCGCCAGCACCCCGCGCGTCGAGAGACCATAGGCCACTTCCGGCGAGCTGCGCGTCGCCGCCACCAGCGCCTGCAGATAATCCAGCAGCGGGTCCGACAGACGCACACGGTCCACGGCAGCCTGCCACTCCTTGAGCACCGAGACGGGCAACAAGGGTCGCAGCGCCTCGATATGCTGACGCCCGGCATTGCCCTTGAGAATCTCGCGCTCGGCAGCGGGTTCCGGGTAGCCCAATGACAGCCGCATCAGGAAGCGGTCCAGCTGGGATTCCGGCAGCGGGAAGGTGCCGGATTGCTGGAGTGGATTCTGGGTCGCGATCACGAAGAACGGTTCTGGCAGGCGACGGGTCTCGCCCTCCACCGTCACCTGACGCTCTTCCATCGCCTCCAGCAACGCGCTCTGCGTCTTGGGCGTGGCACGGTTGATCTCGTCCGCCAGCACCAGCGAGTGGAACACCGGGCCGGGATGGAAGCGGAAGTTGCCCTCACGCGGGTCGAATACCGACACGCCGAGAATGTCAGCCGGCAATAGATCGCTGGTAAACTGCACCCGCTGCATGTCGGCTCCGATCAGACGCGCCAGTCCCTGGGCGAGGGTCGTCTTGCCCAGCCCGGGCAAGTCCTCGATCAGGACATGACCACGGCACAGCAGACAACAGAGCGCCAGACGGATCTGGCGCGGCTTGCCCGCCAGCACCGTCGACAATGCGGCTTCCACCTCTTCCAGCTGCTGTGGCGATACCTTGGCATTCATGCAAAGACTCCAGAACAAAGTGGGGAGGAGGAGATGCGGCCATTACGATGGGCAGCACACGCCAGATGGCGCAGGGCCAGCGGCGTTGCTGCCCAGGCTCGACAAGGAAAAGCGAAGATCATCGGCTCAGGCTCTCACTCAGAAAGCCTTCACGAATCAGGCGCTCAAGGGCCATACGGCTATCAGGCGTTGAAGGATGCAACGCAAGCGCATCGGCAGGCGTGACCCAGAAGGCATCTGCCACTTCTTCAGCCTGCAGCGTCAGCGGGCCATCGTAATGCACCAGATACGCACTGCCGAAGACATGGTTGGTCGCGTCGGTGTAACAGAAATCGAAACAATGCTTGAGCGGCGCACCGCGCACGCCAATCTCTTCCTCCAGCTCGCGACGGGCAGCCACCTGCACGGCCTCACCGGCCCCGACAACACCCCCACTGGCGAGGTCGAAATAGCCGGGGAACACTTCCTTGCTCAGGGTACGCTTCTGGATGCATAGCTCACCGCGGCCATTGAGCACGAAGGCATAGGTGGCACGGTGCCAATAGCGGTAGCGTCGCATCAAGCGACGCGGTGCCGTGCCACAAGGGCGATTCTGCGCATCGACCAGCTGAATGATTTCGTCCTGGATCACCGTTCCCTGTTCCTTGCCTGTCCTTGAATCACTTCGATAGCCATCCGCGACGACCAACACCGCCGGATGGCATCGACCAATGCGTCCCACGGTAGCAGAATGCGACGAAGCTGCCTTCAACTGCGGCCCGGACACCTGCCTTCACACTCGGGCAACAGGTGACGCTCACATTCGTGCAAACCACCTAAAACAGAGCTCTCTGCAATAGCCTCTGCACTAGCCTCTACACTAGAGGCCATCGACGTCAGAAAACACCACACTGGCATCATGGACCGCTCCCATGGTCATTCTCTTTACACACCCAGACAGGAGATGCGCACAGCATGAGGCAACCTCGCCAGGGACATGGCGCGCCGCGACGCGCCGGACAGATATCGGCTGGCCTGACCGCCCTTCGCACCACCACCAGCACCGCCAGCAGATGGCTGGCGTCGCTAGCCCTGCTCTCCCTTGCCACGGTTGACGCCACTGCGCAGGAACCCCTGTCCGCCGCTCCCCATGTCGAGCAAGCCTTTGCGCTACCGACGCCACCGGGTGCCACGACCAGGGCCGCCTACCTGACACTCTCGATCGCAAAGGGCGATGCCGTGCTGACAGGCGCCAGCACGCCGATGGCCGCCGCGGTCGAATTGCACAGCATGCAACTCACGCAAGAGCGCATGCAGATGCACAGAATCGAGCAACTGGCGATTTCCTCTGACGCGCCGCTGGCGATGGCTCCCGGCGGCGGCCCCCATCTGATGCTGATCGGGCTGACGCAGCCACTCACTGCAGGCGACAAGCTGCCGCTGACGCTGCATTTCCTGGCGAGACCTGACACGAGCCTTGAGGTCTCGATCAAGGATTACGCCGAGATGATGTCGCTCAGTGAGTAACGTCATCGGTGCATACGCCTCTATCGACAAACGCCTCTATCGACAAACGCCTCAACCCGCAAAACGCGCATGCAAAACGGCCCTGACACAAGATGCCAGGGCCGTTTTCTACCAGATAACGAATCACCAGATCCTCACCGGGCTGACAGGCTGTCTCAAAGCCCCCAGACCACCCGCAACGCCAGCCCCAGCAACACCACGCCCGTCAGACGGTTGATCCACATCGCGCGTGACTGCAACCAGGGCAGCACCCGCGAGTGCGACAGCACCATTGCCACCAGCACATACCAGAGCCCGTCGATGCCCATGGCCGTCACGACGACCAGCCACTTGCCCATCTCGCTCATCTCCGGCGTGATCAACTGACTGAGCAGCGCCACGAAGAACAGGATCAACTTGGGGTTGGCCAGCGCCACCATGAAGCCATCGCGTATCGCCATGGAACGGGACGTCGTGACGGCCTGCGCCTCCAGCGCTCCACCGCGGCCTGCTCGCAGCGCCTTGACCCCCAACCAGGCCAGATAGGCTGCCCCCAGCAGCATGATCGCCTGGAAGACGCCCGGGTAATGAACAATCAAGGCGCCGAGCCCCCAGGCAGTCAGCGCGGCATACAACCCGACTCCCAGCGCATGACTGATACCGGCGGCGACCCCCGCACTCCTGCCGCCGCCCAGGGTATGGCGCAGCACCATCGCCAGACTCGGTCCGGGCGACATCGCCCCCATCGCGCATAGCGCAACCAGTGACAACCACAGATTCAGCGGCATCCAATGCATGAAGGTCATTCCATGTTCCAGTCAATTGGTGAAAGCGACACTGCGCCGGCCTCGGACATACACCTGGGGGATCACCTGACAGTAGCCCGGCGCTCGCGATGGGGCCCGCCCTCCCCATCCTGCGTTGCTCAAGGGATGAGAGCATCGGGCACATACGACTCCCACCAAGTCTTCAGGCAGACGCAGTCGAGTGTATCAAGCGCCATGCTGATGCGGCAGCAGGCCATATGGACGACCTGGACATGCCCCTCACGATGGGTGTCACACGGGCTGGACAGTCCGCTCTCGAAGGCGGCCGTCGTGCATGGATTTATATGAGAACATAATAAAGTACAGAAATTTACACATTTGAAAACTTGTGCAACAAATCAGACATTGTACAAGTTTATGATAACCAGTAACGTCTCTACCGCTGCTCAGGAAGAGCGGCAGGTTCAGCGTAGTGACAGGCCAAGTGCACAGGAAGTGCAGCCAGGGACAGGCCCTGTCAAAGGATGACGCGCAGGCTTGGGGACTTCGCTCCTTAGCCAGGAAGATTCGTAAGCCTGAGCGGGTAGGTTTACGAATCTTCATGACTGGCAAGCCTGCGAGCTCAGGGAAAGAGAGCACTACGCTGAATGACACCGAATTCAGTCAGCTTCTGAAAGGTGTACAAGATTCTTGCGGGTCAGTAACGCCCGATCGCTGCTCAGGAAGAGCGGCAGGTTCAGCGTAGTGACGGGCCAAGTGCACAGGAAGTGCAGCCAGGGACAGGCCCTGTCAGAGGATGACGCGCAAGCATGGAAGCTTCACTTCCCGGCCAGCAAGATCCATGAGTCTGAGCGATTGACTCATGGGCCTTGATGACCGGCAGGTTTGCGAACTCAAGGAAAGAGACCACTACGCTGCACCTCACCAGATTCAGTCAATTGCTGAGAAGGAGAGGAAACATGGAAGGGAAAGCTCAAGCCGCACTGTGTTGTCCGGCATGCTCCGGCCTGAAGATGGAGTATCAGTACCACACCCCATCGGCCGACCACCTGGTGCACTGCCAGGATTGCCATGAATACGTCGGCATGTGGTTTACCCTGCGCCAGGAACTCGCGATCCAGAACACCCGCATCGCACTCCTCGACCCCTCCCTCGCCAGCAACAGCCTCTATCGACGCGTGAAGAGCGTTCCACATCAGGCGTGAGCCGCCGTCTGGATGCACGAGACACAGGAAAGCCCCGACATTCGTTCGGGGCTTTCCTGTGTCTGGGCCCCTGCCGTCACGTACAGAGCGAAGACAAGCAGCTGCCAGCGCCGTGACAGGCGAAGCGTGAAAAGATAAGAAAGGACAAGTATTCGGGACAGGGGTAGAGACAGACTGAGCGCGAGCGAAGAACCACGAGGAAGATGAATCGGCTGGAGCCAGAAACGCAAAAAGCCGCTCGAAAGCGACTTTTTCAATTCTGGTGCCGGTGGTCGGACTCGAACCGACACGCCTATTAAGCGGCGGATTTTGAATCCGTTTTTGATAGATCTCGAGCCACGCTGGCAGCGGGCCTTTCGAGGCATATCAATAACTTAAAGTATTGCATGACACACACTGCACCCACCATTTGGTCGCAGTCTGCGACCAAACTGCGACCAAACGATGGCGCGATTCCAGCGGCATCACACCTCGACCACCACCACCGGCAGACTCGGCGCCACACCAGTGATCTGGTCCCCCTCCACGTAGACCATGCCACCCACCTGGGCATCGCCTTGGCAGGTGCGCACCCCACCCCCTACCAGATCCACGCGAACGCGCGAACCGCTGACACTGACCACCTCGCCTACCTGGCGCGGCGTGGTCGGCAGCAACGAAAGCAAGCGTCTATATGGGTTAGCCATAATCACATCCCAAGATTATTGTTTAATCACTTATTTCAAATCAGCAAACAATGCCAATTTCTCATATAGCTTCATAACTCTGCCTAAAGCATTTTTTAAAATCAGCATGCTCTATAAAAAAGCTCTTTGCATCTTCCCAGCCTAGCTTTTGATATCGAGGTAATTCTGCTTTCAAGAACACTTTATCTGATATAGGTAAGAAGCGAACCTCAGTGGAAATATATCTTTTGTGAAACTCCACTTGATAAGGATGTTTTAGATGGAATAAAAAATCGTTGAGCGTAGGTTGTTTATCGGACCACTGATAGTAAACACTAAAATTCTTATCCTGAATATTATATTCAATCTCACTGGATTCAAAAAATCTATTAATAACATTTATATCAGTAACAAAAACCTCTCTTCCTCCTACGCGCAGGGGCTCGTCTAATGAAAAAGGCATACCATTTACCACACAAAGAACAATATCAAACTCATTACTACTACCGAAGTATTTTGCGATGATTCCTGGATTATTTTCTAAACCACTGCATAACCTTAATAATTGCTGAGCATGCTCACTATAATCATCTTCAATATTTCTTGAGGTGATTGGATCTCTAGCCAAGGCCCTATTCTTGCATTCGAAGACAAATAGCGTATTACCCCACCGCATAACTACATCATATTGGTATTCCTCTCTACCTATTTTTTCCTTGATTCTCTTAGGTTCAAAACCTTGCTTTTCCAAAGTATAAAAAAGCTTGTTTTCAAGAGCATCTCCTTTATTTAACAGACGTTGTTTATTTCTAGTTACGTTTGAGATAACCAACTCATATAGCAGGGCATCTTTCAGTGTTGGCCCATAAACAAGATACTCGTCTCCAAATTTTATCACGGGAGTATCATAGATATCTATTGATCTAGGGCCGTAAACTACATTATCTATGAACTTTTCTGCAATTCCTGAAGGCAATCCTTGCTCTACCACTTTACTAACAAGATCGTCCTTTTTAAACCTTGGCATTAGTGAATTAAGCACATTCTCTTCGTATAAATCAGATGAAATTTTGCATAACGCTGAATACCCATCCAACCATTGCAATAGAGTTAAACCTAGGCATGAATTTCTCTCATCTTTTAAATCAAGAGAAAGAATCCTCTCTAATACTGCACGACTTGAAATCTTGTTCAACTCGGCTTGATTTAAGCTCACGCCTCGCTCCATGCAAGCACGAAAAGTATTAAAATAAACCTCTTTTGAATATTGCCTTAACCTATGATTAGCAACCATTTCTAAGTAGCTCCAGTTGCTTTGCTTATCAACCTCTAGGCATTCGTCGATATACCCCTTGTACTCTTGGGGTATTTTGCTGTTGTTAGAATGATAACTCCATTTCCTATCGTTATATCGAATACTTTTTTGTAAGAAATCAAAGTTATGCCAAACCATGGCATTCAGGTTAAGAGCACTAACTTTAGTTAACATATCTTCATCTGGATACAAAAATTCTTTGAAATCAAAATACTCCCCTTTTTGTCTACCTTCTAGGAAACCAGTACTTTTCAATATAAGATGGATAGAATCAGCAACAGAGCTAATAGCATCGTCTGGGTCAATTGTATTACCAAAACTATCTTTGATTAGAGTGGATGACTCTGAATCATAGAAGTTGTTTCCTTTAGTTTGAGAAAGCGCTAGTTCTTTTGCTCTTTTTGCTATCTCCAAGTAATCTTCACAACCTCTTACTAAAGATGCAGATACTATCTCCTGCATGCTAATATCATTTGACTCCTGTATATTAATCCTACCCTGACTTATCTTTGAAAAGTAATCATTCACAACCATTATTAAGTTGAAATTATTTGCAACATCCTGCAACAAAACAGATCCATCTTTATTGAGAAGTGCCTGATAAAAAAATTCTAAATATGACTCCACCCACTTTCTCTTATCGAGATCTGGCTGCTTTATCAACAGACACTCATTCCTTAAAACAACATTAATTACCTCCTCCTCGCCATGATTACGCAAAAAGTCATCGACTAATTGCTGCACTACCTTCATATCAGTTAGAGGCTTGACTGTTTTTAATGAAATTTTTCTTTTCTTGCTCATAATACATCCTTGTTTTTCTCTTAATCCAAAACCATATGTAAAAACACAAATGGCAACTTAACTTTCATCACAATCGCCTAACATAATAACCACTGTAGTTCATAGATAGTCAAAAGGCTTCAATTGTCTACTACCAAAAACGCTGTAACTCAATAGACTGACGCACGCTCAGGGCACGCCCCTGCAGGCTTGCGCTGACGCTCACGCCACGCGAGACACCACGCCAGCCATCGCACTCGATCATCATGCCAGGCAGCAGCAGGCCGCCCAGAGAGGCCGCCAGGGGCATCTGCAGGCTCTCGGTGCTCTGGCGCAGGGTAGCGGCCAGCTCAGCGATCCCGCGCGACTGCGCCGGTGCCTGATCGGTGATCAGGGCATCCACCACGGTGGGCGCCAGCTGATCGCCTGCGGTGCCCTGCCGGATGATCTGGGCCTGAATGCCGCCGGTATCACCATGCAGCCACACGGCATTGCGGGCATCACCTGGCTGCTGATCGCTGCCCAGCTGGGTGATGATGTCACGGGGCACCGCCAGATCGACCTCGCTCTCAGACCAGCGCCAGGGCGCTGCCTCGAAGCGTGGCGCCACGATGATGGTCTGATCCTGCTGATGGGCCTGCACATAGCCGCCGGCCGCCTGAGCGATCCGCGAGATGGCGTCGATGGGCGCGAGGCTGTCATAACTCCACGCGCCGGCGGGCACCACCCAGTCAGTCATGCGCCAATCCAGTGACCAGCCCTCTGGCAGCTCAGCACGGGCGAGCTGCGAGGCAGTGGCCTGGCTGTCCTCGGTGTAGCTGCGCGCGGTGGCGTAGGGCGCGCCCAGGTACGCCGCAAGCGAGCGGCCGCTGATGGTCACGCTATGGCTCTGCCAGCTCTCAGAGCGTCGCCAGCCATCCACCAGGCACCGCCACTGCTGCCCGTTGATCTCGGCCATCACCTCCACCGGCTGGCCATCGGTGCCGGTCACCAGCGCTTGAGCGTCACGCCCTGCCAGGCCGGCAGAGAATGACCATGCCCAGCTGTCAGCGTCGATGCTGAGCGTCATCTGGGTGGCCGGCAGCTCCAGGCCATCGGAGAGGCGCACCAGGCGCGCGGAGTTTTGCACGATATAGAGCCTTTTGACGGGAATGGTCGGGGTGGGAATCTCACACGTCAGACCGAACTGCAGCACCCACGGGGCGCTCGGCATGGCGTGGCAGAATTGCAGGGTCGTGCCACCCTCCACCGGCTCGAGCACCGGCGGCTCAGGCCGATCTGGCGGCAGGTCGAGGCCAGGCGGTGGCCGGCGGGCCTGCTCCCAGGGCACGCGCCAGTCGTCGCCAGTGGTGCGCCCTTGCTGATAGGGCACATCCATCGTCACCGGCTCGAGGGTGCGGGCCTCCTCATAGCGCGAGCACCGGCGGGCATCATTGCGGGGTGGGTGCTGGTAGCCGCTCGAGCGAGCAGCCGCGATGCCCTGCCCCTGCTCCCATACCGGCCGCGATGCGCGGCGGACACGCGGCAGCTGCAGCCACTGGCTGCCACTGAGGGTGCCCAGGATGCGCTCGGCCTGCTCCCACCGCGAGCCACTGGTGGCATCGGT
Organism: Cobetia sp. 1CM21F; assembly: GCF_023161745.1. NCBI lineage: Bacteria > Pseudomonadati > Pseudomonadota > Gammaproteobacteria > Oceanospirillales > Halomonadaceae > Cobetia > Cobetia sp. 1CM21F. The sequence continues at coordinate 154,525 of NZ_JALNTQ010000006.1, read as the reverse complement.
GCGGGGGCGGGCAGACCACTGGCCACCCTGGCTGGCCGCAAGCGGTGCGCCCTGCTCGAAGCCTGACGCGGTGGCACCATAGGGGCGAGCAGGCTGCTCCCAGCGGGTGCTGCCCTGGGCCTCGAGCGGGACCGCGTTCTCGAAGCGCGAGGCGGCATTATCGGCAGGACCGCGAAAGACATTGATCTCGCGGGTCAGCGCGACATCGACCACCGCCGGCGCACCCAGCGTGGCCACCAGCGAAAGGCTGACACCATGCTCGACGCGGATCTCTGCCGTCACCGGCGGCGTGGTCGCCTCCAGACTGAGCGACTGGATCAGCTCGAGCTGCGCACGCACGGTGGCTGCTGGCATCACCAGGCTGGCCGCGATCTCGATGGCACTACCCTGGGCGAGTCGAGCATCGACTGATGGCGGCGTCAGCTGGGCATCGAGCACCAGATCGCGCGGCAGCTCCACCGCCTCAGTGGCACCGCCGAAGCCAAGCACGACATTGCCACCCGCCGGCGGCGCATAGTCACCGGCGAACAGCAGCAACAAACCAGGATCACCACCCAGGCGCAGCTCGAGGGCGCGCGCGCTCCAGGGCGCTAGCCCTTGGACAAACTGCAGCCTGATCTCTCTCACGGTGCCCCCTAGCCCTCAGCGAATACCATGCGGCTGATCCGCGTCAGTATCCCGCGATAAATCGTTGTCGAGCTGATGGTCACGTCAGCACCCGATCCCTCGATGCCGACATCCAGATCCATCACCCACGCACCCGCGCCATCGACCAGGCGCGACCAGGTGGCCTCGCCATCAGCGTCGGCCATCACCTCCTCAAAGGCTGCCCCCGTCAGGACGCCACCGGAGAGATCCGCGGCGAATGGCTGGGGCACCTCCAGCGTGGCCAGCGCCACCTGATCGGTGACGGCCGCGCCAGGTGATGGGCGGGTGCCGGAGTACACAACGAATGACGCCGGCGAATCGCCGGCATCTATCGCACCGGCGATGGCCGCCAGGCGCGCATTTTTCACGCTTGTCGAGAAGCTGATCACGGGCTGTCCTCCACCTCGGAATGCACGTTGTCCGAAACGACAGCGTTTTGCTGCAGGGTGTAATCGAAGGCCATCACATAGAACGCGCGGTGCGGGTCGAGGTCCGTAAGACGGTATTTGCCATCGGCCCCGCTCCACGCCTCGCGCACGATGCGGCCGGTGATCCGGTCATGCACCCGCACGCGCCGGCTGACGGGTTGGGCCTGGATGTCCAGAACGGTACCGGCAATGACGCCTTTACGGGCCTTGTCGCGCAGAGTCCCTATTGTTGTGCCGTTATAGCCGGAGCCATACATCTGATCGAAGGCAAAGAGGCTGAACGTGGCCGCATGCGTCGCTTGACGCCGCTGGGTGGTGCCGGTGATCTTGTTCTCGATGGCGTCGATGGACGGCACCAGCGTGCCGCCCTCCCGATAGACCACTGGCCGGCCAGGCGATGGAACGGCAAATATCGGGTTACCATCCAGCGTATCGCTCATTGGTTAGCCCTCCACTTGTCCAGCCGCCACCCCACCAAGCCTGAGCCGTTTATCTCCTTGTAATTGGTATAACCACCCTCATCGTCATAAATGCTCAGCCAGAGCATTACCGGCACATCCACCAAGCCTGGCAGATCATCAAGAATCGCTTTGTGATAAGCCTCTGCCGTCTGCAGCGGTTGGACCAAGCCAGGCAGATACCCACGCAGAATGTTGCCATCGCCTTCGGCCACCTCCTCCACCATGGTCGGGCCGCTATGCACATAGAATCCGTAATCTGCCGGATTCGGGTATTGGTACATGACACCAGACCCAAATCCCAGGCCACGCATGCACCAGAGCGTCGCCTCGTCAGAGGGCATCTGATGATAGGGGCGTGCCAGGTAGTGCTCGCCAGTCGCGCCATACTTGGCGAACTCTGCATAGTTGTTGTCGTTGCTGTCCGCCCAGTCAGCCTCTGAACCATAGGGTATCCCCTGCAGCACGGTACCGAAGGCATCGCCCTGCAGAATGCTATCGAACTCCCCGAAAGTGACGGTTGAGCGCTGGCCCTGCTGGGCATAGCGGCTGGTGTAATAGAACAGGCGATCATCCCCCACCAGCAACCACTCTCGCCCCTCTGACGCATAATCCCAGCCAATCGGCCAGCGAGTCTCAGCTAGTGCGAGATAAGTGTCGATGTCTGTATGCTCGGTGACAATTTTCACCTTGGCCCCGCGCTGCGGATAGGCAGTGTTTGAAGCGTACTGCCAGTTGTCATAACTGCCATCATTCCAGTGGTCATTTTGAACATGGAGCATCAGCCCATTGCTGCGCGGATTGGTCGAGCGCAGCATGACGCGGTGGCGCTCGCTGTCCTCGAGCACCACCTCCCACCCACCAATCGGTGCAGCCTTGATCTCGATCAGCTCGCCGGTGGCGGTGGCCGAGATGGGCGCGGCATCGGGAGCAAAAGTCGCCCAGGTGCTGCCCACCTCGGTGATGCGAAACTCGCCATTGAACTGATCCTGATCGGCACCGCTGATGCTGATCACCTGATGTTTCAGGAAGCCATGCCCCTGGCCGATCTCAGCGGTCACCAGGCCGGTGCTGCTATCGAAGGCGAGCGAGGTCAGCGGGGTGGTGTTGAATCCAGTGATCAAGCACGCCTTGAGCAGATCAATCAACGCGCCAGCGTCGTCACTGCCGCTCGGGCTGCCGCCCATGTCACTGCTGAACCACTTCACGGGAAAATCGGCCATCTTGAACGTCTCCAGAAACAAGGCCGCCCAGCGAGTGGCTGGGCGGTTGAGGGATAGGGATAGAGGGTTGCGCCTGCCGGCTACGGTCAGGCGTTGGCGTTGCCACGGATCTGCAGGCGGAAAGAATCTTGCTGGCCGCTGGCCGGCCCCTGCAGGATCACGCGCGCAAGCCACATCGGGAAACTCGCGCCGATGGTCGAGAAGCGGATCACGTTGCCATTCACCCAGCCGGCCCCGAAACCGCCCGCCTTGAGCGTCCAATAGGGTACGCCCTGATTCGGGTTGGTAGGCGACGTGTCCTCATTGATACTGCCCACGCCGATCTCGCCCACGGTGCGGCCGATGATGCGGAACGTGCTTGAGCTGGTGAAGATCAGCGCCCAGTCCTCAGTGATGGCCCCGCGATTGGTAATGATCGGCGGGTAGGTGGTCACGTTGTACTCGGCCAGGGTGCCATCTGCGCCATCGTTGTCGTCTTTGCTCCAGTCTCGATCCCAGCTCGAGAGATCGAAGAAATCAGCCACGCGCGCTTGCAGGTCGCCGGCCACCATCGCGGCGCTGACCAGCGTATCGCCGGCGGGGTAGTCGTGGCTCAAATTGCCCTTGAGGGTCAGCGCCCCCGACAGATCCACATCACCCACCAGCAGCATGTCCTCGACGCGGTGCAAGGCGTACCAGGGTTCGGGGTGGGTGGCAGTGTCAGGCGCAGCGAGCTGCACGGTGCCGGCGTCGAGGTCTGCACTGTACTGGGTGGCTGGCACCTCCTCGCCGGTGGCGTCCTCCACCACCAGACTGGCCAGCCGCGAGCGGCCGACCTCCAGCGTGGTGCCGCCACCAATCCCCAGCGGGAACGGGGCGCGGCCGGTGTGATGCACCACCACCACGCCGCCGGCGCGATAGATAGGCACGCGGCCATCGCTGGGCAGGCGCACGGGGTCGATGCCGATCAGCTCAGCCTCGAGCGGCAGCGTGGTCAGAATGACGGCATTGAAACGCGCGGTGCTCGGGATCACCTGGGTGGGCCGCCAGATCATGCCGGCGTCATCCACGGCCGTGGCGTCGTACCAGGATTCGGCGCGCTCGGCAGCGCTCAAGCTGTCATTGCTGACCAGCTTGCCGAAGGTCACGCGCACCACCCCCGTCTCGAAGCTCACGCTGCCTGACATCTCGTCACCCTCGATCTCGCCAGAGAGTGCCGCCTGGCCGGTGATCGAGCGGCCGTCGAGCGTCGTGGCCTGGATCAGCAGACCACCCACCTGCAGCGGCGAGCCTGGCGTGCGGAAAAACGCCTCATCGAGCGTCCAGGTGCCGAAGGTGCTCACCAGCGTTTTGACGGTGATGGTGGCGCTGGTGCCGCTCGGCCAGTCAGTGATGCGGGCATCACCGGTGCCATAGTCGATGGTCCCCGCGAGAACGCCGGCCCCGTTGCTGGTCACGCTGCGATAGAGACTGCCCTGGCGGTCGATGAACGTATCGCCTCGGAAGATGAAACTGAGAGTGCCTGGCACGACGCTATCTTGCAGCAGGGGCATCAGCTCGACATCGAGCGGGGCGAGATCCTGGGTGATGGTGTGGGTAGTCGGGGCGGCGCTGTCCAACTGACTGGTCAGCCAGACGCTCGAGCCATTCTCGAAAACGTCGCGTTTCTCTTTGCTGCCCCACTCGCGGTGCGTGGCATCGCCATCATCCCACTCGCTGATCTCGCGGATCTTCTCGACCTCGAAGGTCACCGCGCCGGTAGCATAGTCAATGCTGCCCTCCCATCCACCATTGAAGCCGCCACGGCCATCATCGGTGATGGTGTAGGTGACATCGGCCTCGCCGCCATTCTGCTCGACAGTCTCCCAGGTGCCGGTGCGCGGGCTGCTGCGCGACTCACTCTCGCTGCTCGACCAGGTGCGCACCACTGCCCAGGTGATGGCCACGCTACCAGGACGCACCGGCGCATCACTGATGCTGAGGCTGACCAGGCCGGCCCCGTTGGCAGACGGCAAGAATTGCTCGGTTTTCGGTGCCCCATAGTCATATTCGATCTCGACCTGGGTGCTGGCATCTGGGAAGGCGTCGCCATTGAACTCGACACACGCCTCGCCAGGCTTGGGCGCGCCACTGCCATCGACATAGCCATAGACCACGCGGCCGGTGGCTGCGCCACTGAGGCTCCCCAGGCCATCATCGGTGGCCGTCTTCTCGCTGCCGCCAGAGATCCAACGCACCGTAACGCTGCCAGGCATCACGCCGGCGTGATCGAGCACGAACGTCATCCAGGGTTTGTCGATGGTGGCCTGGCCGGCGCGGTCCTCATAGTGGGCCGGCGTGCCCCAGCTGAACAGCACCGAACTGCCGACATCCGGCAGGCCGCCCAGCGTCACGCTGACAGATCCGGTGGCGTAGTCCACGCGCCCCGCCCCGCTGCCGCTGAGATCGCCATTGGCGTCATCGTCGCGCAGCTCATACCACTTGCCCAGCGAGCGATACGCGATCACCACACTGCCAGGTGCCGGCAGCGGGTCCAGGCGGCTGACATAGGTGAAGCCACGATTATTCAGCTCGATAGCGATCTGGGTGGTGCTGGCGATCTGCGCCACCTCGAAGGTCGAGCCACCGCTGCTGACACTGATGGTGGCCGTGCCGCCCACCTGCACATCGGTCACCGCCTGCTCGGTGGTGGTCGCCGGCACAAGCGGCGCATAGGTGCTGGCCACGGTGACGCTATTGGCCCCGAAGGTGGCCGGCTGGGTCAGGGTGCTGACGCCATAGTAACGGGCGGCATCGGTGCTCTGCCCCTCGCGGATCACGGTGTCAGGGTTCACGGTGCCAGGCTGAGGCTGCACGCCATAGACGCGCTGGCGCAGCGCGGTCGAGATCCCCAGGGTCAGCACGCGGCGCTCGAACGTCTGCACGTTGCTGCCGTTCATGTACTCAAACGTTCGGATCTCGTGATCTATCTCACTGATGCGCACATATTGGACCTCGCCGGCAGCATCGCCCTGCTCGGTCATCAGCGCCAGCACATCGCCCAGATCGGGCAGCGTGGCCTCTGGCATCTGGAAAGTGATGATGCTGCGCTGTCCGGCCAGCTGATCGCCTAGCAGCGTCATGCGCGAGGTCGCGCCGGCGGTCACATAGCTCTCGACATAATCGCGGGACTCGGCACGCTCATCAGATGGCGAGCCCGTGTCGAACATCACCACGCTGACATTAGGATCAGCCGGCACCTGGTCAATGATCGCGTGCGCGCCGAAATATTGGGCGGTGTTGTCGGTCAGCACACCGGCCCCGACCTTGCGCAGCGAGGTGCGCCCCGCTGCACGATCGAGGTCAGAGATGTCATCAAAGATGTCATTGCTCGCGCCATCGGTCACGGGGCGGCCAGTCAGCCGGCCACCGCCATCGGCGTTGTCGGTCATGCGCTCAGACTGCAGGATGCGGATGTCGCCGCTGTGAATCGTGTCGTCGGCCATGTGGCTGGCTCCAGCAGGAAGGTGAGAATCAGGCAGTGATCAGGCGCAGTGTGATGGTGTAGGGGTGATCCGGCCCCTGGCCGCCAGCGGCGAGGCGATAGACCTCGGTGGCCGTGACCGCCTCACCACTGGCATGATCGAACACGCAATCGAATGTTTGCCCATCGCCCCAGATGAGCGTCATGGGCGTACCGTCAGGCCGCGGCGTGGCCGCCAGCTCAGTGAGGGCCAACGCGGTGGCACGGGTTACCCAGGCCCCGTTGCCGCTGGCGAGGGTGACGGGGCGCCCTGCCGCCTGCGCGAATTCCTCGATGATGAGTGCCCCGGTCAGCGTGGGCGTCTGCACCTGGCCGACGCTGTGGGACACCAGCTCATCGGTCCACTGGATGTCATCGGGCAGCACAATGCCCTCAAGGGTGATCGCCATGATGTGTTCTCGTGACTTTCTCGCGATGGAAATGAAACGCCCGCCATCATCGGCGGGCCGTCGTGCGTGAGGCTTGGGCCAATCGATCAAGGAAGGCATCGGCCTCGCGTTCGTCCACCCCGTTGAGGGTGACGGTCTCGTTACCGATGTTGAGGTCTACAGCCACGCGGCGTTGAGCCTGCACCGACTGGGTGAGCTGGCTGGTACGGTTCTGGGCGTCACGGTTGTTCTCGCGCTGGGTAACCTCGGCCTCCTGCACGTTGCGCTGACGCTCAGCCTCATCGGCCAAGGCCTGCTGCTTCTCCTGCTCGGACTGGGCGCGGATATCCTCAAGGCGAAGGTCGTGGGCGCGTTCCGCCAGCCGCAGCGACTCCTGTGCCGCGCTGATAGTCTGAGCATCGCCCAATGCCCGAGCGGCGTTGAGCGCCTCCTGAAGCTCGGCCTGTTGCTGCTGATAGCGCAGCGCCTCTACCTGGGCGCTATCGCCCTGCAGGCTGGCGAGTTCCGAGCGCAGACTGGCCAAGGTGTCACTCACGCTGTCTGACAGCGACTCGACCTGACTGCGCACCGACTGGATGGAGCTTTCGAGACCGGAAAGGTCCGACTCATCGAGCAGGTCGAAGCGGCGTGAAAGGTCGTCCATGTCCTGCGAGAGTGCGCTGGCTGGCGCCCGTCCTGCCTCGATCTGATCGGTCAGTGATTCCACGGCGATCTTCTGCTCGAGGAAGGCGATCTCGGTCTGACGTGACGTGGTGGCGAGGTCCGTCATCCAGGCCGTGAAGCCAGTGGAGTCGAGACGGGTGGCGAGGTTGTCGCGAAGATCACCGATTTCATGGTCCAGCTCGGCAATGCGGTCCTGCATTCCCTCGATGCCTTCGGCCTGGGTGTCGATCCCCCAGTCAGTCGCGAAGGCCTGATAGGCGGCGTCACTGAGTGACCGCATCTGCTCTTCCGTCTCGTGCAGGGCATTGCTCATCAGCTGGGCAATGGTCTGAGCACTGCGCGTGACAGAGGCCTCCACCGTCTGGGCCGCGTCGGCAGAGGCCTGCTGCGCCTTGTCTCCCGTGTCCCGGGCTGCCTTGGCCGTGGCTTCCTGCGCCTCGATCCACTGCGCCTTGAGCGTGCGAGCCCCGGTCACGCCATCCTTGACCAGCCCATCGAGCACCGCGCCGAAAGCCTTGATGCCCTCGTCAGAGCTGATCTGCTCCTTGGCGCCGACATAGGCACGGCTCAGCTCCTTGGCGGACAGCTCACCGGTGGAGGCAATCTTGGTGAAGGCATCAATGGCCGAGCGTTCCGCCTCGGTCACACCGGTGCGGATCTCTTCCAGGGTGGTGCCCATGTCCTTGGCCAGGCGGGCACCGGCAGACTTCCACTTGGTCGCGAGAGCATCCGCGCCGGTCACGCCGTCATTCACCAGCCCATCGACCTGACCCTTGAGGGCGGCGATGCCCTTGTCAGACTTGATCTTGTCCTGCGCCTTCTCGAAGGCCGTCGCCAGCTGCGCCGCGCTCAATTCACCACTGGCCGCCAGCGTGGCGAAGGCATCGAGGGATTCCTGCTCGCTGTCCGCAATACCACTGGACAGCTCGCCCAGCGAGGTACCAAGGGAAGTGGCGGCGTTTTCCAGTGCCTTCTGGCGTTTGGCGGCCGCATCCGCTGCCTGCCTGGCGGCCTTCTCTTCCTCCTCGGCCTGCTTCTTGGCGGCAATGGCCGCAGCCTCAGAGGCAGCGGCTTGCTTGGCAGCAGACTTGGCGGCTTTCTGCGCGGCCGTATCGCTGTTGTCGAAGGCATTGAAGGCATCCTTGGCAGCGGCAGCAGCTTGCTGGGCATAGCGCACTGCATCCGCGTTCAAGTCATTCAAGGTGGCACGGGCAGCCACGGCTCGCGCCTTGGCCTGCGCCACCTGAGCCTCGGATGCCAGCCCCACCATCTCCAGCGCCCTGACCGAAGTAGCCGTCAACTCCAGCACCCAGGTGGAAGCTGCCGCGACCGCAGCGACCAGCCCCGCGACAACAGATTGCACACCACGGAAGACCGCCGTGAGGGAGTTGCCGAGGAATTGCCCAGTATCAATGATCGACTGCATGGCACCGCCGATCTGCTCGCGATGCTCAATGAAACTTCGCGCCCACTCTCCGCCGGTGCGAATCACACCCCCGATGGCCGTGGCGAGGTCATCCAGCAGCCCGGGGTTTTCCGCCAGTGCCTGCTCGAAGTCGGCAGACACCTGATTGACCGCCGGTGACAGCTCGCCCATCAGGCGATTGCTCAACCCTTGTAGCCGGCCTTGCAGGCGGGTGATGGCGGCATCGGTCGCTTGCAGATTGGCGATCTGCTCGGGGGACATGATCAGCCCCACCTCGCTGGCCTCTTCCATCAGCGCTCGGAGTTCAGCGGCATTATTGGCAAGCAACGGTTGCAGGCGCGTGGCATCGTCTGCCAGCGATTCCAGCAGGTTGACCTGAGCGGCCTGGGGCAGATCCTTCATGGCATCGGCCAGGCGCAACATCATCTCGTCTGGCGCCAGCTCGATCAGCTCCTCGGCCTTGATGCCCAGAGCCTCGAGGGCGTCCTGCGCCTCACCGCCGCCGTTCTGATAGGCGTCACCGATCTTGTCCGCAGTGTCCTTGAAGATATTGCCGGTCTTGTCGGCATCGATACCGGCACGCTGAAAGGCGTACTGATAGCCCTGCAGCGCCTGAGTGGAGATACCCAGCGAGCGCGACGTAATATCCAGCTGCTGGGCCATCTCGGCCTGCTGAGCGGTGTAGCGCGTGGCCCAGCCCACGGCCAGCCCTGCCCCTGCCACCGTGGCGGCGGCAGCACCGGCAGCCCACTGTTTGAGTGAGGCACCCGCTTTCTTGAAGCGGCTTTCGCTGCGCTCGGCTGCCTCACCGGATTCGCGGGCGGCCGCGGCGGTCTCACGTAAGCCGGATGCCAGCGAGGTCACGTCGTCTTCCAGCTCACGGGATTGGCGGGCCAGGCGCTGTTCTTCATCGGCCAAGTTGTCGATGTCCACACCCGCGGCGTGGGCATCCTGCTGCAGGCGCGTCAGCTTCTGGGCCTGAGCCTCATGACCGGCGGTCGCCTTGTCGGCTGCCGCGCGGGCCTTGTTGAGGGCCTTTTCCTGCTGCTTCAGCTCGCGCTCGACCGGCTTGAGCTCGGCCGCCAGCTGGGCCGCACTGGCGCTGGCGTTCTGCCACTCTTCCTTGGCCTCATCCGTCGCTTCACGCTGCTGCTGCAACTCATCACGCAGGCTGCTGAGGCTTTGCGCCTGGGCATCGTAGGCGTCCTTCGCCTGCTCCACGGCACCACTGGCCCGCGACAACGCCTGACGCTGCTCATCAGTGGCGTTGGCGCTCCGGCCGATCTCGGACTTGAGGTCACGCACACGCTGGGCGGAATCACGCCATGCCTGACGGGCGGCGGTGGTGGCGGTCTGGGCGCCCTTGTAGCTGGTCTGCAGCTGGGTCAGCGTCTGGGCCTGGGCGACATGCGCCGCCTTGGCGTCGTCCGCTTCTTGAGTCGCCCGCTGTGTCGCCAGCCGCAGCGAGTCCGCACCATTGGCGGAATTCTCATACGCGGCCTGCAAGCCGTCAGCCTTGTCCACGGCTTCGCGCATGGCAGTCCCGGCGTCATCCACGACCGCCGCGACCTTGTTGATCTGGGCGACTAGCTTCTGTTGCTGGCCGATGGCCGACATTTCTTCAGAGAGGCGCTCGACCTCGGCTGAGGCCTCGCTGCTATCCTGCCCGAGATTGTCCAGCTCGCTCATCAGCTTGCCGATGTCTTGCAGCCCATCGACCGCGGCCTGAATGCGCAGCTGAATGTCACTCTGATTGGCCATCGTGTCGTGCTCCGGACATGAAAAAGCCCGCCAGATGGCGGGCTAGGTGGTGCAACTCACAGCAGGCAGGCTCAGACCTTGCCCGCCTTCTTCAGGCGATCCAGCTGGCGCACCTCAAGGGTGAGGGAGTCGCCGGCGGCATACTCCTTACCGCCGTGGCGGTGTGCCTTCCTGAGCTTAACGCTCACCGAGTCGGTGGGATTTGCCTCAGTACCGGGCTTGGCCTCAGTGCCAGTCTTGCCCGTAGCGGTCTTGTCGGTCATGGCTCGCTCCCGTTAGCTGAACATGGTGGCAGTGTAGGCGGCGCCCTTGCCCGGCGGCACCACCAGCGAGCCGGACAGCTGCCCGGTGATGAACTCGGTGCCCATCAGTTCGGTGGCCTGATCCGCCGACAACACGGCACGGAAGATCTCGACCCGGGTACGCTTGCCGGTGGCGAGATTGATGCCATCCACCAGGATGTAACGCGGCTTGGAGATCTCGGTGTCCCCCATTACGCGATGGCCGGTGACCGCCTCGGTGTCGTAATCCACGGTGACATTGCCTGCCGCGGCAGCGGTACGCGCCTTAATGAGGCCGGCACTCAGGTTGATGTCGCAGTCAGCCGTGACATCGGTAGCGTCCTTGGTGACCACGACACTGCCCGCGTCCAGCGAGGAATGCGGCAGCGCCGCCCAGGCCCCTTCCGTCAGGGTCAGCGCCTCACCGGTCACGCTGTCAGCTTCAGCATCGGCAAGCTCTGCCGTGCCGCCAAGCGTCTCCGCCAGCATGCTGGCCGGCATGGAATCGAACTGGATGGTGACACTGGCCGAATCGCTGGGCAGGTTGACGGCATCCAGCGCCTGGCCGTAGTTGTCCTTCTGATAGGAAGGGCGAGAGATGCGGTTCACGCTGGTCGGCGTGATGCTCAGGGACGGCACGTTCATCGGGCCATTCAGGGCGCCGAACTTGCCGTCGGCATCCACCTCGGCCATGAAGATGTCGCCAGACATGATCAGGCCTGTGTCTTTGAAGTCAGCCATGAGTTACCTCGTGCGGGTGTAGGTGATGGTCACGGGCAGATAGATGGGAAGAATGCGGCTGCCCAGCTCCGCATCATCCAGTTCGGCTTCACCAGTCGTGATGGTGACCGCCAGCCCATCGAGCAGCACCTGGCTCTCCGGATAGATGGCGTTGTAAAGATCATTGAGCAGTGCATCCTGACCGGCACGCCCATGCGCCTTGAGGTCGAGATAGGCCTCGATCTGAAGGCTGATCGATTCCTTGCGCGTTCCCCGCCCGGCACGGGCCTCTACATTGCTGGCCAGACGACGGACATGCAGCAGTGGCAGCGGGGTCTCCGAGCGCAGGTTGATCTGGATGGCCTCGGTCTCGATATGCGCGATGTCGGTGGCATGGCCATTGGTCGTCGAGATGGCCGCCAGTTGTGCCACGAAGGCATCGATCACGCGGGTGATGGGCGTCATGTGGCTCTCTCCTTGGCCAAGCGAGCGAGGAAGCGTTGCTGGAGGTCGAAGGCGACCTGCTTGCGCAGCTCGCCATTCACCTGATGATTCCAGTGGTTCTTGAGGGTCCAGCCGTTGGCACGGGTGAGGCGACGCTGACTGCCCTTGCGGTAGCGCACCAGCGGTGTCTTGCTGCCACCCTTGGGATTGACGAAGCCATAGACGCGCATGCGCTGGCCGCCCTTGCGAATCCAGATACTGGCGCGGGTGCCAGTGCCATCCTCCACCTCGGTGCTGTACTGCCAGGACTTGAAGGGCACCGGCGAGCGGCTGAGCGTGAGGCTGGCGCTGGGCTGGTCCTTGCTGGCCTTCTCGACCGTGATACGCGAGCGCACCGCCGTCGGCCTGACCTTGCCATCGGCGCTGATGTCATCGATGAGCTGCTTGCGGGTCGCGGATGCCTGCTCATTGATGGCCGAGGTCATCGCGCGGCGAGTGGCCGCGGGTAGCGCCTTGAACTCCGCCAGGCTTTCGGTCAGCCCCTCGATGGCCACGCCCTTGGGCAGCCGTGAATTCTTGCCGCGTTTGCGAGCCATGCAGCCTCCTGTCAGCGAGGGATGGTGAACAGCTGCACGCTGATGCCGTCATCGCTGCCTTCCACGATGCCTTCGATCTCGAGCGCCAGGCCGGCGATGTGAATCCTGTCGCCGGGCTCTGGCCACGGCCAGCGCAGCTCCGGCTGCAACACCTCGACCACGTTGCGGGCCTCATTGGCCTGGCCGATGAAGACGTTCTGGCGGTGCAGCCATGCCTGAATGGGATAGGCCTCACCACTCAGTGGCTCATACTCGGCCACCACGCCCTGTAGGCGACGCGCGGCAATCTCGACCATGCTGCGTGCCGGGTCGATGGATTCGATGATGAACAGCACCCCATCGCGGCGGCGGATGATCTGGCCTGCCGCCAGCTCGGCACGAGGCCGCATGCGCACCAGCGTGGAAGATGGGGCACGGATACCCGCCTGCTCTTCTCGCCCGGCACTCTTGGGCTCCACGAATTCGGCCCAGACCTCACGCAAGGTGGGCCAGCTTGGCGGGTGCCCGGTGCGGCTACCCAGCAGGGTGACGCGATGGCGAAGCTGTCCGGCGCGCATAGTCACCTCATGCAAAGTGGTAATGGGTGTAGTGATCGACCAGGGCGCCCACGGCCATGGGTACCTCTGAGGTGATGGTGCCGATGACCACGGCTTCGCGGGTCTCGTACCAGTGACCGATCAGCAGCAGCATCGCGGTGGTGATGTCGTCATCGATGACCAGCGCGTGCTCATCCCCTTCTGTCGGAATGGCGTCGTGGGTTTCATACAGCGTGCGCCCCGTGCGTCCTTCAATGACGCGACGGGCCGCATTGGAATAGGTCTCGAGGAGCTGATCGTCCTCGGAGAAGTCCGGCTCCAGCCGGACGTGCAGCTTGATGATGTCCAGCTCGAGCATCGGCATGCCTCATGGGGCTTGCCCCAACAGGCAAGGGCCGCACGATGGCGGCCCTTGTGTCAGGTGGTGGATGAAGATCAGGCCGCCTTGCCGGTCAACGCCTTGATGGCGGCGGTGTCCTGCAGCACGCAATCGAAGCGATGGAAGGCGAGGAAGGCCGTCTGGTCGAACTCGGCATAGCGCTCGACTAGGCGCTTGAGCGTCATGTAGTTGATGCGACGAATCACGAACTGCTGGAAGTCACCGGCGAACATGAATTTCTTGCTCGCGGCCATGTCCTCGAAGCCCTGATCAATGAAGTAGGACTGACCGAGTACCGTGGATGGCGCCAGACCCGCGACGGCCGGCAGCCACAGCGGGCGACCCTGGCCATCTTCCATCTCGGTGATCTTCTGCAGAGTGTTGTCGTTGAAGCCCAGACGGAAGTTCGCCGCGCGACGGTACGCCGGATCAATGCTGTGGATCAGCTTGGTGATGTCCTTCCAGTTCAGGCTGGCCGCAGCGGCTGCCGCCACGGTGCCAGTGACCGAGGTGGCGAGGCCCTTGGGCTGCTGGGGGCTACCTGCACCGGTACCGCTCACCAGGTACTTGGCTTCGGCGCGACCGATACGGGAACCGATGCGCGAGGCCAGGAAGCCCTCGATGTCGAAGGCCGAGTCCTGCAGCAGCTCGTTGGAGACACGGATGACCTTGGAGCTCAGCTTCTTGGCGCCGAGGTTCTGGATGCCGAACTCAACATCCTTTTCACTGGCGGCGGTGTTCTCCCCCAGCAGCTCACCCTCTTCCCCGGTGCCGTCAGACACCGGCCATTCGATGTTGGCGCCATCGGAGGTATTCAGGATCTGGGCAACCGAGGCCAGTCCGCCATAGTCCTGCATGGATTCATGGATGCGGTTGAGCATGGTAGTCGGGACGGTGTAGCCGCCCTTGTCATTCTCGCCCGCTGCCTGAGCCCGCATCTCACGCATGATCACGCGCTGTTCTTTGCTCATGTTGCCCATGCCTTCACGCACGAAGGCATCGAAGGCCGCGGCACGCTGCTCATCCACGCTCGGGCCCTGGGACTGCCCAGCTTCCGGCGTCTGAGACTGGCCGCGCAGCTCCTCTTCGTTGTCACGCACGAAGCGCTGGTCCGCATCACGCAGTGCTTCTTCGCGATCGATCTTGTCCTGCAGGCCATCCAGCTCGCTCTTCATGGACTGCCACTGGCTGCGCTGCTCATCCTTCCATTCGGTGTCGCCGGCATCTTCATGCATCTTGCGCATGTCCTTGGCGATGGCCGCGTACTTCTGCTTCAGTTCAGAGAGTTTCATGTAGCCTCCACGGGCTCAGGCATTGATGAGTTCAAGGAAGCGCTCGCGGGCGCGGCGCTGATTGACGGCACGCTGCGTGATCTCTCGGAGTTCATCGCAACGGGCTTGGAGCGACCGCTTGGCGGCGCCCGCATCGGGGTAAGCCGGATAGGTCACGGGGGACACATCCAGCAGGCGGCTGAATCGGTGAATGGTTCGCACGATCACGCCGTGCTCGTCCTCGCCCCACTCGTCACCATCGGGGGCGACTCGGAAGGCGAAGCTGGAACCGGTGATGTCACCCCGTGCCAGTGGCGCCATGACCAGATCACGCACCGACTGGGTGTCGGGTGGGTCGATCTCATAGCGCAGGCCCTCTTCATCCACGGACAGCGACAGCGTGTTGCTAAGGGTGCGGCCGAGCACGAAGTTGGGGTCATGGTTGAACAGGGCACGCACGTCATCGCCCAGCACGTTGTCGAACGCGCCGGGGGCGATCTGCTCCTTGAACATGCCCATGATCATTTCACTGCGCTTGTTGAAGACGGCACCGTGACCAATGATCCGCAACGGATGCCCTTCTTCGCCCGCTTCGGCGCGGACCTCGCACGTCAGGGCGCGCTTTTCTGTCTCACTCATGATGTGGAGTCCTCGGGCGAGGGTGACTGGCCCAGCTGACTGGCTGGGGTGGCGTTGACGCTGATCAGCATTTCGCTGAGGCCATCGCGTGGGTTCATGTCTTCCAGGGCGCGGACTTCGTTGCGGTCCATCCAGCCATCGGTGATGGCCTTGTGATAGAACTCGGCACGCTCCGTGGGGGTGCCGCGCAGCAGCCCGGCGAGGTTGAACTTGGCGTAGTAGCCAGCCCGTCGCTCGGTGGGCGTGAAGATGGCGCGGTTGATCTCCTGCTCCCAGTTGATGACCCAGGGCATCATCGTGTGCCGCACGAACTGGATGGCCTGCTCGGAGATATTCGAGAAGGTGGCCTTGTCCAGGTCGTTGATCATGTGCGCGGGCACATTGAAGATGCCGGCCACCTCGGAGCGGTTGAGCTTGCGCGTCTCGAGGAACTGGGCGTCCTCCGGCGCGATGGTGATCGACTTGTAATCCAGCTGTGCGGGGAGCATCAGCGTCTTGTTCTCAGACTGGCGCAGACTGGCCACGGCCTTGGCCCAGGTCTCCTTGAGGCGATTCCAGCTATCGGCGTTCAAGCTGTCCTTGACGGTGACAAGCCCGGTCGGGCGCCCGCCTCCCTCGAAGAAATCCTTGCCGTAGCGCTGGGCCGCCAGTCCGAGGCCAATGGTCTCGGCGTGCTGGCGCACCACGCTGACACCGGTGCGATCGTGCGAGCCGAGTGCACGAACGTGGATCATGTCCTCGGTCGCGACGGCGCGTGAGCCATCTTCATCGGTGACGGCATATAGCCAGCGGTTGCCGTGCTTCACCGGGCTGCAGTTCCATGGGCAATGGCGTTGCAGGGAGACGGCATTGCCCCGCGCATCGCGAACCACCTCGGTGTAGCCATTGCCCCAGCCGAGCACGTGGGACTGGGCTGTCTCGCGCCACTTGTAGCTGGTCTGCCAGTCATTGGGCTCGTCATGCAGCAGCTGATACGCGGGGTGGTCCGTGGCGGCGGTGATGACGCCGTTCTGCTTGCGCATGACGTGCAGCGGCAACTGCGCCAGCGAGGATGACAGCACGTAGATGCAGGCGTAGACCGCGCCAAGCGTCATGGCGCTCTGCTGGTTGACCGTGATGCTGGAGTCGCCATGCAGGTAGTCCGCCAGCGTCTGACCGGTGAGCGGTGTTGTCGGGTTCTCGACCGAGCGGGTGGAGAACAGTTGATCGAGAATCATGAGGCCCCCTTACGCATGGCGCGTGCGCCGAGCAGTGCCAACACCAGTAGCAGGCTGCCACTGGCCATCAGCGCATCCGCGAGGCCGAATCGCAGGTACAGGCCGCCCGTCAGGCTGGCGAAGCCGGCCAGCCCGAGGGTGTCGAACAGTAGGTTTCGCATGTCACATGACCAGGAAGTCGTCGTCTGAGAGGGAGTCGAGAAGGCTGGGTGGCTCGACATCGAGGGTGATGGCACGCCCCAACGCCATGAGCAGCGCGATGATGCCGTCGATCTTGTTGTCGGCAGCTTCCTTGCGCGGGTAGATGTTCTCTTTGGCGTCGGCCTTGGCGACCACGTTGCTGGCCATCCAGGTGAGCAGCGGGTCAGCCGGGTGCGTGAAGCGGCCGCCAGTGACGGCGGCTTCCATTTCGCGCATGGCGGGGCTCATGTTCTGGACCGTGTTGCGGTACTCGATGACCGGCGCGCCTTCCTGCATCAGCTGATGGGCGAGCTGGGTGGCCCGCCACGGATCGTAGGCGACTTCCTGCACATCGAAGCGACTGGAGAGATCGAGGATGTCTTGCCGGATGACCTCGAAGTCGAGTTCTTCGCCATCGGTGATTATCAGGTGGCCGGAGTTGACCCAGCCCTCATAGGCAGCGCGGTTGCTGCTGGCGCGCTCGATCGCGCCTTCCGGCAGGTAGCTGCGCACGAAGGCACGCCACTCGACCTTGGCGTCTTCGCGCACCTTGCGGAAGATCAGGCCGATGGCGGCGATGTCGGTCTTGCTGGCCAGGTCAACGCCCAGCCAGCAGGGCTCGCCCTCCATCTGTTCCAGCGACATCGAGTCATCGCCGGCCGCCAGCCAGGTGGCCATGTTCAGCCAGGCGCTGCGTGCCGAGACCCAGACATCGAGGTGCTTGGTCAGGAAGGAGTTCTGGCGACTGGGGTACTGGATGGCGTCGCGCTGCGCCTTGAGCAGGAATTCCTCGCTGACGCTGACACCGAAGTTGGGATTGGCCTTGCGCAGCACGTCCGGTGACTGCCAGTCGTCGCCCTCATCGATGGTGTAGATCAGCGCGAAGAGCTCAGGGTTATCGACCACGCCATCGAGCATCTGCTGTGCCTGACGGCGCTTGTCGTAGCAAGGGCCAGCGAGGTTGAAGCCGGCAGTGGTGATGATGAACATCAGCGGCTGATCGCGAGCACCCATGCCGGTCAGCATGGTCTCGTAGAGGCTGGGCGATTGATGCTCATGGAACTCATCGACGATGGCGCAGCTGGGGCTCGAGCCATCGCCCGGGTCACCGATCATCGGTTCCAGACGGGAGCCGTCACCGGGGATACTGATGTTCTTTGCCATCACCTCGATACCGGCGGCACTGACCAATGCCGGCGATTTCTGCAGCATCAGCTTGGCCGGGCGGAAGACCTCCCAGGCCTGCTTCTCAGTGGTGGCACCACAGTAGACCTCGGCGCCGTACTCCCCATCGGCGGCCAGCATGTAGGTGGCCACCCCCGCGGCGATCACTGACTTGCCGTTCTTGCGCGGCACCTCGATGTAAGCCTCACGATAACGGCGCTGACCGTTGCGCTTGCTCACCCAGCCGAACAGCACACTGAAGATGAAGAGCTGCCAGGGCTCGAGCGTGATCAGCTTGCGTTCGCGCGCCCACTTGCCCTTGGTGTGAGGCAGCAGCTGGATAAAGGCGCATGCCCGCTCGGCGGCGTCACGATCGAACCGATAGGGAAAGGCGCGCGTCTTGGCCGCCTTCTGTTCATCGACATGACGCTGGCAGGCAAGGCGGACCCACTTGCAAGCGGGTATCCGGCCAGCCACCACGTCCCGAGCGTACTTGTTCGCAGCATTGACGTTGGGATAGCTGGCCATTGAGTGTCATCGCTTGTTGCCACCCAGCAGCTCGGCGAAGGGGTTGGCGGCGTCCTTGGAACCGGGCACGGCAAGGCGTGCTCGGCTGGACGGGTCGAGACCGAGTGCGCTGCCGAAGGTCGTCATCTGGCGGGCTGCCTCATTCTTCGCGGTCAGAGCTGGGTTCTTGATGGGGGCACCGGTGGCAGGGCTTGCCAGCACCAGGCCGCATTGCTGGATCTCGACCACGGCCTGCCGCCAGGTGGCGTAGGCATCGCAGTAGGCCTCGAGCTGATGCAGGTCAGAGCGCGTCAGGATCTTGGAGCCGACCAACCAGGGCGCGAGCTTGTCCCAGGCATCGCGACCGATCTCACATAGCCAGTCGGGTGCCGGCGGGGCTTCATCGAGTGCATCGCCCTCGGGCTCGTCATGGTTGATGGCACGCTTGCCGGCGTTGCCCTGCACCGCCTTCAAGTGGCTTGGTTTGGGCTTGCGACCTCGTGTCATCTGAGAATCCTTCGCGCTAGGCTGATTTTTCAATTTCGCGGGTGTGAGAAAGAAACGTAACGGAACGGTGGCCGGCCCCAAAGGTGGTAGAGATTGCACCCCCTCCCCCTCGCAGGGCCTGGCTCAGTCGCCTGACCTGGCCGCCAGCGCCTCGCTTGCCGTCTTAGCCTGATGGCAGACCTTGCAGATCGCCTCGAGGTTGTCAGCGGCGTCTGTGCCGCCCTGAGCCTTACCCACAATGTGATCAACTTCAGTGGCTGGCGTGATGCGATTCACGCGCTCACATGGCTGACAGAGGTAGCGATCACGCTTGAGAATCGCGTTTCGCAATCGCCGCCATGGCCGACCACCTCGTCCTTGCCCGCCTCGCTTACTCTTGCCCCAGTTGATAGCGCGATCGGCATGCGCCTCGCAGTACCCGTGAGAGGCAGTCGTCTTGCCACCACACATGGGTGCCTTGCAGGGTCGTGGTGGTTTGATAGGCATATAAAGCCCTCAACATGAGCGTCGATAGATATTTTTATTCTTATTGATGCAACTAATTTAGTGCACCAAGATTAACAAGACATATCTACACAAAGAGAGGCCGAGATGACGGCTCCTAGCAGCATCCGCGTGGTCGCTAGAGGCAACCAGTGGGCCGTGAAGCGAGAGGGGAAAACGCTGTGTATCAGATGTTTTACAACACAATACGATGCGATTGATTACGCACGCGCCCTCGCGGCCCGACTGAGAACCAAGCTCGTGATTGAAGCAAGAGGCGGAAACATTGTTGATAAATACTCACCATTACTACAGTAAGAACTACACATATATCGATCACAGGAGCCTTTCATGATGCTCGAGCTATATCTCTACCGCTGCACTGACGGCTGGGCAGTACGTCGTGAGCTCGAGGATATGCCGCACAAGACATTCAAGCAGGAAGCCGAAGCCCGTGAGTACGCAGAGGCTCTCACCCATATCAAGGGATACAAGCTCTATGTCATCCGCGACGGAGGCACTGGGCGAGACCGCGTGCTGTGACCAGGGCAAGGGAGTGATCATGAGTCGATGGGTAACGCCATCTGGAGCTCTTGCCGCCAGTAGTCAGCGCGAGACTCCAGCGCCGGCTTGACCCACCGATGGCTGGCCAGCTCGCGACCGGCAAGGCTGCCCTTGGCATGCTGGTCATCCAGTGCGCGACAGGCCTTCTCGAACTCTTGCATAGCGCTCAGCTCACCGCGCATCAACGCATCGATGCGTAGGTCACACCATGCGGCAAAGTCATCATCCAGCCATCGCGCGAAGGCCACCGCTAGCTTGGGATGCAGCCATGTGCCTTGTAGCAAGCCGCCTCTTCGGGTGATCACGAGACCGAAGTCCGATTTTCGGACATCGGTCCTCCCCATCGCTCTAGCCAAGGCAGCGATATAGCTTTGGGTTCGCGGAAGCTCCAGCCATTTGGCCGGCCTCTTGCCAAAGCGCTTGGCAATGTCAGTAGCATTGATCCAGCAATCTGTGTTGAAGCGGACCGACTGGCCTTCGTAGTCGAGCGGAATAACGTTTGTCATCGGTAGAGCCTTTTAGAGATAGAGCCTGTCACCCAGGAGTCGCCAACCCAGAGAGGCCCGATGAAGCCATCGGCGCTCCTCAGGCTCTATCCTGAAAGGCTCTGGTAAGTACCGGGCGCGGGTGAAGCGCCCACAAAAAAGCCCCGCCAGAAGGCAGGGCTTTTCAATTCTTCTGGTGTTACTCGGCAGTCGTCTGCTCGGCCCCATCAGGGCCATCGGCCAAGCGCTCGAGGATCGAGGCCGTCGCCGTGCGGTCAGCATTGAAGCGGCGGCGCTGTGACTCATAGTCGGCCAGCAGGCTGAGCAGATCGCGATTGGAGGCCACTGGCCGATCAGGGGCGGGCAGTGGATTGAGCAGATAGCTCGGCACTTCGGGTGTGCACTGCCACTCAGTGGGCATCACCACTGGCTTGCTCTCGAAGGCGCTGCAGCCACTCAGCAGCAGCATCAGGCACAGGCCGGTCAGCCCACTCAGCAGTCGGCGCATCGTCGTTCTCCATTCGGCGAGCAGCTGCCCGGGCAGCCATGATTGAACGGTCATCTAGGGCGCGGCTGGCTTCGCGGGCCTCCAATGCGACGGACAATCGCTTCATCTGATTGCCATAGTGCAGCGCCATCATCTCGAGCCCGCGGTTGACCGCCTTCTCAGTGGAAAGCTCAGCCTTGAGGTCATTGGCATGCTGCTCGGCCTTGGTTGCCTCATAGGTCTGCATCGCACCCCAGCCCAGCACCACCGCCATCAGGATGACCTCGAACTTCACGCCTGATATCAGCTTGCGGCCCCATGCCCACGCGGTCGTGATCAGTGCAGCCATCGTCCCAGCACCTTATCGAAGATGGCGTCAGACTTGGCACGCAGCCACTCGACACCGAGGAAAGCGATCGCGGCGCCAATGGCCACGGCCATGTCCTGATCCAAGCCACCCCAGTCCAACAGCGGCTTGAGCGCCAGCGTCAGGCCACCCACCAGGGTCGCCTCGAGCACTGACTTGTAGAAGCGGCCACCGGCATGCAGGCCGCGCAGCAGCGCGATCACGAATGACAGACCCGCTGCATAGAGGTTGGCTTGATACGGCTGTAGCCACTCCAGCAGCATCTGCCATGTCGATGGATCGCGGTGTGGCATATCGGCGGGCTCGTGGTCGTCATCATGCATATGGCCTCCTGAGTCGGTAGGCCCTGCGTAGTTCGTCGTTATCGTTATGCGATGTGGCCGCCAGCACGCACGTACACGCCCAGCAGCTCATCGGTATCAAGCTCACGCTGGCCATAACCTGCCCCTGGCAGGCTCGCCCAGATGCGCCGGCAAGCATGGATGGCCTCAGCGATGCGGCCGTCATACACCAGCCCCAATGCCCGGCACTGGCGGATCAACTGCTTGGCAGCCTCATCCTGAGAGGCTGGCGAGAAGTCCGGCAGGTGGAAGCGCTTGGCCAAGTCATCCCACGTCCCTACCAGGAACTGGTACCGACCAGCCGCGGTGCTGTGGATGTTGTACGACTTCAGCCATACCGACTGGCGGGGGTGATCATCGAAGCCATCGAAGGTCTTGCCACCCACCAACACGTCATAGCCCTCGATCGAGCTGAAACGTGGCGTGCCTTCGGCATAGGCAATGGTGTCCAGGAAGGCCGCCAGATTGCTGGCATCATCAGCCGCTGGATCAACAGGCGCATCGAAGCCCACCAGCTCGACCTCATCGAGCCAGTGAGCGGGGGCATGTGCAGGCATGGAGCTCACCGATAAGCAGATACGAAAAAGCCCCGCCAGATGGCAGGGCTCGGAAATCACATGGAACACACTAAGAATATCGTCTGCGGGAACGACCGTGCTTCAGTGCTGCCTCAGCTACGTCATGAGTGAGCCGTGTAAATTCACATTCCTCAATGACCACATCCAAGTCTATCCCCATGTCGTCACACACAATGCATAGAGACTCTCCAAGAGGCCTGAAATCGCCCCCTTTGGCCATCTCCACATGAGTCACACAAATGATGTCATCGAGCATGGCCGTCCTTAAAGGAAAAAGTTCGATTGATACCTATCGCTTGCTCCAGCCCGCGCGCAAGCTCCTCCTCGTGACAGGCCGAACCTGCTAAGTCACTCGTCAGCCCTAAGTGTCTATAGCGCTCGAGTAGCTCCGAGAAGGTGAGCTCGTCCCTGTTTCGCTCTTTATTTAGCAAAGCCCCTAGAGCCAGAAGCTCCGAAGGGTCAGCCTTAGCTCTTTCAACGAGTCCAGCGTCTATGTGATTCATGTTATCCCCTGCTCAGAGTGCCCCCATCAGCGAGGGTGAGCCATATCGGGGAGAAGAGCCAAGTTACCTATCAACGAGATATAAACCAAAAAGCCCCGCCAGATGGCAGGGCCTTGAAATGAGTGGTGATCCAGAGACACAAGAATCACACAGTAGCTGAATCGTACCCTCAAACCCCCGCTTGTGCAACATATGGTAGTCAGGCGGCCATCTCGGCCTGAGAAAGCACCATATGCAGTAGAGATTCACGCGCTCTCGTGGCCGCTCTTTGCAACGACTTCACAGTACTGAAGGGCTCTGCCACCTTCACTGCCCCGGGCACCCACCCCAGCCGCGCCAGAATCGCCACCTGCGCCGACACGGCCTGCGATTGGGTCATCATGCGCGGCGACTGGCAATGCTGCACCGGCGGAATGGCATAGGCCGCCAGCAGTACCGCCATGCGCTGCCGATCACTCAGGCGTGACAGCAGCGCTGCCGCCATCGTCCGCCACTGGCTTTCCTGCTGATAACGCTCTGCCGCCTTGCCGACGTGATCCACCAGGCCCGTGCACTCACCACGCCCTTCCCCCATACCGCCCACTGATGACACCTGATGCCATCCGGAATTCTGATGGCGCAGCCCGGTGCGATACTCGATCTCTTCCTCGAGCAGCTCATCCAGAGCATGCGCCAACGCCTGCTGGCGCCTCACGCCCTCCGGCAGCTTCTCGATCAAGCGGAAGGTCTCCGCCAGCCCCATATCCTCGATCCGCTGCATGTCCTGCCCTCCTGATCCGTGAGCCCTATGCCGTTGCCTTGCGCCACTCACTGCCATGCGGCATCACTTCTGGCTCACCGGCCACCACCGTCTCGGGCCAGCTCGCATAGGCCACCAGCACCGCTTTGGCCTCATCCACGCCTTTGGCCAGCACTGCCAGATAGCCATTGGCCTCCATCTTCTCCAGCCACTCACGCTGAGACTTCGCCAGGGCAGCATCGTGAGGTGGCGCCGCTTTGAACTCGATGTAGAGCCCGTGATAACCGCCGCGGGCCGTGGCCACCACCAGGTCACTCACCCCTGCCCGCACGCCTTGCATCTTGAGGTCTGCCGCCGTCTTCTTGTTGCGCTTGCCACCATTGGGGACGTGGTAGACCACACCGCCCAGCAACTGCCCCACCTGCATGCCATTCTGCTGCTGTGCGTACAGCCAGCGAATCAGCACCTTCTGCTCCAACCCTTCACGGTCGATGCGTGGCGCCGACTTGCGGGCTTGGCCGGCGGTACGGTTCGGCGACTTGCGGGCCGCCACCTTGGCGGAAGGATGTGCTGCCCAGCTCATGACGATGCCCTCACCTGATTGGATTGCCAGCGGCGATAGTTGGTGATGATCCGGCGCAGCATGTGCGCCGCCCTCGGCTCGTGGTCAATCTCGGCACGACTCTTTACCCCACAGGCCGTGCGAATAAAGTCCACCGCGTCTTCCTCCTTGTGCGTACCATCCGGCAGCACATTGGTATCGATGCCGTGTCGGGCGCGGCGCGCCTGATCCAGATATCGATGGAACCCCTCGGCCTGGCATAGCATCGCGGCCTTGCGGGATAGTGGACCGCCAGCGGGCTTGGGTGTGGTCTCTGTCACGCTTGCCCCCTCAGTCGCTCACCATTGGCATTGAAGCGTGGAGCGCCCAGGGCAATGCAGCGCTTGCACGTCCCCAGGCACCCCGCCAGCTGATGGACGGCCACTCGCCTACCGCAGGCAAAGCAGCGACGCAGGGCTGAACGATTCGGGCGATTGAAGCTGCCGGCGGGGCGATAGCTCACTGCAACATCCCCAACACATCCGTCTGACGTCCTGCTGGCGCCAAGCGGATCAGGCGGTATTCATGCGCGGCACTGTCTCCACGCCGGCGGATCTCCACGATCAACCCATGCTGGCGACGCAGATCTCGCAGGCGGGCACTGATGGCTGCCTCACTATCCAACCGATCGAAGCGCTTGCGGATCTCGGCAGCCAGCTCATGCAGCATCAGCCACGAGCGCGATTCACTGAGTGCCAGATACGTCCGCCCTAGCTGGCAAGCTGGATTGTCTAGCGACGCGCGGCGCGGACGAGTCGCACCAGTAGGCTTGCTGCCAATACCCGTGGTGATTGCCTGATTCTCATGATTCGCCATGTGCCAACCCTCCTCGCATCATCTTCAGTGCCTGGGCAGGTGTGATGCCTGCCAGTTCACCCGCCGCCTTGCGGGCCTTCTCCTCCCCCGCCATGGCGGCACGTTCTGCCGGTGACAGTTGGCCGTCATGCCCAATGGCCGCTTGCGGCTTGAGGTCATCACCCCGGGCGTATCGCTCCACCACCTGCTGGTAGTACACGCGGAAGGCCCGTTCGTGCTTGTCCATGCGCTGATAGCTGGCCGAGGCCATGCCGTGAAGGTCCATGTGCTCGCCCGCGGCAGCGATGGCCTCATGCGGATACGGCTTGCCGGTGAAGGCGTGATCCTGCAATGCCTGCCAGGCGGTATCGAAGTCCGGCAGGCCCAGCCCCTCGGGCGTCATCTGGCATAGCTCGGCGAACTGCATGGCGCTGTCTGGCGGGAAGGCGTTGCCACGCTGCTGGAGCGACTTGGCCGTGCGGGCCTTCTCGGCCTGCAAGCCACAGCGCAGGTGCTGGGCGCTCAGGTGGCTCAGGGCCGCCAGCCACTCACCTTCCGCGTCACAGCTCACCCATTGGCCATTCTCTTCAGTGCCCCAACCCATCTCGCGGCAGCGCCGATGCCAGTGGGCGCCATGCAGCTGGGCCAAGCGATCGAACAGCGCATCCACCGCCTTCTGGCTCACCCGTGGCAGGTCATCACAGCCACTCGCCATCGATGACGTCGCCGGACGGCGGCTGGCCTTCGGCTTGTTCACGGCGGCGCTGCTCAATGAGTGCACGCCCTTCAGCGGCTGAGAGTTTCGAGTTACGGATTGGACCAGTTGAGCGACGGCTTCCATGGGTGCCTCCAGCGTTGCGTGCAGTGTTGTTCGATGAAGTGTTGGCGTTCTGGCTCATGCGGGCCTGGCGGGCCGACTGTCGCTTGCGGTTCTCACTCACCCAGCGCACGAAGCGAGTACACCAGGCATGATGCGAGTGCCTCCGGCCCGGCTGATCCGCGAAGTGCGCGGTAAAGTCCGCCAGCTCGCCCTGATCCCATGTCAGGGATGGGGCACCACGGCGCATTGTCTCCGTCTGCCAGTGCGTCGCATCCGGCTGCCAGTCCAACGTCATCGGCACCTGACGGGCGCCGGCAGTCGCTTGCGGCTGGCCGTTGTCAGTTTGCTGGGACGCTCGTTCGAAGATGCTCGGCTCGCCCGCGCTAGAGAGAGAGGGGTTAGGATCATTGGTACTCTGATTCGTCGGAGATTTTTCCGACCCTGGCACGGATATTTTTCCGACCCCGCTCGGTGATTTTTCCAAGGTCGGATTTTTTTCCGACTCTTGAGAATCAGGCGCCGAGGGACGGATCGGAGATTTTTCCGACCCTGTCGAGCGGCCCCAGGTCACACCCTTCTCGGTTAGGCGCATGTACGTCCGGTTGTCGCAACTGGTCATCACGATCAGGTCGAGCTTGGCCAGCTGCTTCATGAGTCGGTAGGCGGTGTCGTGCTTATCAGTCAGCAGCGGAAGCTCTTCGCAGATCTTCCCCTTGCCGATGTTGAAGTAGGTGTGGCCATCGATCTGACGCGCATCTGCCCAGGTCGGCACCTGATGCAGAAACGCAAACAGCACCGCCTGCTGAGCATTGAGCCCCCACTCGACGGCCTTGACTTGGTTGATAGCAACGAGGTACTGCATCAGCGATATCCCCGCATCGCGCATTGACGACTCGTTTGTGATCGGGTGTAAGCTAAGGCGGTCACACCACGCGAGAAACTAAGGAGCGGGACATGGATAACGCGAAGCACGAAGCGGCGCAGCAGGATGAAATCGAGCGCGAACGTCGAGCGGTTAAGCTTTTCAATGACTTCATCGATGAGAACGCCGACGACCTCAAGCTGATCGCGCATTGGGGCGACGGGCATTGCGGTTACATGCTTCACATTCTTCAGGAGAAGCTCAGCCGGAAGCCGTAGGGATATTCGTGCCGTGATGCTCATGCCTCACCTCCTGCCAGTGTCAGATATTTGGCAGCGCGGGCCTGATGCCACTGCATGCTGCCCAGATCGCCGCCCTTGTCACCGCGGCGGGCCGCCAGCAACGCATTGCACTGGTGCCAGGTGGCGTAGGCCGCGTGATAATCGCCGGTGAGGCGCGGCTGGTCCGGCAGCAGCTCCTTCAGCTTGGCGACCTTGCGGCCAGCACGGGACATCTCTGTCTCAAGGCGTGCCGAACTCATTCGTGCCGTGATGCTCATGCCGATACCTCATCGCCCTTGGCTGCCACGCCCAGTGACAGGCGCTCGAAACGTCCTGCCTCGCTCATGTGGTGGTCGATCGACAGAGTGCGGCGGGCATCTGCCTGAGCCGACTCATCCTGCCCCTTGCCGCATTCCAGCAGAGCCACCACAGCCAGGTGGTGCTGCATGCTTATACGCAGATCAATCACGCCACCCACTCGCTCACGCTTCTCGATCATCACCGCCAGCCGATAGGTCTCGGCCTTGAGGGACTCACAGCCCCAACCCCGATAGCTGGTCAACATCTGCTTGGCTTCACTCGTCTTGATCGTCATGCCATACTCCCTTGGCATAGTGAGATGCTTCCCCCGTACTGGTTTGGACGCCTTCGGGGGATTTTTGTATCTGGTGCCCGGTTATCGACTCACCACCTTCAGCGGCTTGCGCATCGCTTGCAGCTGTCCCATCAGGGTGCTCATCTGCTGCTCAATGGCCTTGTGCTGCGCCTCAAGCTGCGCCGCCTCTTCCTCGTCTACCTCGCCATCTGCAATCGCCGCCTGAATCAACGCCGCCATCGCACCCTGCCCCTGCTGGGCATCCAGCACTGACGCGAACACGTCACCACGGCTCACCTCGCCCTTCTCGCAGCGCGGCACCGCCACCATGCCCAGGTGATCGAGGAACGGGGCGATCAGGCGCAGCTGGTGCTCGCGGTCCACGTTCCAGAAGATCCCCACCACGTCGATCAGTCGCATCGGCATGGGATCGTCCTCGGCCACCCGGCGGTAAAGCGACTTCACCGACATGCCGATATCGCTTGCCAGCACCTTGGGGCAGCACTCGAAAACCACGTCATGCACCGCATCCAGATAGGTATCCATGTCACGTTCGGGGGCTGTATGGCTGTCCATGGTGAATCTCTCCGTGTTCGTTCCGTTTAAGCCGATATGGGCGGCTGGCTATGCTGTGGGTGTCAGGCGGTGTGCTTATCGCGGCCAAAGACTCGTGGACAAAGATGTTCAGCCAGAAACGCTCCATCGGTTAATCGCTCTGCTCTCAAGGCCGCTGCGGGCGACATTCCATTTGTGCCGCAAACCCAGTGGGAGACAGACCCTTGATCAACCCCCAAAGCCTCAGCAGTCTTTCGTTGGTTCCCGAAGTGGGCGACAAGACGCCTGTAGATATTGCTCATACAACACCCCTCTATGCGATTTCTCATATTCTAGAGCATGCGAAAACTCATTTGCAACAACATGAGCATGCGCATAACAATCCCGCCATGGAACTCAAAGACAGAATCAGGTCTGCCCGAAAGGCAGCCGGACTCACCCAGGTTCAGCTAGCCGAGCGGGTTGGAATCGACCAATCGGTCATTTCTAGTCTCGAGAGAGGCAAGCACCGGGGCTCGACACATACGATCGCCATTGCGCATGCGCTCGGCGTCAGCGCGAGATGGCTGGCTACTGGCGAAGGCGAGATAACTGAATATTGGGCAGCCGTCGGAAGCGACGCCAGTGAGCTGGTACTCCATGAAACGGAAATCGTGGAGGGGACTGAGCCTCTCAGGGATGACGAGGTTGAGATTCCGTATTTCCGCGAGGTTGAGATGGCGGCGGGCGATGGCCGCACCCAGGTCATCGAGAATCACGGGGCGTACATGCGCTTCAGCCTGCCCCGCCTGGCGCGCGCCGGGGTAGATCCCAAGCAGGCCGCCTGTGCTACCGTCTCTGGGGATTCCATGGAGCCAGCCATCTTTGACGGCTCACCCATCGGCATTGACAAGAGCTGCCGCCACATAATCGACGGCAAAGTGTACGCGTTGGATCACGGCGGGATGCTGCGCGTGAAGCGCCTCTACCGCTTGCCGATGGGTCGCATGCGAGTGGTCAGTGATAACCACATCGAGTACCCGGAGGAGGTCTACACCCTGGGTGATCCGGATGCCCCGAAGATCATCGGTCGTGTCTTCTGGTGGGAAACCTTTGCCTGAGAAATCCTCGCTCGCGCGCGTAACCAGAGAGAGTGGTTCTAATAGGTAGGTTCTAGGTACGACAATGGCGTCACCCTCCCCCTGACACTGGTGACACCCTCCCCAGCTCACTTCCACCCGAAGCCCCTCCAACAAATGATCGACCCGCCCACCGTGGCGGGTTTTTTATTGCATGCCACATAACCTCAAAGCTCAATATGGGAAAAATATGCGTAATCTCATTGACCAATAATATGAGCATTGCCATAATCATCCACATCGACACGGCATATCGCCATCGTCACTGAGTGGACTGGAGCAGCCCATGACCGACACAGCCCGCAAGCATCGTTCAGCCATCACCCTCGCCGTCATCGTCGGCGGCCTGGTCACGCTCGCCAGCCTCACCCAGCAGACCGATGGCCCGCGCCAGCTGACCGCCAGCGAAGCCGAATACTGCGAGATGACCGCCATGTGGCAGGAAGACGCCAAGGCCGGTTTCGTCGAATCACAGCGCCGCGGCTGGCCGGACTTCCATCGCAATGCCGCCAGCCTCTGCACCCCTCAGATTACGCATGGTCAGCAGCTTGCCAGTCGCTGATCGGACCTCGCCCCACGGCCAGCAGGTGGTGCCAGTGGGATTACGAGCATAACCACCCGCAGGTAAGGCGCCGGTTCCTCCCTTGCGCTAGCGGCCTTACCCCCGACACCTGGGCAAGTGGTGTGACAGCTGGAGAGACAGCGCTTATCAGAGGGCATCGGCACTGCCGGTATCGCCTGATGAGTCCCGAACCGCCGGGCAATGCGGCTGCTCTTTAACAATCAGGCATGCCCAGCCCGCCCGTAGCGTTAGAGACGTGAGAGGCCGCTGGGAGTACGCCGCCCAGGGCTGTCGAAATACTGGGAATGGTATGGGGCTTTGCCAATGGCAGAGCCCACCCGAGAGTGCATTGGCAAGCCATAACACAGCGCGACGGCTTCCCGATGCTCTTTCCCTGCAGTGCCTGTGCTTCCCCGTCACGTCCATGACGGGGCCTTTTGGTACTCCCCTTTTTCATCGTGTCTCTCGGCGCACCTTGCCCACCCCAACCGGTGGGCCTTTTTGTGCTCACACGCCAGTCTCTCTTGGGGGCTGACCTGTGCGCTCAACTACTCGAGGAGGTCAGCATGACGCTCTTTCTTCGATCTCGGGTCACCGTCGATGGCATCACCGCGACGATGGCGGAACACGCCGAGCGGCTCGGTATCGGGGAAGGGACACTCTTGTCCCGCATGACGCGCTTGGGTCGTCATGATCCGATACTACTGCTTGAGCCAGTCACCAAATCCCGCAAGCCGGCGAAGCCCCAAAGCTTGGCAGAGGCTGTCAAAACGCTAAGGCGAAGGCCTGCCGGCTTGTTGGCGACTGCCAAGCGGCTGGGCGACTACGCCTCACTGACACAGAAATCACCATGATTCACCCGCTACTCATCGCCGCCACTTGCCTGGCGGCTTTCTTTTGCCTGCTCGCCGGTGGCTGGCTCGACACACTACTCACCAAGGATGACTGACATGACCCGCGATCAACTGATGGAAAGCCTAATGCACCTCCCTCATCCGTGGCCACGCCCTGAGACCGAGTGCAACCTGCCGACCGAGAACGCTCACGGTGACCTCGAGGGCTGGATCAAGGGCCCGACCAACAACGAATGGCACTACGCATGGATCGGTGCCCATGAGCGCCGCATCGTCATCACTCGGGAACAATGGGAAGAGGCGCTGCTTACCAGGGAACCAGCTCACGATACGCAGTCGTGCAGCAGTTGAGAGAATTTCAGATTGCTACCAGATACCGGGCGGGGGTGGTGCATTCAAGCACCGCTATAGCTTCAAAGTGATTTAATGCGTTGAAAAACATGCCTTTCACTAGAAAACCAATAGCAAGGCCGACTGTTACTATCACCTCAACAACCCAGACTGAGTTAGCAACACGCCTTTGGAACTACTTGCCACCTTCCTAATGTCAGCCATCGTCATTAGCGTTCCACTATCCATCATATGGCTGGGAACACTTCGCGATGACTGAAAGCCATACGCCACCGAGATGGCATAGCCAAAAATCGAATAACGCCACGCAAGCCCCCTATAAGGGGGCTTTTTCGTGCCTATTTGACGAAATTCGACACGGATAAAAAATGAACGTCATCGACCTCTTCTCCGGTGCCGGTGGATTCAGCACCGGTGCCAGCATGGCCGGCTGCAACGTGGCCTGGGCTGCCAACCACTGGCCAGATGCCGTCGAATGGCACAGTCGCAATCATCCGGATGCAGCACACATCTGCCAGGACCTGCATCAGGCGGATTGGAGCCAGGTGCCCACGCATGACCTGATGCTGGCGTCGCCCTGTTGTCAGGGCCACAGCAAGGCGCGAGGCAAGGCCAGCGGTAATCCTCAGCACGATGCCAGCCGCTCGACTGCCTGGGCAGTGGTATCAGCTGCCGAGTATCACCGGCCGCCAGCCATCCTCGTGGAGAACGTCCCCGAGTTCCTCGATTGGCAGCTCTACCGCCCTTGGGTGCTGGCCATGCAGGCACTGGGTTATGCCGTCAGTCCGCATGTAGTAGATGCCGCTGACCTCGGCGCCCCGCAGAACCGCATCCGCATGTTCCTGGTGCTCACCCAGTCCGCTCAGCCGCTGAAACTGAACCTGCCAACACTCGATCACCTGCCGGCCGCCAGCTTCATCGACTTCGAGTCAGGCCGCTGGCAGCCCATCGAGAAGCCCGGGCGAGCCGCCGCCACCCTGGAGCGAGTTCGCGCAGGCCGCGCCACCCACGGCGAGCGATTCCTGATCAGCTACTACGGCAACACCAAGACAGGACGCTCGCTGGATCGCCCTATTGGCACCATCACCACGCGCGATCGGTGGGCCATCGTCGATGGCGACCGCATGCGCATGCTCAGCCGGTGGGAGTGCCTGTCGGCAATGAGCTTCCCCGACACCTATCAGCTACCGGACAACCACCGCCTCGCCGTGCACCTGCTTGGCAACGCGGTATGCCCTACGCCGGTCAGCCACATCATCAAGGCGCTGCAGCAAGCCGCTTGAGCGCCTCCGGAGACACCCCGTGAAGACATCCACCAAGCACTGCCCTCATTGCGGCAGCACGGCACTGGTGCTGTACAGCAGCACCAACGAGAAGCAGTGCGGTGACTGCCACCTGATATTCGAGTGGACGCTCGATGAAGGCCAGCCGCCCTTGGTGGGGCCGGCACGCAACGTACAAGGGAGCAAGGCATGACTGATTACACTCAAGTGGGAGAGCGCTTTGACAGGAATGTTGCTGAGCACGAGATGAAGGTGATTCTGGATGATGGCCTCCATCGCCATCTTCTGTTCAAGAAGCCGGGCACCACTGATCAGCACTTCCGCATAGTAACTTGGCCCGGGTACCTCACCTTCTGCGGTGACATGGGCACCTTTACGTTCTACCGCAACGCAGACATGTTCGACTTCTTCATGGGCTCCGGTGGAGGCATCAGCCCACATTACTGGCAGGAGAAATTGCAGGCCGGTGCCGGCAGTGAAGGGTCCCGAGCCATCGCAGAGGAGTGGGACTCCGACTCATTCAAGCAGTCCGTACTGGGGTGCTGGAAAGACTGGCTTCAAGGCGATTCATTGCCCGACCCCGAAGCCACGGAAGAGGTGAAGGAATACCTGCGGGACAACCTGCTCAATTGCTGCGATGAGTTCGAAGCAGTCGCCGCGGTTCGTGACTTCGACTGCGATGAAGCGCCGGACATGCTGGACGACTTCCACGAGACCTCTGACACCCGGCTCCGGTACCACTACCTGTGGTGCTGCTATGCCATTGTCTGGGGCATCAAACAGTACCGCCAGCGTGAAGAACAGGAGGCCGCATGAACACTCTACGCGACATGCCGATGGTCACCATCGAGCAGAAGAACCGGTTTCGAGAGGCCGCGCTGAAGGTAGAGGCTGAGCGTGATGAATTGGCGGCTCAGTTCTCCGAGATGGCGACAAGGGACTTTTCTAGTCACTGCCACTCCCGCCACCTTTGATGGCCTTAATCGCGCCGGCTATTTCACGCACCAACCGCTCGAGCAGAGCCCCACCCTGGTTGTCTTCCTGAGGGGCAACATAGGCTGAGACAAAGCGCATGCAGGTGATCATAGTAATGAGCCCGAGAGCCGAAAAGAAAAAGGCCGGTACCATAGGTACCGTGAAGGGAAGCACAGTCGATAAGTCTGGCGTGTTGCCATTCTCCACCCATTTTTCAATATGGTGTGTGTAAGCGTCGATGAAACTGTGCGCGAACTTAATGGCATAGAAGAAAAACGCGAGGGTGAATACGCCCATGAAAGCAACGGCAAGGATGCTCATACGCCTGCCGATGATATGACGACTCAGGATTTCGCCATCAAGCTTATCCTTATCGCTTGGACCGCCAATATGGTCTTGATGAATTTTCTCACTCTGAAAGTCACCAGGAGCACTTGCGCGGTCGCTTTTTTCCGTACCGCTGCGCTCAATCCAAAAAAAATCGTCTTCGTTACTCACCCTACAGCAGCCCCAAGTTGATCAGCCGAAACCGGATGGCGGTGACAGATACACCGAAGTACCTAGCCAGCTTACCTATATCGGATATCTTGCTAGCTTGGTGTCGAACGTACTCCGCAGGCATGATTAGCTCGGCGGCGAAGGCGTTGGCGTCGATCTCACGCCAGTCGCCACGATCATTGAAGGTAGTATCGCGCAGACGAGTGTGCTCCTTGCTGACGTGATTCAGCAAAACATGGCCAAGCTCGTGTGCCTGAGTGAAGCGTTGCCGAACGGGGGCCTCGTCACGGTTGTAGGCACAGCGAAAACTTGGTTCGGCTTCTGTGACGAACTCAGCATATCCGCTAAGGTCGCCCAGCGATTCACCCACCATGGAGATAGGCATGCGCTGCGCTTCCTCACCCTTACCTTTAACGATAGTAATACCCTTGGCTACAGCGACCGGGTTGACGGGGAAGTTACCATCCCATGCCAGTTCGCGTGCCTTCTGGGCCAGCTTGATTGCATCTTGCGTTGCCATAGGCCCCTCCTCAATGACTGTTGAGCGCCCTCTGAGGCCCTCCCCAGCGACTAGACATATCTCAGTATAGCGCTGAGCTGTTCAACAATCGGTGGCTGCATATTTACAGGCAGCATTATAAATTTCAAGCCCCCTTACACGCAAAAACCAAACTTGTCAACCACAACCACCCGCGAGGTGGTTTTTTTGTGCCCGCCGGGAGGCCAGATGCGTCAGGTATCGCAATCAAGGTGGGAGCCGCCAGCACATGGCCCGTGCCCGCAGTGTGGTGGCAGCGGCACATTCCAAGGCGTCTTCCATCGTTCGCCCTGTGCTCACTGCCATGGCACCGGGTACGCCGCTGACGATGGTGAGGCGCTGCCATTGGAAGACCTGATCGTGATGATCAGTCGGCGCCGCGATCACTGGCGACAAGCACATGCCCAGCTGATGAAGGTGCCCGGCGTGCGTCAGGCCGTGGAGCAATACCAGGCGGCGCGACAGGCGGAGCAAGAACGTGAGGCCATGGGCTATGGCTCGGGCCGGTATCAAGGTGACTGATGGAGGCGACGGCAGTGAATCTTCTCACCCCCGAGGCGGTAGCCCGCCAACTGAGCATGAGCCTGAGCTGGGTCTACACCCACAAGCACCAGATTGGCTACGTGAAATTTGGAAAGTCTATCCGCTTTGAGCCGGATGCGGTGGCGGCATATGCTAGTGCCTGCCAGCGTAGCCCAGAGCATGAGGGCAACCTATGGGAATCACAGTCAGATACCGCGAAGCACGCGGGAAATGGGTCGTTACCGAAACGCATCAGGGTCAGCGACATCAATCAACGTTTGACGGGACTCGAGAAGGCGAAAGGCAAGCGCGAGAGTATGCCGCAGCACGCGAAACAGCACTGAATGAAGCAGCGTTTCAAGGCCAGCGGATGGGACGCGAACGGCGCCGCACGTTTCTCGAGGGGGTAAAGCGGTGGGTCGATGAGTACGACGTCGCCAGCCAGGCAAAGGCTATCCGGCCGGTTGCGGCCTACATGGGCGAGGACGTGCTGATCGGACAAGAGACAGTGGACAAGGCCAGAGAAATGGCCAGCCACTTGAGGAAGGCAGGACGCGCTCAGAGCACAATCAACAACCACCTGCAGGTGGTGAAGCGGGTGCTCAATCTGGCGTATATCGAGTGGGGCTGGATCAATCAGCCGCTGGGCGACAAGATCCGGAAGAAGACGCCGAAGAACGAACGGCATATCTATCTGAACGCGGCAGAGCTGACGCTACTGATGGAAGCGATACCGGATGCACGCGCTGTGGATAAGAAGGTGATCGCCCTGGCAGCCTTGACGGGACTGCGCCAGGGCGAACTGCTCGCACTTGAGCCTTCGAACATCCACGGTGGTCGCATCCTGCTGCGACCAGATCAAACCAAGTCCGGCAAGGCCCGGGTGGTGCCTGTACCAGAAGATGCTCGGCCATGGTTGCATGACCTGCCCTTCGATACCACCTACGCCCGATTGAGGAAGACGTGGGAAGACGCTCGCACAACGATGGGCAGACCGGACCTACGCTTTCATGATCTGCGCCATAGCTATGCAAGCATGCTGGCTCAGGCTGGCGAGAGCATGACCACGGTGCGCGACCTGCTGGGGCATTCCAGCCTGATCGTCACAAGTCGTTATTCTCACATGTTCGAACAGGGCATTGACGAGATCGGAGCGCGGCTGCCGCGGTTGAATGCGACCGGCTGCGACCAAACTGCGACCAAGCACTAAAGGGAGGGAGCCAGAAACGCAAACAGCCGCTCGTAAGCGACTGTTTTCAAAGCTGGTGCCGGTGGTCGGACTCGAACCGACACGCCTATTAAGCGGCGGATTTTGAATCCGCTGCGTCTACCAATTCCGCCACACCGGCAACGGAGCGAAATTATACGGGACATTGCGCCAAGGTCAACGAGTTTTGGCGTCAGATCAGACACATGGAGCGCTTCCTCACACCCCGCGCCGCAGTGGACTGAGGCGTGTCGCCCGCAAACGGGTCTTCGCGTGGACGATGGCATTGGGTATCATGAGCGACCTTTTTCGTCTGCCCGGACAGCCAAGGCCTCGAGAGTGTCGCACCTGACTGCCCCACCCGCAGAAAGGGAGTCATGCGCTCGCGACGAGAGCGCCAGTGTCTCAGGGCGGCATCTCCCCATTGTGCATGTACGCATGCCACGGAGCGCATCACGCGCCTCGTGCTATCAGAGTGTCAGGTTGGCCATGTCACGTATCGATTCCGGTGATGCCTCGGGCGTTGCCACACCTTCCGACGCGCGCCCGATGCAGCGCAGCGATTACGATTTCAGCCTGCCGGATGAGCTGATTGCCCGCTACCCGTCAGAGCAACGCAGCGATTGCCGTCTGCTGCATCTGGATGGCAAGAGCGGCGAGATCGTGCACCGCCGCTTCCCGGATCTGCTCGAGCAGCTGGAACCCGGCGATGTCGTGGTGTTCAACGACACCCGTGTGATCCCCGCGCGCCTGCATGGTCAGAAAGCCTCCGGCGGCAAGATCGAGATGCTGCTGGAGCGCCCGCTGGACGCCCATCGTGGC
The DNA here is from genome assembly GCF_023161745.1 of Cobetia sp. 1CM21F. NCBI lineage: Bacteria > Pseudomonadati > Pseudomonadota > Gammaproteobacteria > Oceanospirillales > Halomonadaceae > Cobetia > Cobetia sp. 1CM21F. The sequence goes on along the minus strand of NZ_JALNTQ010000006.1, from coordinate 117,800 downwards.
CTGGCGCACATCCGCTCCAGCAAGTCGCCCAAGCCGGGTACCGAGCTGATCTTCGAAGGCGGCATCACGGCCGTGGTCGAAGGCCGTCAGGAGGCGCTGTTCGAGCTGCGCTTCCACGGCGAGACGCCGATGATCGAGCTGCTCAACCAGCACGGCCACATGCCGCTGCCGCCTTATATCACTCGGGATGACGAGCTGTCGGATCGCGAGCGCTATCAGACGGTCTATGCCAAGCGCGATGGCGCCGTGGCCGCCCCGACGGCTGGCTTGCACTTCGATGAGCCGATCATGGCCGCCATGGCCGAGAAAGGCATCGAGACCGCCTTCGTCACCCTGCATGTGGGCGCCGGCACCTTCCAGCCGGTACGCGTCGACAGCATTCTCGAGCACCACATGCACAGCGAGTGGATCGAGGTCGGTCAGGAAGCCTGCGACAAGATCGCCCGTGCCCGCGCCGCCGGCCGTCGCGTGGTCGCCGTCGGCACCACCAGCGTGCGCTGTCTCGAGAGCGCCGCCAAGGCCCACGCTGGTGAGCTGGCCCCCTACTCCGGCGACACCGACATCTTCATCTACCCGGGCTACGAATGGCAGGTAGTGGATCTGTTGATCACCAACTTCCATCTGCCGGAATCGACCCTGCTGATGCTGGTCTCGGCCTTCGCCGGCTACGAGCACACCATGGCGGCCTATCAGGCGGCGGTGGAAGAGCGCTACCAGTTCTTCAGCTATGGCGATGCCATGCTGCTGGAACGCGCCTGAATCCCCTCTTCTGACATGGCCCCGGCATTCGCCGAGGGCCGTGTCATGCGCAGTTAACGCGCCCCGCGCTATGCTGCGGCATAGTGGCATCGACACACCAGCTGCGGCCTGTTTCGCCGCCAAGCAAAGAGAGCACCATGCGTAAAGAATGCTTCATGAGCTTTGAAAAGCTCGCGACCGATGGCCGTGCACGTCGTGGCCGCATGACCTTCCCGCGCGGCACCGTGGAAACCCCGGCCTTCATGCCGGTGGGCACCTACGGCACCGTCAAGGGCATGACGCCGGAGTCCATCAAGGACATCGGCGCCGAGATCATCCTCGGCAACACCTTCCACCTGTGGCTGCGCCCGGGCACGGAAGTCATCGAAGCGCATGGCGATCTGCATGACTTCGCGCAGTGGGACAAGCCGATCCTGACCGATTCCGGCGGCTTCCAGGTCTTCTCGCTGGGCAAGACGCGCAAGATCACCGAACAGGGCGTTCACTTCCGCTCACCGGTCGATGGCTCCAAGGTCTTCATGGGCCCGGAAGAATCGATGGCGGTGCAGCGCTCGCTGGGCTCCGATATCGTGATGATCTTCGATGAGTGCACGCCGTACCCGGCCACCCATGATGAAGCGCGCAAGTCGATGGAGATGTCCCTGCGCTGGGCGCAGCGCTCCTACGACGCGCATGGCGACTCGCCGTCGGCGCTGTTTGGCATCATCCAGGGCGGCATGTATCCGGATCTGCGCGAGAAGTCCCTCGAGGGCCTCAAGAAGATCGATTTCGACGGCTACGCCATCGGCGGCCTGTCCGTGGGCGAGCCCAAGGACGAGATGATCAAGGTTCTCGACTACCTCCCCGAGTGGATGCCGGAAGACAAGCCGCGCTATCTGATGGGCGTCGGCAAGCCGGAAGACCTGGTCGAGGGCGTGCGGCGTGGCGTCGACATGTTCGATTGCGTGATGCCGACCCGCAACGCGCGCAACGGCCACCTGTTCACGCCGACGGGCACCGTCAAGATCCGCAACGCCGTCCACAAGCGTGACACCTCACCGCTGGACCCGGACTGCGATTGCTACACCTGCACCAATTTCTCGCGCGGCTATCTGCATCACCTTGATCGCTGTGGAGAAATGCTCGGCTCGATGCTCAACACCATCCACAATCTGCGCTACTACCAGACCGTGATGGCTGGTTTGCGCGGTGCAATTGAAGCGGGTACATTGCAGGACTTCGTGGAACAGTTCTATGCCGCGCGCGGCCTGCCGGTGCCGCCGCTGGCCGACTGATCGAGGCGAATGACGACCGGGGGCCAAATCCTCCGGTCGTCTTGATATTCGACTCGAGCCAGACGTGAAGAAGAGCCTGAATCACGCTCATTGCATAACAACAGTTCACTCGTAACCTCTGGAGATACACATGCTGGAATTCCTGATTCCTGCCGCACACGCGGAAGCCGAAGCGGCTGTCGCCGGCGGCGGCGCCATCGGCCAGATCGTCATGCTGGTCGGCTTCGTGGTCATTTTCTATTTCCTGCTCTGGCGTCCGCAGTCCAAGCGCGCCAAGGAACACAAGAACCTGATCGGCAATCTGGCCAAGGGTGACGAAGTCGTCATCGGTGGTGGCCTGGTTGGCCGCATCACCAAGGTCAGCGAGCAGTTCATCACCATGGAGCTGAACGAAGGCAACGAAGTCAACGTGCAGAAGTCTGCCGTGGCTGCAGTCCTGCCGAAGGGCACCATCAAGTCCATCTGATCCCTCCTGCTGCCGGCCCCTGTGCCGGCAGCATGCTTTTCTCTCCCGCTCCACCAAGGACAGGGCTGCCATGCTCAACCGCTATCCGCTTTGGAAGTACCTGGTGATCTGCCTGGTACTTGCCGTCGGCGTGATCTACGCATTGCCGAATCTCTACCCCGAAGACCCGGCTGTGCAGATCAGTGCCGCCAGCGGCGCCGAGGCCATCGACCAGCAAGACCTCGATCGCGCCACCAGTGCCCTCGAAAACGCCGGCATCACGCCCAAATCCGGGGAACTCAACGGTTCCACCGGCCTGATTCGCCTTACCAGCAACGACCAGCAGCTGCGCGCCAAGGAACTGATCAGCGAGACGCTCGGCGATGACGCCATCGTCGCGCTGAACCTGGCCGACGCCACGCCGTCGTGGCTGGCCAGCCTCGGTGCCTCACCGATGAAGCTGGGCCTTGACCTGCGTGGCGGTGTCCACTTCCAGCTGGAAGTCGACATGGACGCCGCGGTCAAGCAGCGCCTGGAAGTCAACGCCAGCGCCATCAAGGAAACCCTGCGCGAGGAGCGTATCCGCTACCGCGGCAGCGAAGTCGACGACGGCACCCTGAGCCTGACGTTCTCCGATGAGGAAGACCGTTCGAAGGCGCGCTCACTGATCTCGCGCGACTTCCAGAACTTCGAATACGACGAGCGCGATGTCGAGCGTGGAGCCGTACTGGACCTCACCCTGACCGCCGCCGCCGTCAAGGAGATTCAGGATTACGCGGTCAACCAGAACCTGACCACGATCCGCAATCGCGTCAACGAGCTGGGCGTGTCCGAGCCGCTGGTTCAGCGCCAGGGCCCGAACCGCATCGTGGTCGAGCTGCCGGGCGTGCAGGACACGGCCGCCGCCAAGCGCGTACTGGGTGCCACCGCCAACCTCGAATTCCGTCTGGAAGCGGCCAGCGACACGCCGGCCAGCGAGATGGAGAGCTTCGCGTTCCGCAACCAGCCGAGCCGCACCGCCAACATCATGAAGGACGTGATCATCAGCGGTGACAGCGTCTCCAGCGCCAGCACCAGCTTCGATGAAAGCGGCCGTCCGCAGGTCAACATCAACCTGGACGGAACCGGTGGCTCGATCATGAACCGCGTCACGCGTGCCGCGATCGGCCGCAACATGGCGGTGCTGTTCATCGAGCACAAGACCCGCACGCGCACCGTGATGGAAGACGGCGAGAAGGTCGAGAAGCGCATCCCGTACACCGAGAAGGGGCTGATCAGCCTGGCGACGATCCAGAGTGCACTGGGCAACAGCTTCCGCATCACCGGCCTCGACTCGCCGACGGAAGCCAAGGAGCTGTCGCTGCTGCTGCGTTCCGGCTCACTGGCCGCGCCGATCTACTTCGTGCAGGAACGCACCATCGGCCCGAGCCTCGGTGCCGAGAACATCTCGCGCGGCATCCTGTCCGTCGAGCTGGGCCTGCTGCTGGTCGTGCTGTTCATGCTGGCGCGCTACAAGGCCTTCGGTGTCGTCGCCAACGTGGCCCTGACCGCCAACCTGGCGATCCTGATTGCCGCGATGTCGATGCTGGGCGCCACCCTGACCCTGCCGGGTATCGCCGGTATCGTGCTGACGCTGGGCATGGCGGTGGATGCCAACGTGCTGATCTTCGAGCGTATCCGCGAGGAAATGCGCTCCAAGATGCCGCTGCATCAGGCGGTGCACACCGGCTTCGAGCGCGCCTTCACCTCCATCGTCGATGCCAACATCACCACCCTGCTGGTCGCGGTGATCCTGTTCTCCATCGGCAGTGGCCCGGTCAAGGGCTTCGCGGTGACGCTGTCCATCGGCATCCTGACGTCGATGTTCACGGCGATCATGGTCTCGCGCGGCATCATCAATCTTGCCATTGGCGGCAAGACACTCAAGAAACTCTGGATCTGAGGGGCCATCGTGATGCGACAGTTTGACTTCATGAGCAAGCGGCGCGCGGCCTTCATCGTCTCCATCGTGCTGACGATCGTGGCCATTGGCGCCCTTGTGATTCATGGCCTGAACCTGGGCCTCGACTTTACCGGCGGCACCCTGGTGGAAGTGAAATACCAGGCGGCACCGGCGCTGGACAGCGTGCGCCAGACACTGGAAGCCGCCGGCTACAAGGATGTCTCGGTCCAGACCTTCGGAGCCAGCAACGAGATTCTGGTGCGTCTGCAGCAGAGCTTCGAAGCCGGCATCGGCAATGACATCGTGGCGCATCTGCAGGCCACCGGTGACAGCGTCAACCTGATCCGCGCCGAGTTCGTCGGTGCTCAGGTCGGTGATCAGCTGCGTGACCAGTCCGGTCTTGGCATGCTGCTCGCCCTGGCCGTGGTGATGGTCTACGTGGCCTTCCGCTTCCAGTACAAGTTCGCCCTCGGCGCACTCATCTCGCTGGGTCACGACGTCATCATCCTGCTGGGCATCTTCGCCCTGTTCGGACTCGACTTCGACCTGACGGTACTGGCCGCGGTGCTGGCCGTGATCGGCTACTCATTGAACGACACCATCATCGTCTACGACCGCATTCGCGAGAACATCCGCAAATCGCGTACCGATGACATGCCGTCGATCTTCAATGACGCCATCAACGCGACGCTGTCACGCACGCTGTCCACCTCCGGCACCACCTTGCTGGTGTTGCTGGCGCTGTACTTCCTCGGCGGTGACATGATCCACAACTTCGCCATCGCACTGATCATCGGTGTGGTCGCGGGGACCTTCTCGTCCATCTACGTGGCAGCGGCGCTGCTGCTGGTGGTCGGCCTGAAGCGTGTGGATCTGATCCCCCCGCCCAAGGAGCAGTTCGAGGACGGCGCGCCGTAAGCGCCTCCGCTCGTTCAGCTTGGCACGGATCGGCCGGCACGGATCGCCAGGCACAAAAAAACCCCACCTCATGCGAGGTGGGGTTTTTTTCGTTCTCCAGACGGCCCGGAGGGCTGTCAGGTCACGTCATCTTGCAGGGTCTTACAGGTGCGGCTGCATGGTCTGCGCCAGCGCCTTGTACAGACGTGCGCCAGCGGCCATCAGGGTGCCTTCAGCAACCACGACCGGCGTGCCGTCGGCACTGCCTGCCAGAGCGCCACATTCCTTCAGGAACAGGCTGACGATCTCGCTGTCACCGGCATCCAGACCCAGCACATAGACGGCATCGACGCGGCCGGAGGCCAGCTCGAGCACGTCCAGCAGCGCACAGCCGCTGGTGCGCAGCATCTCGACCTGCGGGCCGACCTGCTGAACGATGGAGAGGTAGGTCGGCAGGTGACGCGGACGCTGCCAGCTTTCCGGCAGGCCCATCGCCAGACGCGCACCTTCGATGGAGGTGGCGTTGGTCACGCGGATACGGTGACCGGAGTGCTGGGCGCCACGACCGCGGCTGACGATGTACTCTTCGTCAGTGAACGGTGCGATGACCACGGCGTGCTCGGCACGGCCCTTGAACAGGCAGACCACGGACAGCGCGAAGCCGGAGGCCGCGGATGCCAGGTTGGAGTAACCGTGCACCGGCTCGATGCGCCAGTGGTAGTCAGAGCCCTGACCTTCACCATCGCGATGGTCGGTATAACGGCCGGAGAGACCGTGTTGCGGATAACCGCGCTCCAGCTGACGCACGATGTGCGCTTCGGCGCGACGTGCAGTGTCTGCAATGAAGGTGTCGAGATCGTTGTCGCCACGGGCGACTTCGATACGTTCACGAGCACGGACGAACTGCTCTGCGGCACCGCGTGCAGCACGCAGCGCAAATTGGACCATCGGATGCATGATCAAGGCCTTGACGAGTCGGGAGCTGTTAAAGAACGGGTGCCACGGCGCGTGAGACATCAACGCGGCGCAACACGGATCGAGCGAAACTGGGTGCAATCAGATCAGGCGGTCATGTAGCCCGTACAGGAATCCTGATACGGCGCGGGGCGCGCTGCATAGTGCAATGTATGCAGACTGCCAGCCGCCACAGCACGCGGCGCCAGCGAGGGCGAACACATGTTGCGACATGACGGGACGACGTAGTCTATCAGAGCTCGGCTCGAGCTGCCATTGCCTGCGGCCACCCTCTGCCTGCGCGTCGCCTCCCTGCGCCCTGCCCGCGCGCGCCTCCCCCGCGCCGCTCTTGCCCTCAAGACCGGCGGGAAACTGCTCCCTGACGCGGCTTCATGCTAGGATATCGGGTCCTGACGCGCGATTTATCGCTGAGTCTGCGTATGCGGATCACGCACTGCGCCAGCCGCGTCGGCCGACCCGCCCTTCAATTGCTATCCTGGAAGTCCTCATGCTTGAACGTCTGCGCATTGTCCTGATTGGCACCAGCCATCCCGGCAACATTGGTGGTGCAGCCCGCGCCATGCTCAATATGGGCCTGGCCGATCTCGCACTGGTCGCGCCGCGATGTCAGGTGCAATGCCAGGAATCCGCCTCACGCGCCTCGGGTGCCGATGCACTCGTCGCCAGCGCCTCGGTGCACGAGACACTGGAAGAGGCCGTGGCGGATTGCAGTCTGGTGGTCGGCTGCAGCGCACGTTCGCGCAACCTGCCGTGGCCGATGATCACGCCGCGCGCCTTCGGTGCCACCCTGGCCGATGAAGCCCGCCTGCCGGATGCCCGCGTGGCCATCGTCTTCGGCCGCGAGGATTCCGGGCTCTCCAATGAAGAGCTGCAGCGCTGCCACCGCCACGTGCATATCCCGACCAATCCGGATTTCAGCTCGCTGAATCTGGCCGCGGCGGTGCAGGTGCTGGCCTATGAGTGCCGCCAGGCGTGGCTGGCCGACCAGGAAGCCGCCGGCGAGACGCCGCGTGCCGAGGATGACCAGCCGTTCGGCATCGACTGGGACAGCCCGCTGGCCAGCCATGCCGACCTCGAGCGCCTGTTCGAGCATCTCGAGAAGACACTGATCAGCGTCGACTTCCTCGATCCGGAACAGCCGCGCCAGCTGATGGCACGCCTGCGTCGCCTTTATCTGCGCGCGCGTCCGGACAGCATGGAAATCAACATTCTGCGCGGCATTCTTTCCGCGGTGGACAAGCAGGTTCGCCTGGCACAAGCCGACACGGCCAACCGCACTTCCTGAGGACACGCCATGTTCACTCGACTGCGTGAAGACATCGATAGCGTGTTTGCCCGTGATCCGGCGGCGCGCAACTTCTTTGAAGTCCTGACCAACTATCCGGGCCTGCATGCGCTGGTGGCCCATCGCATCAATCACTGGCTATGGCGCCACAACGCCAAATGGCTGGCGCGCACCGGCTCGACCCTGATGCGCTGGCTGACCGGCATCGAGATCCACCCGGGTGCCACCATCGGTCGCCGCTTCTTCATCGACCACGGCATGGGCGTCGTGATCGGCGAGACCGCCCTGATCGGCGATGACGTGACCCTCTATCACGGCGTCACCCTCGGCGGCACCACCTGGAACGCCGGCAAGCGCCACCCGACCCTCGGCGACGGTGTCATCGTCGGTGCTGGCGCCAAGATTCTCGGCCCGTTCACCGTCGGTGCCGGTGCCAAGGTCGGCTCCAATGCCGTGGTCACGCGTGAAGTGCCTGCCGGCGCCACCGTCGTCGGCATCCCCGGCAAGATCGTCAAGCGCGCCGAGCCGGATGTGGCGGAGGAGCCGTCAGTCGACCCGGAAAGCCGCGAGGCCATGAAGGAGAAGTTCGGCTTCGATGCCTACGGCATGGGCCAGGACATGCCCGATCCGGTCGCGCGCTCCATGCACGCGATGCTCGATCACATGCATGCCGTGGACAAGCGCATCGAACAGATGTGCGGCACGCTGCGCAAGCTGGATGCCAGCTATCGCGCCGGGCGCCTGCCCGAGCTCGACGACGCCGACTTCGCCCAGCTGATCGATGAACTGGGGCCCTGCGGTGGCGAGACCACCGTCGCTGACGTGGCCGCGGCCCAGGGCAGCACCTCGCCCAAGGCCCGGGCAGCCTCCAGTTCCGAGCAGACCTCGCCCCAGCAGGCACCGACTGACCAGCCGCCGACCGAGCAGGCAAGCGATACGCAGGAGCCCGCCGAACGTCAGCATGGCTAAAGTTGACCAATTCAGTCGGGATTGACCCCGCCAGACCACCCCACCATAATGGGGCGCATTGATACGCCGTCTCGCCAGAGGCGGCGACTACGCCCGGCCTCGTCCTCAACGTCGCAGGCTCCATCTGCTCACGGACTCTGTCATGCGCCTGACCACCAAGGGACGCTACGCCGTCACCGCGATGCTCGATCTGGCCCTGCATGCCAGTTGCGGCCCGACCTGTCTGGCCGATATTTCCGTACGCCAAGGCATCTCGCTGTCGTATCTGGAGCAACTGTTTGCACGTCTGCGGCGTGCAGGTCTGGTCAAGAGCGTGCGTGGCCCCGGTGGCGGTTATCTGCTGGATACCGAACTCGAGACCACCTCGGTGGCGTGCATCATCGACGCCGTCAACGAGTCAGTCGATGCCACACGCTGTCAGGGAATGTCGGACTGTCAGGCCGGTGACACCTGCCTGACGCACCATCTGTGGTGTGATCTGTCCGACGAGATCCACGGTTTTCTCGACGGCATCAGCCTGGCCGACCTGGTCGCGCGCGAAGAGATTCGCCAGATCGCCAGTCGTCAGCGCAAGGCGTGCGAGCCGACACCGATCACCGTCATGCAAGGCAGCTGAGCGGCGTTTGCCAGCCAGGCTGAGCACGGCCAGCCGAGGCGATGCTCGCCGCGCCCCATCGCCTTCGAGATCGCCTTCATCACGTTCACCGTCATCACTGTCTGTCGTGTCTTCAGGAAGTCACCATGTCCCAGCCGATCTACCTTGACTATGCCGCCACCACGCCCGTCGACCCGCGCGTCGCCGAGCTGATGATGCGTCACCTGACGCAGGACGGCACCTTCGCCAACCCGGCCTCGCGCAGTCATATGCCGGGCTGGCTGGCCGAGCAGGCCGTCGAGGGCGCACGTCGTCAGGTCGCCGAGCTGATCGGTGCCGACCCGCGTGAGATCGTCTGGACCAGCGGTGCCACCGAAGCCGACAACCTGGCGCTGACCGGCTACATGCGTGCCAATGCCGCGCGTGGCCGCCATCTGATTACCTCGACCATCGAGCACAAGGCGATTCTGGATACCGCCAGTGCGCTGGAAGCGGAAGGCTTCGAGGTGACGCGCATCGCGCCACAGCCTGACGGGCGCATCAGCCCGGACAGCCTGCGCGACGCCCTGCGCAGCGACACCATCCTGGTATCGCTGATGGCAGTGAACAACGAGCTGGGCAGCCTGAATGACCTGAATGCGCTGGGCGACATCGCCCACTCGCATGGTGCGGCCTTCCATGTCGATGCCGCCCAGGCGCCCGGCAAGGTGCAGATCGATGTCAGACGTCAGCCCATCGACATGCTGTCACTGTCCGCCCACAAGGCCTACGGCCCCAAGGGCATCGGCGCGCTGTACGTGCGTCGCCAGCCGCAGATCAAGGTCGATGCCCTGATCCACGGCGGTGGCCATGAGCGCGGCATGCGTTCCGGCACCCTGCCGACCCATCAGATCGTCGGCATGGGCGAGGCCTACCGCCTGAGCGCCGAGCAGTTCGACGCCGATCACCAGCACCTCGTCGCGCTGCGTGATCAGTTCGTCGCCGGGCTTGCCGGCCTTGAAGGTGTGCACTTCAATACCGATATAGAGGTCAGCGCGCCCAACATCGTCAATCTCGCCTTCGAGGGCGTGGATGGCGAGGCGATGCTGATGGCGCTGCGCGGCATCGCGATTTCCACCGGCTCGGCCTGCAATTCCGCCAGTGTCGAACCGTCGTTCGTCCTCACCGGCATCGGGGTGCCCCGTCCGCTGGCGCTGGCATCACTGCGCTTCAGCTTCGGTCGTTTCACCACCGCTGCCGACATCGAATCCGCGCTCGGCGAACTCAGGCATGCCCTGACGTCGCTGCGCGCCTGACCCGGGAGACTGCTCATGGCACATCTGTCGATTTCCTCCTCCGCCGCCGACCAGATCCGCGTCGTGCTGGCCGAGCGCGGCCACGGCCTTGGCCTGCGTGTCTCGGTCAAGCCCAGCGGCTGCTCCGGCTACAGCTACGTGCTCGACTTCGCTGACGAGGTCAACGAGGAAGACGCCGTCTTCGTCGATCACGGCGCTACCGTCTATGTCGACACCGAAGCCCTCACCGTGCTCGACGGTTCCGAAGTGGACTACGTCAAGGACGGCCTGAACCGCTACTTCCGCTTCAACAACCCCAACGTCAAGGACGAGTGTGGTTGTGGCGAGAGCTTCAGCGTCTAGGCCAAGCTTCAGCGTCTAGGCCAGGCTTCAGCGTCTGAGACTGGCTTCAGCTTGTAATTAGAGCTTCAGCGTCCAGACCAGGCTCAACGTCCGAGCCGACCCTCAGCGCCTCGCCAGCCCATGCCGACGAGGCGCTTGCCATCTGTGCGTCATGCGACTCAGGCATGATGGATGCAGCCGGTGGCACTTGCCGCTATAATGCCGCCCACTTTTGTCGCGCGCATGCCGACAGAGCCCGTTTTCCGCCGTTCGGCATCTGCCGTGCGGCTCTTCAAAGCTTGTCTCAGGAGATTCACCATGACTCAGCGTACTCTGTCCATCATCAAGCCGGATGCCGTTGCCAAGAACGTGATCGGCGAAATCTACTCTCGCTTCGAGAAGGCCGGTCTGCAGATCGTCGCTTCCAAGATGGTTCACCTGTCCAAGGAACAGGCCGAAGGCTTCTACGCTGAGCACAGCGAACGTGGCTTCTTCGGTGAGCTGGTCGGCTTCATGACTTCCGGCCCGGTCATGATCCAGGTGCTGGAAGGCGAAGACGCCATCACCAAGAACCGCGACCTGATGGGCGCTACCAACCCGAAGGAAGCAGAAGCCGGCACCATCCGTGCAGACTTCGCCACTTCCATCGACGCCAACGCCGTTCACGGTTCTGACGCGCCGGAATCTGCTGCTCGCGAAATCGCCTACTTCTTCGGCGACAACGAAATCTGCCCGCGCGGTTGATTTCGCCTTGTACGACTGAGAAGCCCGGCCCTTCGGGGCACGCGTCTCCCAGCCGTGCATGACACGACGGCCCTGCCTGCGAGGCGGGGCCGTCGTGGTATCGGACGTGCTGAAGCGTCGCGCGACATCATGCACCCCCTGAAGCAGATTCGACGCTTGAGCAGGTCCGATACGCTTTTCTGAAAGCCGCTGCAGCGCCCTCTCCCCACGCCATGTGACGCCCACGCGCACTGCGCTGATGATGAGAGCCTCTTGAGGTCTGCGAGCCATCGCCACCTCCGCTGACAGCGTCGCCCTGCAGACGTCTATCCTTTGTATGACGCCTGCCCATCCCTGACACGACCGGCCCATACCATGACTGATACCACTGCAACTGCCACCGATGCCGCGGCGCCTGCCGCCGTCAAGCTCACCAACCTGCTGGGCCTGCCGCGCCCGGCGATGGAAGCCTTCTTCGAGAGCATCGGCGAGAAGAAATTCCGCGCCACCCAGGTGATGAAATGGATTCACCAGGAAGGCGTCGACAGCTTCGACGAGATGACCAACCTCGCCAAGCCGCTGCGCGAGCGCCTCAAGCAGGTCGCCGAGATCCGTGCGCCGGGCATCGTCTATGAAGGCGAGTCCAAGGACGGCACCCGCAAGTGGGTGCTGGAAGTCAGCGATGGCAGCTATGTCGAGACCGTGCTGATCCCGTCCGAGAACGGCAACCGTCGCACCCTGTGCGTGTCTTCCCAGGTCGGTTGCTCGCTGGACTGCAGCTTCTGCTCCACCGGCAAGCAGGGCTTCGAGCGTGACCTGACCGCCGCCGAGATCATCGGCCAGGTGTGGGTCGCCACCCGTGGCGCCGAAGACCGCAAGGACACCCGCAAGCGTCCGGTCACCAACGTGGTGATGATGGGCATGGGCGAGCCGCTGATGAACTACGACAACGTCGTGCCGGCGATGAAGCTGATGCTGGACGACAACGCCTATGGCCTGTCCAAGCGTCGCGTCACTCTCTCCACCTCCGGTGTGGTGCCCAAGCTGGACCAGCTCGGCGACGAGATGGACGTCAGCCTGGCGATCTCGCTGCACGCAGCCAACGATGAACTGCGCAACGTGCTGGTGCCGATCAACCGCAAGTGGAACATCCGCGCGCTGCTCGACTCCTGCCATCGCTACCTGGCCAAGTGTGACGACGCACGTATCGTCACCATCGAGTACACCCTGATCAAGGACGTCAACGACCAGATCCAGCACGCCGAGGAACTGGCCGCGCTGCTCGACGAGCTGCCGTGCAAGATCAACCTGATCCCGTTCAACCCGTTCCCGCATTCCGGTTACGAGAAGCCGTCACGCAACCAGGTGATGCGCTTCCAGCAGCGTCTCTATGAGCTGGGCTACACCGCACCGGTGCGCGCGACCCGTGGCGATGACATCGACGCCGCCTGTGGCCAGCTGGTCGGTCAGGTCAAGGACCGCACCCGTCGCGCCGAGCGTTACATCAACGCCATCCAGCTCGACGCCGACTGAGCGGCTGCCAGCCCTGACCTGACGCTATCGCCATAGCCATGCGCCGCCCTGCCACCTTGACTTGTGGCAGGTGCGGCGCTTTGATGGGGGCGCTTTTGTTGCCTGCCGCGACCCTCGCCCGCAGGCACATCATGAGCCTTCATTCACGCGAGGATTGCATGCCGAGTCGTCTGCCCCGTCATCGCACCAATGAGCATGACCCTGTCGCCCATGGCACTGTCGCACAGGGCCCCTGCCAGCATGATTCCCACACCCGCACCGCTGCTCGCGGCATCACTCGCCGCACCAGAGCCCTGCTGCTGTGCCTCGGGTTTGCCGGCCTGACCCTCGCAGGCTGCGCGACACGCGTGGAAACCAACGACCCCTACGCCCCGCCGGATGACAACAAGGCCTCGAACGCCTACGTGGAACTCGGAGAGGCCTATCTGGGTCGTAATCAGCTGCAACGCGCCGACAGCGCCTTCCAGAAGGCACTCAAGCTGCAGAGCAGCAATGCCGAGGCCAAGGCCGGGCTGGCGATGATCTATCAGCGCCAGGGTGAGAACGTGCTCGCCGATGACTATTTCAATCAGGCCATTTCCAGCGATCCGTCCTTTACCCGTGCGCGCAACAACTACGCGGCCTTTCTCTACTCTCGCGGTGAATACGTCGAGGCCTGTCGCCAGCTCGAGATCGCGGCGGAAGACCTGACCTACGACAATCGTGGCCAGCTCTATACCAATCTAGGGCGCTGTCAGTTGCAGCTGGGCAAGACCAGCGAGGCCGCGAAGAGTTTCGAACGTGCCGTCAAGATCAATCCGCGTGAGTCAGAGGCCTGGTTGGCGGTGGCACGCATGTCACATGACGCCGGCGACAATGACGCCGCCCAGTCGGCGCTGAGCCGCTACTTCCGTCTGGCTGGCACCGATAGCGACAGTCTCGCCCTGGCCGTCGATGTGGCCACGGCTCGCGGCGACAGCCGTCTGGCAGATCTCTACAGCCGTCAGCTGGAGCAGGTCATGACCCGTGAATCCGGTCGCGCGGTGATTCGCACTCCCTGAGCAAGGCGCAACGACGCCGCTGATGGCGCCACCTCACGGGCGGGGTCGCTGCAAGCAGGACCGAGAAGACCGAAATGCCGGTGAAAATCTCGGCGCGGGCTTGGTATAGTGCCGACGCGGACGAACGTGTGTTCGTGCGCGTCGATTGGCATGGGAGGTCATCGCTTTTCACGCTGCTCACTCGCATGATGATCAACGAGTCGTGCAGCACCCGGCCAATCGCGCGACAGCATCAGTCAGCATGCTCCAGCATCAGTGTCAGGAGCAGTTTCCCGCAGTACCGGAAGAGCGCCCGGATGTGCGTTCGGTAGACAGTTTTTCCTTACAAGGATGCGCCATGAGCGAACATCAACCCGCCCCTGATCAGCACGCCAGTGATGCACTGCCTGGCACGCGCCTCAAGCTGGAGCGCGAGCATCAGGGGTTGTCGCGTGATGAGGTGGCGACACAGCTCAACCTGCGCCCCAGCCTGGTCGATGACCTAGAACGCGACCACTACGACCAGATTCCCATCGCCGCGTACCGTCGCGGCTATCTGCGTGCCTATGCCCGCCTGCTGGGCATGGACGAGAAGGCGATCGTCGGGCAGTACAATGCCCAGTTCGGCACCACCGAAGCCGAGCGCTACACCCCCAGTTCCACGCCGTCGGTGCGCCCGCCGGGCAAGATGGGCAAGTACCTGTTCCGCCTCGTCAGCCTGCTGGTCATCGCCGGTCTGATCGGTCTCAGCTACGTGTGGTGGCAGAGTGGCGACTATGGCCGCACCTCGCCGGCGGAAACCTCCTCCCTCGAAGGTGGCAGCGATGCGGACAACGCCGCACCGGTCGTGAACGCCGATGGCTCCATCGAGCTTTCGCTCTCGCAGTCCTCTGCCAGTGAAGCGGCGCCGTCCTCCACTGCTACCGCCACCGGTGATGCGTCTGCCGTCGAGGCAGCAACCTCGTCCGAGGCGACAGCGCAGAGTGCTGACGCGCTCGATACAGGCGCAACCGCGGCCGCGCCGGGCGCTGCAGAGGCTGGCACGTCAGCGTCTGACGCTGCCACGGATAGCGCCGCTGCCACTGACGTGAGTGCTGTCGCCGATGCCAGTGCCGACACCTCGCAAGAGAGCGCAGCAGAAGAAGCTACGCCGGCGGCAGACCCGCGCAAGCTAGAATTGACGTTCAACATCAATTCCTGGACCGACATTCGTGATGCCGATGGCAAGCGCCTGCTGCGCGGTAACAACGAGGCCGGCACCAGCACGACGCTGGAAGGCAAGCCGCCCTTCACGCTGACCATCGGCAATGCCTCTGGCGTCGAATTGCGTTACATGAATGAAGCGGTCGACCTCACGCGCGTCACGCGCGGCAGTGTCGCCAAACTTACCCTCGGTGAATGATCCGGAATCCCATGCATAGTCACTCCCCCATCAAGCGCCGCGTCTCGCGCAAGATTCATGTCGGCAATGTGGCCGTCGGCGGCGATGCACCGATTTCCGTGCAGAGCATGACCAACACCGACACCAACGATGTCGCCGCCACCGTCGCGCAGATCAAGCGCCTCGAAGATGCCGGTGCCGATATCGTGCGTGTCAGCGTGCCGGACATGGATGCCGCCGAAGCCTTTGGTCGCATCAAGCAGCAGAGCAACATTCCGCTGGTCGCCGACATCCACTTCGATTACAAGATCGCCCTGCGTGTGGCGGAACTTGGCGTCGACTGCCTGCGCATCAACCCGGGCAACATCGGTCGTGAAGACCGCGTGCGTGCCGTGGTCAGCGCCGCACGCGACAACGGCATCCCGATCCGCATCGGCGTCAACGCAGGCTCGCTGGAAAAGGACCTGCAAAAGAAATACGGCGAACCGACGCCGGCGGCGCTGGTCGAATCTGCCATGCGTCACATCGACCATCTGGATCGCCTCGACTTCCAGGACTTCAAGGTCAGCGTCAAGGCCAGCGACGTGTTCATGGCCGTCGCCGCCTATCGTGACCTGGCAGCGCGCATCGAACAGCCGCTGCACCTGGGCATCACCGAAGCGGGCGGCCTGCGCTCGGGCACCGTCAAGTCTTCCATCGGCCTGGGCATGCTGCTGATGGACGGCATCGGTGACACCATCCGCGTATCGCTGGCAGCGGACCCGGTCGAGGAGATCAAGGTCGGCTTCGACATGCTCAAGAGCCTCAAGCTGCGCGCCAAGGGCATCAACTTCATTGCCTGTCCCAGCTGCTCGCGTCAGAATTTCGACGTCATCAAGACCATGAACGAGCTGGAGACACGTCTTGAAGACGTGATGACGCCGCTGAACGTCTCGGTCATCGGCTGTGTCGTCAATGGCCCCGGCGAAGCCAAGGAGACCGATGTCGGTCTGACCGGCGGCAGCCCCGCCAACCTGGTCTACCTGGACGGCAAGCCGGCCAGCAAGTTGACCAATGACACCCTGGTTGACGATCTTGAGCGACTCATCCGTGACAAGGTCGCGGAAAAAGAGGCCCGTGAGGCCGACACTATCATCCGCCAGAGCTGAGCTTGCCTCAGCTGGCTTGCGCGTCGTGATTGACGCGCCTTCGTCTCCCCACCCGCCTGCATGACGTCATGCGAGCGCCGTGGGGAGACGCGCAAGGATTCAGGAGAGAACGTTGAGTACCAAGATCCAGGCCATTCGTGGCATGAACGACCTGCTGCCGGACCAGTCACCGGTATGGCAATACTTCGAGCACCAGGTGGAAGCGCTGATGGGCCAGTACGGCTATCGCGAGATCCGCACCCCCATCGTCGAGCAGACCGCGCTGTTCAAGCGCTCCATCGGCGAAGTCACCGACATCGTCGAGAAGGAGATGTACACCTTCGACGACCGTAACGGCGACAGCCTGACCCTGCGTCCGGAAGGCACCGCCAGCTGCGTGCGCATGGCGATGGAGAATGGCCTGGTCCACAACCAGATCCAGCGTCTGTGGTACACCGGCCCGATGTTCCGCCACGAGCGCCCGCAGAAGGGCCGTTATCGTCAGTTCCATCAGGTGGGCGTCGAAGCCTACGGCATGGAAGGCCCGGACATCGATGCCGAGATGATCCTGATCTCCGCACGCCTGTGGCGCCAGCTGGGCCTGCTGGAACACGTCACGCTCGAGCTCAACTCACTGGGTAGCCTCGAGGCGCGTGCCGCCTATCGTGACCTGCTGGTCGAATACTTCGAACAGCACCTGGATGTCCTCGACGAAGACTCCAAGCGTCGTCTGCACAGCAACCCGCTGCGCATCCTCGACACCAAGAACCCGGACATGGCCGCCGTCGTCGACGCCGCGCCGCGCCTGGGGGATCACCTGGATGAAGAGTCCCGCGTGCACTTCGAGGGCCTCAAGGCACGTCTCGACGCCGCCGGCATCGAGTACGTCATCAACCCGCGCCTGGTGCGTGGCCTCGATTACTACTCGCGCAGTGTGTTCGAATGGACTACCACCGCGCTGGGCAGCCAGGGCACCGTGTGTGCCGGCGGCCGCTACGACAGCCTGTTCGAACAGCTGGGCGGCAAGCCGGTGCCGGCGGTCGGCTTCGCGATGGGCGTCGAGCGCCTCATCCTGTTGCTCGAGACGCTGGAACTGGTACCGCAGGACGTCCGCGAGACCGTCGATGTCTACCTGATGTCGATGGGCGAGCAGGCCGAAGGCGAAGCCATGCGTCTGGCCGAAGAGCTGCGCACCGCCCTGCCCAGCCTGCGTCTGGTGCTGCATTGCGGTGGCGGCAGCTTCAAGAGCCAGATGAAGAAGGCCGACAAGAGCGGTGCACGTATCGCGCTGATTCTCGGTGAGAATGAAGTCATCGAAGGCACGGTGGCGCTCAAGTTCCTGCGCGAGGAACGCGATCAGGAAACGCTGAACCAGCGTGCGCTGGGCGAACGTCTCGACAGCGTCTTCGGCGCCTGAGACTGCCAATGAATATCGGGCGGAGAGCCAGCTCTCCGCCTCACGAATGCAAGTGCCGGCATGCCGGCCAGGTCAAGGAGACCGCCCGTGGCGGAAGAGCTCAGAAGCGAAGAAGAACAGCTTGAAGCCATCAAGCGTTGGTGGAGCGAGAACGGCAAGTCACTGATTGCCGGTGTCGTACTGGCCGGCGCCGGTGTCTTTGCCTTCAAGGCCTGGCAGAACTATGAAGCCAGCCAGTCCGAAGCGGCCTCCGTGCGTTACCAGCAACTGATCAGTCTCGTCAGCCAGCCCAAGCTGGAAGACGCCGGCGTCAAGCAGGCGCGTACGCTGATCGGCGAACTGGAAAGCGAGCACGGCGACAGCCTCTACACCCAGATGGCGCACCTGCTGGATGCCAGCATGTCGGTCAAGGCCAACGATCTCGATGCAGCCGCCACGGCGCTGCAGAGCGTGATCGACAACAGCGATGACAGCTACCTGCAGGGGCTGGCCAGCCTGCGTCTGGCGCGCATCAACGTCGAGCGCGGCGACAACGACGCGGCACTCGCCCTGCTCAAGAGCCCGCCGGCGCCGCTGGCAGCGCAGGCAGCTGCGGTGCGTGGCGATGCCCTGGCTGCACAGGACAAGCGTGATGAGGCCATCGCCGCCTATCAGCAGGCCAGCACCCTGTCGCAGGAAAGTGGTCAGCCGGTCTACGGTCTCGACCTGAAACTCGCCGATCTGGCTGCGGAGTCTTCTTCATGAGCGTCACTCGTCGTCTGAGCGTACCGGCCTCGCTGCTGGCCGTGAGTCTGCTGGCCGGTTGCGCCAGCAGTGCCCAACCGGAATATGCGCCCAAGGAGCTGGTTGATTTCGATCGCCAGGTCGCGCTGGATTCCGTCTGGAGCGAATCGGTCGGCAATGGCCTTGGCCGTGCCCACTATCCGCTGTCACCGATCTTCGCCAACGACAAGCTGTTCGTCGGTGCCGAAGGCGGTGAGCTGGAAGCCCTCGCTGCCGACAGTGGCGACGACATCTGGCAGACACGGTTGCCAGCTGGCATCACCAGCGCACTGAATGCCGATGCCTCTCGCCTGTACGTCGGTACGCGCGATGGCAAGGTCAGCGCCGTCAGTCAGGAAGATGGCAGCATCGAATGGAGCACGCGTGTATCCAGTGAAGTGCTGGCCGCGCCGCAGTACAACGACGAGCTGGTCGTGGTGCAGAGCGTCGATGGCACCGTGACCGCGCTTGATCGCTTCACCGGCGAAGAGCAGTGGGCCTACTCGGCCACGATTCCGGCCCTGACGCTGCGTGGCACCGGCGCGCCGCGCGTCATCCAGCCGGTCACCTTCGCGGGCTTCGCCAACGGCAAGCTGGTCACGCTCGACAACCGCTCAGGTCAGGAACTGTGGGACCTGCGCGTTGCCGTGCCGGCCGGGCGTACCGAGGTGGACCAGCTGGTCGATCTCGATGGCCAGCCGGTGCTGACCCAGGATGGTCGCCTGTTCGTCACCAGCTACAACGGTCGTCTGATCGCTCTGGACGCTCGCAACGGCGAGCCGCTGTGGGACAAGCCGTCCTCCAGCTATCTGACGCCCATCGTGGTCGGCGATTACCTGTTCAGCATCGACAACGCCAGCCATGTGCTGGCGATGGATGCCAACACGGGCAACGTGCTGTGGAAGTCCGAAGACCTGGAAGGCCGCTGGCTGACCTCTCCGGCCTTCGTCGATGGCAAGCTGGTGGTCGGTGACTACGAAGGCTATGTGCACCTGATCGACGCCCAGAGCGGCGAGATGGCCGGCCGCTATGACGTGGGGGGCGATGGCATCAGCATCACCCCGCTGACCGAAGGCAAGCGCATCTACGTCTACACCAACGATGGCGAGCTGACGGCGCTGGATCTCGAAGCCCCGTAAGCCACTGATCGAGCGCGCACGTCAGCCTGCCCCGCAATCTGACATGCGCCTCGTTCAGCCCTCGTCACGACAACGGCAGCCATCTGGCTGCCGTTGTCGTAATGCGCCATTGGTAGCAACTCCCTGTCAATGCTAGAATGCTGCCCCCGCTGATCAGGCCTGCCGCACGACGCAGCCATTGATTCAGCCACGAGATCTTTCCGCCGACAGTGCTAACCCCCTGTCGGCGGACCATACTGGATGCATGCGACGCCTGCGTCGTCATCCAGTGCCCCAAGTCCGATATCATCGCTATCGCCCTGCCTGCACAAGGTGCTTTCCAGCCATCATGGTTCGAAGCAGACCGTACGGGGCCGGCATCGATGCTATCCCTGCGAATGCTGTGAGATTCCATGAACCCCGTGATCGCCCTGGTCGGCCGCCCGAATGTCGGCAAGTCGACGCTATTCAATCGCCTCACCAAGACCCGTGATGCTCTGGTCGCCGATTTCCCCGGCCTGACCCGTGACCGCAAGTACGGCACCGGCAAGGTCGGCGGCAAGCCCTACACCGTCATCGACACCGGCGGCATCAGCGGTGACGAGGAAGGCATCGACCTGATGATGGCCGGCCAGTCACTGGCCGCCATCGACGAAGCCGACATCGTGCTGTTCATGGTCGATGCGCGCGCCGGCCTGAACATGGCGGATGAGGCCATCGCCAATCACCTGCGCGTCAACCAGAAGAAGACCTGGCTGGTGGTCAACAAGACCGACGGCATGGACGAGGAGATCGGCAAGTCCGACTTCTGGACCTTGGGTCTGGGTGACCCGCGCGCCATCGCCGCCGAACATGGCCGCAACGTCACCACGCTGCTGGAAGAGGTGCTCTCGCTCTACCCCGAAGTCGAGGAAGGCGAAGACGAGGACCTGCACCCGGAGCTGGATGATCGCGGCGTGCGCATCGGCATCATCGGTCGCCCGAACGTCGGCAAGTCGACGCTGGTCAATCGCCTGCTCGGCGAGGAGCGCGTGGTCGTCTATGACCAGGCCGGCACCACCACCGACGCCGTGGAGATTCCCTTCGAGCGTCGTGGCAAGCCTTACCTGCTGGTCGATACCGCCGGGATCCGTCGTCGCAAGAACGTGCGCGAAGTGGTGGAGAAGTTCTCCATCATCAAGACGCTGGAAGCGATCAAGAAGTGCAACGTCGCCGTGATGGTGCTCGATGCCCGCCAGGGGCTGGTCGAGCAGGACCTGCACCTGCTGGACTTCGTGCTGACCAGCGGCCGCGCGCTGGTGCTGGTGGTCAACAAGTGGGATGGCCTGGAAAGCGAAGCCAAGGAGAAGATGCGCTCCGAGATCAAGCGTCGTCTGGGCTTTGCCGACTACGCTGACCTGCACTTCATCTCCGCGCTGCACGGCACTGCGGTGGGTGACCTCTACCCGTCCATCGACCGCGCCTTCGAAAGCGCCGTGGCCCGCTGGTCGACCAAGCGTCTGACCACCCTGCTGCAGGACGCCACCCAGGCGCACCAGCCGCCGATGGTCAACGGTCGTCGCATCAAGCTGCGCATGGCTCACCAGGGTGGCGCCAATCCGCCGCTGATCGTGGTGCACGGCAACCAGACCAATCGTCTGCCGGAAGCCTACAAGCGCTACCTGACCAACACCTTCCGCAAGGTGCTCAAGGTCAAGGGCACGCCGATGCGCTTCGAGTTCCGCTCCGGCGACAACCCCTTCGATGGCGCCCAGGGGGCTGATGACCGCGAGCGCGCAAAAGAGCGTTCACTGGCGCGCACCAAGGAAGCTCGCAAGGAACGCAAGCAGCGCCGTTGATGGCGTGAGCTGCGCCCGTGCGTGATGGCACGCCAGCGGATCTGATCCGCCAGCCTGCCCCATGAAAAAGCCGCCCCTGCAGTCATCTGCAGGGGCGGCTTTTTCATGTCGCGAGCACTGACGTTTCAGAGCACTTCAAGCGCTTCAAGCACCTCAAGCGCCGCAATCATCTCAAGGGCGTCAAGCACCGGGCTCACGCCTCCAGCGTCTTCTGCCCTGCCCAGAGATTGGCGAACTGCCAGGCGGCACGCCCGCTGCGCACCCCGCGCTGGGTGGCGTAGCGCAGCGCCTCGCCACGCGCGGCCTCATCGAAGCTGCCAGCGCCCAGACGCCATTCCACCCAATGCTGACAGGTCTCCAGATAGGCGTCCTGATTGAAGGGATGGAAGGCCAGCCACAGGCCGAAGCGGTCCGACAGCGAGATCTTCTCTTCCACCGCATCGCCGTGATGCAGCTCGCCATCGACGATGTGGGTGGCCTGGTTGTCGCTCATGTGCTCCGGCAGCAGATGACGACGGTTGGAGGTGGCGTACAGCAGCACGTTCTCCGGCGGCCCGGTCAGGGTGCCATCCAGCACGCTCTTGAGCGCCTTGTAGGCGTCATCACTGCCCTCGAAGGACAGATCATCGCAATAGACGATGAAGCGATGCGGCTGCTGGGCCAGCTCGGCGACCAGCGCCGGCAGTGCCGGCAGGTCGTGGCGATCGATCTGGATCAGACGCAGCCCCTCGCGGCCCAGGGTATTGAGCAATGCGCGGACCAGCGATGACTTGCCGGTGCCACGGGCGCCCCACAGCAGCGCGTGGTTGGCCGGCTTGCCCGCGAGGAAGGCGCGGGTATTGGCCAGCAGCTCGCGCTTCTGGCGTGCGATGCCGAGCAGGTCCTCGAGTGTCAGGGCATCACGCGGCGCGATCGGCGTCAGGCGCCCTCCCAAGGGGTGGCGGGTCCACAAGGCGGCGACATCGCGTGTCCAGTCCACTTCGACAGCCGTCGGCGGCAGCATCGGTTCGAGTCGGTCCAGCAGATGCGAGAGGCGGCGTTCAAACTCTGGCGACATGGTGATTCCCTGTCAGATACATGGGGTCCGGGCCGTGGCAGGCCCATCAGATCACGCCCAGTATCTCATGCCCGGCGGGGCCGTCTGGCCTGACGATGCTGTGATCTCAGCAACGTATCATTTCGCTGACTGCACCACTGCGCCTATCCGGTTATGCTGTCTGCACGTTTCTTGCACGTTCAGCGTCGCCCTGCCGTGCGCTCGAAGGTTGTCACGTCATCTAGCCAGGAGGCCCCAATGCCAGGATTGCTCGATCTCTCATCTCCCCGCGCCCTGCGTCGTCTGCTCCCGCTGGCGGCCCTTGCGGCGTCCGTCACCCTGAGTGCCTGCGCCAGCTCTCCGCTGGGCCGCAGCCAGCTGACCCTCTACTCGGACCAGGAACTGGAGAAGATGGGGGAAGCCAGCTTCAGCAAGTACCAGCAGGAGCTGCCGGTGGTGGAGGGTCGCCAGGATGCCTACGTCAGCTGCGTGGCGGATGCGGTGACCGCCAAGGTGCCCGCCAGCTATGGTATCAGCGGCTGGCAGGTCAAGGTATTCGAGGATGAGTCCGCCAATGCCTTCGCACTGCCGGGCGGCTACATCGGCGTCAACACCGGGTTGCTGGAGGTCGCCGAGAATCAGGACCAGCTGGCAACCGTCATCGGCCACGAGATCGCCCACGTGCTGGCGCGCCACGCCAACGAGCGCGTCTCGACACAATCGCTGACCTCCGCCGGGCTGTCGCTGACCCAGGCACTGGCCGGCCTCGAGGGCACCGGTGGCGATCAGCTCATGGGGCTGCTGGGCATGGGCGCGGAATATGGCGTGCTCAAGCCGTTCTCGCGCTCCCACGAGTCCGAAGCCGACCTGCTGGGACTGGACCTGATGGCCGAAGCCGGCTTCGACCCGCGCGCCAGCATCAAGCTGTGGGCCAACATGAATGCTGCCGGTGGCGCGCAACCGCCGGTGTGGATGTCGACGCACCCGAGTGATGAGCAGCGCATGGCGGCCCTCAACGAGCGCCTCGAGACCGCTCTGCCGACCTATCAGCAGGCCCGCGCCGCCGGCGAGAAGCCCAACTGCGATCGTCTGCGCTGACCCCGCCAGTCTGGGGTGGCGTCATCATTCTCAGGTAACACACGCTCGCGCGGCCCCTGAAGAACCTGGGGCTGCGCGAGCGCGCGGCGCGCGCTATCCAGCCGCCCTCTACTCTCTGGCTCTGCTCTCACTAGTCTGTCCTCTGATCTATCTCCCTTGACTATCTAACGCTCTACCAGCTCCTCGCTTTGCCGGCTTGACAGCCTGAATGTAAAAAGAAGCCGTCAAATGTGTCGATATCCGCGAATCATGTAACTGCATTGCTAATCTGGGATCACCTGCTCGCCTGCGCACTGCTCATGCAGTCACTTCATGCACAGCGGCGCGAGCGTATTCCCGACACTCGCTTGAGGATGCCTTACATGACTCGACACGCACTCATCATTGACGACGATCCGGATTTTCGTGAACTCATCAGCGGGCTGCTTTCCGCCCATGGCTTCGACTGCACGCAGAGCGAAGGGCTGCAGGACATCGCCTGCAATCCCGCCTGTCTGGAGACGGACCTCATCCTGGTGGACTACGAACTGGGCGACTTCACCGGCGATGATGTGCTCGGCTATCTGCGCGAACGCAATGTCGAGGCGGGCATCATCCTGATGAGCGCCTGTCACAACGACGACATGCAAGCGATGGTCGCCAGGGGCAAGCGCAGCGGCCTGGAGATGCTGGGCCAGCTCGGCAAGCCCTTCGACATCATGCACCTGGCCTCGCTGCTGGCAGAGCTGGACAAGCAACGCAATCCGCTGTCACTCGATGAGCTCGATGATGCTCTGACCGAGCGCCAGCTGCATCTCGTCTATCAGCCCAAGATCGACCTCGCCAGCGGCCGGCTCAGCGGCGCGGAGGCTCTCGTGCGCTGGCAGCATCCTCTACGCGGCATGGTCATGCCCAACCAGTTCATCACCATGGCGGAACGCAGCAACCGTATCGAGGCACTCACCTGGCAGGTCATCGAGCATGGTTTCCGCCAGCAGGGCCAATGGCAGTCCCAGGGACTTCACCTTGACCTCGCCCTCAATGTCTCACCGCAACTGCTGCGCACCCGCGACATGCTGAAGACGCTGGATGCGCTGGCCAGTCAACATCATGTCGATCCGCATTCCATCACGCTGGAACTCACGGAGAGCTGCGGGATCGACTGCCTCACCTACGCTCGCCACCTGCTGAATGCCATTCGCGACCGCGGCTATCGCCTGGCGCTGGATGACTTCGGCACCGGTTTCTCCTCGATGATGCAGCTCTACAACCTGCCGTTCGACGAATTGAAGATCGACCAATGCTTCGTCGGGCGCAGCGACAGCCACCCGGAAGCGCGCGCCATCACGCGTACCATCGTCGAGCTGGGCCAGCGTCTGAATCTCGCCGTGGTCGGCGAAGGCATCGAGACCGCGGAACAGCGCGATTACCTCTGCGATACCCGCTGCAATATCGGCCAGGGCTATCTGTTCGCGCGCCCCATGCCCGTCAGCGACTTCAATGCCTGGAGCCGCTGCCCGCCCAGCGCCGTCAATGCACTCAGCCAGCGCCACGTCTCCGCTGTCCATTGAGGAGACTGGCGTCCCGCCGCAGCGCAGCACAGACAGCGGGAATGCCGCAACACCCCCACGACACAGACGCCACCCATGTCACCATGGGTGGCGTCTGTGTCGTGAAGGCCAGGATGAATCGTGAAGGCCAGGATGAAGAGAGCGAGAGAAGGCGGGAACGGGAGAACAAGAGAGGCGTTAGTGAATGCTGTCGGCTGTCTATCACGCTATCTCATTCCCATACCGTCAGGAGAACAGATAGCCCTCTGCGAGAAGGCTGTCCCGCGTCGGCACACTCAAGGAGCGCAACGTGGCGACATGCTGATGTACCTCAGGCAGGTCCTCGCTGATCACGGCCTCCTCCAGCGCCTTGGCACCACTGGCTATGCCGCTGCACCCCAGCGAGGCTGACGCCCCCTTCAGGGAGTGTGCCTCGCGCTTGAGCTCGGTGAGATCCATCTGCTTCAGCAAGGTCACCATCACGTCGAGGCGTCCTTCGAGTCGCGTCAGGTAATTGCTCAGCAGTCGTGAATAGGCCTCGCCACTCAGGGTCGTGAGCAGCTCCTGACAGGTCGCGTGTTGCAGCAAGGAAGGCGCGGCATCGGGCAGAGCGCGCGCGCCTGAGTCGTCAGTTGCCACATCGAACGCCGAAGCAGCGTCGATCTGCGCGTCCTGATCTTCAGTCGCTGACGAGCTGACGCCATCATCGCCTGGTGCCTGCGTGACGGTAGTCCGCTCGCCAGCCGAAGCCTCTGACTTGTCTGGCTCGAGCGCCTTCTGCTGCGAATAAGACTTCTGTGAATCAGCCTCCTGTGAATCAGAGGCCTGCGAATCAGAGGCCTGGACCAGATACTGTTGCAGCACCCGATGCAGATCATCACGCGTGAAGGGTTTGTGCAGCACCCCCTGCATGCCAGCCTCGATGCAACGGCGGGCATCCTCCTGCATCACGTTGGCGGTCATCGCGATGATCGGCAGACGAGCGCTGGCGGGTTGCTCAGCCTCGTGCTGACGCCAGCGACGTGTCGTCTCGACGCCATCCAGCACCGGCATCTGCATGTCCATGAACACCAGATCGACATCGTTGCCAGCCTGCGCCAGCCATTCGAGTGCCTGTTCACCGTCTTCCACCACCGTGACCTGCTGCCCCAGATACTCGAGCATGGCCCGCGCCAGTGACTGATTGACCTCGTTGTCTTCCACCACCAGCACGCTTGCATGGGGCAAGGGCGTGTCTCCCACCGCCTGCTGCGGGCAAGCCTCGGCGGCGGTCAATACCGGCAGCGGCACGCGGCACCAGAAGCGACTGCCAAGCCCGAGATGACTCTCGACGCCGATCTCGCCGCCCATCGCCTCCACCAGTCGCTTGCAGATGGCTAGCCCGAGCCCGGTGCCCTCATGACGACGCGCAATCGAGGTATCCACCTGGGTGAAGGGGGCAAACAACTGGCTCACCTGGTCGGCGGCGATCCCGCAACCGCTGTCGTGAACCTCGAAATGAAGCGTCTCGCCCTCTTCCAGTGATGCCCTCAGCCGGATGGTGCCCTGGGGACAGAACTTGAAGGCGTTGTTGAGCAGGTTGGTCAGTACCTGACGCAGGCGATTGACGTCACCCTTGACCCAGACAGGCAGATCATCGGCACGTTCTTCGAGGAAGATGCGCGAGCATCCCTTGCCGGCACTGCCTGTCTGGCGATGGTAATGCGCGGCCAGGGAATCGAGGAATTCGGGCAACGAGAAGCAGCGCTGATCCAGCTCCAGCTTGCCGGCTTCGATCTTGGAATAATCCAGCACATCATTGATGACGGCCTGCAGGCTCTCGGCACTCTGGCGCAGCATCGCCAAATATTGCTGGCCACGCCGGGTCGAGACTTCCTCGCCGATGAGGTCCGACACGCCGACCATGCCATTGAGCGGGGTGCGTATCTCATGGCTCATGATCGCCATGAATTCCGACTTGGCACGACTGGCCGCCTGCGCCAGCTGCACCATGCCATCCAGCTCCTGGGTGCGCTCCTCCAGCTTGCGGGTCTTGTAGGCCCGTCCACGACTCTCGACGATCAGCGCGACCACCAGCACGATGCCGCTCAACGTCATCAGCAGCACCAGCGACAGCGCGAGGGCATACAGGTTGAGGAGCTCCGAGCGCTCCTTGGTGCGCTGGATAGCGGCCTCGGCATTGATGTTGAGCAGCAGCTCGCCGGTCTGCTCCTGAAGCGAGGCAAGCCGGCTGAGTATCTGCACATAGAGGGACGCATCACGCTCCTGACGACTCGCCAGGTCCATGATGGCGCTGTCCAGCACCTCGATTCTGGGCAGCATGGCCATCAGCTGGGCATGCAGGTCAGGCATCCCCGCCAGCATGCTGCCCAGTTGGCCGCTCTGCAGCAGCTGCACCCGGCTATAGAGGATGTCGAGCCGCAACAGCAGCTCGCTGTCATCCATCAAGGCGGGCGGCGTCGGGGTCTTCTGCTCCTCGGCCACCACCATGCGCAGCTCGCGCACTTCCCTGTCGAACTGATAGACCGCCCAGATCAGATTCTCACGCAGCTTGTGCTCGAGTGCCTGCTGACGCTGATAGACCAGAACGCCAGTCACCAATGCCGAGACGAAGAACAACGTCGCGGCAATGGCGATGGCGGTTCTGAAATGCAGAGAACGGAGTGGATTCATGCACGAGCATCCTGGCAGCGCTCATGAAACGGAGCAGGAGAGACGGGTTCAGCGTTCGATGTCGATTCGCTTCACCTGCCAGACAGAGCGGGTCATGATTTCCTCGTTGAGGAGATCCGGCTGCTCACTGAAGGGGTAGATGATGAAGATGGGGCCATTGTCGCGCACACGCAGTCGCTTGCCATCGACTTCCATGGCCAGTATCACCGGATGATCGAAATAGTCCTGCACCGGCGCGGTGGCGGCGTAGTCGTTGAGCGCCACGATACGCATGGTGCCATCCTCGACGCCCACCGCCTCCATCAGCGCCGAACCGAGCGGACCGCTGAAGCTCACTTCGCCATCATGCCAGGGGGTGGTGGTCACGGTTTCCCGTTGTGTCAGCGCCATGAGCATGGCGCGATCGAAATGTGCCTCGCCTCCGGCGTTGGTATGGGTGACATCCCCGGTGACGCGCAGCACCACCGGCCCCTGCGGTGCCTCGAGGGCCATGGCGAAGGGGCAAAACGATAGTGTCAGCAGCAAAAGCCAGTGGCGCATGCGGGGTAACGCCGTGGTGAGACATCGCAGGAGAATGAGAAGCGGCATGGGAAGACTCCAGGGGTCATGGACAACCATGGATGACGGCCGGAGGTTCACCGTCTCGTTTCATCCTCGCCCTTCACGGGTCAGCAGCGGCACCGCGCCATGAAGCAGCGAGAGGGTTGAACACGAGTATATGTCGCCATCGTCCTGGCAAACGTGAACCATTGTGACGCGGTCTCACGCAAGAGACGCGTAGACTGCTTGCGATACCCACGCGGGGAGACAGCGACATGCAAATCGGCATTCTGGAAGATGATCATGATCAACGTGATTACCTGACCCTGTGTCTCGAGGCTCAGGGACATGAGCTGGCAGGCTTCGAGCGCGCCAGCCAGTTGTTGCGCGCACTGCGCGAGCGCAGCTTCGACCTGCTGATCATCGACTGGCAACTGCCGGATGCCTGCGGCATGGAGCTGACGCGCACACTGCGCAGCGAGCACGGCTGGCGAGGGCTGATCCTGTTCATCACCGCAAGCCAGGGAGAGGAGGATGTCGTGCATGCGCTTCAGCATGGCGCCGATGATTTCCTGGCCAAGCCGATCCGCCCTGCCGAGCTCACGGCGCGTGTGGAAGCGCTGGGCAGGCGTTTCGTCACCTCCGATACCAATTACCTGCAGCCCAAGGTGGCCATCAGCGATCAATATCGGATCGAGCCGGATGAACACACCATCTGGTGCGGCGAGGAGCCGGTCGCCCTGACCCAGCGCGAATATCAGCTGGCCTCCCTGCTGCTGCGCCACGTCGGAGAGCTTTACTCACGCGCCTACCTGCTGGAGATGATCTGGGGGGTCAACGGGGACATCTCGACCCGTACGGTCGACACCCACGTCAGCCGCCTGCGGCGCAAGCTGGGACTGAACGGCAGCCGTGGGCTCAGACTGAAAAGCGTCTATCAGTACGGATATCGGCTCGAATCCTGTGCCACGGCCCCCGTCAAGAGCAGCTGAGCGCCAACAGCGAGGCGTGAGCACGCTGGATCATGGCCAACCAAAAAGGAGCGGGCGACTCTGTCGAGTCCCCCGCTCCTTTTTCATCGTCTGTCGTCTGACTGGTCGGCTAGCTGGTCATCTGGCTGCCCGTCTGGCGGCCATCTGAATCGACGTGCATGCCCGGCAAGCGCACGCGAATCATCCCTCCGCCAGCATCCTGCGCAACATGTCCGCCACTGGCCCCGTCTCCGGGCGCTTGTGACGCCACAGGAAGTAGGACTCGGCCGCCTGCTCCACCAGCATGCCGAGGCCGTCCTCGACCCGCGCGCCGCGCTCGCTGGCCCAGCGCATGAAGACAGTCGGCTCGGCGGCATACATCATGTCGTAGGCGAGCGCCTGCGGAGAGAACAGCGAATCCGGCAACGGCGGCAGCTCGCCGCCCAGCGATGCGCTGGTGCCATTGATGACCAGATCGAACTGACCCTCGATGGCCGCATAGCTGCCGCCGGACAGCAGGCAGCCTTCCCCCGCCAGGTCGGCGAAGTCCTCGGCCAGCGCACTGGCCTTGACGGCGGTGCGATTGGCGATCACCAATGCCGCCGGGTGCTTGGCCAGCAGAGGTTCCAGCACACCACGCACGGCGCCACCCGCGCCGAGAATCAGGATGCGCGCGCCCTTGAGCGGCGCCTCGAGACGTTCGAGATCACGGGTCAGGCCGACACCATCGGTGGTATCGCCATACAGCTGACCGGTCTTGCCGAGCATCAACGTATTGACGGCGCCGGCGCGACGGGCACGCGGGCTCAGCACATCGACCAGCCGGAAGGCCTGCTCCTTGAAGGGCATGGTGACATTCGCCCCCTGGCCGCCTTCGGCGACGAACTCGGCCCAACCGGCCGCGAAGTCATCGACCGGCGCCAGTCGTGCCTCGTAGCTCAGCGAGTCCTTGAGCTGCTCAGCGAAGGAGCGATGAATCAACGGGGATTTCGAGTGGGCAATCGGGTTGCCGAATACAGCGTAACGGGACATCAGGACTCCGGGGCAATCACAGAAAAGCGTCAGGTCAATGCGGCGATCAGGCCTCTTCGCCCAGCCAGTCGCGGGCATGCAGGAAGTCACGATACAGCACCGCTTCGGCACTGCCTTCCTCGGGCTCGTAGCCGTACTCCCAGTGCACTACCGGCGGCATCGACATCAGGATCGACTCGGTACGTCCGCCGCTCTGCAGGCCAAACAGCGTGCCGCGGTCCCAGACCAGGTTGAACTCCACGTAGCGCCCGCGACGATAGAGCTGGAAGTTGCGTTCACGCTCGCCATAGGCCGTCTCGCGGCGGCGCTCGACGATGGGCAGATAGGCCTCGAGGAAGCTGTCGCCGACGGATTGCTGGAAGGCGAAGCAGCGCTCGAAGCCCCACTCGTTGAGGTCATCGAAGAACAGGCCACCCACGCCCCGCGTCTCGTCGCGGTGCTTGAGGTAGAAGTACTCGTCACACCAGGTCTTGTAGCGCGGATAGACATCACTGCCGAAGGCAATGCAGGCATCGTAGGCCGTCTGGTGCCAGTGACGCGCGTCTTCTTCATGCGGGTAGAACGGCGTCAGATCGTAGCCGCCCCCGAACCACCATACCGGTGCCTCGCCCTCCTTCTCGGCGATGAAGAAGCGCACATTGCCATGGCTGGTCGGCACGTGCGGGTTGTGCGGATGCAGCACCCAGCTGACCCCGACGGCGTGGAAGCTGCGACCGGCCAGCTCCGGACGCACCGCCGTCGCGGAAGCCGGCAATTCATGCCCGAAGACATGCGAGAAGTTGACGCCACCCTTCTCGAACACGCCGCCATTCTCGATGACCCGTGAGCGACCACCGCCACCCTCGGCACGCTCCCAGCTGTCTTCACGGAAACTTGCCTGGCCATCGCAGGCTTGCAGCGCCTCGCACAGGCGGTCTTGCAGATCGAGCAGGTAGACCTTGACGTCTTCGAGATTGGCGTGGGCCACGATGCCTCCGGTAGAACAGGAATGAATGATGACGGGGCGACACCCGTCGTTGGCCGCTGCTGGCGGTGAACTGCCAGCTTACCGCGACACGCCGCGCTCGGCAGGTCGGAAAATGCCCCTCTTGGGCGCCTGGATGACGCGGCACTGATCTGGATCAACTCGAGGGGCGATCCTGCTGCTCAGGCGCGCAGTACCTTGCCGGTCGCGAGATCACGAATGGTGCTGGGACGCGGATTGCCGCCGAGCGGCCCCTCGAGGATCACGTCATTGACCAGCGCATCGCCGAAGGCGTCACGCACCTCGTCTGCGGTCATGGCAGGCGATTCGCCTGCACGGTTGGCCGAGGTCGACACCAGCGGGCCGCCGAAGGCAGCGCACAATGCCTGGACCAGCGGATGATCGGTCACGCGCACGGCCAGGCTGACGTGTTCACCGCGCAGCAAGGGGTGCGCACGGCCATTGTCAGGCACCAGCCAGGTATAGGGTCCCGGCCAGCTGGCCAGCAACTGCTCACGCTGCTCGACGGTGACTCCCGCCAACCAGGGTTCCAGCTGGGCGATATCACCGGCGATCAGGATCAAGCCCTTGGCGGCGTCGCGGGACTTGAGCTTGATCAGCCGTGCCAGGGCCTCACCATCGTCGGGATCACACCCCAGCCCCCAGACGGCCTCGGTGGGATAGGCAACGATGCCCCCATTGCGAAGACAGGCAGCGGCGCCGTCGAGGGCACGCTGATCCAGCGAAACATCACTGACATTCATGATCTGCTCGAACTCCTAGCTGCGGCAACACGATGGCGGCGATTCTAGCACGCTCACCGGCGCGAGACCGACGCTGCACATCGACGCAACACGGCGTCGCGCCGGGGTGGCATAGGCGCACCGCCCGGTTCACGGCATGATGAACGGGTCCATCGCCCTCAGGGTATTGCGAAACTGACGCAAAGGCTTGTTTCAAAAGACTATCGAGGTCATTTGGACGCTTTGCTGGACAGTCTCCAGCACCGGGCCTGATGCCGTTTCACCCCCACTTTTCCTCCCCCTTTTCTTCAGACAAGGATGTGATCCATGCGCCGCGCTTTCTCCCTGACCACCTCAGCCGCTCTCTTACTGGCATTGGCAGGCTGTGCCAGCTCTGGCCCCCAGACGCCGACCGCGCCGGCGCCACGCCCTGCCCCGCTGCAGGATGCCGCGGCGCAGGCGCCCTTGAGCGACCAGGCCATGCTGGCGACCCTGTGGATACAGCGCAGCGCGGAGTTTCATGCCCTGTCACTGCAAGCCTTCAACGTGGCCCACGACCGCCTGAATCTGGCGCTGGCGCGTCGCCACGCGCAGGACAAGCCGCTGGCGGTGGTCGTCGATGTCGATGACACCGTGCTCGACACCACCAGCTACGGCGGCTGGGCACTGCGTGAAGGTCGTACCTACGACAGCCAGAGCTGGGCTGATTGGGTGGATGATGCTGTCTCCACTGCTTCACCGGGCGCCGTGGACTTCCTCAACTACGCTCACGCCAGCGGCGTCGATGTGTACTACATCACCAACCGCAAGGCGGCCGGCAAGCAGGCCACCATCGCCAATCTCGCCACGCTGGGCTTCCCGCAGGCCGATGCCGAGCACGTGATGCCGCGCACCGACAGCTCCGACAAGACCGCGCGCCGCGCGCGGGTCACGCAGGAGCATGACATCGCGCTGCTGATGGGCGATAACCTCGGCGATTTCGATCAGGCCTTCCAGCAGTCCACCACCCGCGCACGCAATGCCGAGGTCGCCCGCCAGGCGGATCAGTTCGGCCGTCGCTTCGTGCTGTTGCCCAACCCGACCTACGGCGAGTGGGAAGGCGTGCTCTACGATGGCAACTGGAGTGCCAGTGAGCGCGAGAAGCGCGCCATGCGTGATGCGGCGCTCAATGCCTGGCAGCCCGAGAGCGGCAAGGTCAGCCTCGGCAAATGAGTTCAGGTTGCCGGCCTCCCGGATCATCACTGCCAGGTTGGCAACATTTGCTCAGAGCGTCAGAGTCGCTTCCAGCCACCCGGTGCCTGCATGACTCGCCCCTCGAGCTCCAGTTCCAGCAACTGCATGCTCAGCTCACTGACCGAGGTGCCGCTCAGCTCGACCAGCTTGTCCAGCGCCAGCGGCACGGCCCCCAGAAAGCACAATGGCGCCGCCTCCTGACTGACCGGCGGTGTGGCAGCGCGTGACGCTGGCGGCGCCAAGGACGGCAAGGGCAGTGACGTCGTGTGTGTCGCGAAGGTGGCGGAGGCTGTCGCTTGCCGAGCCGAAGTGGCTGAGCGAGAGGCCGCAGAGCCGGCAGCGGGCTGCCTGGATGACGCCACCCGGGCCTGCGTTGACGGCTGCTCGGTCGAGTGAGCCGGCAACAGGTGCTCGAGCTCCGCCAGCATGTCATCGACATCGCGTACCAGCGTCGCCCCCTGACGGATCAACTCCAGACAACCGCTGGCGGTGATGTCATCGATGCGTCCCGGCAGCGCGAACACCTCGCGATTCTGCTCCATCGCCAATCGGGCGCTGACCAGCGAGCCACTGCGCAGCGTGGCTTCGACCACCAGCACGCCGAGTGACAGGCCGGTGATCAGCCGATTGCGGCGCGGAAAATGACGCGCATGCGCACCGGTGCCAGGCGGATGCTCCGAGAGCAGCAGACCGCCACCCTCCAGCAGCCGTTGGCGAAGATGATGATGCTGAGCGGGATAGACCACATCGACCCCACAGCCAAGCACCGCCAGTGTCGAGGGACTGGCCGCATAGTCGTGCGCGCCGAGACGCGCTGACGCCGCCAGGGCTCCCTGATGCGCCGCGGCATCGACCCCCAGCGCCAGCCCACTGGCGACACTCCAGCCACGTGAGACCAGCTCAGCCGCGAAGTCATGCGCATGCCGCAGGCCTGCCTGGCTCGCCTTGCGTGCGCCGACGATGGCCAGCATGGGCAACTCAAGCAACGATTGACGCCCCAGCGCCCAGAGGGCCAACGGCGGGTCCGGCAGGGTATCGAGCATGGCTGGCCACTCGGGGTCCGCGGGGGTGAGCAGATGATAGCCCTGTGCCGGCGCATGCCAGGCAAGGTCTGCCATCACCTGCTCATGGAGCGGCGAGGATTCGGGACGCTCGCACCACAGGCGCAGCGGTGCCGCGAGGCGTGGCGGCAATACCGCCAGCCAGCCCTGCGGCCAGTCGGCCCGCTCACGCAGCTTGGCCGCGGTATGCGTGCCAAAACCCGGCAGGCGCGCCAGAAAGACGAAATCCGCCCGCGAGGGGCCGCGTTGTTCGACATCGATCGACACGCCACACCTCCCGAGCGGATTATTGACTCACCCTGGTTGTTCACTTCAGCACGACGAGTCGTTTCACCACGCCGATGCTTGCGGATGACAGGGGCTTTCGATCAGCCGTGGGGCTCCAGCAGCTTGTCACCGACGCTCAATGGGCGGCCGGCCTGCATCACCAGCGCGTAGCTGACCTTGTCGTAGATACGAAATACCATCACCAGGCCACCTTCCTCACCGGGCAGGGTGATCGGCTCGCCGGTGACGGGGTCGGTGATCGTCTCGCCGCGGCGCTCGATACCGAAGACGTACCCCGGCTGGATGCCTTCACGACTGCCGCGATTGAGCGCGACGATGTCATTGCGACCGATGTTGCGCAGTCCATCGGGGGCCGCGAGGATGACGCCGCCTACATCTTCTTCGGGCGGCTGCGGCTGGAAGCTGGTGGTGATCGCACCACCGTCCGCCGGCAGCAGCAGATCGCCATTGAGAATCTCGCGATTGGCCGACAGCACGCGCAGCACGCCGATATCGCCTTCGCGACGTTCAAGCTTGATGTCGCCGATGCTGATCATCTCCAGCCCCAGAAACTCCTGGGTGTCCGGGTCCAGGTAGCGCTGGCCCTTGCGGTAGACGCTGTAGGTGTCATTGGCGGACCAGTTGCCGCGGGCGTAGATGGTATCGCCGGCACCGCTGATCAGACGGGTGTCATCCCCGGCCACGATATAGGGCGCATCGGTGAGCAGCGCCGGGTCAATCACGCGATGCTCTTTCAAGAAGGCCGAGATCTTCTCCAGCGGAATCGGCGGCACCGCCTCGCGCTTGGGAATCTTGCGGATCTGGGGGGACAGCTTGACCACACCGCCCTGGCCGCGCTCCAGGCGCAGACGAGGCTCGCCATTCTCGTAGTAGAGCGAGATGCGATCACCCGGATAGATCAGGTGCGGATTCTTGATCTGCGGATTGGCGCGCCAGACTTCCGGCCACAGCCAGGGTTCACGCAGAAAGCGCCCGGAGATGTCCCAGAGCGTATCGCCACGCACCACCACATAGGTGGAAGGTACGTCATCACGCACGGTTGCTGCCTGTGCCAGCGACATCCCTGCGCTTGCCCCCAGCGTCGCCATGCCGAGGAGTGCCGTAAAGACGGCATTGCCGACCAGTCGTTTCATGCCCATTCCTGCGTCCCTTGCGTTATTGCCACCCATCGCTCGGTGGTGATGGTCTTGTTCTGAACTCCGCACCGCGCAGACCCGCTCTGCCCCGCGCCTGGTGGCTGCTGACCCCTGTCCATCGCCATGTCAGATCAATCCTGACTATTGCCGCGATAGTAGCAGCATTGACGGCATTCGGTTCCGTTCCTCGCTTGCGCACACTACAATATCAGGCAAATCCTTTCTGACAGCACAACGGTAATTACACCAGCCATGGCCAAACGCGAAATCCTTGAATTCCCTGATGAGCGTCTGCGCAACGTTGCCGCCCCGATCGACACGATCGACGCCGAGCTGCAGACCCTGATCGACGACATGATCGAGACCATGTATGACGCCCGCGGCATCGGCCTCGCCGCGTCACAGGTCGACGAGCATCGCCGTCTCATCGTCATCGACGTCAGCGAAGATCAGTCCCAGCCGCTGGTGCTGATCAACCCGGAATACACCCCGATCGGTGATGAACAGCAACCGATGCAGGAAGGCTGCCTGTCGATTCCTGAATATTATGCCGAAGTCCCGCGCTATCTGAAGGTACGACTCAAGGCTCAGGACCGCAACGGCGATGCCTACGAACTGGAAGCCGATGGCCTGCTGGCACATTGCATCCAGCACGAGCACGACCACCTGCAGGGCAAGCTGTTCGTCGACTACCTCTCCCCGCTCAAGCGTGATCGGGTGATGAAGAAGATGCAGAAGCGTCACAAGCTGCAAGAAGCCTGATCCCTCACGCTCGGCCACACGGCCGATATTGAGCGCATGGCGGCACCGCACGAAGGCCGAGGGCAACCCCTCGGCCTTCGTGCGGTTACTGGTCCATCAGCCGCGTCTGTCGCGCTGGCCGACCTGCCGCAACCGTCAGCACCTTGAGCACGGCCGCCTCCGTGCTCCTACATGAGTCATAGCACATGTCGAAAGCCCTGCGCATCGCCTTTGCCGGCACCCCCGATTTCGCCGCCGAGTGTCTGTCCGCCCTGCTGGGCAGTCGCCACGAGATCATCAGTGTCCACACCCAGCCTGATCGCCCCTCCGGGCGTGGTCGCAAGCTGACCCCGGGCCCCGTCAAGCAGCTGGCACTCCAGCACGATATCCCCGTCCATCAGCCGCTCAACTTCAAGGACGAGGCCGATCGTCAGATTCTGCGCGACCTCGAGGCCGACATCATGGTGGTGGTGGCCTACGGGCTGATCCTGCCGCAGGCGGTGCTCGATATTCCGCGTCTGGGCTGTCTGAACATCCACGCCTCTCTGCTGCCGCGCTGGCGCGGTGCCGCACCGATCCAGCGTGCCATCGAAGCCGGTGACAGCGAATCCGGCGTCACCATCATGCAGATGGATGCCGGCCTGGATACCGGTGACATGCTGCTGATCCGCCGCACCCCGATCACCGCCAGCACCACCGGTGGCGAGCTGCACGATGCGCTGGCAGCCCAGGGTGGCGAGGCCATCGTCACGGCTCTCGACGCCATCGCCGCTGGCGACCTGCCCGCGACCCGCCAGCCGGAAGACGGCGTGACCTACGCCGCCAAGCTCTCCAAGGCCGAGGCCGAACTCGACTTCACCCGCCCTGCCGCCGAGCTGGACGCGCGCATCCGCGCCTTCAATCCGTGGCCGGTGGCCTGGACCCGCCTTGAAGGCGAGCCGCTGCGCCTGTGGATGTCCCGCACCGGCGAGCAACGCCTCACCGACAGCGTGACGCCCGGCACCCTGCTGGCGCCCGGCAAGGATTGCCTGCGCATCGCCTGCGGCGATGGCCATGAGGTGCTCGAGATCACTCGCGCCCAGTTGCCCGGCGCCAAGCCGCTGTCCGTCAAGGACCTGCTCAATTCCCGTGCTGCGCGCTTCCCCGAGGGCCTCGTCCTCGGCGCAGATCACGCCCCTGATACCGATTCCCAGACCGAGACTTCCGCATGAGCCAGTCAGACAACCCGTCCTCCAAGGGCAACGGCAAGAAGCGCAACTCCCTGCCGCCGGCCCGCAGCAAGGGCGGCGCTCACAAGCATGGCGGCGCCCGTCGCAAGCCTGACAATGCACCGGCCTCGCCGGGCGCTGCGGTGCGTGTCGCGGCTGCGCGGACGCTGGCCCCGGTGCTGGCCGCGCGTACCTCGCTGAACCTGGACAGCCTGCCGTCCGGTGTCGCCGGGCGTGATCAGGGCCTCTACAAGGCACTGTGCTTCGGCGTCTGCCGTCAGCTGCCGCGTCTGGATGCCTTGGCGGGCAAGCTGCTGAAGTCATCCTTCAAGTCGCAGGATCAGGACATCCACGCCCTGCTGCTGCTCGGCCTCTATCAGCTGCTGTACATGCGCATCGCCCCGCACGCCGCCGTCGGTGAAACCGCTGGTGCCGCCCGTGGCCTGGGCAAGGGCTGGGCCACCGGCGTGCTCAACGCCTGTCTGCGTCGTTTCCAGCGTGAGCAGGAAGCGCTGGAAACCGAGGTCGACAAGGACCCCGCCGTCGCCCTGTCCCACCCCCAGTGGCTGCTGGATACCTTCCAGCGCAACTGGCCGGACGACTGGCAGGCCATCGCCGAGGCCAACAACGCCCAGGCGCCGATGACACTGCGCGTCAATGTCGCCGCCATCAGCCGCGATGACTACCTCGCCCAGCTGGCGGAAGCCGAGATCGAAGGCGTGGCCTGCCCGTTCGCCGAGCACGGCATCACCCTGACCAGCGCCTGCGACGTCAGCGCCCTGCCGGGCTTCGAGGATGGCCTGGTCAGCGTGCAGGATGAAGCGGCACAGCTGGCCGGTCAGCTGCTGGCACCGGCCGTGACGGCCATCAACGCCGAGGGTGAAGGCGTGCGCCTGCTGGATGCCTGCACCGCGCCGGGCGGCAAGCTGGCGGACATGCTGGAGCGCTTCCCGGGGCTGGACGCCACCGCCATCGACATCGACGGCGAGCGCCTCGAGCGCGTGGAAGAGACGCTGGAGCGTCTCGAGCTGGGGGCCGGCGTCGTGTGTGCCGATGCCAGCGAACGCGATTGGTGGGACGGCGAAGCCTTCGACGTCATCCTGCTCGACGCGCCCTGCTCCGGCAGTGGCGTCATCCGTCGTCACCCGGACATCAAGCTGCTGCGTCGCCCGAATGACATCGGCGACCTGGCGCGCCTGCAGGGCAAGCTGCTGGCCAATCTGTGGGGCATGCTCAAGCCCGGCGGCACCCTGGTCTACGGCACCTGCTCCATCATCACCCAGGAAAACGCCCGCGTGATGGACCGCTTCCTGGCCGCGACACCGGACGCCAAAGCCGAGACCATCAAGGCCGACTGGGGCCGTGTCTCCGGTGCTGGCCGCCAGATGCTGCCGCAGGTCAATGGCCACGACGGCTTCTACCTGGCCCACATCACCAAGGCCAGCGCCTGATCACAGCCAGGTGAGCCGTGTCGGCGCGACGTCCGTGGTGACATGAGACGCCACGCCTGACATTCCCGGACAGCCGCGCCCCGACTCTCGGGGCGCGGCTGTCTTCCGTCCTGGCACTGGTTTATCCTGTGCCGACTGAGCAACAGCGGACGAGCCGGACATGAAAATCATCATTCTGGGCGCAGGTCAGGTCGGCGGAACGCTCGCCGAACACCTGGCCCATGAAGAAAATGACATCACGGTGGTGGATACCGACAGCGAACGGCTGCGCGAGCTTCACAACCGACTCGACATCCGCACGGTCACGGGGCCGGCGAGCTATCCGCAGATCCTGCGGCAGGCGGGTGGCGAGGATGCCGACATGCTGATCGCGGTGACCAACTCTGACGAGGTCAACATGATCGCCTGTCAGATCGCCCATAGCCTGTTCCACACGCCGACCAAGATCGCGCGTGTGCGCTCGACCGCCTATCTGACCCGCAAGGGCCTGTTCTCGCATGACGCCATCCCGGTCGATGTGCTGATCAGCCCCGAGCAGGTGGTGACGGACCACATCCGCCGCCTGATCGAATATCCCGGCGCCCTGCAGGTGCTCGACTTCGCCAATGGCGTCGCCCAGCTGGTCGCGGTGAAAGCCTACTACGGCGGACCGCTGGTCGGTCAGGAGCTCGGTTTCCTGCGTCGCCACATGCCCAACGTGGATACCCGCGTCGCCGCCATCTATCGTCGCAATCGTCCGATCATCCCGCGCGGTGACACCGTGATCGAAGCCGATGACGAGGTGTTCTTCATCGCGGCGCGCAAGGACATCCGCACCGTGATGGGCGAGCTGCGACGCGTCGATCGCAACTTCCGCCGGGTGGTGATCGCCGGTGGCGGCCATATCGGTGAGCGTCTGGCCGAGACGCTGGAGCACAGTCATCAGGTCAAGATCATCGAGCACTCGCTGGCGCGTTGCACCGACCTTTCCGAGCGCCTCGATCGCACCGTGGTCCTGCACGGCAGCGCCACCTCCAAGCGTCTGCTGCTGGAGGAGAACATCGAGGATTGCGACATCTTCTGCGCGCTGACCAACGACGACGAGGTCAACATCATGTCGTCGATGCTGGCCAAGCGGCTCGGTGCCAAGAAGGTGCTGACGCTGATCAACAACGCGGCCTACGTGGACCTGGTGCAGGGCGGCGAGATCGACATCGCCATCTCTCCCCAGCAGGCGACCATCGGCGGCCTGCTGACCCACGTGCGCAAGGGTGACATCGTCAATGTCCACTCGTTGCGCCGTGGTGCGGCGGAAGCCATCGAGGCCATCGCCCACGGCGATGAGCGCTCCTCCAAGGTGGTAGGCCGACGCATCGAGGATATCAACCTACCGGAGGGCACCACCATCGGTGCCGTGGTGCGCGGCAAGGAAGTGCTGGTGGCGCATCATGACCTGGTGGTGGAGTCCAACGACCACGTCATCCTGTTCGTGGTCGACAAGCGTCGCATCCGCGAGGTGGAGCGTCTGTTCCAGGTCGGGTTGACCTTCTTCTGATGCCGGCCTCCATGACTTCCGCCCCGCGCCCGCCCCGAACGTCACTCGGCGGCTTCACCACGCTGCGCCTCTCTCAGGGAGGCGCCGCATGAGCCTACGCGTGATCTCTCGCATCCTCGGTATTCTGCTGATGCTGTTCAGCCTGACGCTGGTGCCGCCGATGCTGATCTCGAGGGTCTTCGAGGACGACACCCTGAGCGCCTTCGCCGTGGCGATGGGCATCACCCTGCTGACCGGTTTCGCGCTCTTCTACCCCAATCGGCACGCCCGCAAGGAGCTGCGCAACCGCGATGGCTTCCTGATCACGGTGCTGTTCTGGACCGTGCTGGGGGCCTTCGGCTCGCTGCCCTTCCTGCTCGCCGAAGACCCGAACCTGACCATCATCGATGCCATGTTCGAGTCGTTCTCGGGGCTCACCACCACCGGCGCCACGGTGATGACGGGGCTCGATCTGCTGCCCCACTCCATCCTCTACTATCGCCAGCAGCTGCAATGGCTGGGCGGCATGGGGATCGTGGTGCTGGCGGTGGCGATCCTGCCGACACTCGGCATCGGCGGCATGCAGCTCTACCGCACCGAGATTCCCGGCCCGCTGAAGGACTCCAAGCTGACGCCGCGCATCACCGAGACGGCCAAGGCGCTGTGGTACATCTACGCCGCGCTGACGCTGGTGTGCTTCGCCAGTTACTGGGCGGCTGGCATGAGCTGGTTCGATGCCCTGGGCCACAGCTTCTCGACCGTCGCGGTCGGTGGCTTCTCAACCCACGACGCCAGCATCGGCTACTTCGATTCCGCCAGCATCGAGATGATCTGCGTGTTCTTCATGGTGGTGTCCTCGATCAGCTTCGGCCTGCACTTCGCCGCTTGGCGCGAGGGACGCATCAGCCATTATCTGCGCGACCCGGAGACACGTTTCTTCCTGATCCTGCTGCTGATCCTGACCTGCGTCACCATCGCCGGCCTGCTGCTCACCGGCAGCTACGATGACAGCAAGGCACTGCGCCACGGCCTGTTCGAGGCCGTCTCGGTGGCCACCACCACCGGCTTCGGCGTCGCCGATTTCACCGGCTGGCCGGGCGTCTTGCCGATGATGCTGTTCATCGCCGCCTTCATCGGTGCCTGCTCCGGGTCCGCCGGTGGCGGCATGAAGGTCATCCGCATCCTGCTGATCCTCAAGCAGGGCGTGCGCGAGATCCATCGTCTGATCCACCCCAATGCCATCCTGTCGGTCAAGGTCGGCAAGATGCGCATCTCGGAGGGCGTGGCTGAAGCGGTGTGGGGCTTCTTCTCCGTCTACCTGATGCTGTTCGTGCTGATGATGCTGGGCATGCTGGCCACCGGGCTTGACCAGGTGACGGCGTGGTCAGCGGTCGGCTCGGCGCTCAACAATCTGGGGCCGGGGCTGGGTGAGGTCGCGACCCACTACGGCGATATCCCGGGGGCCGCCAAGGGCATCCTGATCCTCGCCATGCTGTTGGGGCGTCTGGAGATCTTCACCATCCTGGTGCTGTTCACGCCGGCCTTCTGGCGGCGCTGACAGCCGCCAGCGTGCCGAGAGCATCACCTTGAACGCAAACGCCCCCGCCGGAGGACTCCGACGGGGGCGTTTTTTGTTGCGGCGCTTCGACTATGACTCGCCGGTAGTGGCGTCACGGCGCGCCAGCAGGCGGCGCATCGGCGCGGTCGGCTCCAGCACGTAATGGATGCGGCTGGCACGATAGCAGTCGTTGAAGGCATCGAAGTAGTCATCCAGCACGCTGGCCGCGTTCTCCTCTCCCGCCTGACGCAGCAGCTCCGCCGCCACTTCCGCCGTGCACAGGTGCGCTTCGGAGGCAGGCTTGCGCAGGTGATAGCGGGTCAGACGTTGAGTGTGCAGCGGCAATACCGGCAGGCCGTCCAGATAAGGGCTCTTGCGGAAGATGCGCCGCGCCTGACGCCAGGTGCCATCGAGCAGGATGAACACCGGAATGCGCGCCTCGCCACTGGCGGTATGCGTTGCCACATCGGCGCCGACGCCGGCGATGGCATTCACGTCGACCACGCGGTCGGCGTAGTCGGGCTGGTCATCCGGGAAGATGATGAAGGGCTGATAGCGCTCATCTTCCAGCAGCGCCAGCAGGCGCGGGTCCGGCTCGACGCGATACCAGCTGAAGACCTCGGTGCCCGCCAGCACATCCGAGATCAGGCGCCCGGTATTGGTCGGCTTGTAATGCTCCAGCGGATGGGTGATCAGCCAGAACTTGATCCGCGACTCGGCGGTGACCTGATAGGGACACAGGCAATTGAGCCTGGGCAGGCGGCACGCCTCACAGCGAATCACCTGACTGCCGCGCGCCTTGAATTCGCGGCGCGGATGCCGTCCGTGCCACGCCTCCGGCTCGCCACTGGGCAGCGTGGTGATGCCACTGCCTTCGCCTGGCGCGACGGTATCGATTGCCACAGCGTCGCCATCGACGCTGGAGGCGACAGCGGAAGCAGATTGAGGCGCACAGGCGGCGATATCGTCGCCATCAGCCGGCGGGGGGCGGGAATCACACATGATGAGCAGTCAGAACCAAGGAAAAAGGGACGCGCATTCTAGCATGCGCGTCCCTTTCTCCCATTCCTCTGTCCCGACTCAGGTTGCCGATTCGCGGGATCAGACCTCGTAGCGGTGCTTGCTGCCGGTCACGAACTTGGGCGGACGACGCTTCCAGTAGCCAGCCAGCAGCGACCCCGAGACGTTGTGCCAGATGGAGAAGATCGCCCCCGGCAGCGCCGCCGTGGCGGAGAAGAACTGACTGGCCAGTGACGCCGCCAGGCCGGAATTCTGCATGCCGACCTCGATGGCGATGGTGCGCGAAGTGCGCTCATCCAGCCCGAACAGGCGCGACAGGCCATAACCCGCGCTCAGGCCGATGCCATTGTGTGCCACGACCGCCAGCGCGACCAGCGGGCCCAGCGTGGCGAGGCGCCCGACGTTGAGCGAGACCACGATGGCGATGATCAGCACGATGGCCAGCATGGCCAGACTCGCCAATGCCGACTCCCACTCGCGGATCAGATCACGCGCGAAGTGGTGCACGACCACGCCGAGCACGATGGGGGCGACCACCAGCTTGGCGATGCTCAGCAGCATGCCGCTGACCGGCACATTGATATCGGTGCCCAGCAGCCACCAGGTCAGCAGCGGCGTCATCACGATGGAGAGCAGCGTCGAGGCCATGGTCATCGAGACCGATAGCGCCACGTGTCCGCCGGCAAGCCAGGTCATCACGTTGGAGGAGGTTCCCCCTGCCGTGGCACCGACCAGCACCATGCCCACCGTCAGCGCCGGGTCCAGCCCCAAGAGGCGCGCAATCAGGAAGGCGGCCAGCGGCATCACGCTATATTGCAGCAGCAACCCGAGCGCGATCGGGCCGGGGCGACGCGCCACGCGTATGAAGTCGTCACGCG
The DNA here is from genome assembly GCF_023161745.1 of Cobetia sp. 1CM21F. NCBI lineage: Bacteria > Pseudomonadati > Pseudomonadota > Gammaproteobacteria > Oceanospirillales > Halomonadaceae > Cobetia > Cobetia sp. 1CM21F. Next base: position 73,452 of record NZ_JALNTQ010000006.1, on the reverse strand, counting down.
ACAGGGTCAGGCCCATGGCGAACATGATCAGCGCCAGCAGAGGCTGAATGGTGTCCTTGAGCGCCACGAACGGCGTCGGAGCCACCACGGCGATGCCGGCAAAGACCAGCGCCCACAAGGGGAAGAAACGATTCAGCGTCTCGAACATGCTTTTCACTTTTCGGTCGCCCGGGGCATCGATTTCCCGGAAATTGCTGGCCCGCCTCCCATGGCAGGCCTGAAGGCGCGCATCATAACGTATCAGGCAGCCCCAGGTGGCCCTGATACAACCAATGGCGCACAAGGCGCGGTACCGCCTGACCGGCACTTTCGGCCAGCGGCAGCACGCCGGGCTCGGCCAGTTCATCGGCATTCGGGTCGACCAGCACGATGGGGGCGTCCAGCGGTGCTGCTGCATAGAGGTTGGACGCCGGCATGACCTTGAGCGAGGTGCCGACGATCAACAGCAGGTCCGCCTCGGCGGCGATCTCCTCGGCGACCGCGTAGAGCGGCACCGCCTCACCGAACCACACCACGTCCGGACGAAGCTGACTGCCCTTGTCACACAGGTCCCCGAGGCGAATGCCGCCACGCGGCAAGGGATAGCGCAGGCCGTGGTCGACGCTGGAGCGCGCCTTGAGAATCTCGCCATGCAGATGCACGACCTCGCGTGAGCCCGCTCGCTCGTGGAGGTCGTCGATGTTCTGGGTGATGACCGAGACGCGAAAGCCGTGCTGCTCCAGCTCAGCCAACGCCTTGTGGGCCGCGTTGGGCCTGGCGCGGCGTACCTGGGTGCGGCGGTCATCGTAGAAGCGCAGCACCTGCTGGGGGTCACGTCGGAAGGCCTGCGGCGTCGCGATGTCTTCCAGACGATGCTCTTCCCACAGGCCATCCTCGGCGCGGAAGGTGCGCAGGCCGCTCTCGGCGCTGATGCCGGCGCCACTCAACACGACCAGATGGCGTCCGTGACGTGCACCGGGGTCCTTGAAGCCTTGACTCATCTAGCACTCTCTCTGGCGTTGGACAGGATCGAACAGCGGGCATGGCGATCACACTCAGTCATCGATGAAATCCTGACTGCGATCGACACCGAAGCGCCGCTTGTTGCGATAAGGGTAGACATCGATCACGCGCCCTTGCGCGATGGCGTCCTGCAGGCCACGCCACCAGCTGGCCTGGAAGATCTCGGGATGCAGCTCGTAGAACAGCTTGCGCAGCTGAATATCGGCAAACAGGAAGGGGCCGAACTCCTCGGGGAAGATGTCGTTGGGCCCCACCGAATACCAGGGCTCGCTGGCCAGCTCCTGCTCAGGGTAACGTGCCTCGGGAATCTCACGGAAGTTGCACTCGGTCAGGTAGCTGATCTCGTCGTAGTCATAGAAGACCACCCGCCCGTGGCGCGTGACGCCGAAGTTCTTGAGCAACATATCGCCGGGGAAGATGTCAGCGGCAGCCAACTGCTTGATCGCATTGCCATAATCATTGAGCACCGCGCGGGTTTCCTCGGCGTCACACTCCTCGAGATACAGGTTGAGCGGCGTCATCATGCGCTCGGTATAGCAGTGACGGATCAGCACCTTGTTGCCGCGCAGGCTGATCGAGGAGCTGCACACCTCCAGCAGCTCTTCGAGGCAGGCCGGGTCGAAGTGGTCCTTGCCGACGGTGAAATTCGAGAATTCCTGCGTATCGGCCAGTCGCCCGACACGATCATGGCGCTTGACCAGACGGTACTTCTCGCGCACCTGATCACGACTCATGTCCTTGCCGGGGGCGAAGCGGTCCTTGATCAGCTTGAACACCAGCCGGTAACTGGGCAGCACGAAGACCGCCATCACCATGCCGCGCACGCCGGGCGCGATGATGAACTGATCGGAGCGACTCGCCACATGCTGGTTGAGGCCGCGGAACAGTTCGGTCTTGCCATGCTTGTAGAAGCCGATGGCAGCGTACAGCTCGCCGATGGGCTTCTCGGGCATCAGGGTCTGCAGGAACCCGACCACCTCGCTGGGCACTTCGATCTCGACCTGGAAATAGGCCCGCGTGAAGGAGAAGATGATCGAGACCTCTTCCGGCTCGATGATCACGGTATCCAGATAGACGCCATCGCGCTCGGTATGCAGCACCGGCAACACCAACGGCAGGGTCTGGCCGCCACCCTCGATGCGCCCGACCAGATAGGCCCCCTTGTTGCGATAGAAGACGCTGCGCAGCATCTCGAAGGCGGCGTCCGGCGCATCGCGCACCACCTCAGGCAGCGTCGCGAGCAACATCTCGGCGCCCAGCGTCACATCGCGCCCCTGATGCTCGAAGGCGATCCCCAGCGGCGCCTCGTTGAGCACGGATTCGAGTGCCCCGGCCCAGTCACCCTCGACCGGCACACGATGGCTGATACTCAAGCCGGAATGGCGTGCCGGACTCTGGCGGGATGGCGAGACGAACATCCAGTCATCGCGGATGTGACGATGGGAAAACACGCTGCAGAAGATGGAGTTGTAGAAGGTCTCGGCCAGCTTGTAGTCGAGGCGTTGATCGATCAGCGCCATGTACTGCCGCTTGGCCTCGCCCCACAGGGTGCATTCGCACAGGCGGTCGGGCTCGAAGGCGCGCTCCAGCCGCTCCATGGTGGCGGCGACCTTCTCGTCGTAGAGGTTGATACGCGCGGCGGAGGCCTGCTGTGCCTCACGCCAGTCGGCCTCGATGAAGCGCCGCCGCGCATCACTGGAGATCTGCTTGAAGCGTGATCGATATTCATCGAAGCCATGCAACACGGTCGCCGCCAGTCGCTGGCCCTGCTGGCCATTGCCGCGCTCGTCACTGTCCACATCATTGCCCATCGCCGCCTCCCTGCCCTTCAGTCACCTGACATGACCAAAGCATGCGGACTGTCGCGCCAGCAAGCGAGACGACAATGGTCGCGGGCCTTCAACCCTGACTCACGCTAGATGCGCCATCCATCAAGGCCGACCACCTGAAACGCAGAACGCCACTCCGCAAGCGAGGTGGCGTTCATGATGTCTGACGACGGCCAGGGGCGCGTGGCTTACAGCTCATGCCCCAGCGAGGCCGCCGAGTCGGCCAGCGGCTTGACGCGGCGCTCGGCCTCGAACAGATCATCGGCCATGCCGGCCTGCTCGGAACTCATGTCCAGCGCATCGATGCGCGAGGCCTGGAAGCGGTCACGCTGCTCATCCAGGCCGGCGAAATCGAACAGGTCACGGTCTGCCAGATGTGACGGCGCCACCGAGGTAACGGCATGAAACATGGTTTCCAGCCGCCCCGGATGCTTCTTCTCCCAGTCCTGCAGCATCTCCTTGACCACCTGACGCTGCAGATTCTCCTGCGAGCCGCACAGGTTGCAGGGAATGATCGGAAACTCGCGGGCGTTGGAATAGGCCTCGATATCGGACTCACGGCAGTAGGCCAGCGGGCGAATCACGATATGGCGCTGGTCATCGGAGAGCAGCTTGGGCGGCATCGTCTTGAGCTTGCCACCGAAGAACATGTTCAGGAACAGCGTCTCGAGGATGTCATCGCGGTGGTGGCCGAGGGCGATCTTGGTCGCGCCGATCTCGGCGGCGAAGCCATACAGCGAGCCGCGACGCAGGCGCGAGCACAGCCCGCAGGTCGTCTTGCCCTCCGGCACCTTCTCCTTGACGATGGAATAGGTATCACGCTCGAGGATGTGGTACTCGACGCCCACCGACTCGAGCCATGCCGGTAGCACATGTTCCGGGAAGCCGGGCTGCTTCTGATCGAGATTCACTGCCACCAGCGTGAACTGCACCGGCGCATTGCGCTGCAGGTTCATCAGGATATCCAGCATGGTGTAGGAATCCTTGCCCCCGGACAGGCACACCATCACCTTGTCACCATCACGGATCATGCCGTAATCGGTGATGGCGGTACCGACATTGCGCCGCAGGCGCTTCTGCAACTTGTTCAGTTCGCGCTTGGCAGTGGCCGCATCAGTGGGGCTGGACGAAAGCTCGCTATCGGGTGTGAACATGGGGCATCAGGCTGGCAGTTTGGAAGGGCGCACAGTCTAGCATTGGCCAGTAGACGGTCACAGAGGCAGCGTACTTCAGGCGGGGGTGCCTGCCCCTGTCGGGCCAGGTGGCGTGACGCCGACGCAAGATACGCCAACGCCCGCAGTCAGCGGGCGTTGGCGTGTGGCATGCGCCGTGGGGAACAGCGGCGCTTGCGCGGACTTCCTGCAAGCTAGAAAAGGCGCAGGCTAGAACAGGCGCAGCACTTCCAGATAGCGGATCACCACCCCGCCCAGCATCACGAGGATACCGAAGCGTTGCAGTCTGAATTCAAGCGCAGTGAGCGCAAGCTTGCGAGACCAGAACATCAGCACACCGCGCATGTCCTGAGTCCGGCGAATATAGAGGCCGTAGGCAAACAGCACGATGGCCAGGCCAAGAATCAACAGCGTATTGGTCGCGATCAGCATGTCGCACCTCGTGGGCAAGTACCCCTGAGTCATAAGGAAGGCAATCGTGGGCGGATGCCTTATCTGAAGCCGGGCCCCGAGCAGATGCCCGGGGCCCGACAGTCATCACCTGGCGCAGTGATGACGATCCTGAAGAGAATGATGCCGTCCTCAGGCCTGACAGAGGCTGGCTGACAGCAGGTCCTTGTCACGCATGGCCTTTGCTCGCTGTCGCCGCTTCATTATGGTTATCAAAGCTGCTCGGTCTTGCATCCTGCATGGCTTGGCCGTCCTGCTGGCCGGTAGTGCACTGGCGTGTAATCAGAGTCGACCTCACGCCGCAGTGGGCGTGTCGTATGGGTGCCAGTGTGGACAAAGGCAGTGAGCCCGGCCATTGGACATTCCGGCAACAGACCTTGGAATAATAGCCTTGAGGATGATGTCGGCTGATGAGGCGTCTGATACCGGGCGTGACACGCATCCAGCACCTACTCAGCGCCTGCCCAGGCCCCTGACACAAGCCCCTGCCATAAGCTCCTGACATAAGCCTCGCTCAGGCCTGACTGGCCAGCGAGGGCGACAGCGGTGCCTGCATCAGGCGCTGCGCCATCAGCGCACTGGTCACGGCGTCCCCCAGCGCGCTGTGGCGACCGATCACCGGCACGCCCAGGGCATCAGCCATCGCCTCGAAGCGCAGGTCCGGGGCGGCGTCCGGCTGCTCATGCTTGCAGCGCCGGGCGTAATCGCGCGCCAGATCGTGACGCTGGTTGGGCAGATCAAAGCCGAAGCGTGGCCGCAGGTGACGGTTGATCACCGCGACATCGAAGTCGATGCACCAGCCCACCAACGGACGATTGCCGATGAACTCCAGCAGCTGTCGCAGCGCATCGCCCAGCGCTTCTCCGCCATGCAGATCGATACCGCGCAGACGATGGATGCGGATCGAGTCGCCCTGCAGCCCTTGCGGGCATTGCAGGTAGAGTGACAAGGCGCTGGAGGTATGGATATGGCGCGCATCGAAACGCACCGCCGCCAGCGAGACCAGCTCGGCGTGGCCGACATCGAGACTGGTGGTCTCGCAGTCCAGCGCCACACGCTCCCCGCCCCGCTCGGCGGCATGCCAGGGACGAAAGAGCTCGGCAAACTCGCCCTGCGCATGACGACGACGATCACTGGCGCGTCTCAGTTGTTCGAACATGCCACCTCCCCTCGGCCCTGAGGCCGGTTCAGTATTCCAGGTGATAACGATGTGACAGGCGCTGTTTGAAGTCCTTGACCCGACTCAGGGCATCGCGCAAAAGATCACGCTCCAACGAGGACAGCGACTGGGTGATGATCAGGTTGCGACTCCCCGCCTCACGCGCCGCCGTGGTCTTGTCCTGGCCATCCCTTCGCGAGTCGCTGGCCCGGCCGACGGCAGCGCCATGTTCGTCCTCTTCCAGATGGCGCAGCTGCTGGCGCAGACGCAACTCGGCAAACAGGGACAACGCCTCGGCAAGGTCAGCGCTGTCGCTGGCCTCGATACGCCCATCACTGACCAGCGCCTCAAGCCGCGCGAAGGTGCCGGTGGCCATCACTCCGCGTTCCAGCGCCATGGTGCGAACGCCATGCACGATGGGGAAGATGCCGCCCTTCTTGATATCGATGCCGTGTCGCGGCGAGCGCAAGGAGCCGAACAGCGTCAGCGGGGTCGAGAAATGCAGCGCCGGGCGCGCGAAATGCGACAGCAGCAGCTCATCGCGCGTGGCGTGGCGCACCAGGTGTCCGCGCAAGCTGTCGACCAGCGCTTCATTGCCGCCGCTGGCGCGCGCATCGAAGACGATGGCCAGATTCATCAGCGCCTCGCCATCGCGCCCGGCGCACCAGCGTGCGATCTTGCCGCGCCAGCGCGACTCGGTGGCGACCCACTCCGGATTGGAGACCATGATGTTGCCCGGGCATGGTGGATAGCCGAGACCCGCCAGGGCGTCACTGAAGCGCTGCAGGGTGTCCTCGTTTTCGGGCCACTGGTGGCCATCGGCGATGATCAGCCCATTGTCCTGATCGGTCTTGAGGATCTGTTCGCCGCGCCCTTCACTGCCCATCAGCATCAGGCAACTCGAGGTCCGGTGCTCCTCCTCCACCAGCATGGCGAAGGTGCGCTCGATCAGGCGCCCGTTGAGCGCACTCAACAGCGCCATGGCATGGCGCATGTGGACTCCCTGCATCGCCAGCGCCCTGACCATTTCCGGCAGACGCGCACTGGCCTGCTCAAGCGCCGCCATATCAGAGGCGCGCTCGATCTCGAGACTCACCAGCTGACTGCGATTGGAGAAGAACCCCAGCACGTCGGTCAGCTCGATGACCCCGACGACCGCCGCGTCAGGCGTCAGGCGCTCCTTGACCACGACCCGCGCGACCCGGTGGCGGGTCATCTGCACCAGCGCCTGGAACAGATACTCCTCCGCCGTGACCGCCACCAGCGCAAAGCTGCCCAGCGAGGCGAGCGGATGATTGGCAGCCAAGCCCTGGATCACCAGCGCATTGAGCAGGTCCGTGCGTGTCACCACGCCCTGACGGCCCTCGACAGAGATGATCAGGCTGTCCGCCCCCGCCGTCTGCATGGCCTTGACGCCCTGCTCGATACTGGCGCTGGCCGCCAGCTTGAGCGGCGGACGCATGCAGTCCATCACCCGCGCCAGCATGAAGCCCGCCTGGTCGCGACTCGCGCCCTGACGGGTATCACGCTGCGCCGCCAGCAGCCGCGCCTTGTCGCTCAGGCTGTGCTGGAAGTACTCACCGAAGGCAGGACACTCGTCGCACAGCGAGAAGAACAGCTGTGCGGGCAGCTGATAGCACAGCGTCTCCTGCTCACAGACGAAGCGGGTGCGGCAATGGCCATTGAGCAGCGTCAGCGCCCCGAACAGGTCCCCCGCGGTGTAATGACCGATGCGCAGGCTGACCCAGGCATCCAGCCCCTCGCGCTGCGCCTTGTCGAGCGTGGCGGCGTCCGGCAGTGTCGAATCGGCGGCCAGTTCCGCCACCTCGCCCTTGTGAATGATGTAGACCGCCTCACCGACGGCCCCCGGCACCAGCGGCTGCGCCAGCGCCTCGAAATAGTGAAGGTCCACCCCTTCGGCCAGCCGTTGCCGAAGACGCTCATCCAGCAGACTGAACGGCGGCTCCTCGAACGCGATATCCACCAGTGACGCTTGCATGACAGCGACTCCCCTCTGCGCGTGCAGCGCTGATCGATGCACGAGCCCTCAAACCACGAGGCCCCGCCTGCAGGTGCAAGACGGGGCTTCGGGAAACGGGGGCCTGTTCGCGCCGATGCTGCGTGCTGCGCGAACAGGCCCTGCTGCCTGAATCAGTGATCCACTGCTGTTCCGGCCCCGCGCGGAACACGAATGTCCTCGACGATATGCTGGATGTGCTCGGGCGGCGGCGGAGTCATCTTGCAGACGATGACCGCGACGACGAAGTTGAGCACCATGCCCAGCGAGCCGATCCCCTCCGGTGACACACCCAGCAACCAGTTCTCGGCGCTGTTGAGTTCCGGCGAGATGAACTTGAAGTAGACGATGTAGCTGAAGGTGAAGACCAGGCCGACCAGCATGCCCGCGATGGCACCTTCCTTGTTCATGCGCTTGGAGAAGATCCCCAGCAGGATGACCGGGAAGAAGCTCGATGCCGCAAGCCCGAAGGCAAAGGCCACCACCTGCGCCACGAAGCCTGGCGGGTTGATACCGAAGTACCCGGCGATCACGATGGCCACTGCCGCCGCCAGACGTGCCGCGACCAGCTCCTGTTTCTCGCTGATGTCCGGCTTGAAGGTCTTCTTGAGCAGGTCATGCGAGATGGCCGACGAGATGACCAGCAACAGACCGGCCGCCGTCGAGAGTGCTGCCGCCACCCCACCCGCCGCCACCAGTGCGATGACCCATGCCGGCAGGTTGCCGATCTCCGGGTTGGCCAGCACGATGATGTCGCGGTCGATGTAGACCTCGCTCTCGTTGTCGGTGGGCGTGTTGCTCACCAGGCGCTGACCGTACTCACCGCGGGCTGCCTGGCTGTCGGCGCTGCCTTCGTAGCTCGGCTTGCCCGCGAAGGGATCACCGCCACGCATCTGGATGATGCCGTCGCCATTCTTGTCGACCCAGCCGATCAGCCCGGTGTTCTCCCAGTTGTAGAACCAGCCCGGCAGCTCCTCATAGGCCGTCTCGTTGACGGTCTCGACCAGATTCACCCGCGCGAAGGCACCCACGGCCGGCGCAGTGGTGTAGAGCAGTGCGATGAAGAACAGCGCCCAACCGGCGGAGATACGCGCATCCTTGACCGTCGGCACCGTGAAGAAGCGCACGATGACGTGGGGCAGGCCCGCGGTACCGCACATCAGCGCGGCGGTGATGAAGAAGACATCGATGGTGGACTTGGAACCCTCGGTGTACTCGCGGAAGCCGAGATCGGTCACCACCTGATCAAGCTTGTGCAGCAGATAGACGCCGGTGTCATTGCCCTGGGCATCGACCAGGGTGCCGCCGAAACCGGTCTGCGGCAGCACGTGGCCCGTCATCATGATCGACAGGAACACCGCCGGCACCAGGAAGGCGAAGATCAGCACGCAGTACTGGGCCACCTGGGTATAGGTGATGCCCTTCATGCCGCCGAGTACCGCATAGAAGAAGACGATCGCCATGCCGATCACCACGCCGACGTTCACATCCACCTCGAGGAAGCGCGCGAAGACGATGCCGGTACCGCGCATCTGGCCGGCGACATAGGTGAAGGAAATGAAGATGACGCAGACCACCGCCACGGTGCGCGCGACGCTGGAGTAGTAACGGTCACCGACGAAGTCCGGCACCGTGAACTTGCCGAACTTGCGCAGGTACGGCGCCAGCAGCATGGCCAGCAGGACGTAGCCGCCGGTCCAGCCCATCAGGTAGACGGAGGCGTCATAGCCGACATAGGCGATGATGCCCGCCATCGAGATGAACGAGGCCGCCGACATCCAGTCAGCGGCGGTCGCTGCCCCGTTGGCGATGGGGTGAACGCCACCCCCGGCGACATAGAATTCCTTGGTGGAACCGGCTCGCGACCACACCGCGATCCCGATATAGAGCGCAAATGACGCGCCCACGAACAGATAGGTCAGCAGTTGAACATCCATTGGCAGTGTCCTTGGCGATGTCGATCATATTGTTCTTATTCACACAACGGCGCGTCACGACGAGCGGCCTGTGCCCGGCGTGTCACTGACTCACTGCTCGTGAACATCGAAGCGCTCATCGAGCTTGTTCATCGAACGGGCATACAGAATGATCAGCGCGAGGAAGAAGTAGATCGCTCCCTGTTGCGCAAACCAGAAGCCCAGCTTGAAACCGAAGAACTGGATGTTGTTCAGCACGTCCACCAGCAATATCCCGCATCCATAGGACACCACGAACCAGACCACGAGATAGCCCATGATCAGTTTGATATTGGCGGACCAATACGCCTTGGCATTCGCTTCCTTCATGATGGTGTTCTCGCATTGTTATTGTGATTGGCGAAGTGGAGTGATTGGCGATCCGGAGATCGATGACCACCCGTCAGCGGATGATCCTTTCTCGGCGGTTGATGGGTATTTCCTGCGCTTTTCAAGGCATGACAGGAAACTTGGCGACTCGAATCTGACAGTAGACAAGGCCCTGCAACGCTGCAGGCTGACTTTAGTCGAGAATGTCAGCCATCCCTGATGGAGCATAATTGAGAACGATACAATTCATTTGAAATCAACAAGTTGATTCATATCCTAAAGATGCAATCCCTTGGTCTATTGGCCAAATGGGCGAAGAATGATCGGCGAAAGCTTCGGCGTATTGCGCGCATGACATTGGCCGATGCCGGAAAACAGGCCCGTTGTGCAGACGCCATTTACCGCTTCTTGAGGGCAGCCAGCGAGGCGTCTGCATGGCAATGGATGACACAGCCTCTTCCCCACGACTCTCAAGACGCCGAGTCTGTCATGCACAATGCTTGGGACTCGTGGCGGGGCTGCGTAGAATGGCGCTTCCAGAGAGGAGAGCGACATGTTCCAGGGTTGGTGGCTGATCGCAGTGGCACTCGCATATATCGCGGTGCTGTTCACGATTGCATGGCGGGGGGATCGCAACGCCAAGAAACACGGGTCGCCGAATCGGCGCCCAGCGGTCTACAGTCTGGGGCTTGCGGTCTACTGCACCAGCTGGACCTTCTACGGTAGCGTCGGGCAGGCCGCGACCAGCGGCTGGAGTTATCTGAGCATCTTCATCGGGCCGATTCTGGCCTGTCTGCTGTTCTGGCCGATCCTGCTCAAGATGATTCGGGTCGCCAAGCGCCAGAACATCACCTCGATTGCCGACTTCATCGCCTCGCGCTACGGCAAGACACAGTCGCTGGCGGTGTTCGCCTCGCTGGTGGCCCTGGTCGGCACCCTGCCCTACATCGCCCTGCAGCTGAAGGCCGTCTCGAGTGCCTATCAGGTACTCACCGACACCAGCGATGTCACGCGAACCGCCTGGCTGGGCGATACCGCCTTCTATGTCGCGGCGATCATGGCGCTGTTCGCCATCCTGTTCGGCACCCGCCACACCGACGCCACCGAGCACCATGTCGGCCTGTTGCAGGCGATCGCCTTCGAATCGCTGGTCAAGCTGGTCGCCTTCCTGACCCTGGGCGTCTATGTCACCTGGGGCATGTTCAATGGCCTGGGCGACCTGTTCACCAAGGCCGATACCTATCTGGAGCTGCAACAGCAGCTGGAGACCCAGACCTTCGGCACCGGCTTCTGGGCCCAGACGCTGCTGGCGATGCTGGCGATCTTCTGCCTGCCGCGTCAGTTCCACGTCGCGGTGGTCGAGAATACCCACCACGATGACGCCCGGCGTGCGCGCTGGATGTTCCCGATCTATCTGGTCGCCATCTCCTTCTTCGTGCTGCCGATCGCCGCCGCCGGCCTGACCATGTTCCCCGACGGTTCGGTGTCACCGGACAGCTTCGTGCTGGCGCTGCCGATGGCGGCGGACCAGACCTGGCTGACCCTGCTGACCTTCATCGGCGGCTTCTCCGCCGCCACCGGCATGGTGATCGTCGCCGCCGTCGCGGTCTCGATCATGATCTCCAACGAGATCGTGATTCCGCTGTTGTTCCGCCTGCGCTGGTTCGATACCGAGGCGCGCGACTACAGCCATATCGTGTTGCTGGCGCGTCGTCTGACCATCGTGATGATCCTGGCGCTGGCCTACGGCTTCTATCTGCTGATCGCCGAATACAGCACCCTCTCGGCCATCGGCTTGCTGTCGTTTGCCGCCGTCGCCCAGTTCGCGCCCTCGCTGATGGGTGGCCTCTACTGGAAGCGCGGCAATCGCCTCGGCGTCATCGTCGGCCTGAATGTCGGCTTCGCGGTCTGGGCCTGGACCCTGCTCGTGCCGGCACTGGCACAGGCGGGCCTGATGCCGGCCGAGATCGTCAACCAAGGGCCGCTGGGCATCGACTGGCTGTCGCCGCATGGCCTGTTCGGCTTCCGCTTCAATGACCCGCTGACCCACGGCGTGATGCTGTCGCTCGGCCTGAACCTGTTCTGCTACATCTTCGTCTCGCAGATGACGCCGCAGCGCGTGGTCGAGCGCATCCAGGCCTCGCTGTTCGTCGACAGTGTCGAGACCCGCCAGACCAGCGTCTCGCGCCCCTGGACCGGCTCCACCTCCGTCTCGGACCTGCGCGTCCTGTGCGAACGCTTCCTCAGCCACGAGCAGGTCGAGCGCGCCTTCGAGGACTACGCACGCCGCAGCGGCCAGCCGCTGGAGCTGCATGCACGCGCCTCCATCGACCTGATCCAGTTCACCGAACGCTTCCTGGCCTCGGTGCTCGGCGCCTCCTCGGCACGCATCGTCGTCAACTCGGCGCTGCAGGGCCGCGGCATCGGCATCTCGGATGTCATCTCCATCGTCGATGAAGCCTCGCAGGTGCTCGAATTCAACCGCGCCCTGCTGCAGGCGACCATCGAGAACATCCACCAGGGCATCAGCGTGGTCGACCAGCACATGCGCCTGGTGGTGTGGAACCAGCGCTACCTGGACATGTTCCGCTTCCCTGACAACCTGATTCGGGTCGGCGCTCCCATCGATCGCATCTTCCGCTACAACGCCCACAACGGCGAATACGGCCCGGGCGACCCCGAAGAGCACGTCGACCAGCTGCTGGATGCCATCCGCAACGGCGAGCCGCACCGCTACGTGCGCTATCGCCAGGATGACAGCGTGATGGAGATCCAGGGCAATCCGATGCCCGGTGGCGGCTTCGTCTACACCTATCAGGACATCACCCAGCAGAAGCGCACCGAAGAGGCGTTGATCCGCTCGGAAAACAACATCCGCATCTACACCGACAACGTGCCGGCGCTGATCGCCTACTTCGACAAGGAGTGTCGCTACCTCTTCACCAACCGTGCCTATGAAGCGGTGATGGGCATCGACCGTACCGCCGTGATCGGCGAGCCCGCCGAAGAGGCGATGCCGGAAGACATCTATCGCCAACGCGCGCCGTGGATGACGCGCGCGCTGTCAGGTGAGCGGGTCTCCTTCGAGATCTCGCTGGAAGCCCCGGAAGGCGGCGTGCGCTACATGCTGGTCACCTATACGCCGCACTTCAGCACCAAGGGCAACATCCTCGGCTTCTTCGCGCTCTATCAGGACATCACCGAGCGACGCCTGGCGGAGATCGCCCTCAAGGAGACCAACGAGAACCTGGAAGAGCGCGTGCGCGTGCGTACCCAGGAGCTGTCACAGGTCAACGAGGCCCTGCGCACCGAGAACCGCGTGCGCGCCGAGGCCGAGCAGGCACTGCGTCAGGCCAAGCAGCTGGCCGAGGATGCCAACGCCTCCAAGACTCGCTTCCTCGCCGCGGCCAGCCACGACCTGCTGCAGCCACTGAATGCGGCGCGCCTGTTCACCTCCGCCCTCGCCCAGCAGGTCGAAGGCGAGATGAAGACCACCACCAATCACATCGACAACTCGCTGCAGGCCGCCGAGGAACTGCTCAGCACCCTGCTCGACATCTCCAAGCTGGATGCCGGGGCACTGGCGCCACGCCGCAGCGTGTTCCGCCTCTCCGACATCCTCAAGCCGCTCAAGGCCGAGTTCGAGGTGATGGCGGAAGATCGCGGGCTGGACCTGAAAGTGGTGATGACGCAGCTGGCGGTGGATTCCGATGGCCAGATGCTCAGACGCATCGTGCAGAACTTCCTCTCCAACGCGGTGCGCTATACCCGTCAGGGTCATGTGCTGCTGGGCTGTCGCCGTCTGGGCGATCGCATTCGCATCGAGGTCTGGGACACCGGCCCCGGCATTCCCGAGTCGAAGCTGACCGAGATCTTCCAGGAATTCCGGCGTCTCGATCAGACCGAGCGTCACAAGGAAAGCGAGAAGGGTCTCGGCCTGGGACTGTCAATCGCCGAACGCATGAGCCGGGTGCTCGACCACCCGATCACGGTGCGCAGCTGGGTCGGCATCGGCACCGTCTTCGCCGTCAGCGTGCCGATCAGCAAGGAGCTGCCGGCGGCCGAGCTGCCGGATGCCGTGCCGGCTCGCAAGCGCGCCGGCAACAAGCTGACCGGCACTCGCGTCCTGTGCATCGACAACGAGAGCCTGATTCTCGAGGGCATGAAGGCGATGCTGTCCGGCTGGGGTTGCGAGGTGTTCACGGCGACCTCGATCGGCGGCGCCAAGTCGGTGATCCGCAACCTGGATGGTGATCCGGATGCCATCCTCGCCGACTACCACCTCGACAACGAGGTGACGGGCCTGATGGCGCTGGACGCGCTGGATGAACGTCTGGCGGGCTCGGTGCCGGGCATCGTGATCACCGCCGACCGCACCGATGAGGTCGCCGAGGAAGTGCGCCGTGCGGGCTATCACCTGCTGCTCAAGCCGGTACGACCCGCCGCACTGCGTGCGCTGCTGACGCGCACCCTGCAGGCCAACCGCGCCGAGAAGCACACCAGTGGCACGAGTGATGCTCCCGACGCCGCGACGGATGACCCAGCCCCCTGATCAGGCGAGCTGGCCTGTCGCTCTTTAGACCCAGCCTGTCGCTCTTTAGACCTGGTAGAAGCAAAAAGCCCGCCCTGTCAGCGACAGGGCGGGCTTTTTGTGGCTTGAAGGCGCGACTCTCGAAAAGAGCCTCAGCTCAAGCGCTGACGCAGGATCAGGAGCGGACTTTCGGCGGCTCGACTTCCAGACGCTGGGCCGCGATGACGGCCTGGGTGCGCGAATGCACGCCCAGCTTGCGCAGAATGGCGGTCACGTGGGCCTTGATGGTGGCTTCGGACACATTCAGCTCATAGGCGATCTGCTTGTTGAGCAGACCTTCCGTCAGCATGTTGAGCACGCGGAACTGCTGCGGCGTCAGTGACGCGATCGCCTCGGCGAAGCGCGATTCATCTTCGGAAGACTCGCCCATGGCCTCGGCGATATCCGTCGGCAGCCAGACTTCACCTTCGAGGATCTCGCCGATGGCTTCGGCGATGACGTCGAGGCTGGCGGACTTGGGAATGAAGCCGGAGGCCCCATAATCGATGGCGCGGCGCACCACGTAGGGCTCCTCGCTACCGGACACGACCGCCACCGGGATGTCCGGTGTCTGGCCACGCAACTGGATCAGACCGGAGAAGCCGTGGGCTCCCGGCATGTGCAGGTCCAACAGGATCAGGTCGGCATCGGGATGGCGGGCAACGACTTCGTTGGTCGCTTCCATGCTGTCAGCCTCGACGATCTCCGCCTGGGAGGCGACTTGTCTAAGCGCCTGGGTCAGTGCGGCACGAAAGAGCGGGTGATCGTCTGCAACGATGAACTTCTGGGCAAAGGCCATTGAGTCTCCTCCAAAACCCCGATGGTGATCATCACCGACCTTCCTGGCCGGTCAACAATCGCCGTTATTTTCTGGCATGTTACCCCATAAAACGTGCGTTTAACAAAGCAGCCCACCATCGGAAGATGTACTGATGTTTCGCTCGGGGAACACGAGTATCGCACGGATTGATGCCCGGCGAGCGAACAATCCGTGCGCTGATTCTGACAGCATCCTGGGGATGGTGAGTCAGACAACCCTACCCGCAACGCGACTGGCATGCCAGCCGATCAATGCGACACCGGCAATCAGCACGAAGCCGATCAGACTGGCGATATCCGGCACCTCCCCCCAGATGGCCCAGCCCGCCAGTGCCGAAAACACGATGGTCAGATAGGAATAGATCGACACTTCCCCCGCCGGTGCGAGGCGATAGGCGGTGGTCATCAGAATCTGACCGCCGGCCGCAAAGATGCCGATGCCCAGCAAGGCCAGCGCCTGAGGGCCGCTCGGCATCACCGGATTCATCAACATCGGCACCAATGTCACCACACTGGAGACCAGCGAGAAATGCAGCACGATGGTCGCCGAGGCCTCGCGCCCTCTCATCGCACGGATGAGCGTATAGGCCGCCCCCGCCAGCATTGCCGAACCCAGCCCGACCATGGCGGGCAACAATGCCTCCACGCCGCCCTCGGCAAATGCCAGTTGCGGCTTGATGACCAGCGCCGCGCCAGAGAAGGCGACCAGCATGCCGACCAGCCGCCAGCCACCAAGGCGCTCGGCCAGGAAGAGGCCGGCGAACAGGCTGACGAAGAACGGCGATAGCTTATTCAGAATAGTCGCATCTGCCAGCAGCAGATGATCGATGGCGTAGAAGAAGCTCATCACGCCGCCGAGCCCGATCAGTGACCGCGCCATCAGCATCGGCTGGTGGCGCCAGTGGCCCAGCAGACGCGCGCCCGCCATGCGCACCATCACCACCGCCACGCCGAGACTGACCAGGTTGCGCACGAAGACCTTCTCGAACAGCGGCAGGTCGCCGCTCAGCTTGACCATCGCTCCCATCAGCGCGAACGAGATCGCCGACAGGCACATCAGGATGACGGCGCGAGGACGATTCTCGCCCTCATTGGACGACGCGGCGGCGGGAGAACTGGCGGGAGAACTGGCTGGCTGAGAGGCGGGGCAGGATGCATCCGACTTGCCTGCTGACATGGGGGCGGCCTTGATCATGAATTGATTGGGGAAATGCGCAGCGAGGCGCGAATGGACTCCGCGGGCACATGCGCTGTCGCATCATTATCAAGCCAGCGCCTCCTCGATGGCCAACCTTTCACGTCTCGCACAGCGCAAAAGCGCGGGCCAGGAATACGAACAGACAGATGCCCCCGGACAGGCGCACAAAAAAGCGCGGGAGCCAGGCTCCCGCGCTTCGCTGTCGCTGCGTGTCTTGTCAGGCCTCGATGACCGGTACTCGACGCGTTCAGCGGTTGGCGCGCTGCTCGATCAGGTCATCCACCACTGACGGGTCCGCCAGGGTCGAGGTATCGCCGAGGCCGTCGGTCTCGTTGGCGGCGATCTTCCGAAGGATGCGGCGCATGATCTTGCCGGAACGCGTCTTGGGCAGCCCCGGCGCCCACTGGATGACATCCGGCGAGGCGATCGGGCCGATGTCCTTGCGCACCCACTGGGTCAGCGTCTTCTTGAGCTCATCACTGGCTTCGATACCGTCGTTGAGCGTCACGTAGATGTAGATTCCCTGCCCCTTGATGTCATGGGGATAGCCGACAACGGCGGCCTCGGCGACCGCCTCATGCGCGACCAGCGAGGACTCGATCTCGGCGGTGCCCATGCGGTGGCCAGAGACGTTGAGCACATCATCGACGCGCCCGGTGATCCAGTAGTAGCCATCCTCGTCGCGACGACAGCCGTCACCGGTGAAATACATGCCCGCATAGGTGGAGAAGTAGGTCTGCACGTAGCGTTCGTGATTGCCCCAGATCGAACGTGCCTGCCCCGGCCAGCTGTCGAGAATCACCAGGTTGCCTTCGGTCGCGCCCTCGAGGATGTTGCCCTCGTTGTCGACCAGCGCCGGCTGCACACCGAAGAACGGCAGCGTGGCGGAGCCCGGCTTGAGATCGGTCGCGCCCGGCAGCGGCGCGATCATGATGCCGCCGGTCTCGGTCTGCCACCAGGTGTCCACCAGCGGGCAATTGCCATTGCCGATCACGCGGTGGAACCACTCCCAGGCCTCGGGGTTGATTGGCTCGCCCACCGAGCCGAGCAGTCGCAGGCTCGTGCGCGAGCTTGAGTCCATCACGCTGTCACCGTGTGCCATCAGTGCACGCACGGCGGTCGGGGCGGTATAGAGAATATTGACCTGGTGCTTGTCGACGATCTCGCCGATGCGCCCGTGGGTCGGATAGCTGGGCACACCCTCGAACATCAGCGTGGTCGCGCCATTGGCCAGCGGCCCGTAGACGATGTAGCTGTGGCCGGTCACCCAGCCGACATCCGCCGTGCACCAGTAGATATCGCCATCGTGGTAATCGAACACGTAGCGATGGGTCATCGCGGCATAGAGCAGATAACCGCCCGTGGTGTGCTTCAGGCCCTTGGGCGTGCCGGTGGAACCGGAGGTGTAGAGGATGAACAGCGGGTCTTCGGCGCCCATCGCCTCGGCCGGGCAGTCACTGGACTGACGGTCCACCAGCTCATGGAACCAGGCATCGCGACTGCCCCAGTTCACCTCACCGCCGGTACGCCGCACCACCAGCACGTGGTCGACACAGTCGGTGCCATCACGCTCCAGCGCCTCATCGACATTCTCCTTGAGCGGTACGCGCTTGCCACCCCGCAGTGACTCATCGGCGGTGATCACGATGCGCGAGCTGGAATCGACGATACGCCCCGCCAGCGCGTCCGGCGAGAAGCCACCGAACACCACCGAGTGCACGGCACCGATGCGCGTACAGGCCAGCATCGCCATCGCGGCTTCCGGAATCATTGGCATGTACAGCGTGACCACATCGCCCCGCTTGACGCCCAACTCCTTGAGGCCATTGGCAAACTGGCTGACACGCGCATGCAGCTCGCGATAGGTGATCGACTGGGACTCGTTCGGGTCGTCCCCTTCCCAGATGATGGCGACCTGATCGCCACGCTCGGCGAGGTGGCGATCGAGGCAGTTGTGCGCCACGTTGAGCTTGCCGTCCTCGAACCAGCGCACATCGACATCACCGGGGCCGAAGTTGGTATTGCGGATCACCGAGGGCGCATCGAACCAGTCCAGTGACTGGGCCTGCTCGGCCCAGAATGTCTCCGGCGCCTCGACGGACTGCTGATACATGGCCTGATAGCGCTCGCGGTCTGCCCAGGCGTGGGCGGCGACATCGGGAGTGACCGGATGAACCTTGGCATGTTCGCTCATGTGGCGTGACCTCTGACGGATTGGCTGGCGACTCGCTGTCCCACGCGGCATGCGTGAAGCGCAGGCGAGCCGAGGCAAGTCCATTTCAGCTTAAACCCAAGCATGGGGGGGCCACACACTAGACCTTGGTAGATAAATTTTTACTAATTATTTCAACTGTTTATCAACAAATTACACCAAGGTCACAGCGACGTTCGGAGGACAGAAACCGCCTGAAAAGACACCCTCTGGCGCGACTCGCACTTTGCAATGACGCGCCAGCGAGCGAAATGCGCCTCAACGCGCAGTCGACGCATGGCGCGCCGGGTCATTCAAGGGCCCGCTCAATTCCTGGCCACAGCGCCGACAGCGATAGCGGTGACCGCGCTGGGCATTGGCGTGGCGTCGCGAGCTGAAATAGTGCGCGGTATCGCAGCCACAACCATAGGCCCAGGGCGTCGGGCTGGCAGTCGAGACATCCATGCGATGCGTCACCTCCGGGGGGATGCCGTAGAGGTTGGTCATCACCTGCTGCCACTCGGGGCCATGCGGTTTGACGCGTGTCTTTCCGGCGCGCTCGACCACCTCCATCACCACCCAGTGCGCGACCTCATGGGGGACGGTCTGGCTGAGGAAGTGATGGCGATTCTCGCTGAGCAGTTGCCAATTGAAGCGCAGCCGCTGGCGCGCCGAATCCGCCGTGCCCGCCGTGCGCCCCTTGAGGCGGCAGGAGACCGACGGCATGCGCAGCTCGGGGAACAGGGCACGCGCGCGTGCCAGACATGCCAGTACCTGCGCCTCCAGCGTCGCGTGCAGGGCAGGCGCCGTCAGCGCCTCGAGCGCGGCGGCATCGGCCAGCGGCAGTGGCGTCGCGGGGGTCTCCCCCAGGCAGGCCAAGGCATGATCGGGCGCAAATCGGTATCGACTGACGACACGACGAGTGGATGATGACATGACACGATGACCAGACAGCAGAGCGATGGAACGGATGAGCTGATGACGAGCGAGCGTACCACTCCTCGAGGCGTGAAATGATACACTAGCGCCATTCACGCTTGCCCGGTTCCCCTTGGTTCACCCAGGTAGCCAGGCGGCACTGTTCGACTTCTCCCCTTATCGCACGTGAGACTCCCCCATGGCCGAGCCTGTCCAGACCCAGCCGCTGCTGGATGATGAATCCCTCGACATCCTCGACGAATTCCTCGAGTCCGACATCGTCGGCCCGGAAGCTCTCGATATCATCAGTGCGCATGGCTTCATGCTGGCACTGGCCATCGCGCCGCGCGAAGTGCCCTCCAGCCTGTGGCTGCCGGAACTCTTCCAGGGGCAGCCAAGCTACGAAAGCCCGCAACAGGAAGCGGAAGTCGTTTCCCTGTTCGAGCAGATGCGCGCCAACGCCATCGATGCCCTCGAGCACGGCGTGCTGCCGGAACTGCTGTTCGAGCTGGAACTGGGCGGTACCGACCCGGTCGAGACGCCGATCGGCGACTGGTGTGCCGGTTTCATGGAAGGCGTGTTCATGGACGAGGAGGCCTGGTTCGGTACCCAGGAAGAGGCGGCCGCCGAACTGCTGCTGCCGTTCATGGCCATCTCCGGCGTCTTCGACGATGAAGACCCGGAGATCGGCGAGCTGATCGCCGACCCGATCGGTGCCCAGCGCTTCGTCAACCAGCTGCCGGAACTGCTGCTGGACCTCTACCTGCTCTACCGTGTCCCGCCGGAGAGCCCCAAGCCGTCGCCGCGTCGCAAGGGTTCCGCCGCACCGGGTGCGGCCGGCATTCCGCGCAGCAAGCACGCCGGCAACAAGGGCGCTGGCAAGGGTGGCAACAAGAACGGTGGCAAGGGCGGCGGCAAGAAGCGCTGATCCCGCCACGGCGCTCTTAACGCCATGCAGCCTTGAAAACCAAAACGCCGGGCGACCTCATGGGTCGTCCGGCGTTTTGGTTCCACGCAGCCGCGTCTGACAGCTGCGAGCCGCTCAGCGCAGCCGCGTCACCAGGCTATCCAGGGTGCCATAGCCCCACTCGCGACAGCGCTGCATCAATGGCCGACGCTGCCAGGCGGCCTGGGTGATCTCGACACTGTGGGCGAAGTGATGCTCGAACAGCGTGGCGACCTCGGCGGCGAAGCGATGGTCCTGCACCTCCTGATTGGCCTCCAGATTCCACTGCAGGCTCCAATGATCGAAGTTGCACGACCCCAGCGTCACCCAGTCATCCGCCAATGAGAACTTGGCATGCAGAAAGCGGGGCTGGAATTCATGGATACGCACGCCCGCCTTGAGCAGCCCGGCATAGAAGCGCTGCCCCGCCGAGCGCACGCCCGGGTGATCATGATGCTGGCCGGCGATCAGCAAGCGGACATCGACACCCCGGCGCGCCGCGCGCTTGAGACGCCGCCGCATGCTGAAGGTCGGCACGAAGTATGGCGTGCAGATCCACAGCCGCTTGCGTGAGCTGCTGGCCTGATGCTGCAGGGAATGACGGATGGCCTGATAGCGGAAACCATGCCCCCAGACCACCCGCCCACGCATGCTCAGATAGCCCTCGACCCGGCACGCCCGCACATTGATGCTGCGCACCGCCAGTCGGCTGCCATGGCCACGACTGGCCGCGGAGTCCCACACGCGTGCGAACAGGCGCACCCAGTCACTGATGCACGGCCCCTCGATGCGTATCGCGACTTCCGACCAGGCCTCGGCGAAGACATCCACCGCACCGAAGCCGCCGGTAAAGCCCACCTCCCCATCGACCACCAGAAGCTTGCGATGGTCACGCGTCAGATTGCGCCCCAGCCGCCACCAGGAGAGCGGGTTGTAGATCCTGAGCTGAATATCGGCCTCGATCATGCGCTGGCGATCAACTTCCTCGAGGCCCAGCGAGCCGAAGCCATCCAGCAGCACCAGCACCGTCACACCGCGGCGGCGCGCGCCACACAGCGCATCGATCAGGACGCGACTGAGGTGACCGCTCTCGGCCAGATACAGCTCGAGCAGGATGGAATGGCGCGCGGATTCCACCGCCTCCAGCATGCTGGGCAGAAAACGCGCGCCTTCCGGCAGCAAGGTGAATCGATTGCCTGATCGCCACATTCCCAGCATGCCTTGCCTCCCGTCATTTCCCTGCACGGCACGATACAGATGGCGATGCCCATGACGGTGCACCGCCAGATGCTGCCACTGTGCGCTTCGTCACTACGCACTCAGTCACCAAGTACTCTGTCGCTACGTACTCAGTCACCAAGTACTCTGCACGGCGTCTGCGGGCAGAATGCGTATAATGTTCAATATCATGCTTGCGCTGAGCGCTACCAGCCAGACCATGAAAACGTCGCAATCAACCCTCATTCATCGTCCCGATGCTTTATTCGTGAACGCCGACAGATTGTCGTTTCCGGTAGTCCGTCCTTGTCCACACCTGCGAGAGCCTCACCATGTCGCCAGTCACCTTAGTCTTGCGCCCGTTGCGCAATGTCAGTCGCCGTCTGCTGGACAAGTGGGTGGAGCTGCGCGCGGTGGAGCCCGACATCAATGCGTTGGACCACAGCGCCTTGAACCTCGACCCGACGCTGCCGGTGGTCTACGTCTTCCCGTACCAGGCATTGTCCGACGAGCTGGTGGTCGAGCAGCTGTGCGAGGCACGTGGCCTGCCCTCGCCGACCCTGCCTCTGAGCATAGGCGACCTGCGCCTGAGCCACTCCCGTCTTCGTCTGTTGCGGCGCTCGCGCAGCGACAGGAGCCTGCTGTCACGCCGCCTGGCCAAGTTGATCGCCGCACTGGAAGACGCCCCGAGTGATGTCGAGGTGCAGCTGGTGCCGGTCAGCGTGTTCTGGGGGCGTGCCCCGGGCAAGGAATTCGGCTTCTGGAAGTTCATCTCCGCCGATAGCTGGCGCGTGACGGGCGTGCTGCGCCGCGCCATCGCGATTCTGGCGCATGGTCGTTCGGTGGATGTGCATTTCGGCCAGCCGCTCAGGCTGCACGAAGCGCTCAGGGAAGGCCCGCAGGACTCGGCACTGGCGCATCGCCGCATCTCGCGCCTGCTGCGCGTGCACTTCCGGCGCGTGCGTACCCGCCTGCTGGGGCCAGACCTCTCCCACCGCCACACCATGATTCGCAACCTGCAGAAGGCGCCCGCCGTGCAGGACGTGATCAGCGAGCTGGCACGCGAGCAGAATCAGCCGCCGGCACGCCTGGAGAAGCGCGCCCTGCAGTATGGTCGCGAGATCGCCTCCAACATGGGCTATCCGGTGCAGCGCTTTCTGGCGCATGCCCTCAAGCGGCTGTGGCACAAGCTCTACGACGGCGTCGAGGTGCGTGGCATGGCGCAGGTCAAGGCGATCGCCGGCGACTGCGAGCTGATCTACGTGCCCTGTCATCGCAGCCATATCGACTATCTGCTGCTGTCCTACGTGCTGTTCCACGAGGGCCTGATGACGCCCCACGTCGCCGCGGGCAAGAATCTCGACATGCCGATCATCGGCCCGATCCTGCGCCGTGGCGGCGCCTTCTTCCTGCGCAGAAGCTTCCGCGGCAATCGCCTGTACGCCACCGTCTTCGACGAGTACGTGCATCAGCTGATCACCCGTGGCCACCCGCTGGAATACTTCATCGAGGGGGGCCGTTCACGCACCGGCCGCATGCTGCCCCCGCGCCCGGGCATGCTGGCGATGACCCTGCGCTCCTTCCTGCGTGATACGCGCCGCGAAGTGGCCTTCGTGCCGGTCTACATCGGCTACGAGAAGGTCTTCGAGAGCCTGAGCTATCAGCGCGAGCTGTCGGGGGCCAGCAAGAAGAAGGAATCACCGCTCGACCTCATCCGCGTGCTCGGCCAGCTCAAGCAGCCCTTCGGCAAGGTCTACCTGAACATCGGCGAGCCGCTCAAGCTGGGCGAATGGCTGGATGAGGCCGCGCCGGATTGGAAGGCCAGCCGACACCAGCGCCGCCCAGAATGGCTGACCCAGGCGGTGCCGCAACTGGGGCATGAAATCGCCACGCGCATCAATGCCGCCGCCGCGCTCAATCCGGTCTCGCTGACGGCGCTGGTGCTGCTGTCCACCGCCCACCACGCCATCGAGGCCAGCCTGCTGCAACGCCAGCTGGCGATGCTGGTGCGTCTCGCCGACAAGCTGCCGGGCCGTCATGACCATAGCCTGCCCGAGGGCACGCCGGATGAGTGGGTCGCACACTGCGCGCATCTGGGGCTGGTCACCCTGCGCCCACAGAGTCTTGGCGAGCTGGTGATCGCCACCCCGGAGCAGGCCAGTCTGCTGACCTGGTATCGCAACAACGTGCTGCACCTGCTGGCGTTGCCGGCGCTGATCGCCTTCGCCTTCCGCAACACGGCCCAGTACACCCTCGAGGCACTGGAAGACCAGATCAGTCCCGCCTGGCCGCTGCTGGTGCGCGAGCTGTTCGTCCCCGAGGCCCCTGAGCTGAAGGCGGATATCGCCGCCACGCTGGCTCTGATGAGCGAGGAAGGTCTGCTGGAGCATCAAGTGGCGACTGGCGACACTCCGGAGCGCTGGTCACGTCCGGTGGCCAGTCAGGAGCCTTCCGAGCAGCTGCGCCTGCTGGCTCAGCCGGTACAACCGACGCTGGAACGCGGCTACCTGTTGATCGCCGCCCTGTTGCAGCACGGCAGCGGCACGCTGGACCGCGAGTCCCTCGAGAGCCATTCCGGTGCCCTGGCCGAACGCCTGACCCTGCTGTCGGGCCTCAATGCGCCGGAGTTCTTCGACAAGCGTCTGTTCAGCGGCCTGCTCGATACGCTGCTGGAGCTGGAGTTCATCTGGCTGGAGAGCGGTCAGCTATGCTTCGGCGAAGCGCTGGAAGACCTGCAGGTGCACGGCCGCGATCTGTTCGATCCCGCCCTGCGCCATCGCCTGCAGCATGTGCGCCTGCGCGACAGCGAGAACGAGACCGAGAACGAGAGCGAGAGCGACGCCCCGACCGAAGGAATGGACGAGGAGCAGCACCCAGCCCTCGACGACCACGAGGCCGCTGACGAAACCGCATCAGCAGACCGCAAGGCGCCCGACACCTCCTCTCAGCGCGAATGAGATGATGGGCCGAGGCCCCTGGCGCAAAAAAGCCCCCGCCGCGATCACATCGCGAGCGGGGGCTTTTGCGTTTGGCGGAGGCTTTTACATTGCTGACGCCATCGTCAGGCGTCAGCGCAGCGCCTGCTTCACATAGACGTCGTAGCGGCTGGTCTTTTCCTCGACCACATGGCTCGGCGCGAGCCCGCCGATCGGTTCGGCCTTGCGTGGGCGCTTGACCACCACGCGATGCGTCGCGACCTCCAGCGCCGCCTCGAGCAGCGCCGGGGCATCCGCATCATCGCCGGCCAGGGCGCGGAAGACACGCATCTCCTTCTTGACCAGGGCCGACTTGTCACGGTGCGGGTACATCGGGTCGAGATGCACCACCTGCGGCGGCTGGTCCCACTGCGTCACCAGCTCCCCGAGCTCCCGCGTGGCATCACCGTGCAGCGCCTGCATGCGCAGCGCGATCTCGCGAATCTCGTCATCCGCACAGCCCTGTGCCCGGGTCAGGCCATCGACCAGAATCGCCGCCGTGGCCGCCACGCGTTCGATCATCAATACCGGTGCCCCGAGACTCGCCAGCACGAAGGCATCACGCCCGAGCCCTGCAGTGGCATCGACGATGCTCGGCAGTGCGCCTCGATTCAGGCCACAGGCGCGTGCGATCAGCTGGTTGCGCCCCCCGCCGAAACGACGGCGATGATCGGCACGACCGGCGACGAAATCGACGCACAGCGGCTTGCCGTATTCACGCTCGTCTCCAGCGATCACCAGGCGCGGTGCGCCCTGCTCGTCCAGCGCCACCTCGAGCTTGAGCGCCGGCATCTCGTCATCTTCCCGCAGCGCGATACCGAAATGTGCCGCCAGCATAGCGAGTTCCGGGCGCGCCTGCAGCCGTGAACGGGCAATGGCGATCACGGGAGCGGCATCGGCCGCTGCATCATGGGCAGCGAGGGTGTCTTCGGGTGGCAGCATGGATGGGCTCTATGAGAAACAGTGAAGCGAAACGGTGAACGCAGGAAAAGGGAAACTCGCATGGCATGCGGTCAGGCTGACAAACGCCGACGGCGCCGCAAGAGCGACGCCGTCAGGAGACAAGCTTACGTCATCGCACGCATGGCTTACAGCAGCAACAGCATGCCGAACAGCATCATGCCCAGCAGCAGGCGATAGATGACGAAGGGCAGCATGCCGATGCTGTCGATGGCCTTGAGGAACAGCTTGATGCACACCAGCGCGGAGACGAAGGACAGCACCACGCCGAGGGCGACATCGAACAGCTGCGCCTCACTGCCGGTCTCGATCAGCTCCAGGCCCTTGAGCAGGCCGGCCGCGACGATCAGCGGAATCGACAGCAGGAAGGAGAAGCGCGCGGCGCTCTGACGCTCGAAGCCCAGCAGCAGCGCGGCGGTGATGGTGATGCCCGAACGCGAGGTGCCGGGAATCAGGGCCAGCGCCTGGAACAGGCCGATGATCAGCGCGCCCTTGAGCGTCAGCGTCGCCAGGTCACGCGTGCGTGCGCCCTTGACGTCCGCCCACCACAGCAGCAGACCGAAGACGATGGTGGTGGTTCCGATCACCGCGATCGAGCGCCCGGCCGTTTCCACCACATCGCCCAGCAGGCCGCCGAAGATCACGGCCGGCAGCGTCGCCAGCAACACCGCCCAGCCCAGACGGCTGTCTTCGGTCTGGCGCGCCGCCAGCGTACCGCCGCCGCTGAACTGGCCAAACCAGCCAGCGAGAATATTGGCGACATCCTTGCGGAAGGCCATCACCACGGCCAGCAAGGTACCGACGTGTACCGCGACATCAAACGCCAGCCCCTGGTCCGGCCAGCCGAACACCTGGGAGGGCAGAATCAGGTGGGCGGAGGAGGAAATCGGCAGAAATTCCGTCAGACCTTGAATGACGGCCAACGCCACCACATGCATGAGTTCCATGAAACATCCTTTTAAGAGAGACGGGCCTCAGTGGCCCACACGGACGACAGACATCGTCTATGGCACTGCACGTGCCGTAGTGACAGAACAACGCTTTGCGTCAAGCCGCGCCGCGAGTGTCGGGCGCGACATGATGATGCGCGAACCTTATGTCAGCCTTGGCTGAACCCACGATGACGCAACGAGATGGCAATCCCTGGTGCCATCAGCGCCATGCCACCTCATTGCGCAGATAGACCGGCTGGGCCTCGACCGCCGACACCGCTTCACCGCGGGCATACGCCTGGGCGGCCAGCATCACCATGGCCTCGGCATCCGGTTGCGGCTCGGGAAGTTGCAGTGCCAGGCTGGCACGCACGCTCTGGGGCAGCTCGTCGTGCATCACCAGTCCCGAGCCGACCGCCAGCCAGTCATGCTCACGCAGCGCCGCAGGCAGCTCCAGCAGGCCCGGAGCGCAGACCTGCTCGGGTAGCACCTGCTCGACCTCGATCTCGCCGTCAGCGCGCGTCACGACGCGATAGGCGCCGGTATAGAGCTCGCCCATGCGTGCATCCAGCATCGGCAGCACGAAACGCGCGTGATGCTGGCGGTGGGCCTGCAGTGACAGGGCCGCCAGCGTCGAGACGCCGATCACCGGCACATCGAGACCGAAGGCGAGGCCCTGGATGGTGCCAGCGGCGATGCGCAACCCGGTGAACGAGCCCGGTCCGTGGCCATAGGCCAGGGCATCGAGGTCGTTGAGGGTCAGATCGGCAGCGGCCAGCAGCGCCTCGATCATCGGCATCATGCGCTGGGTGTGCTGACGGGGAGCCTCACAGCGCTCGGCAGTAACAACGCCGTCTTGCCACAGGGCAACGGAACAGGCGGAAGAGGATGCATCGATGGCCAGAAGCGTGGTCATGGGCGGTTCGTCGTCAGAAAAATGTGACGCGATTCTACCCGTCCCCCGCGGGCAGCAAAAGACGCAGGCTGTCCACGGCTGGTGTCGGCCGCGGGCGTCACTCCTGCTGCAACCCCCGAGCCCACGCCGGCAAGCGGCCTGCCGCAACGCCTAATTCCTGATTCGCGCCAGTATGCGAAGAACAAAAAAACGCCCGCAGACAATGTCTACGGGCGTTCTTCGTCAGGCGGCCGGCTTCATCAGCGCAACCCTATCTGTTCCAGCTGAGCCACCTGAGGCGTACCAGGCAATCAGTGCTCCAGCGCGCTGACCAGCTGAGCACGAATGTCGTCGACGGAGCCGACGCCTTCGATGCGGTGGTAGGCCGGGGCCTGGGCATCGCCAGTGGCAGACCAGCTGGAGTAGTACTCGACCAGCGGTTCCGTCTGCTCGTGATAGACGGACAGGCGGTTGCGCACGGTGGCTTCGCGGTCGTCTTCACGCTGGATCAGGGCTTCGCCAGTGACGTCGTCCTTGCCTTCTTCGCGCGGCGGGTTGTACTCGATGTGATAGACACGACCGGAATCCGGGTGCACACGACGACCGGACAGACGCTTGACGATCTCTTCGTCAGCGACGGCGATCTCGACCACGTGGTCCAGCTTCACGCCGGCTTCCTTCATGGCGTCAGCCTGCGGAATGGTGCGCGGGAAGCCGTCGAACAGGAAGCCGTTCTCGCAATCGGGCTGGCTGATGCGCTCCTTGACCAGGGCGATGATGATCTCGTCGGACACCAGTCCGCCGGTATTCATGATCTCCTTGACCTTGAGTCCCAGCTCGCTGCCGGCCTTGACCGCGGCGCGCAGCATATCTCCGGTAGAGATCTGCGGGATGTTGAAACGCTCGCAGATGAACTGGGCCTGGGTGCCCTTGCCGGCGCCGGGGGCGCCCAACAGGATCAAACGCATCGGTACTGCTCCTTGAGTGTGCAAATGAAAAGCATCAAACGGGTGTAAAGGGTCATCTGGCGCTGGTGCACCTTGCCCTCGGCGGCAGATAGCCATCCAAGGCGCTCTGGTCGTCGACACGATCGAGGTGAAGCGGCGAAACTCGCGGCGTCGAGACGCTCGACTACCTCATGAGGGCCGAACGCATCGAGCGTATCGATGACCAGGATGAATATGGGCAGCGGACCAATATGTGCTGCGCAGAACGACGGCGCGCACGGATGATCTCATTATGTCATCGCCATGCAATGTAGAGCTGACGATACCGTTCACACGACGCCGGCACAAGCACACCAAAGGCGCGTATACCGCCCTTTGGCACTGTTTTGGCGCGCAGGAGGGCCTGTCGCCCTCCTCGCCGGTTGCCGACCTGCCATACACGGCTGTCATGACACGAAAACGCCCCCTGCGGCACGCGGTCGCAGAGGGCGTCTTTCCACTCACGCCGGGCCACCTTGCTCAGTCGCCGTGGCGTGATCAGGCTGAGTCATGTCAGCCGTTGCTGTGCCAGTGTCTCACTCGGTGACGTCTTCCGCCTGGCTGCTGCGACGCAGACGCACTGCCTTGGCGCGCTTGCTGCGCAGACGGATGTTGAGCATTTCCACCGCCAGCGAGAAGGCCATCGCCACGTAGATGTAGCCCTTGGGCACGTGGACACCGAAGCCTTCGACCATCAGCATCATGCCGACCATGATCAGGAAGGACAGCGCCAGCATCTTGATGGTCGGGTGACGATCGACGAAATCGCCGATGGGCTTGGCGGCCACCATCATGATGCCCACCGAGATGACGATGGCGATGACCATCACCATCAGGTGATCGACCATGCCCACCGCCGTGATCACCGAATCCAGCGAGAAGACGATATCGATCAAGGCGATCTGGACCATGATCGCCATGAAGCTGGCGCTGCCCTTCTTCGCACCCTCTTCGGCGGGGTCTTCGCCTTCCAGGTTGGCGTGGATCTCGTGGGTGCTCTTGCCGAGCAGGAACAGGCCCCCGAAGACCAGGATCAGATCACGTCCCGAGAAGCTGAAGTCGGCCACGCTGAACAGGGGCGCGGTCAGTGACATCAGCCACGACAGCGACATCAACAGCACGATGCGCATGCCCATCGCCAGGCCCAGGCCGATCATGCGCCCGCGCTGACGCTGGGACTCGGGCAGCCGCGCGACCAGAATCGACAGGAAGATGATGTTGTCGATGCCCAGCACGATCTCAAGCGCGGTCAGGGTCGCCAGGGCCACCCATGCCGAAGGGTCCATCAACCATTCCATTGTCTTGCTCCTTGTGTGTTGCGAGAACCGGCCTTCCCGGGTCGTGCCAGCACGATGCGACAGATCGCGGCAGGTTGGCGTGAAGCATCGCATGTTGTGCAGGGCAGCAACAGCGGTCGCCGCCCTGCCACACCAACGGACATGCACAAAAAAACGGCCTCCCGAAGGAGGCCGTTCTGTCAGCGAGGAGCGCCTTCACCTTCCAGGAAGGTCGCGGCACCCGCGCTTCATGCCACAGGCATCATCAGAGCAGCATGCGACGCACGTCGGTCAGCACCTGAGCCAGATACGCCGTGAAGCGTGCTGCATCCGCCCCGTTCACCGCACGGTGATCGTAGGACAGTGACAGCGGCATCATCAGACGCGGCTGGAAGGCAGCGCCGTCCCACACCGGCTTCATCTGCGCCTTGGAGACGCCCAGGATGGCGACTTCCGGCGTGTTGACGATCGGTGTGAAGGCAGTACCGCCAATGGAGCCAAGGCTCGAGATGGTGAAGCAACCACCGGTCATCTCTTCGCGCTTGAGCTTCTTGGTCTGCGCCTTCTTGGCCAGTTCCACGGATTCCTTGGCCAGGTCCAGCAGGCTCTTCTGATCCGCATTGCGGATCACCGGCACCATCAGGCCGTCCGGCGTATCCACCGCGATACCGATGTGCACGTACTTCTTGTGCACCAGGGTCTCGCCGTCGGCCTTGAGGCTGACGTTGAACTGCGGATACTTGGCCAGCGCGTGAGCCGCCGCCTTGATCATGAACGGCAGCGGCGTGAGCTTGGCACCTGCCGCTTCCGCCTCGGCCTTCATGGACTTGCGGAAGGCCTCGAGCTCGGTGATATCGGCCTCATCGAACTGGGTCACGTGCGGGACGTTGAGCCAGCTGCGATGCAGATTGGTGGCACCGGCCTTCATCAGGCGGCCCATCTTCTTCTCTTCGATCTCACCGAACTGGCTGAAGTCCTGATCCGGCACCTGCGGGATACCGGCACCGCCGGTGGCCTGCGCGGCAGGGGCTGCCGGTGCGGACTTGGCCTTCTGCATCATCTGCTTGACGTAGGCCTGGACATCTTCCTTCACCACACGGCCCTTCGGACCGCTGCCGGAAACGTCCGCCAGGTCGACACCGAACTCACGTGCCAGCAGGCGAACCGCAGGTCCTGCGTGGACCTTGGCACCCTTGCTCGGCTTGTGAGCGGCCATCTGGGCTTCCGGGCTCGGCGCACCGGCCGGTGTCGGAGACGGCTTCTGCTCGCTCTTCTCCGCCTTCGGAGCAGCCGGCGCTTCGGACTTGGCAGCCTTCGGCGCAGGCGCGGCACCCGCGACCTCGATGTAACCGATCAGGTCACCCTCGGAGACGGTGTCTCCTTCCTTGACGGAAAGCTCCACCACCTTGCCCTTGTAGGGGCTCGGGATGTCCATGGTCGCCTTGTCGGACTCCAGCGTGATCAGCGCGTCTTCCTCGTTGACCTCGTCACCGACGGCCACGGCCATCTCGATGATCGGCACGCTGTCGCTGCCGGACAGATCCGGGACACGCAATTCCTTGCGCTCCGGCTCACCGGAGGCCGGCGCTTCTTCAGCAGCCGGTGCCTCAGAAGACGTGTCTTCAGAAGTGGACTCGGAGGAAGAAGCCTGCTCGGCCGGCGCGGAATCAGACGCGCTGTCACCGCCTTCACCGGCGATTTCCATCTGACCGATGACATCACCGGAAGCGACGCTGTCGCCTTCCTTGACGGTCAGCTTGACGATCTTGCCCTTGTGCGGGCTCGGGACGTCCATGCTGGCCTTGTCGGATTCCAGCGTGATCAGCGCATCTTCGGCGTCGACTTCATCGCCTTCGGAGACGGCCATCTCGATGATCGGCACGGCTTCGGAGTCGCCCAGGTCCGGTACGACGATGTCGACGGTCTGGGTGCCACCGGAAGCGGCCTTCGGTGCAGAAGCGGACTCTTTCGGCGCTTGCTGCTCAGAGGCTTCCTGCTTGGGAGCCTCTTCCTTCGGCGCTTCCTGCTCGTCAGAAGCGTCAGAGGAGGTGTCACCACCGCCTTCGGCTTCCAGCTCCAGGATATCGTCGCCTTCGGAGACGGTGTCGCCTTCCTTGACGAGAATCTTCACCACCTTGCCGCCCTTCGGTGCCGGCACATCCATGCTGGCCTTGTCGGACTCAAGAGTGATCATGGTGTCTTCGGCGGAGATGACATCTCCCACCGCCACCGCTATCTCGATGATCTCGACATCGGAACTACCGCCAATGTCGGGAACCTTGATGATTTCGCTGCTCAAGATCGTGCTCCTTCCAAAACGTGCACGGGGAGCGACACCCGAATCACCTGCGCATCATCATGATGTCGAGGAGGGAGTGCCGCTCGCCTGTTCCGCGATCTCCGCTCAGACGTTCAGCGGATTCGGCTTGTTGGGGTCGATGCCGTAGGTCTTGATCGCTTCCGCGACCACCTTGCGGTCGATCTCACCACGATCCGCCAGCGCCTTCAGGGCCTGGACGGTGACGAAGTTGCGGTCGACTTCGAAGAAGTGACGCAGCTTCTCGCGGGTATCGGAACGACCGAAACCGTCGGTACCGAGCACGTGATAGTCAGCCGGCACCCAGGCACGAACCTGGTCAGCAAACAGCTTCATGTAGTCAGTGGCAGCCACGACCGGGCCGTCACGTCCTTCCAGACACTGAGTGATGTGCGGCTTGGCCGGGGTCTCTTCCGGCTTGAGGAAGGCCTGACGATCCAGTTCCAGCGCTTCACGACGCAGCTCGTTGAAGCTGGTGACGCTCCAGATGTCGGCGTCGACACCGTAGTCCTGCTTGAGCATCTCGGCGGCTGCCTCGACTTCACGCAGGATGGTGCCGGAACCCAGCAGCTGAACGCGTGCCTTGCCGTCCTTGCCGCCTTCCTTGAGCAGGTACATCCCCTTGATGATGTCCTTTGCGGGCACCGTCTCGAGTGCTGGCTGCTCGTAGTTCTCGTTCATCACCGCCAGGTAGTAGAAGACCGGCTCGTGCTGCTCGAACATGCGCTTCATGCCGTCCTGCACGATGACCGCCACTTCGTGAGCGTAGGTCGGGTCGTAGGTGCGGCAGTTCGGGATGGTCGAGGCCAGGATATGGCTGTGGCCATCCTGGTGCTGCAGACCTTCGCCGTTCAGGGTGGTACGACCGGCAGTACCGCCGACCAGGAAGCCACGTGCCTGCAGGTCGCCTGCGGCCCACGCCAGGTCACCGATGCGCTGGAAGCCGAACATCGAGTAGTAGACGTAGAACGGCATCAGCGGCAGGTTGTGGTTGGCGTAGGACGTTGCCGCCGCCACCCACGCAGACATGGCGCCT
This sequence comes from Cobetia sp. 1CM21F, assembly GCF_023161745.1. NCBI lineage: Bacteria > Pseudomonadati > Pseudomonadota > Gammaproteobacteria > Oceanospirillales > Halomonadaceae > Cobetia > Cobetia sp. 1CM21F. The sequence continues at coordinate 40,300 of NZ_JALNTQ010000006.1, read as the reverse complement.
GCTTCGGAGATACCTTCCTCGAGGACCTGACCTTTCTGGTCCTCGCGGTAATACATGATCTGACCCTTGTCGACCGGCTCATACTTCTGGCCTGCCGCGGTGTAGATGCCCAGCTGACGGAACATGCCTTCCATGCCGAAGGTACGCGCTTCGTCAGGAATGATCGGCACGACACGCTCGCCGAGGGTCTTGTGCTTGACCAGACCGTTGAGTACGCGCACGAAGGCCATGGTGGTGGACACTTCGCGGCCGTTGGAACCCTTGAGCTGGGACGCGAAGATCTTGTCGTCCAGCGGCGGGATTTCCAGCGTTTCATACTCGGTGCGACGCTGCGGCAGATAGCCGTTCAGACGTTCGCGCATGAGGTGCATGTACTTCATTTCCGGGCTGTCGTCCGCCGGCTTGTAGTACGGCACTTCCTCGAGCTGTTCGTCGGTCAGCGGGATACCGAAGCGGTCGCGGAATGTCTTCAGCGCTTCGTGTTCCATGGTCTTGACCTGGTGGGCTTCGTTGGCAGCTTCGCCATCGCCCATGCCCATGCCGTAACCCTTGACGGTGTGCGCCAGGATGACGGTCGGACGACCATTGGCGTTGTTGACCGCTTCGTGATACGCCGCGTAGACCTTGTACGGGTCGTGGCCACCACGGTTCAGACGCCAGATATCGTCGTCTGACATGTCCTTGACCAGATCGGCCGTCTCCGGGTACTTGCCGAAGAAGTGCTCACGCGTGTACGCGCCGCCATTGGCCTTGTAGTTCTGATAGTCGCCGTCGACCGCTTCGTCCATGCGCTTCTGCAGGATGCCTTTCTTGTCCTGTTCGAAGAGCGGATCCCAGAAGCGACCCCAGGTGACCTTGAGCACGTTCCAGTCGGCACCACGGAAGACGCCTTCCAGCTCGTCCATGATGCGGCCGTTGCCGCGCACCGGACCGTCAAGACGCTGCAGGTTGCAGTTGATGACGAAGATCAGGTTGTCGAGGTTCTCGCGGCCAGCCAGCGAGATGGCACCCAGGGACTCCGGCTCGTCACACTCGCCGTCACCCATGAAGCACCACACCTTGCGGTCGTACATGGACTTCAACTCACGCGAGTTGAGGTACTTCATGACGTGCGCCTGGTAGATCGCCTGGATCGGGCCCAGACCCATGGAGACGGTCGGGAACTGCCAGTAATCCGGCATCAGCCACGGGTGCGGATAGGAAGACAGGCCGTTGCCGTCGACTTCCTGACGGAAGCTGTCCATCTGCTCCTGGCTGAGACGACCTTCCAGGAAGGAACGGGCGTAGATGCCCGGCGCCACGTGACCCTGGATGTAAAGCAGATCGCCTTCGAAATCTCCTTCCGGTGCACGGAAGAAGTGGTTGAAGCCTACGTCGTAAAGCGTCGCACTGGACATGAAGCTCGAGATGTGACCGCCCAGGCCCTTGTGGGCACGGTTGTTGCGGATCACCTGAGCGATGGCGTTGTAACGGATAAGCGAACGGATACGACGCTCCATGAACAGGTCGCCCGGCATGCGCGCTTCGCGATGCACGGGGATACTGTTGCGATGGGGCGTGGTCACCGAGAAGGGCACCTGATGGCCATCACGACGCAGGCGGTCGGCCAGGCGTGACATCAGGTACTGGGCACGATCCTCACCCTCACGATCCAGAACCGATTCCAGGGAGTCCAACCATTCCGTGGTTTCGATCGGATCGAGATCTTCTCTTGCCTCCAGACTCATAGACGTCTCTCCGAGTGAAGAAATTTTTTGTCAAACGTTTCGACGAACAGCGATATCGAAACCAGTGGCGCTCTTCAGTGTGGGCACGACCTTCTGAGTGGGTCGCATCTCCGATAGACCTGTCGTGACCGGGTCTTGCCGGCCGTCAATCTCGACGCGCATCCTGCGCCAAAGCAGGGCACAAGATGCAGTCATTTGGCGTGAAAGATACCGCAAACACCCCCGCGTGCCAATTCAGGGCAGCAAGACTCACCGGGCAGGTGCAAGGCTTGGCTGCCCCGCGGCAGCACTGGCCTCATGCGCCTTGCGGTCGGGACTCATACGCCAGACTGAGCCGCCCTCGATAGCCGTGATGTAGTAAAACTACCAACGCGCCCCGCCACTGGGCGTTTCCTGCCTGGAGACGCCACGCAATGCTGCAATGCACCATCGCGAGGCACCTGCGACCTTAGTCCTGAATGTCGTCCAGCAGGCGATCGAAGTAAGCCCAATCGAAGGCCGGGCCAGGATCCGTCTTGCGCAACGGCGCAATCCGCGCATGCGAGGTGATGCGCTCGCGCGTCAGCGCGGGATAGCTCGCCATCAGGCCGGCCACGGTGCGTGCCAGGGTGCGATATTGGACATCGCGATAGGGATGCACCTCATCGCCCTCGAGTTCGATGCCGATGGTGAAGTCATTGAGCTCGACCCGCTCACGCTGACCGTCATGCCAGCGCGAGCGACCGGCGTGCCAGGCGCGACGATCGAAGGGCACGAACTGCACCAGGCGACCGTCGCGCTGGATCAGCACATGCGCCGAGACACGCAGCTGATGGATATCGGCAAAGTAAGGGTGGGCGCCGGGGTCGAGCTGATTGGTGAACAGCTGCTCGATGGCCGGACCGCCGAAGCGTCCGGGCGGCAGGCTGATGGAATGCAGCACCAGCGCCGAGACTTCTCCCTCGGGACGAGCATTGTGATTGGGAGACGGCACCTGACGGGCGCTCTCCAGCCAGTGCTCGGGGGTGACCGCCAGACGCGTCAGGTGGCCCGACCGCGGGGAAGAGGACAAGGGGGGCATCGAAGACTCCAGACGGGAAGGTCGTCGCACGCGGGGACTGACCGCTCGCGTGGCTTTTCCTATAATGGCGCACATTATGGCATGCTCGGCAGCCACGGGTCTGTGTCACTGCCCCGGCACACGCACAGACCCCAGCTCCGGCAGCACTCTTCGTACAAGGATCAGACGCGCATGAACTTCCACGACGCCCTCGCCGAGGATATCCGTACCAGCGCCGCCCGCCTGCTCGCCGAGGATGTCGGCGGTGGCGATATCACCGCCGAATTGATTCCGGAGCGCCAGTGGGCCAAGGCGCGCGTGATCAGTCGCGAACCGGCCATCCTGTGCGGTGTGCCCTGGGTCGATGAGCTGTTTCGGCGCCTCGATCCGCGCGTCAGCCTCAAGTGGCTGGCCAGCGACGGTGATCGCCTCGAGGCCGACGCGCCCTTCCTGGAGCTGGAAGGCCCGGCACGCTCGCTGCTGACCGGCGAGCGCGCGGCGCTCAACCTGCTGCAGACGCTCTCCGGCACCGCGACCCGCGCCAGCCACTATGCCTCGCTGGTCGAGGGCAGTGGCGTGCGCCTGCTCGATACCCGCAAGACCCTGCCTGGCATGCGTGTCGCCCAGAAATACGCCGTCAGCTGCGGCGGTGGCCACAATCATCGCATCGGCCTCTATGACGCCTTCCTGATCAAGGAAAACCATATCGCTGCCTGTGGCAGCATCGCGGCGGCGGTGCGTGAGGCGCGCGACATCGCCTCCGACGTCACCTGCGAAGTGGAAGTCGAGAATTTCGAGGAGCTGGCCCAGGCGCTGGATGCCGGTGCCGACGTCATCATGCTCGACAACTTCGACAACGATCAGCTCATCGAGGCCGTGGTGCGCAACAAGGCGCATGCCAAGCCGGCCGTACTGGAAGCCTCCGGCAACGTCAGCGAGGCGACCCTGCCGGGTATCGCCGCCACCGGCGTGGATTGCATCTCGATCGGCGCACTGACCAAGGACGTGACCTCCATCGACCTGTCGATGCGCATCTACACTGTCGAGACCCGCTAGCCAACGACAGGTGAATGCCTTCCTGCTGGCCAGCTCCTGTCCTGCAGAAGTCGCCGCTGACGCCGGCCCATCTGTCACGACACATTGCCATGCCGCCAGGGAGGCGCCCCATGTCCCCGCCATCTCCTCATCAGCCGCCGCCTGAAGCCCCCAGGGCATCAGGCGGCGGCTGGCAGACGCGCCGCTGGAGTCTCTACGCGCCGATCTATGACCGTGTGGCCGCCCGCATCCTGCGCTCCGCGCGGCGTGATGCCATCGCGACCCTCGATATCCAGGCGGGCACCCGCGTGCTGCTGCTCGGCGGTGGCACCGGGCTCGACCTGCCCTTCCTGCCCCGTGACATCGAGCTCGAGGTGATCGACGCCTCCCCCGCCATGCTGCGCCGCTGTCGCGAGCGCGCCGAGACGCTGGGCTTCGATGCCAACGTCAAGCCGGGCGACGCCATGGCGCTCGACTTCCCCGATGGCTATTTCGATGTCGTCATCGCCCACCTGATCATCGCCGTGGTGCCCCAGCCCCAGAGCGCCTTCGATGAAGCGCTGCGCGTGCTGGCCAGCGATGGCGAGCTGTCGCTGCTCGACAAGGGCCTGCGCGGCAATCGCCCGGCCGGGCGACTGCGTCGTCTGCTCAATCCTCTGGCCCGGCTGGTGGCGACCAACCTCAATGTGCCGCTGGACAACCTGCTGGAGGGCCATGCGGTGCAGCGACTCGAGGACCGCGACCTCGGCCCCGGCGGGGCGTTGCGCCACATGCATCTGCGCAAGATCTGATCTGCACTGCCACTCCCCCCTTGCATTGCGCGCTCGGCATCGCCACGCAATGAGCACACCCGGATGACGAGAGCGACACGGCTCGAGGCACCTGCCTGGGCTCTCGTCGCCATCGCTCCCTGCAAGGAGGTTTGCATGCAGATTGATCTACGCGGCCGCAGCGCCATCATCAGTGGTTCCACTGCCGGTATCGGCTTCGCCATCGCCACAGGGCTTGCCCGCGCAGGCGCCTGCGTCACCCTCACCGGCCGCACCCAGGCGCGTGTCGATGAGGCCGTCGCCAGCCTCAGAGACAAGGCGCCCGGCAGCGAGGTACAGGGCGTGGCCGCGGACCTGGGCACACGCGACGGCTGTGACACGCTGATCCGCGCCGTGCCGGACACCGACATTCTGATCAACAATGTCGGCATCTTCGCCCCGCAGGATTTCTTCGACACCGACGACGACACCTGGGAGCAGTTCTTCCAGGTCAACGTGATGTCGGCGGTGCGCCTGTCCCGCCACTATGCGCGAGGCATGAAGGAGCGCGACTGGGGTCGCATCCAGTTCCTGTCCAGCGAATCGGCGCTCAACATCCCCAGCGAGATGGTCCACTACGGCATGACCAAATCCGCGGTGCAGTCCGTCTCGCGCGGGCTCGCCAAGGTGCTGTCCGGCACCCGAGTGACCGTCAACGCCATCCTGCCGGGGCCGACCCGCTCCGAGGGCGTGCTCGAGATGCTCAAGCAGAACGCCGAGGAGCAAGGCAAGGCACTTGAGGAGGTCGAGGCCGACTTCGTCAAGCAGGCCCGCCCGACCTCCATCCTGCAGCGCCTGGCAAGCCCCGAGGAAGTCGCCAACATGAGCGTCTACGCCGCCTCCGAACAGGCCAGCGCCACCACCGGCGCCGCATTGCGTGTGGAAGGCGGCATCGTCGACACCATGGCCTGATCGATCTGATCACGCGGCATGACTGACACCATGCCAGACGCGACACCATGCCAGACACAAGACGCCCCCGCCGGATGACCGGCGGGGGCGTCTTCATTTCCGATATCACCGTGACGCACGCGTCACTCGTCGAGACGTTTCTCGAAGCGCTCGCGCTTGAGACAGATGCCATCGCGCTTGACGTGCTCAAGCCCCAGGCTGTGCCAGCCACGGCGGGCCAGGCCCGGCGACAGCGTCAGACTGGCCTCCAGACTCATCACGCGCACCTTGCGCTCGCGCAGGTCGCGCTCGGCCGCCGCCAGCAACTGGCTGCCGATGCCCTGCCCCATCAGACTCGGATAGACGTAAAGCATCTCGATGCGCGCCAGCGGCCATTCGGGGGCGTACTCGCAGAAGCCGATGCAGCGGCCATCACGCTCCGCCACCAGCACCTCGAAGCGATGCTGACGCGCGGCCCAGCGTTCGGCGTCGCGCGGGACACGCGCGGCCCACTGCTGGCGCTGCGCCAGATCATAATGACCGGCAGCGCCCTGCATGACGGCCTGGTAGAACACCTCGGCCTGGTCCGCGGCATGCTGCGGCTGCGCCGCCACGATATGAACACGCTCCCTGGCCACTTCACGGCTATCGGTCTGGCTGTGCAATCGTTCGTCCTCCTTGTGTCCTCGAACGAGGACGATGTATTCATGGAAAACCTGACAGGCTCACGGCTGACACCTGTCACTGAAGCGTCCTGTTCAGCCGCTGAAGGACACCTCATCGAAGCGGCTGGCCCGGGGGTGATCTCCCGTGACCATGTCCGGTTCTCGCACCAGCTGCCAGGTATGGAAGCCGGCGGCAGCGGCGGCGTCCAGCTCGGCGACGACATCCGACAGGAACAGGATCTCCGCGCCCGGAATGCCCAGCTGACCGGCGATGCGGCGATAGCTCTCGGCTTCCTGCTTGGGGCCCGTGGTGGTGTCGAAGTAGCCGGCAAACAGCGGAGTCAGATCGCCGACATCGGAATGCCCGAACAGCAGCTTCTGGGCCTGGATGGAGCCTGAAGAGTAGACATACAAGGACAGTCCGCGTTCCTTCCAGTCACGCAATCCCTTCACGGCATCGGGATAGACATGGCCGGTGAAGTCGCCGTCCGCGTAGCCCTGCGCCCAGACCATGCCCTGCAGCGCCTTGAGCGGCGTGGCCTTGCGGTCAGCGTCGATCCAGCCTTCCAGAATGGCGATCACGGCCTCGAGATCGGCCTCCGGCGCCTCGGCCAGCTCGCGGGTGGCGGCCAGCTGCTCGGCGACGTCCTCACGCTCGGCATTGGCGCGCACGAAATCGCCCAGGTTGGCGCGCGCATAGGGGAACAGCACCTGATGCACGAAGCGAATCGAGCCGGTCGTGCCCTCGATGTCGGTGACGATGGCGCGAATCATGCGGACTCCTGGGAATGCGGGGCTGCGGTCTGGGTAAAGTGCTCGGCCAACGCTTCATGACGCGGGAAGCGGGCGGCGATGTCATTGTCGGTGAAGTTGGCGATCCAGCCTTCCGGATTGGTGAACAGGCGGATGGCGGTGAAGTCCGGCGTCGGCCCCATGTCGAACCAGTGCGGCGTGCCGGCCGGTACGGCGATCAGGTCATCCTTCTCGCAACCGACCGCCAGCACGCGCTCGCCCAGATGCAGGTAGAAGATGCCGCTGCCGCGCACGAAGAAGCGCACCTCATGCTCCGCGTGGCGGTGCTCATCGAGGAACTTGCCGCGCAGGGCGTCGCGGTCAGGATGATCCGGCGTCAGGCCGATCACGTCGGCGGTGACGAAACCGTTCTCGGACTTGAGACGCGCGACATCATCGGCGTAGGCCGCCAGCACCTGCGTCTGGTCGGTGGGATCACTCATCTCGCAGCCCGCCGTCCAGCGCTCGAAGCGAATGCCTTCGGCCTCGAGTTCGCTGGCGATCTGCGCGCCATCATTGGTGATCAACTGCGGACGCGAGGCGTCCTGCTCGGCGTAGATGGCCAGAAAGCTCATCGCTGTCTCCTCAGTTCCAGTTCACAACCCATCAGGAAATCGAGCGCTTCGACATGACGGCGACAGGCCGACATGCTGCTGGCCCAGGTGTAGAGGCCATGGCCGCGGATCAGGTAGCCGTGAAGACCGGCATCGGCGGCCAGGCGGGCGCGCACGTCCAGCGCCAGCGCATCGATATCCTGAGTATTGTCGAAGACGGCCAGACGTACCGCCGTCTCATGACTCTTGACGCCTTCCAGCGCCTTGTTGAGTTCGAAACCCTCCAGGCTCAGGGTGTCGCCCTCATGGCACAGCGACAGCACGGTGGCGGCCCTGGAGTGGGTATGCAGAATCGCCTGCGCGTGGGGCAGGTCTTCGTAGAGCTGACCATGCAGGCGCGCCTCGTCAGAGGCCTTGCGGGAAGTGCCCTGCAGCCTGACGGCAAAATCGCTGACCAGAATGTCGCCACTGGTCAGGCGGCCCTTATGGCAGCCCGAGGCGGTGACCGCCATCAGGCGATCACTGAGACGACAGGAGAAGTTGCCACCGGTGGCCGGCACCTGCCCGGCAGCGTCCAGCGCCTGACCGGCCTCGATCAACTGTTGGCTCGCCAGTGCAAGGCGGTCGAGGTCCAGTGTCGACGGCAGGCCGTCGGCAGCGGTAATGGCGATAGGGTCTGACATGATCAAAGTTGCCCTCAAGAGTCGCGCGGGGCATTCACGCCCCGTCGCCAGCATCACGATTCAGCGCCACGTGGCGCTGCTCTCGCGGCAGACTACACAAGCCGACCCAGTGAGACCAGTCATGCCGCGCGACGACGGGCATGGCATCATGGCGACCTGGAATGTCACACGACATTCTGCGCCATCATCACTTCAGCCTCTGCCACGGTCTTGCCATGTCCTCTTCCGATCAGCCCGCCAGCCCCCACCCGACCGCCGACACGGCCGAGCACCCGATGAACGATGCCGCACTGGCCAGGCGCCTGCCGCTGCTGCCCCCTCATCTGCGTGAGCAGGCCGCGGCGCTGGGCCAACAGGCCATGCAGCCGGTGGGCATCATCGAAAGCTGCTACCCGGACAAGTTCGGCATTCCCCGCCAGCCGGGGCTGGCGCGCCACGCCACCGCCATCCTGCACCTGCTGCCACCCTTCGATGACCCGGACTGCGTGCGCGACATCGAGGGCTTCAGCCATCTGTGGATCCACTTCCTGTTCCACGCCAGCCCCACACGCTGGACGCCCTTGATCCGCCCGCCGCGCCTGGGAGGCAACGCGCGCACCGGCGTCTTCGCCTCTCGCAGCACCCATCGTCCCAACCGGCTGGGGCAGTCGGTGGTCGAACTGGCAGGCGTCGAGCCGGCGGCCAACGCCACGCCGGATGGCAAGCAGTCGGGCAAGCGCAACGGCGTGCGCCTGCTGCTGCGCGGCCACGACCTGCTCGATGGCACGCCGGTGATGGACATCAAGCCGTATCTGCCGTGGGTCGATGCGGTGCCCGAGGCGCGTGCCGGCTATGCGCCTGCGCCACCGCCGCGTCACGCCGTCGTCTTCAGCTCACAGGCCGAGCAGACACTGGCGACGCGGGCCGACAGCGCCACGCTGCGCGCACTGATCGAGGAAGTGCTCGCCCAGGACCCGCGCCCCGCCTATCACGCCACCAGGCCCGCCGATGGCAAGCGCCAGTACGGCGTACGGCTGGTGGACGTGGATGTGCGCTTCACGGCCCGCACGCAACCCGATGGCCACTTGATGATGGAGGTCGCGGCCATCGTGGCCGTCTGATCAAGCCCCTGCGCGAGCCAGGGCAGCGCCTTGGCCAGTGGGGCTCAACGCCTTGCATGAAGCGGATCGAAGGATTGCGCGCGCCAGATCAAGACAATGCCAGATTGGATTGGCAAACCGTCACGAGACCTGACCATACTGGGCGTGCGTTCCTTCATCTCCACTCGTTTCACCGGGAGTCCGCCGCATGAGTATCCGTCTGCTTGCCTTTGCCGCCAGTACCCGCAAGGCCTCCGTCAATCGACGCCTGATCGAGCGCCTGGCGCACCACGCCCGGCAGGAAGGTGCCGAGATCAGTCTGCTCGATCTCAACGACTTCCCGATGCCGCTCTACGATGGCGATAGCGAAGAGGCCAATGGCCGCCCCGCCAGCGCCGACCGCCTGCAGGAGATGCTGGCCAGCCATCAGGGGCTGCTGCTGGCGACGCCGGAATACAACGGCTTCTTCAGTCCGTTGCTCAAGAACACCTTCGACTGGCTGTCACGTCCGGCGGCGGATGGCCAGAGCGGCATGGACGCCCTGCGCGGCATGCCGGTCGGCATCGTCTCGGCCTCCCCCGGTGCCATGGGCGGCATGCGCGCGCTGCCCTTCGTGCGCCTGTACCTGAACAACCTCGGCATGCTGGTCGCGCCCCAGCAGATCGCGGTCTCGCGTGCCGCCAGCGCCTTCCACGAGGATGGCAGCCTGGATGACGAAGGCCAGGACCACGCCCTCGCGGCTGTCGCCCGCCAGGTGATCGACCTGGCCAGCCTGCGCGCCTCCTGAAGCGCCACGCCTCTTTCCTCACAGCTACGTTCCCGCCCAGACACTTGGCGCCTGCCAAACAGGAACGGCCCCCTGCCATTGGCAGGGGGCCGTTCCTTGATGCGCTGTCTGCGTGACGTCAGGACCTCAGTGCCCCAGTGCGTCACCCAAGCTCAGGCTCAGGCCGAGAAATCGATACCGATACGGCGACCGACTTCCTCGTAGGCTTCGATCACGCCGCCCAGGCCCTGACGGAAGCGGTCCTTGTCGAGCTTCTCGCGCGTCTCGGCATCCCACAGACGGCAGCCGTCCGGCGAGAATTCGTCACCCAGCACGACCTCACCCTTGAAGACACCGAACTCGAGCTTGTAGTCGACCAGCAGAATGCCGCCGTCGAGGAACAGCTGCTTGAGGATGTCGTTGACCTGGAAGGTCAGTTCCTTGGCGCGTGCCAGGTGCTTGGGCTCTGCCCAGCCGAAGGTCTCGACCAGCGACTCGTTGATCATCGGGTCGCCCTTCTCGTCGTTCTTGAGGAACAGCTCGAAGGTCGGCGGATTGAGCTCGATGCCTTCCTCGACACCCAGACGACGCACCAGTGAACCGGCGGAGATGTTACGCACCACGCACTCCACCGCCATCATGTCGAGACGCTTGACCAGACATTCGTTGTCGCTGACCAGACGCTCGAAGTGGGTCGGGATACCGGCCGCCTTGAGTTTCTCCATGATGAAGGCATTGAACTTGTTGTTGACCATGCCCTTGCGATCCAGCTGCTCGATACGCTTGCCGTCGAAGGCGCTGGTATCGTCGCGGAATTCCAGCAGCAGAAGATCCGGGTCGTCAGTGACGAAGACGGATTTGGCCTTGCCAGCGTAGAGCTCTTCACGCTTTTCCATGAGATTCCCCCTGATGACGCTAGACGCGTCGAGTGTTGAGGCGGTCGACGATGAATCGATCACGCTTGAGTCTGTCACGCCCAGTCGAGAAGGACTGTGGCGCTGGTGTATGAGGTGATTCGAGAGCTGTCCATCTGGTCAGCTCATCCAGAATCACAAACGCCCGATCGCGAAGCGACCGGGCGTCATGAATATCAGGCGATGGCCTGCCAGCCAAAGCCGCTGTCCTGCGCGGCGATGATCAGGCGACTATCGTCATCCGCAAGCCAGGGGGCCAGTGCCTCCCGGGCCAATGACGGATGGTTGTTGCTCTCCGACAGGTGCGAGGCCACCAGCCGCTGCAGGCGCGCCAGCCCCAGATAGGGCAAGGCGGCACACGCCTGGGCATTGGCCAGGTGACCGAGCCGCCCCCCGACCCGCCGCTTGAGGCTGGACGGATACGGCCCGCTGGCCAGCATCTGCGGATCGTGGTTGAACTCCATCACCAGCGCATCGCAATCGGCAAAACACTGCAGCACATGCTCACTGACGTGACCGAGATCGGTCAGCACGCCGAGACGACGCGTGGCCGTCTCACCGCGCCGGTTGAACACGAACTGCACCGGCTCGCGCGCATCGTGGGGCACCGTGACCGGCAGAATCTCGAGATCCTTGATCGCGAACTCCTGCTGCGGCGTGATCAGATGCCGACTCGGCAGCGCGCCGAGCTTCTTGGCACGCCCGGCAAGCCAGGTGCCGGTGGTCAGATGCACCGGCACACCATGGCGACGCGCCAGCGGCCCCACGCCGCTCAGGTGATCACCATGTTCATGCGTGACCAGCACGGCGTCCAGCTGCGAGGGGTGCACGCCGAGGCGCGCCAGGCGGGCCTCGGTCTCCTTGAGGGTGAAGCCGCAATCGACCAGCACCAGTGCCTCGCGAGTGCGGATCAGCGTGCCGTTGCCCTTGCTGCCGCTGCCCAGCGACGCCATCGCCATCACGCCCTGGGCGTCGTCACCCGGCCCACGGGCGGCCGTCAGGCCAGCCGCCAGCGCCCCACTGCCTGCCACTGGGAGGGGGATCTGAAACGACGCAGCCGCCTCACCCGACGAGTCGTCAGATGAGGCGGCGCAAGGCGTGTCGAGCCACATGCTCAGCGCAGTGTCGACGCCACGGCGTCGAGCAGCTCACGCGCCAGTGCCGGCGTGGTCTCTTCACCATCGGCACGGGTCGCCGTGACCAGGGTGTGGTCATTCTCGGCGCGCAGCTTGAGTACCATCGGTACCGGATCACCATCGCCACCGATACCCAACCAGCCGCCATCACGCTCTTCACGCGGGATGTAATCGACCATGAACTCGCCACGCGAGCGGTCCTGATCGGTCAGCGTCTGGTAGTCGGTATTGAAGTTCTTCTGCAGCTGATAGAGCAGCTCGGCCCAGCTGCGCTCGGTGTCCAGCGCCAGATCAACCTGCCAGGTGCCATCGCGGCCTTCCAGGCGCACGCGGTCATCACGACTGAGCGACTGGGCCGCCAGCGAGACACCACTATCGGCGGAAGACGCGGCCAGATAGCCGCTCAGCGCGTTCAGGCAGCTGCCGGCGACATCGCCGCCCTGCTGACAACGTACTTCGGAGGCATCGGCACGCAGCCCCTGGCTGACGCTGATGATGCCCTGGGCCGTGGTGATCTCGCCCTTGCCGGCATCGATGCTCTGCACATCAAGGCCCTGGTCGCGCACGAAGGACTGCAGACGTGTCCATACCGCTGCCGGCGCGGCGTTCACGGCCAACCAGCGGGCATCGCCGCTCTGACGCATGGCGACGAACTCACGCCCGCCCTGCTCGCTGGTCGCCAGCGGCTGGGGGCGCGGTGCCTCGAAGTCGTCGCTGGCCAGGAAATCACTGCTGGCCTGCGGCACCGGCATGGAATCCTGGTAATCACCACGATTGATCGTGTCCGGAAGCTCCAGCGGCGGCGCGATGCTGGCATCGGCATACTCGCTGTTGCGATCGTAGTAGTAGCCATCACTGGAACAGCCTGCGACCGCGAGCGCCGTCAGCAGGGCCAGTGGCACGAAACGCTGACTCATCAGTTGAGCACCTCGGCCAGTTGCAGTGCTTCCTCGACCGTGGAGTGGTACTGCTCGGACAGCCAGGTCAGCGGCAGACGCACGCCGGACTCCGGCGACAGGCCCATGCGGTGCATGGCGAACTTGACCGGGATCGGGTTGGACTCGACGCCCATCGCGGAGTGCAGCGGCATCAGGCGCGTGTTGATCTGATGAGCGCGCTCGGCATCGCCGGCCACGGCGGCTTCACACATCTCGTGCATCAGGCGCGGCGCGACGTTGGCCGTCACGGAGATATCGCCGTGGCCGCCCATCAGGATGAAGTCGCAGGCCGTGGGGTCATCGCCGGAGTAGAGCGCGAAGTCAGTGCCCTTGAGGCGGTCGATCAGTTCCTGACCGCGCTCCAGGTTGCCGGTGGCATCCTTGAGGCCGACGATGTTGTCGAGCTCGGCGAGGCGGAAGACCGTCTCGTTGTAGATATCGGAGCAGGTGCGACCCGGCACGTTGTAGAGAATGACCGGGATACCTGCCTGCTCGGCGACGGCCTTGAAGTGCTGGTAGAGCCCTTCCTGAGTCGGCTTGTTGTAGTACGGCGCCACGGAGAGGCAGTAATCCGCACCGACTTCCTTGGCGTAGCGAGCCAGTTCGACCGCTTCGGAGGTGGCGTTGGCGCCCGTGCCGGCGATGACCGGAATCTTGCCGGCGACCGTCTCGACCACACAGCGGATGACATCGAAGTGCTCCGCGAAGGACATGGTGGTCGGCTCGCCAGTAGTGCCGGCGGCGACGATGGCATCGGTGCCATTTTCGAGGTGGAAGGCGACCAGCTGGCGCAGGGCGTCCCAGTCGATCTCGCCGGTGGCCTTCATCGGGGTCGCCAGTGCGACAATGCTACCTGTGATCATCCCTCGAATTCTCCTCTGGTGCCTGATGCGCCAGGCGTGTCCCTGCGCTGTTGAAACAACGGATCTCGGGGACAGACATCTGACATAAATTGGTTGACGCGGGACTCTGATTGCGTGGGCACGCCGACACGCGAGTCGCGTCAAGGGTGATGATGTTACAAAGACCATCGAAGCCTGTACAGACGCCATCTGCACCGGTTGTGCAAAGCGGTGGATTCCCTCGCCTGTCCGTGGGGCAGATGCACGGCGGATGGGCGCGATGGCGCCGGTCGCCAAGACGGTGAAACACAAGAGTTCTGCCCTGTCTTTGACAAGTCAGGACGCCCTGCGTGTAATGCAGGACACACCGCAGAAGCGGGCAAGCGCGATGCCCATCACTGCCGGTTTTTTTCATCATTCAGCACTGTCAGCCGCCACATGGCCGTCAGTCATCGCCAGGAGAGCACGATGAGCGTCAGCCTCGGTCAGCCAATTCCCGACTTTACCGCCCAGGCCACCAGTGACACCGAAGTCACTCCGGCCAGCCTCAAGGGCAAGCAAGCCGTCATCTATTTCTACCCGAAGGACCACACGCCGGGCTGCACCACCGAAGGCGGTGACTTCCGCGACAACCTCGAGGAATTCGAAGCGGCCAACACCGTGATTCTCGGCGTTTCCCGCGACAGCCTGCGCACCCACGAGAACTTCCGCGCGAAACAGGGCTACCCGTTCGAGCTGATCAGCGACCCGGACGAGACCCTGTGCAAGATCTTTGACGTCATTCACATGAAGAAATTCATGGGCAAGGAAAGTCTCGGCGTGGTGCGCTCCACCTTCCTGATCGACGCCGACGGCAATCTGGCGCGCGAATGGCGTGGCGTGAAGGTCAAGGGCCATGTCGAGGAAGTGCTGGAAGCCGCCCGCGAGCTCAACGCTGACCGCTAGTCTCGAATGGCAGCAGCTCGAGTGGCAGCTGTCCGTGTGACAGCAGCTCGTGGAGAAACAGCTGGGCAGAGAGCGCCTGTGCGCCAGCCGCCTCAACCATGAAAAAGCCCCGCCGATTGGCGGGGCTTTTTCGATCAGGCGCTCTTGTCCGCGACCCGATTCTCCTCGGCGCGCGCCCGGCGCGGCCAGGCATAGAGCAGCGACTTCATCAGGGTCGCCAGCGGGATGGCGAAGAACACCCCCCAGAAGCCCCAGATGCCGCCGAAGAACAGCACCGCGAGGATGATCGCCACCGGATGCAGATTGACCGCCTCCGAGAACAGCAGCGGCACCAGCACGTTGCCATCGAGCGCCTGGATGATGCCGTAGGCGATCATCACGTACATGAAGGTGTCGCCCAGCCCGTAATGGAAACCGGCGACGGCGGCGACCGGCAAGGTCGCCCCTGCCGCGCCGATGTAGGGGATCAGCACCGAGAAGCCGACCACGATCGCCAGCAGCGCCGAATACGGCAGCCCGAAGGCGACGAAGGTGACGTAGCTGACGCCGCCGACGATGACGATCTCGATCACCTTGCCGCGCACGAAGTTGGCGATCTGGTCATCCATCTCGTTCCAGACCCGGCTCATCAGCAGGCGCTTGCGTGGCAGCAGCGCCAGCGTGAAGTCCACCAGCCGCTCGCGGTCCTTGAGCATGAAGAACACCAGGATCGGCACCAGCACCAGGTAGATCACCACACCCATCAGGTTGCCCAGCGACGCCAGCGACAGCGATACCGCGCGCTGCCCGAACTGGGTCAGCTCTCGCCCGGCGGCGCCGACCCATTGCTGGACCTGCTCCGGCGTGATCAGGCCGGGGAAGCGCTCCTGCAACTCGCCCAGCCAGCGCTGCCCGGAGGCGAACATGCCGGGAATCTCCTGGATCAGATTGGCCAGCTGATGCCAGACCAGCGGCAGCAGGATCAGCGCACTGGCCAGCATGATGCCCATGAACACCAGCGTCATCAGGCTGACCGCCGCCAGGCGCGGCAGGCCACGGCGCTCCATCCAGCTGACGCCGCTCTGCAGCAGGAAGGCGACGATCAGGGCGGTGAAGAATGGCGCCAGCATGCTGCCGAGCAGAATGACGGCGGCGAACACCAGCACCAGCACCAGAAACAGCACCACCGCTTCTTCGTCGGAGAAATAGCGTTCGATCCAGCCACGCAACAACGTCTTCATGGTCATGACGGATCTTCCTCGCACAGCGCCTTGATCACGAAGCGATAATCGCCCTCTGGCGTCTCTTCACGCGAGACCAGCGCGTGATCGCTCAGCGCCAGATAGGCAGGAATGTCGCCCCAGGCGCCGGCGTCACTGGCGAGGACCTCGAGTTGCTCGCCGGCACTCATGCCAGCCAGTTTGAGCTTGGTGCGCAGCAGCGGCAACGGACAGTGCAGGCCGCGCGCATCCAGCGTCTGCAGGTGGGTATCGGCCGTGGAGTCAGCCATCGGATTCGCAGTCTCAGCGCCAGGTCGTTCGAATGCCATCTGCCCTTCCGTTCTCGTTATGATGTTCTGCCGCACGCCATGGAGGGTGCAGCTTGAAAACGCCCCGATTTAAGGGCACCTTGCCTGACAAAGCAACTTTCCGCCCTGCGCGGCTGCGTCCTGCCCGGACTCGCGCAGGGCCGTCAACGCCAGTGCGGCGCCCGGCAATCCTGCGAGCCGACCGCACCTTGCGCCATATCGAAGAGGATTGCCTGCATGTCGTTGCTGCCCCCCTTGAGCGGACGCGTCCGCATCGGACGCCGCGGGCTTGCCACCCTGTCGAGCGCCCTGCTCGGCCTGTTGCTGATGGGCGCGCCGGTCGCCAGTGCGCCGGCCGCATCCCACAACGACTATGGACTGCCGGACCTGGGGAGTGCGAGTGGCGGCATCTCCAGCAACGATGAATATCGTATCGGTCGCGCCTGGCTGCGTCAGTTCCGCGCCCATGTGCGTGAATGGGATGATCCCATCACTCTGGACTGGATCGGTAGCATCGTGCGTCGACTGGCGCCGTGGAGCGAGCTGGATGAGCGCAATTTCATCATCACGCTGGTCGCCAGCAGCCAGCTGAACGCCTTCGCCGTGCCCGGCGGCGTGGTCGGCGTCAATACGGGGCTGTTCGTCTTCGCGCCGGACCGCGACGCCTTCGCCTCGGTGCTCGCCCACGAACTGGGCCACCTCTCCCAGCATCACTTCGCGCGCAACATGGAGCGCCAGGCCGAGACACGCCTGCCGACACTGGCCGGCTTCCTCGCCGGCATGGTGATCGCGGCAGGCGGAGGCGGTTCAGCGGGCATCGCGACCATGGCCGGCACCCAGGCCGCTGCCATTTCCGACCAGCTGGCCTATTCGCGCCGCTTCGAGCAGGAGGCCGACCGCGTCGGCATCGATGCACTGTCACGCGCCGGCTTCGACCCCGAGGCCATGCCGCGCATGTTCCGCGCCATGCAACGCATGGCCAGCCTGCAGGGCGGCAACGCACCGGAATTTCTGCTCACGCACC
This sequence comes from Cobetia sp. 1CM21F, assembly GCF_023161745.1. Classification (NCBI taxonomy): domain Bacteria; kingdom Pseudomonadati; phylum Pseudomonadota; class Gammaproteobacteria; order Oceanospirillales; family Halomonadaceae; genus Cobetia; species Cobetia sp. 1CM21F. Next base: position 22,954 of record NZ_JALNTQ010000006.1, on the reverse strand, counting down.
CGGTGACCGAGGCGCGCATCGGCGACACCCAGGCGCGTGCCGACGCCATGCAGAAGGTGACACCCGACCCGCTCGCGCAGCTCGCCTACGCGATGATCCGTGCCCGCGCCTTGCTGGCGCTCAACCTGCGCCAGCCCGAGCAGGGGCTGACGACACTGCGCGAAGACAACCCCGACCCCGACGCGATTGCCTACTATCAGGCGCTGGCCGCGGCGGAGCACAACCAGGTCGACAAGGCACTGGCCGCGCTGGATCGCCTGCATGACAAGCATCCTGACCTGACCCTGATCAGCGCCAGTGCGGTCGAGGTCGCGCGGGATGCCCGGCGTTATGAGGAGGCGACCCGCCGCGCCAGACGCCTGCTGCGCCTGCAACCCGACTACCTGCCGACCCGACTGGCCATGGCGGAAGTCGCGCTGCAACAGGACCCCGCCGCCGCGCGCCAGCAGCTGGAGGACATGCGTCGCGATCATCCCGATGACCCCAAGGTCTGGAGCCTGGCCTCCGAGGCCAGTGGGCGCAGTGGCCACACCGCCGAGGCCTTCCTGTATCGCGCCGAATTCGACCAGCTGGAGGGCCGCATGGACAAGGCCTTCGCGCAGCTCAAGCTGGCCGACGAGGCCGCGCGCAAGAACGGCGACTTCAGCATGGCCAACCGTATCAGTTCACGCCGGGAGGACTTCAAGCGCTATCGCAACGCCATCGAGGAGTTCTGAGGCAGCCCCCGCTCGCTTCACCAGGCAAACAAAAACCGCCGCCCCGGGAAATCGGGAGCGGCGGTTCTGGTTCATGCAGACATCAATTGGTGGCGATCAGCGTCAGCGCTCAGCCGCGATTGAATTCCAGCATCCGCGTCAACGGCTTCAGGGCGCGCTCACGCAGGTCATCATCGACGAAGACTTCCTCGGCATTGGCTTCCGATGGATCGCGACGCAGCACGGCGGCCAGATTCTCCAGGCCGTTCATCGCCATCCACGGGCAGTGCGCACAGCTCTTGCAGGTCGCGCCATTGCCGGCGGTCGGCGCCTCGTACAGCTGCTTGTGCGGCGCAGCCTGCTGCATCTTGAAGAAGATGCCACGATCGGTCGCGACGATCAGCTGCTGATTGTCGAGCTCGACGGCGGCCTTGATCAGCTGCGAGGTGGAACCGACCACATCGGCCAGCTCGACCACCGACTGCGATGATTCCGGGTGCACCAGCACCGCGGCGTCCGGGTAGACCTTGAGCAGGTCACTGATGCCCTGGGCGCGGAACTCGTCGTGGACGATACAGGCGCCGTCCCACAGCAGCATGTCGGCACCGGTCTGCTTCTGCACGTAAGCGCCCAGATGCTTGTCCGGCGCCCAGATCAGCTTCTCGCCCCGGGCATGCAGGTGCTCGATGACATCGACGGCGATCGAGGAGGTCACCACCCAGTCGGCACGCGCCTTCACGGCCGCCGAGGTATTGGCGTACACCACCACGGTGCGGTCGGGATGAGCATCACAGAAGGCCGCGAACTCGTCTTCCGGGCAGCCGAGGTCCAGCGAGCAGGTCGCCTCCAGCGTCGGCATCAGTACGCGCTTCTCCGGCGACAGGATCTTGGAGGTCTCGCCCATGAAGCGCACGCCGGCGACGATCAGTGTCGAGGCGTCATGGCGGGCGCCGAAGCGTGCCATCTCGAGCGAGTCGGCCACGCAGCCGCCGGTTTCCTCGGCCAGCTGCTGGATGGCGTCGTCACAGTAGTAATGCGCGACCAGTGCGGCATCACGCTCGATGAGCAGCTGCTTGATCTCGTCGATCAGCGCGGCATCTTCGGCGGCGGGGCGTGTCGGGCAGTAAGCGCGGGCCAGATGCTCGCGCACCTGCTCACGGACGGCATTGTGGGCCTCACGACCCGGCATGGCATTAGTCAGGCTGTTCATGTGTCTCTCACCTAGCCCACAGGGGCTCCCCCTGTGCTGAGTGGGTCAGGACTCGGCCCGGACACGAACGGCCCGTGGCGGCCCTGCCAGCGCTGCAGCTGGGCTCCCCAGACTGCGGCGTGTGCCTTGGGCGTCTATCGCCCGCAGCGTCGTCCGCACTGGGCGGACATGAGCCTTGGCTCGCCCACAAGGATACGCCTGGCGCGATCGCGGCTCCAGTCGACTTGGGGGGCAACGGACTCTTTCCTTTCGCGTAACAAAAATTGCCCCGCGCCAATGAAGGCACGGGGCAAGATCTGGTGGGTCGTGAGGGATTCGAACCTTCGACCAATTGGTTAAAAGCCAACTGCTCTACCACTGAGCTAACGACCCAAAACTGGGTGGCGGATGGTGGGTCGTGAGGGATTCGAACCTTCGACCAATTGGTTAAAAGCCAACTGCTCTACCACTGAGCTAACGACCCGCCGCCGGGTGCTTTGCAAGAGACCATTCCAGAGAATGGTGGGTCGTGAGGGATTCGAACCTTCGACCAATTGGTTAAAAGCCAACTGCTCTACCACTGAGCTAACGACCCTTGCGAAGCGGGACGTAAGATACCGCCGATCCCGTTTCGACGCAAGCCTTTTGCAAAAAAACTTCAAGTAAATGACCAGCTTGTCCGCTGGCACCTCGCGAAACGCCCGCGCCAGCGCGGGGCCAGCCCCTGTGACAAAGACACGCAAGCCCGCGATGGGCGCGGGCTTGCGGGTTACCACTTAGGTCGCACGAGCTTGTGGCATGTCCACGAGCTTATGCCATGTCAGTGAATGACGGCGCATCGCCGCCCTCACCGACTGCGCCATCAGCGCGGCTTGCGCGTACGCTGCGGCGGCTTCTTCATGGCGCGCACCGGACGACGCTTCTGCTTGTCGCGGCTCCAGCGGTTCTGCTCGTCCGGCGTCAGGGCCGGCGCCTTGCGATGCTCGAGACCTGCCAGCGTGGACAGCTCATCGATCTCACTCTGCTCCATCTCCACCCACTCACCGGCGCGAGCGCGCTTGTCGAGGAAGATGTTGCCGTAGCGCACGCGCTTCAGACGGCTGACGGTCAGGCCCTGGGAGTCCCACAGACGGCGAACCTCACGGTTGCGGCCTTCCATGATCACGACGTGGAACCAGCTGTTGATGCCTTCACCACCGAATTCCTGCACATCGGTGAAACGTGCTGGGCCATCTTCGAGCATCACGCCATTGACCATGTTGACGACGTGCTCGCGCTTGACCTCACCCATGACACGCACGGCGTACTCACGCTCGATCTGGGTCGACGGGTGCATCAGGCGGTTGGCCAGCTCGCCGTCGGTGGTGAACAGCAACAGACCGCTGGTGTTGATATCGAGACGACCGATCGCGATCCAGCGCTCGCCCTTCAGGCGCGGCAGACGCTCGAAGACGGTGCGGCGGCCTTCCGGGTCCTTGCGCGTGCACAGCTCGCCTTCCGGCTTGTTGTACATGATGACGCGACGCGCCGTCTCTTCGGCGCCCTTCAGGCTCTGCGGACGATCATCGAGGCTGACCTGGTCACGCGGGCCGACGCGATCGCCCAGCTGGGCGACCTTGCCGTTGACCTTGACGCGACCGGCGCTGATGGCGACTTCCATCTCACGGCGGGAGCCGAGACCGGAGCGCGCCAGCACCTTCTGCAGTTTCTCGTCCTCGACCAGCTTGTCGCCCTTGGCCTGCGGCGGCAGCGGACGCAGTTCCGGCGCGTCGGCGGCGGCCAGCTTCTTGCCGACATTGGCCTTGCTGCCACGCGTGGACTTGCCGGTATCACGGGTCGGGCGAGCCTGCTCGCCACGCTTGTCGGCAGAATCCGCCGCGCGCTTGTCCGTGACATTCTTGTCCGCGAAGGCCTTGCCGGTCACGGCCTTGCCACCGGCGTGCTTGCCGCCAGCCTGCTTGTTGCCTGCCTGGCTGCTGCCGGGGCGAGAGGTCTTGCGCTTATCAGAGTCTGTCTTGCTCATGACATGAACCATTTCATCTATAGGAGTTTCGCCTACGCAGGGTCGTCATCATCGACGGTCCCGGCAGCGGAGGAGTCGTGCGGCTGCGCATCGGCAGCGTCGTCATCCTCGTCTGCGCCGCGCAAACGTTGGCTGAGGCGCGCTTCGAGTGTGGCGAAGTCGAACCCCGAGCCGGTGGACGCCATCCCGGCGTGGTCATTTTCCGCCTGTGAAGCGGAGGGTGCTGCTGTGTTCGGTGTGTCAGCCGAGGCGCCGGAGGTATCGAGTGCGCGCATCTTCAGCGCCTCTTCCAGCTGCTCGGCGGTGACGTCCGGCGGTTGCCAGTCGTCGGGCACCGGGGTGCCGGTGTCGGTCTCAAGATCTGACTCAAGCCCTGTCTCAAGCCCTGTTTCAAGCCCTGTTTCAAGCCCTGTCTCAGCGCCTGATTCAGTCTTTTCCCCAGTCTCTGCCTCAGGTGCTGACTCAGGCGATGTCTCATGCTCTGGATCAGCCCCCGCATCAGCGCCGTCTGCCGGTGCCTCCTCCGCCTCGCCGTCCGGGTCATCCGGCAATGGCAAGGTCTGAGAGGGCGGCACATCATACAGGTCTGCCTCGAGCTGTTCGAGTCCTTCGAAGCCTTTCAGTTCATGCACCGGCGGCAGCTCTTCCAGCGTCTTGAGCCCGAAGTCATCGAGGAACTGACGCGTGGTGGCGAATACCGCCGGACGCCCCGGCACATCACGGTGACCGACCACTCTCACCCAGCCGCGCTCGACCAGGGTGCGCATGATCGAGGAGCTGACCGTCACGCCACGCACCTGCTCGATATCGCCGCGGGTCACCGGTTGACGATAGGCCACCAGCGCCAGGGTCTCCAGCAAGGCGCGCGAATAACGTTGCGGACGCTCTTCCCACAGCCGCGATACCCAGGGGGAATACTGCTGGCGAACGCGCAGCCGCCAGCCACTGGCGGTCTCGATCAGCTCCAGCGCGCTCTTGTCGGCCGGGTGGCGCGCTTCCAGCTTGCCCAACGCCTCGCGCAGCGCGGGCCTGGTCGGGCTTGAATACTCATCGAACAGACCGGCCAGGCGCTCAAGCGTCAGCGGCTCGCCGGCGGCCAGCAGGGCCGCTTCGATGATCTGGTCCAGCGGGACATCGCGCAAACTCATGACGCCGCGTTCTCCTGCTCGTCGGATGGGGGTAAGGAAGGTGACGTCTGCGCACCATCGGGCGCTGCGTCATCGTACGCTGCGTCATCGAACGCCCCCTGATCGGCTGCCACCTCATCTTCGTCGGCGAACTCCAGTGCCAGCCAGTCCTCGTCATCCTCTGGGTCCGGTTCCGGCGTGCGGGCGCGCACGTGAATCGGTGACAGCGGCGCATTCTGGACGATCTCGATCATCGACTCCTTGGCCAGCTCCAGAATCGCCATGAAGCTGACCACCACCCCGGCACGCCCTTCCTCGAGCGTGAACAGCTTCTCGAAGGGCGTGAAGTGCTCATGGGTCAACAGATTCATGATCGCCAGCATGCGCTCGCGGGTCGACATCACCTCACGCGAGATGGTGTGCGCCTGGACGAGATCCGCCTGACGCAAGAGACCGGACAACGCGCCGAGCAATTCCGACAGATCGACATCAGGGTGCACCACCCGCGTCTCGAGCTCGGGCAGGTCTGCCGTGGCCACGAACCAGTCGCGGCCCTGACGTGGCATCTCATCCAGCCCTTCGGCGGCCAGCTTGGTCTGCTCGTATTCCTGCAGGCGGCGGATCAGCTCGGCGCGCGGGTCCTCTTCCTCGTCGTCATCACTCGCCTTGGGCTGACGCGGCAGCAGGCTGCGCGACTTGATCTCCGCCAGCATCGCGGCCATCAGCAGGTATTCACCGGCCAGGTCGATCTGCATGGCGTGCATCAGCTCGACATACTCGATGTACTGATGGGTGATGGCCGCGACATTGATGGCGAGGATATCGAGATTCTGGCGACGAATGAGGTAGAGCAGCAGATCCAGCGGCCCCTCGAAGGTCTCGAGAAAGACACGCAGCGCCTCCGGCGGGATGTACAGGTCCTGCGGCATCTCGGTGAGCGCGGTGTCGTTGACGCGCGCCAGCACCGTCGACGCCGCCGTCGGGGGCGTGACGAGAGGTGCGGGCTGATGCCCATCGGTGAGGGCAAAACTGGCGCCATCGAGCAGGTCGCTCATGACATCTCCTGCAGGAGGCGGGTGAAGGTGGGTCCGGGGGACGGGCATTCTAGCGGCTCGCGCCCCATCCCCCAAGTCTTTACGCCGCCGGTGACACGCCGGGCCCGCGCTCGGCGCCGCCCGCGCCTAGCGATAGGTCAGGCCAATCACGCGCCGCAGCTCATCCAGGGTGTCACGCACGGTGTCGCGGGCCCGCTCGGCGCCTTCTGTCATCATGGTGCGCACCTTGCCATGCTCCCCTTCCAGCGCCTCGGCACGCTCACGAATCGGCGTCAGCGCCGCGTCGACATGCTCGATCAGACAACCCTTGCAGTCCAGACAGCCGATGCTGGCATCACGGCAGCCTTCCTCCGCCCACTGGCGGTCCGAGGCGGGCGTGAAGCTTTCATGCAGAGTCCACAGCGGGCAGCGCTGCGGGTCACCGGGGTCCTTGCGACGCACGCGCGCAGGGTCGGTGGGCATCTCGCGCACGCAGGCCGCGATATCGTCGCGCCCGCTGCGCAGAAAGATGGCGTCTTCCCGTGCGGCCTTGTGTGTCTTGAGCTCCATGCCCAGCAGCGGCTCGACCTCACCCTGCCAGTGTTCCGGCTCGCCGAGGATGCGCCGCCCGCCACCTTCCAGATAGCCGAGCAGGCGCTCCTGCTGGTTGCGGTTGAGCTTGCTGGTCTCGGCCAGCAGGCCACGCGCGCGCTCGAAGGCTTCCAGATCCCCCTCTTCCTGGTAGTCGCTCAACCATTCGCGATACAGGCGACCGCTCTTCTTGCCCAGGCGCGCGATGGCGCGTTCAGCCTGCTCCTCGAAGCCGGCATCGCGGCCATAGCGATGATTGAAGCGTCGGGCGACCTCACGGGTGAACTCGATATGCGCACGCTGCTCGGGGCCGGCGGGCACCACCTGCCCCCGCAGCGCCAGAATGTCGGCCGCCTGCATCAGGGGCGCACCGAGCATGGCCAGGCTGGCACCCTGCTGCTCACCGAGCCCGGCGACCATCTCGCGGTAGCTGGGCAGACGCTCCAGCCAGGCCTTGGGCGTGACGCTGGCCAGGATCATGTGCACATCGGTCAGCTCCGGCACCCACGACTGGATGAACAGGGTAGCGACCTTGGGGTTGACCCCACAGGCGAGACAGTCGATCACCATCGCCCAGCTGTATTGCTCGATCTCGTGAGGCGCGTGACCGCTGACCGCCAGCGCGTTCCAGTCGGCGACCAGAAAATAGGCATCGTGATGGTATTGCAGCTCGGTCCAGCGCCGGATCACTGATTGATAGTGTCCGAGTTGCAGGTGTCCGGTGGGGCGTAAGCCGGACACCAGCCTGGCCGAGGTATCGGTGGCACTCACCTTGTGAGTTCTCCCTGAGGCGTATGAAGCCGCCAGTCTAGCAACCCGAGGCACCGATCAGCATCCCCGCGACGTCGTGTCCCTGACAACATGCGCCACGCGACCGGATCACGCAGCGGCCAGCGCGCCGTTCAGCCGGCGGCGATACCGGTGCGATAGCGCCCGGCGTAGTCGAACAGCTTGTCGCGGATCTGCCAGTAACGCCCGCTCTTGCGCCCGATGACGAAGTCCGGCGCCTTGAGACGCTCCTCGCCCGCCAGCACCTCGGCGATGTCCTTCGGCGCCCAGTCACTGCCCGGCGCGCGCAGATGACGCGCGAGGAAGCTCAAGCGGAAGGCGTGACGCTGGGCGGAGGTCTCGAGCGCGAACCACTCGGACAGATCGGTGCCATCCTCGTCGTAATAGGTCACCTTCAAGCGTGGCAGACCGCGCCCGTTGCGCGCCTCCTCCAGCTGCCAGCCGCTGACGCGCAGCACCCGTGCGTCACGCAGCTTGAGCGCATCGCGCAGCTTGTCATCCGGGTCGACCAGCCGTGCCTGACAGGCATGACAATGGCGTGCGGCAATGTCATTGGCCTCGCCACACTGCGGGCAGGCCTTGGCGCGATAGCGGAAGTCGCACTGCACCAGCGGCCTGCCCTCGCCCTCCGGTGACTCGACCAGCCCCTGACAGCGACGCCCGAAGTGCTCGACCACCAGCTCACCATCCTTGCGTCCCCAGAACAGATTGGCATTGCCGCACACCGGGCACTCGACCTGGACGATCTCGGTGTCGCCGGCCGGCTTCGGCGTCGCCACCTCCGGCGCGTAGAGGTCCCAGGGGTTGCCGGCGTAGTCGAGAATCAGACAATCCGTCTTGCCGGGACTCAGACGCAGGCCGCGCCCGACGATCTGCTGATAGAGACTGACGGATTCGGTGGGCCGCAGGATGGCGATCAGGTCGACATGCGGCGCATCGAAGCCGGTGGTGAGCACCGCGACATTGACCAGATACTTGAGCTGCTGGGCCTTGAAGGCATTGATCAGCCGCTCGCGCTCCTCGCCGGGGGTCTCGCCGGTGATCAGTGCCGCCTCGCCGTCAGGCAGGAGTGCGGTGACTTCCTCGGCATGCTCGACGGTGGAACAGAACACCATCACGCCACGCCGTTCGCGTGCCTGGGCGACGATATCCAGCACGATGCCCGGCGTCGCGCGGGAGCCCTGCACCACCTCGTTGAGCTCCGCCTCCTGAAAGCTGCCGCCGATGCCGGGCGCCAGCTGCGAGAAGTCATAGCGCGCCACCGCGACATCGACGCGCCGCGGCTCACTCAGAAAGCCTTGCCGCACCATCAGGCGCAGCGGCTGCTCGAAGACGCAATCACGGAAGAAGCAGTCATCATCCCCGCGCACCATGCCGTGATAGTGACGATGGAAGATGAAGCCCTGACCGAGACGATACGGCGTCGCCGTCAGTCCCAGTACCTTGAGGCGCGGATTGTGCTCGCGCAGATGATTGATGACCTTGCGATAGCTGGCGTCCTTCTCCAGCGAGACCCGGTGGCACTCATCGATCACCAGCAGCGTGAAGGGTGCCGCCTGTGCATCAGCCGCCTGTTCCTCAGGCGTGAAGGCATCGAGGTTGCGCACCACTGACTGCACCGAGCCGAACACCACCTGACGCGAGGCCTGCTTGCGCTTGAGGCCGGCACTGAAGATGTCGGCGTCCTTGCCATAGGATTCGTACTTGGCGTGGTTCTGCTCGACCAGCTCGCGCACATGCGCCAGCACCAGCACACGGCCACGCGCGATACGCGCAAGCTCCGCGATCACCAATGACTTGCCGCTGCCGGTGGGCAGCACGATCACCGCCGCCTCATCACTGCGGCGAAAGTGCTCGACGGTACGCCGCACGGCCTCCTGCTGATACGGACGCAGCTCAAACATGCAGCGCCGTCCAGCGAGATACGCGAGTGGGAGCGCTGCCGGCAGGCAGGCCCAGGAAAGTGATGGCTGACAGGGACGTGAGGGCTGACAGTGACGTGATGGCTGACAAGGAAATTGACATCAAGGGGCCGCCGAATCGCAGGAAGGGACAATGCCCCCATTATCCGCATCAGCGACTGCAGCGGCAAAGTGGGTGTGGATAACCTGAGCCCGTCAGTCTTGGCCCGTCAGGGTCAGAAGCGCGGCGCGCGCCCCTCGAGCTTGGCCTTGATGCACTCGGTCTGCTCCGCACGCCCCAGCAGCGAGGACTGCAGTTCTGCTTCAAGCGCCAGCGCCTCGGCTTCCGGCGCAGCGAGGGCCTCGTCATAGAGACGCGTGATGGCGCGGATGGCGCTGGGAGAGCGCCCGGCAATCTGGCGCGCCAGGGCCAACGCCTCCTCCTGCGGGCTGGAGATGATGCGCGTGACCAGGCCGGCACTCTGCGCCTCGCTGGCCTCGACCTTGCGCCCGCTCCACGTCAGCTCGTGCAGCCAGTCCGGTCGTACGCCACGCGCGGTGACGCTGATGCCCATGTCCGGAATGATGCCCCAGTCAATCTCGAGCACCGCCAGACGCGCATCAGGATCACACAGCCGGATGTCCGCCCCCAGCGCGATCTGCAGGCCGCCACCGAAGACATTGCCATGCAAGGCGGCGATGACCGGCACCCCGACATCTCGCCAGCCCAGCGCCAGCTGCTGCACGGTATTGCGCTGCGGCGCACAGCCATTGGCCCCCGCGACCAGCAACTGCGGCACGCGGGCGGCGTCGCCCATGATGGCGGCGATATCCAGCCCCGCACAGAAACTGGGCCCCTCGCCGGACAGCACGATGGCGCGCAGGCCTGATTCCCGGGCGCGGGCATGCAGCTCCTGCTGTACTGCCAGCAGGGCATCGATCATCTTCCAGTCGATGCCGTTGTGCTTGTCAGGGCGATTGAGGCGCACGTCGGCGACATGCTCACTGATCGAGAGGGTCACATAACGTTCAGGCGTGAGGTGGGTAGCGTCAGACATGGCGGTCTCCCTGCGACGGATAACGAGCAAGCACGCGCTCGAACGATTTCACGACAGTGCCGAGCGATGGCACTCATCCAGTGATAAACCCAAAAGGCGCAGGCAACCACACTGCGTTCGTCGAGCTGCCCGCGGGCATGACTCGCTACGTCTCAGTGTGACTGCCTGCGCCCGGTTGTTGAACGGTCGTTTGGTCGCAGAGGTGACGATTGTCTACTCGCGCTTGGCGCCCGAGACCTCCGACAGCGATCGCGGCTGGAAGCTCTCGGCCTGGGCCATCGCCCAGACACGACGATAGAAGGGATAGTCATCCCCTTGCGTCAGCAGTGCGCCCTTGGTCAGGAAGGGATGCAGGTGCGAGAACAGCTTGACCTCATTCTCGGAGACACGATGCACCAGGTGGTCCGGGGTGATCTGCCAGGGCGTGTGCAGGCCCGCCGCCGACAGGATCTCGGCCAGCGCATGCAGGGTGTTGTGGTGGAAATGACGCACCTGATCGGCCTTGTCTTCCACGACCAGCGATTTCTGGCGCAGATCATCCTGGGTGGCGATCCCCGTCGGGCACTTGTTGGTGTGACAGCTCAGTGACTGGATGCAGCCCAGCGCGAACATGTAACCGCGTGCGGCATTGACCCAGTCCGCGCCCAGTGCCATCACGCAGGCGATATCGAAGGCACTGATGATCTTGCCGCTGACCCCGATGCGCACCTCATCACGCAGCCCTGCGCCCACCAGCGAATTGTGGACGAACTGCAGCCCTTCACGCAGCGGGGTGCCGAGGTGGTCGGTGAATTCGGTCGGTGCGGCGCCGGTGCCGCCCTCACTGCCATCGACGACGATGAAATCGGGCACGATCCCTGTCTCGAGCATCGCCTTGACGATGGCCATGAACTCCCACGGCTGCCCGAGGCACAGCTTGAAGCCCACCGGCTTGCCACCCGACAGCTCGCGCAGGCGCTGGATGAAGCTCAACAGCTCAAGCGGTGTGGAGAACTCACCGTGGTTGGACGGCGAGATGCAATCCTTGCCCATCGGAATCCCGCGCGTCTCGGCGATCTCCTCGCTGATCTTGCTGGCCGGCAAGACGCCCCCGTGGCCGGGCTTGGCACCCTGGCTGAGCTTGATCTCGATCATCTTGACCTGCTCGCTGGCCGCCTGACGGGCAAACTTCTCGCCATCGAAGCGCCCTTCCTCGTCGCGGCAGCCGAAGTAGCCACTGCCCAGCTCCCAGATCAGATCGCCCCCGAATTCGCGGTGATAGGGACTGATGCTGCCTTCGCCGGTGTCATGGGCGAAGTTGCCCAGCCTGGCGCCCTTGTTCAGGGCGCGGATGGCATTGGCGCTCAAGGAGCCGAAGCTCATCGCCGAGATATTGAACAGCGAGGCATTGTAGGGATGCGAGCACTGGGAGTTGCCGACGTTGAGACGAAAGCCCTTGGGGTCCGGCACGCTCGAGGTCTGCATGGAGTGGCCGATGAACTCATAGCTGTCGGAATAGACATCGAGCAAGGTGCCGAACGGCTGGGAGGAGTTGTGCTGACGGCCACGCGCATAGACCAGCTCGCGCTGCTTGTGGGAAAACGGCAGCTGATCGGTGTCCGACTCGAACAGGTACTGACGCATTTCCGGACGCAGCGCCTTGAACAGGTAGCGCATGTTGCCGATCACCGGATAGTTGCGACGCACGGCGTAATCCGGCTGCTGCATGTCGTAGATGCCGACGGCGACCAGAAAGGCCATCAGCAGCGTCAGCGGCCATATCCAGGGCGTCAGCTCCGACAGCCCCAGGCAGACCAGCAAGCCGAGGACACAGAGCCCGAAGACGGAGTAGCGAGGTAACAGCGACCATTTCAGTTTCATCAAAGCTTCCTTTGCCAGCGAACAGCAATGTCAGGGCTGTCGTTGTGGGAGGGTCTGGGGTTGTGAGCAAGAGTCGCGACCACGGGTTGCGCCCAGTGCGGCGGCCACGGAACACACCATGCCTGTCAGGCAGGCATCATCATCGATGGCGATGGCGATGGCGATGGCGATGGCGACATCACGATGACGCCAGCCTGCCGCATGCCGGGCCGAGTGTCCTGCTCAACGGTGGAATCCGCTGTTGAGCCAGTCGCACCACGGTGCTCTCGGCATGTCTATAAACAAGAAGACGCCCTCGTGGCGTGAACCACGAAGGCGTCTCCCGGTACTGCATTTCGCCACTGGTGGCGTGCGCCAGCCTCATCGACCGAGGAGGCCGAGTCGCTGGCGCGTCACGTCGCTCAGTCAACCCAGCGACGGGCATTGCGGAACATGCGCAACCAGGCGCCATCCTGCTGCCAGTCGTCCGGACGCCAGGAGTTGGTGACGGCACGCGCCACGCGCTCCGGGTGCGGCATCATGATGGTCACGCGACCATCATCGGTGGTCAGACCGGTGATACCGGACGGCGAACCGTTCGGGTTGGCCGGATAGCGCGTGGTGGTCTGGCCGTAGTTGTCGACGTAACGCAGCGCGACCTGGCCGCTGCTCTGCATCTTGCGCAGGTGCGCGCTGTCGCGGAACTCGGCACGCCCTTCGCCATGCGCGATGGCGATCGGCAGGCGCGAGCCTTCCATGCCATCGAGGAACAGCGAGGCGCTCTTCTCGACTTCGACCATCGCGACACGGGCCTCGAACTGCTCGGACTCGTTGCGCACGAAGCGCGGCCAGGCCTCGGCTCCCGGGATCAGCTCCTTGAGCTGGGAGAGCATCTGGCAACCGTTGCAGACGCCCAGCGCGAAGCTGTCGTCACGGTTGAAGAAGCGCTCGAACTGTTCACGCGCACGCGCATTGAACAGCACCGACTTGGCCCAGCCACCGCCGGCACCCAGCACGTCACCGTAGGAGAAGCCGCCACAGGCGACCAAGCCCCGCATGGTGTCCAGATCGACACGCCCTTCGAGGATGTCGCTCATGTGGACATCGACGGCCTCGAAACCGGCACGGTCGAAGCTTGCCGCCATCTCGAGCTGACCATTGACGCCCTGCTCGCGCAGGATCGCCATGCGCGGACGTGCACCGGTGTTCAGGTACGGCGCCGCGATGTCCTCGTTGACGTCGAAAGTGGCCTGGGCGGTAAGGCCCGGGTCACGCACGTCGTTGATGGACTCGAATTCGCTCTTGGCGCAATCGGCGTTGTCACGTGCGGCCTGCATGCGATAGCTGGTCTCGGCCCACAGGCGCTCGGCACTGGCGCGGGTGGTGGAGAGCAGGTTCTGGCCCAGCAGCGTGATGTTGATCTGCTCATCGGCACGCGGCGTGGCGATCACGCCACTGTGCTCGAGGCCCACGGCCTTGAGTTCGGCGAGGATGGACTCGGTATGTTCGCGACGCACCTGCACCACGGCACCCAGTTCTTCGGCGAACAGCGCGCCGGTGGCCTGACCCGGCTCGGCGGCGGTCCAGTCGAGGGAGATATCGAGACCGACACGTCCCGCGAAGGACATTTCCATCAAGGTGGTCAACAGACCACCGTCGCTGCGGTCGTGATAGGCCAGCAGCTTGCCTTCGACATTGAAGCGCTGGATGGCCTCGAAGAAGTGCTTGAGGTCTTCGGGCTTGGCAAGATCCGGCGCTTCATTGCCGACCTGACCATAGACCTGCGCCAGCGCGGAGCCACCGAGACGGTGAGCGCCATGGCCAAGATCGATCAGGATCAGGTCCGTTTCCACGGCCTCGCCATTCAGCGTGCGACGCAGCTGCGGCGTGAGGGTACGCATGGCATCGGTGACCGGCGCGAAGCCTGTCATCACCAGCGACAGCGGCGCGGTGATCGACTTGTCTTCGCCGTTCTCGTCCTGCCAGGCGGTGCGCATGGACATGGAGTCCTTGCCGACCGGAATGGTCAGGTCCAGCGCCGGGCACAGTTCCATGCCGACGGCGTGGACGGCCTCGTAGAGCGCCTGATTCTCGCCGGTGTGATCGGCAGCGCTCATCCAGTTGGCGGACAGCTTGATGTCAGACAGCTTGGCGATCGGCGCGGCGGCCAGATTGGTGATCACCTCGGCCACGGCCAGACGCGCGGACGCCGCCGGCGAGATCAGTGCGACCGGCGTACGCTCGCCCATCGCCATCGCTTCACCGACATGGCTGTCGAGGGAGCTGGTGGTGACGGCGCAATCGGCCACCGGTACCTGCCACGGACCGACCATCTGGTCGCGCGCGACCATGCCGGTGATCGAGCGGTCGCCGATGGTGATCAGGAATTTCTTGGAGGCGACGGTGGGCAGCTGCAGCACACGGGTCATCGCTTCGCGCGGGTCGAGGTTGTCGAGGCCCAACGCCGGCAGTTCCAGCGTCTGGCGCTCGAAGCTGCGTGACATCTTGGGCGGCTTGCCGAACAGCACATCCATCGGCAGATCGACCGGACGCGTATCGAAGTGACCATCCTTGACGATCAGCTCGTGCTCCTCGAGGGCTTCACCGACCACGGCGTACAGGCAACGCTCACGCTCGCACAGGGCTTCGAAGGTGGCCAGATTCTCCGGCGCCACCGCCAGCACGTAGCGTTCCTGGGATTCGTTGCACCAGATTTCCAGCGGGCTCATGCCGGATTCGGCGCTCGGCACGGCGCGCAGATCGAACAGGCCACCGCGACCGCCATCCTTGACCAGCTCCGGCAGTGCGTTGGACAGACCGCCCGCGCCGACGTCGTGGATGAAGCAGATCGGATTCTTGTCATCCAGCGCCCAGCAGCGATCGATGACTTCCTGCACGCGACGCTCCATCTCGGCGTTGTCACGCTGCACGGAGGCGAAATCGAGGTCTTCGCTGGAGCTGCCGGAGGCCATGGAAGAGGCAGCACCGCCGCCCAGACCGATCAGCATCGCCGGGCCGCCCATCACGATCAGCTTGGCGCCGACCGGAATATCGCCCTTCTCGACGTGCTGGCTGCGGATGTTGCCGTAACCGCCGGCGAGCATGATCGGCTTGTGATAGCCGCGACGCTCGATACCGCCGGCACCGAAGGCATCCTGCTCGTAGGTACGGAAGTAGCCGTTGAGGTTGGGACGGCCGAATTCGTTGTTGAACGCAGCGCCCCCGATCGGGCCTTCGAGCATGATGTCGTAGGCGGTCTTGATGCGCTCCGGCTTGCCGTAGTCGTGCTCCCACGGCTGTTCGAAGCCCGGGATGCGCAGGTTGGAGA
The DNA here is from genome assembly GCF_023161745.1 of Cobetia sp. 1CM21F. Classification (NCBI taxonomy): domain Bacteria; kingdom Pseudomonadati; phylum Pseudomonadota; class Gammaproteobacteria; order Oceanospirillales; family Halomonadaceae; genus Cobetia; species Cobetia sp. 1CM21F. The sequence continues at coordinate 7,380 of NZ_JALNTQ010000006.1, read as the reverse complement.
CGCTGAAGCCGGTCAGACCCGCTTTCGGCTTGGAGCCGACACCGGTCGCGCCTTCATCACGAATCTCGCCACCGGCACCGGTCGCGGCGCCCGGATAAGGGGCGATGGCGGTCGGGTGGTTGTGGGTCTCGACCTTCATCAGGATGTTGATCGGTTCCTGATGGTAGGTATAGATGTGGCCTTCGCCTGTCGGGAAGTAACGCCCGGCAGTCGGACCTTCCATCACGGCGGCGTTGTCACTGTAGGCGGACAGCACGCCATCCGGATGATGCTGGTAGGTGTTCTTGATCATCTTGAACAGCGAGTGCGACTGCGCTTCGCCGTCGATGGTCCAGTCCGCATTGAAGATCTTGTGGCGGCAATGCTCGGAGTTCGCCTGAGCGAACATCATCAGTTCGATGTCGGCAGGATTGCGGCCCAGAGTCTTGAAGGACTCGACCAGATAATCGATCTCGTCATCGGCCAGTGCCAGACCCAGGCTACCGTTGGCCTTGGCCAGGGCTTCGCGGCCACCGCCGAGGATGTCGACATGGGCAAGCTTGGCAGGTGCCTGATGCTGGAACAGACGTGCCGCGTCCTGAGTACGGGTCAATACCGTCTCGGTCATGCGGTCGTGCAGTCGGGAGGACAGCGTGGCGAAGAGCTCTTCGCTCAGGGGCGCGTCCAGCTTGATGCGGTAGGCGATGCCACGCTCGAGGCGGCGGACTTGCGGCAGGCCGCAGTTGGCGGCGATATCCGTGGCCTTGGAAGACCAGGGGGACAGCGTGCCGAGGCGGGGGATGACGAGGAAGAGATGTCCTTCCGGAGCGCTCTCGTCACGACTGGGGCCGTAGTCCAGCAGGCGCTCCAGTGTTGTCCGATCGGAACTGCTCAGTTCACCATCGACCTCGGCCAGATGAAGGTACTCGGCATGAAGAGATTCCACCTCCGGCACCAGCTCGCGTAATGCAGCCAGTAGACGGGTGTGACGGAAGGCGGAAAGGGCAGGCGCGCCTCGCAGTTCGAGCATGGTCAGGGAAAGCCTCTGAAGCAGCGTGAACGGACAACCGCCAAACGGCGGCAGCAAGCGCATATCATACGTGAAAGGCGAGCCTTAACGAAGCCCGCAGGCGACATGCGTTGGATGACAGTGTGTTGAGCTGCCGGTATGGTGGAAGCCCTGCCGTGAATGATGCTGACGCATGCTCAAGACTTCGCCCTCTTCTCTCATTCCGCCCGTGCGACAGCTGCTGCGCCACGCGCGGCGTTTCCTCGTCGCGGCGCTGGCCCTCGCCTTGCTTATACTGCCCGAGCGCACCCTCATCGAGATGCCCACGCGGCTGGACGATGTCCGCGCGCGCGACTTCATTCAGGTCGCCACGCGCAATACCCCCACGACCTTCTATCGTGGCCGTCAGGGGCCTACCGGTTTCGAATACGAGCTGGCACGGGACTTCGCCGATTATCTTGGCGTGAGTCTGTCAATGGATTCCGAGCACAATATCGAGAGCCTGACCCAGAGCGTGCTCAATGATCAGGCCGATCTTGCGGCCGCGACCCTGCCGCTGGATCTCTCCGAACAGGACCTGCGCTTCTCGCGCCCCATCCTCGAATTGCAGGCGATGGTGGTCTATCGCCGCGGCATGCACCCGCCCAAGGAATTGAAGGATCTGGTCGGCAAGCGCATCGGCGTCATCAAGGGCGCCGGCACCAGCCTGGTACTGCGCGAAGTCCAGCAGGACATCCCCGAACTCAGCTGGAAGGAAACCGGCGAGCTTGAGGTGGCGGACCTGCTGCAACGCATCGAGGAAGACAAGCTGGATGCGGCGGTCGTCTATGCCCATCAATTCAAGCTCAATCGCCTGTTCTTCCCCAATGTGGAGAACGGCTTCGACGTGGGCGATCCTCTGACGCTGGCCTGGGCCTTCCCCGCACATGGCGACATTTCATTGCTGACCGCCGCCAATGATTTTCTCGAGACACGCCGCCAGGATGGCACTCTCGATCAACTGGTCGAGCGCTATTTCGGCCATGATGACTATCTCGAGTATGTCGGCGCACGCACCTTCATCCGCCAGGCACGCGACCGCCTGCCGCGCTATATCGATACCTTCAAGGAAGCCGCACGCGAAACCGGTATCGACTGGAAACTGCTGGCCGCCACGGGCTATCAGGAATCGCACTGGCAGCCCAAGGCCACCTCTCCCACAGGGGTGCGCGGCCTGATGATGCTGACCAATGTGACGGCGCGCGAAATGAAGATCGCCAACCGTTTGGACCCCGTTCAGAGCATCGATGGTGGCTCACGCTATCTTGTGAGTATAAAGGGACGCTTGCCAGACGAGATCAAGGAACCGGATCGCACCTGGATGACGCTGGCAGCCTACAATGTCGGCCTGGGTCACCTGTTTGACGCCAGACGGATCGTGAAGATGAAGGGCGGCGACCCGAATCGCTGGAAGGATGTCCGCGAAGCCCTGCCCTTGCTTCAGAATCGTGAGTGGTACCAGAAAGTCCGTTATGGTTATGCACGCGGCGGAGAACCTGTCATCTATGTCCGCAATATCCGTCGTTATTATGAAATACTGAATTATGTTTACCGTAGCCAGCAGCAGTTCTATCAGCTGGATGAGCGTCCGATTACCGACGACGAAGGCGACAGCAATCCCTTCGATACAGTGCCTCCGATTCTCTGAGGATGGAGTTCGGACCGTCAGCACTCCGGTGCCTCAAGTGCACGCATCTTCACCACGCATCAAGAGCCTCTAAGGACAGGGAATGACACGCAGACTCGTCTTGATGTCGCTAAGCCTGATCGCGTTCGGCATCGCCTTGCTGGGGCTCTGGCCGTCTGCCGGCAATGAAGCCAATGCGCTGCTGCTGATGATGTTGACCCTGCAAGCCGCCGGCCAGGCTGCCTGGCATTGGCGCAATACCTCCCTCAGCCAGCTGTTCCTCAGCGCCTCATTGATCCTCAATATCCTGCTGATCTGTACCTTCCTGCTACCGGAAAGCTGGGTGGGGGTGGACCACTGGGGAGACCTGCTGATCAATCTGCCGGGCGATTGGCACATCGCCAATATCCGCCCGCCTATCCTGATCCTGTTTGCCTGTTTCGGCCTCACGACCTGCGCCCTGTTGCGCATGCGACTGGGATTCGGCTCTGCCATCCAGCTGACGCAAGTCACGCTGCTGTTGCTGTTTGCCATGATGTCCGACGCCAGTCTTTCCGTCGCCAGCATGGTGCTGGCAGGCCCGGAACGCATCACGCTGACCAGCTTCGTCAGTCTGCTGTTGATCGCTCAATGGATCGATCTACAGCCGGCATTCATGCAGATGTGGCGCCGCAATCTCATACCGCTGATCATTTCCTCCTCGATCACCCTGGTCTGTCTGCTCGCCTGGCAGCAGCAGAGCCAGGACGAGAACAATCGCATCAACCAGTCGACCTACGTACTGGGCGACAAGATCGCCACGGAGCTGTCTCGCGAGATCAACGACCAGCTCAATGCGATGCGGCGCTTCGCCGGTTTCTGGAGCCTGATGGGGCAGACACCGACGCGCGGAGAATGGCAGCGCCTGGCACGCAGCTATTACAAGGATTTCGATTACTTCCAGAACATCGCCTTCATCGATCCGGACAGCGTGGTTTCGCGCGTCTTCCCGGACAAGGGTCGCAATCATGATGTGCTGGGCGTACGCCTGCTGGATGCTCAGCCGGACACGCCGCTGCGCAATCCGCTGGAACTCGGCATCGAGGGCCATACCGGCATCATCGACCTGATTCAGGGCGGCAAGGGCATGGTGTCCTACCTGCCGGTGCGCGATCCACGTGATGGCACCATCCTGGGGGCGATCGCCATGGTGGTGGACCTGGCCCCTCTGCTCGACAGGGCCATGGACACGGCACGCAATGAGGCATTTGCGGTCACCCTGTCAGAGCGCGGCAACATCTATATCCATGTCGGCCCGGAAAGTCGTCTGGCGCCCTGGGGGCATCGCATCCCCATCGAGCTGCCCGCCACCGACCTGACACTGGGCCTGCAGCCGACACAGCAGTTCCTGGCGGCCACTCGTGGCCGCCTGCCAGAGGTGACGTTACTGACGGGCATGCTGCTGGCCTACCTGCTCTTCCTCGTGATCTACATGTATCGCCGCGTCTCGCAGGAGCACGGCATCGTCAAGAATGCCAATGATGCACTTCGCGAAGAGATGGTGCGGCGAGAGCGACTGCAGAACGAGATCCAGTGGCTGGCGCGTCACGACGAGCTGACCCAGCTGCCCAATCGTCGCTATTTCCTCGAGCAGGTGCAGAGCTTCAGCGGTAAGATGCCTCTGACGGTCATGATTCTGGATATCGACTTCTTCAAGACGATCAACGACAAACTGGGACACTTGGAGGGAGATCGCTACCTGCAGAAGATTGCCGCCGTCTCACGGGCACCCGTGGAGTCTGCCGGCGGCATACTGGCGCGCTTCGGTGGCGAGGAGTTCGTGGTGTGCATTCCGGAATGCCCGCGCGCGGTAGGCCGCACTCTGGCGGAAGAGCTGCGGCGTGCCGTGCAGGCTGCAGGACTGCCGCAGCCCGCCACGGACAGCGTCGTCACGGTATCCGTGGGCATGGCATGCGTGGCGCGCGCTCCGTTGCGGCTGGATGCACTGCTGCAGGCAGCGGATGAGGCGCTGTATCGCGCCAAGTCCAGTGGTCGCAATCAGGTTCAGGTCGCTGCCTGACGACTCACGGAGACCAACACGATCGCAACGCGGAGGACCTGCGCGGGCGGATCTGAGCGGAAGGTTCAGCATGAAAGGATCAGCTCGGAAGCTCACCGCGCCGCTCAGCGAAGAAGGACTTGAGCAAGCGCTTGGCGTGAGCGGCCAATAGCCCCCCTTCCACCACGACGTGATGGTTATGCCAGGGCTGTGCAAACAGATTGGCACGCGACTCAACCATGCCGGTCTTCGGCTCTGCCGCCCCGTAGACGACCCGCTTCACCCGCGCGTGGATCAAGGCGCCACTGCACATCATGCAGGGTTCCAGCGTCACATACAGCGTGCAATCGTCGAGACGATAGTTGCCGAGTCGGGCCGCCGCCGCGCGCAAGGCCTGCACCTCGGCATGTGCCGTCGGGTCCGGGGTGCTGACCGGCGCATTGTAGCCAGTGCCGATGATGTCGCCCTGAGGATTGACCACCACCGCGCCGACAGGCACCTCGCCAGCCTCGAATGCCAGCCGCGCCTGGTCCAGCGCGCGGTGCATATAGTAATGATCCCCACGCGGCCCACTCCGGGCCTGCGGCGCTATCGCCAACTCGTCACTCACCGTTGTTCTCCGGTATCCTGAAGCCATTGTTTCGCTCACCATGATAACGGCTTGGCGCTCGCGCTTCCTCCTGCATTGCCACCCCGCGCGGTCTGGCACTGCTCCGAGCGCCTGCCCCTCAGTACAAGGATAGATCCATGACCCAAACAGCCACTGCGCCTCTTGAGGCACTGGTCACCCTGCTGGGTCTTGAGACCCTGGAAGAGAACCTGTTCAGAGGGCACAGTCAGGACCTCGGCTTCCCTCAGCTGTTTGGCGGGCAGGTACTCGGACAAGCGCTGTCCGCAGCGACACGCACGGTACCGGTCGAACGCCAGGTCCACTCTCTGCATGGCTACTTCCTGCGCCCGGGCGATGCCCACAAGCCTGTCATCTATCAGGTTGATGGCGTGCGTGATGGCGGCAGCTTCACGACTCGACGCATCAGTGCCATCCAGAATGGCAAGACCATCTTCTTCTGCAGCGCCTCCTTCCATGGCAAGGAGGCAGGCTTCGAGCATCAGCTCGCCATGCCCGATATCGAATCCCCAGAGCAGTTGATCGAACAGGGGGCACGTATCGAGCGCTATGAGGGCCACCCCATCGAGTTCCTGCGCCTGAAGGCGCCGATCACGGCGAGTGATGATGACGCCTGCCCCCCACCACGCCAGCGGCTGTGGTTCCGTCTGGCAGGCGAGCTGCCGGAAGATGATGCCCTACATCGCTACCTGCTGACATACAGCTCCGACTTCAACCTGCTGGCGACCGGCCTCGGCGGACATGGTGTGCGGTTCGGTTCGCCCGAACTGCAAATGGCGAGCCTGGATCACTCGCTATGGTTCCACCGCGATGTACGCGTCAATGATTGGCTGCTCTACGAGATGGATAGCCCGTGGGCGGGAGGCGCACGCAGCTTCGCTCGCGGTAGTCTCTATAACCGGCACGGCGAGCTGGTGGCATCCAGCGCCCAGGAAGGCCTGACACGCCTGCGAAAACGTCCCTGAACGAATCGCCCTGAGCGAATCGTCCTGAACAACGATGCCCCTCTTGAGACATTCTCAAGAGGGGCATCGTCATGTTTGGCTGCGTCTATCTACAACCTACAACACTAAGAGTAGCGCACTGCGACTCACTATTATCGCGTCAATAGGGGAGTCACTTCAGTGCTGCCCTGACGCGCGTGCAGTTTTCATCCCGATAGCGCTGCTTGTAGTCATTGCGCTGGGACTGCCAACTTCGCATCTGGCCCGACGACCCGCCGCCGCGACGCCTATCGGTATAATATTCGATCTTGTCCTTGATGAACTGACAGCGCTCTATCTTTCTCTCTCGCTCCCCGGCAGATGCCATTTCTGATGACATCAGCCCCAACAAAAGAGCCATCATTCCTGCCAATAGAAGTCTTGATGAAGAATATGAAATGCTCCTCGCCATGTCGCCTCCTTGCGCCTGTTCATGGCTAACTTCAATGAGTGATATTCAATGACAGCGCAGACACCGAGCAGGTGCAGCAACAGCAAAGATATCTCCCGATAAAGATATCTCTCAACAGCGTGGAATGCCTGTCGATCAAGTACACTCAATAGAGCGTCAAAACGCTTTCCCAGTGATACTGATCCATAGACAAAGATGCCTCTATCACAGAAGTGATAGAGGCATCTTTGTCTCATATAGCTCATGTGGCTATGTCTTGTGCTATACGCATTTACCCCAGCACGGCAGTTCTTTTGCGCCAACGCTTCCTGAGCACCACTTTTCCTGCGCACAAAGAGAACCGTCCCTGTAGCAAGGCTACAGGGGCGGTCCGGTATAAGTGCCTGGCGAACTTTTCATGACTGTCATGGGGCGGCCATCCGCGACTCTTGCAGGGAGAAACCCTACCTGGCGGGGCTATCACACCAATGATCTAGCAGCTTTCATCAGCAATTCTCGGCACACTTTGCTTGCACGAGGCTTTTTTGCGCCAATTTTTTCTGCGCACAAAGAGAACCGCCCCTGCAGCAAGGCTACAGGGGCGGTTCGGTATAAGTGCCTGACGATGACCTACTCTCACATGGAGAAACTCCACACTACCATCGGCGCTAAGCGGTTTCACTTCC
>NZ_JALNTQ010000005.1:0-229690 GCF_023161745.1 Cobetia sp. 1CM21F | reverse complement strand
ACCGCTGGTAACGCCATGCGTCCCCGGCAGCGGATGCGTACTTTACGCACGAACCGCCGTGAGGGCAAGGGCTTTTTGGCAGCAATGCCCAAAAGAGTGCAAAGCAGGCTTCTCAACATGCTTCCCTGCAAGACATGTGAGCCTCTGCCTGCGCGACGGCATCGGCCAGCGCACTCTCTCGCCCCGCCGCCATCTGGCAGACACTGCCGACGATGATCAGGCAGGGTGTCGGCAATGGATGCTCGGCCAGACGACTCACCATATTGCCGAGCGAGCCGTGCAGGGTCTGCTGCTCGGGAAGGCTGGCATTGGCGACCAGCATCATCGGCCAGTCCGCCGGCAGCCCATGACGCTGCAACTCATCACAGATCACCTCGAGACGATTGAGCCCCATATAGAAGAGAAGCGTTTCATCGCGACGTGCCAGCTGCTGCCACTCAGGCTGCTCACTCTTGCTGCAGAGCTGAGCGGTCACGAAACGCAGACGCTGTGCATGCGCCCTGTCCGTCAATGGCATTCCCAGGGCAGCGGCCGCACCGGAAGCCGCGGTGATGCCAGGCACGATATGCCGCGTGATGGCGGCATCATCGAGGGCCGCGAGCTCTTCCCCCATGCGACCGAAGACACCGGGATCACCGCCCTTGAGGCGCACGACTCGCATGCCCTCCCCCGCCAGGCGCACCATCAGCGCGCCGATCTCATCCTGCGGCACACTATGATTGCCGCAGGCCTTGCCGACGTAGTAGCGCTCACAGTGCACCGGTAGCTGAGCGAGAATCTCATCGCCGACCAGGCGGTCATAGACCACCGCATCCGCAGCATTCAGCATTCGCCAAGCCTTGAGCGTCATCAGGTCCGGTTCCCCCGGCCCCGCGCCCACCAGCGCGACCTGCCCCGGAAGAAACGCCTCCCAGGCGGGAGAAATCCCGTTGGCATCGCTGCGCGCTGGCACATGCCGATTCTCGCCACGCCACTCGCGCCGCGACATCAGGCCGTCGGTCAGCCGTGCCATGAGAATCCCGAGAGACTCTGCACTGCTGGATACCGACATCAGGTCACGCCATTTCCAACGAATCAATCCGCTCATCGGATCGCTCCTCTTCCACAAGACGTTTGAGTTCAGGCAGGCAGGAACCGCAGCGAGTGCCGCAGGCCAGTCGCGCGCCCAGGGCTTCCACGGAACCGTCACCGGACTGGATGGCCTGACGAATGGTCAGTTCGCCGACCTGATGGCAGGCACAGACCATCGCCCCGACATCCGCCTGCCCGGAGAGACGGCCGGCCAGCAGGCTGCGCCGCTCATGCGCGGAGAGCTGCTCTGATGCGAAGCATTCGCCCAGCCAGGCGATATTGGGTTGGCGATCGAGGTGTGCGTCACCCGGCATCACCTTCAGCCACCAGACAAGGCGTCCATCACGAAAGCCCGCTGCGCTGATGCCCCCTTGCGCGGCGTCCTGTGCCCAGAGCCCCGCCGGGACACCCAGATGGCTTTCGCACCAATGCTGCCAATCCGGCTGGCCCTGACCTGCCAGCTGGTAGCGCACCAATGCCGATTGCGGAATACGCGCCCAGTAGCGCCCGTCGAGCTGGGTCACGGCAGCCACCAGATCCTCACGCCCGGCCAGGATGGAGGGGGTAATCAACAGAGTGGCCTGCCACTCGCATGGCAATGGCGCGACCTCTACCGCGCCATGCTTGGATTCCGGCTGACCGGAGAAGGGATCGACGAGCCCCGCCAGCAGCGCACCGGCCCGAGCGTGACTCGCGAAGTGGTCGCTCCAGTGCATCGGAATGAATACCTCCCCGCGACGCTGACCACTGCTGATGCGGACGCGAGCCCGGTAATCTCCACGCAGCCCGCCCTGCTCATCACGCCCCTTGAGCTGCGCGAGACCGCCATCCTGCAAATCGCGAGCCGCCGCATCCTGCGGATGGAGCTCCACGAAAGGCTCGGCCCGGTGATTCATCAGGCGAGCACTGCGCGCGGTGCGCGTCATGGTGTGCCACTGATCACGAATACGCCCGGTATTGAGGCGCAGCGGCGCCGCATCGCTCAGCGCCTGTTGCGGTAATTGCGGTACCACGGGCACCAGGCGTGCGCGCCCATTGGGAGTGTTGAAGGTGGCATCCTCGAACAGGCGCGGCGTGCCGATCAGCTCGCCCTTGTCTCCGCGGCGTACCGGCCACTGGATCGGCTTGAGCGCGTCGTAACCCGCGCGATCCAGCTCCGCCAGCGGCGCGATGTTGAACAGCCGCTTGACCGAGGAGGTTGCCGATGGCTTGCGACCGGCCTTGAGACGCGGCGCAGAATTGCGAAACCCCGAGAGGCGGGCGTGCTCACGGAAGATCGCGTGGGGCCCCGAGTAGTCGAAAGCCTCCTGATAGCCCATGCGCTTGCCGACCTCCGCCAGCTGCCACCAGTCATGACGCGCCTCACCCGGCGGAGTGAGCAGGCCACGCTGACGCGAGATGCAGCGCTCGGAGTTGGTGACGGTGCCATCCTTCTCGCTCCAGCTGCTGGCCGGCAGCACCACATCCGCGTAGGCCAGGGTGTCGCTGTCGGCCATGCACTCGGAGACGATCACCAGCGGGCAGGCCGCCAGCGCTGCACGCACTCGTGCGCTATCCGGCAGGCTCACCGCCGGGTTGGTCGCCATGATCCACAGCGCCTTGATTTCGCCACGCCCCAGCGCCGCGAACAGCTCGACCGCCTTGTGACCAGGCCCCTCGGGCAGGTTCGGTGCCTGCCAGAACTCGCTGACCAGCGCCCGCGCACCCGGCGTGTCGTAATCCATATGTGCCGCCAGCTGGTTCGCCAGGCCACCGACTTCGCGGCCGCCCATCGCATTGGGCTGCCCGGTGATGGAGAACGGCCCCGCTCCCGGCAGCCCGATCTTGCCGCCTGCCAGATGGCAATTGATGATCGCATTACCCTTGTCGGTGCCACTGGTCGATTGATTCACGCCCTGGGAGAACAGCGTGACCACGTGTAGCTGGGTGGCAAACCAGTAATAGAAGGTCTCGAGACGCTCCACATCGATATCGCAATCCCGCGCAATTGCGGAAAGCGAGCAATCGTCACGCTTCGCCTGCTTGATTGCCGCATCGAAACCCTGGGTGTGGGCCTCCAGATAGAGGCGATCGATGCGTCCGCGCTCGGCCATATAGGCCAGCAAGCCATTGAAGAGGCGCGCGTCGCTACCGGGGCGAATGCCCAGATACAGGTCCGCGATCTCGCAGCTGTCGGTCAGGCGCGGGTCGATCACCACGATACGCAGCAAGGGATTGTCGATACGCGCCTGCTTGAGGCGCTGGAACAGCACCGGGTGATTCCAGGCCAGATTGCTGCCGACCAGCACCACCAGCTCGGCACGCTCGAGATCCTCATAGCTGCAAGGCACGGCGTCTGCCCCGAAGGCACGCTTGTGCGCCACGACCGCCGAGGCCATGCACAGCCGCGAATTGGTATCCAGGTGCGGCGTACCGATGAAGCCCTTGAACAGCTTGTTGGCGAGGTAATAGTCCTCGGTCAACAGCTGCCCCGACAGATAGGCGGCAATGCTGTCCCCACCATGGGTGCTGCGCAGCTCACCGAAGCGAGCGGCGATCAGATCCAGCGCCGTATCCCAGCTCACCTCTCGCAGCACGCCTGCGGCATCGCGTATCTGAGGCTGCGTCAGACGGCCGCTGGATGACAGTGTCTCGGCAAGCGCAGACCCCTTGACGCACAGACGCCCGTAATTGGCCGGATGGTCGTTGTCGCCGCTGACGGCGGTGATCCTGCGCTTGAGCTCACCACCCTCCTGCACCCGGTTTTTCAGCTCAAGTGACACGCCACACCCGACACCGCAATACGGGCAGGTCGTCGAGGCGCTGCAGGAGGAAGACTCACTTGTGCTCTGGGGCTTGCTGGCCTGCATAGACATCACTCCCTGGTGCAGTAAGCATGAAAAAAGGCGCCTGATGACCCGCCACGTAATGTGCGGTCATCAGGCGCCTTTGCCTGTCGTTGTCAGTCCTGGTCTGCCCTGCAGACTGACAAGGAAAACTGATGGTGGATACGGTCTCGTCATGCCGATGGGTGCGCAATCTCGTCTTCGAGACGTCGACATGGCGTGCATGATTGAAGAGCCGCCGTTGGCCGGTTCGCGAGTCTCGCAACAGTGAAGCTTGCGGAGTCGCGAACCCTCAATCAGGTATCACACCAATGACCTGATAGACGCACTTAACAGACCAACCCTGACCAATCACCAGAAATAACAATCACTTGGCCGTCATAAGCTACCGAAGCAGGAGGCGGACAGCGCGAGACGGCCAGCGCCAGGCACCGCTGACGCACCAGCCATGTGCATCAGCGCATGCGACTGCACCAATCCCTGCCTTGATGCCTCCCTGAACCGCGACCGGCTCGACCATGCCAGGACCTCTCCTCGAGTATCTGCAACTGCAAGTGAATGAAAAATAGCGGCTTTCTCTGAAGCGGCACCGAATTCGCCTGAGTATCGGCAGGTTGGGTCAATGACGACCCCGAATCGCAGGTCTCGCAGCGCATCACTCCGATGAGTGACATGCAGCAGCCAACGGTCCGCCAGACCTGCCGCAGTTGTGGGTGACAGCGACATCGTCACCTGACACTGCAACTCGCTATCCAATGCTTAGCCCTCATCTTCCAGGCAAAGGCGCCTGCTTGACGTCGTGATCATCACGGCGGCAAGCAGGCGCTTTTTTTATGCGTCCAGAACGTCAGCGCAAGGAGGCAGAATGCATCCGTCATCTACCACTCGCGAGCCTACGCCAGCACTGGTCATCATCGGCCACGGCATGGCGGCGCAGAAGCTGTTGGAGCAGCTGGTCTCGCTTAGCCCTGATCAGCAGCTGCCCTGGCCGGTCACGGTGATCGGCGAGGAGCCCCACCTCCCCTACAACCGCATTCAGCTCTCGCCGCTATTGGCCGGCGAGACACAAACCGAAGGCCTGATCAGCCAGCAGGCCGACTGGTTCTCGCGGCACGGCATCACACGAATCAGCGGCGACCCCGTCAGCCAGATCGATCGCGCCGCCCGCTGTGTCGAGACCGCCAGCGGCGGCCGCATCCCCTATCAGCGGCTGGTGATCGCGACCGGCTCACGCCCGGCGCTGCCCCTGCTTCTGCCCGCTCACCTGCCAAAGGCGTCGTCCGCCAATGACTGGCCGCCGGGACTGATGGGCTTTCGCGATCTGAAGGATGTCGAGCAGATGCAGGCCGCCTGCCTTGCCGGACGGCAGGAGGGCGCCGGCGCACTGGTCATCGGTGGCGGGCTGCTCGGGCTCGAGGCCGCCGAGGGCCTGCGCAAGGGGGGCCTTGAGGTGACGCTGCTGCAGCGCAGCGAGCGCCTGATGAACCGTCAGCTGGATGAGGTCGCGGCCGGACTGCTGGAGCAGGAACTTCGCGAGCGTGGCCTCGACATCATCACTGGCGCGCACCTCGAAGAGTGGCTCGAGACCCCGGCGGGCCGCATCACCGGCGTGCGCCTCAAGGATGGCCGCGAACTGCGCGCCGGACTGACCATCGCCGCCACCGGCATCCGCCCCGAAATCGAGCTTGCGCGTGCTGCGGGGCTGGCCTGTCAGCGCGCCATCCAGGTCGATGGCCATCTGCTCACGAGCGATCCGCACATTCACGCGTTGGGCGAATGCTGTGAGGTGGCTGGCGAGACCTTCGGCCTGATCGAGCCCATCTGGGCGCAGATCGAAGTGCTCGCCCGCCAGCTTCTCGCGCAACCGACTCCGCCCTATCGCAATGCGCCACTGGCGACGCGCCTCAAGGTCAGCGGCATCGACCTCTATAGCTGCGGCGAGCTTACCCCACAGCCAAATGACGAGGTGCTGGTCTATCAGGACCACGCCCTGGGCGACTACCGCCGACTGCTGCTGCGCGAGGAGCGCCTGGTCGGCGTGGTGCTCTACGGCGACGTCAGTGCCGGCAACGCCCTGTTCGAAGCGCTCAGGGCCGGCACGCCACTGACCAGGATTCGCGAAGACCTCCTGCTGATGCCGGCAGAAGCCCTGGCAGGACTGACCCAGGACGGCCCGCCGACGGCGCCCGATGACCCCAGCGGCAAGCCGGGCACTCAAGACATGACAGACCAGCATCGTGATCGCGACACCACAGACAAGACCGACAAGACCGACAACACCCCTGACACCTTCGAGGAGGCCGCATGAAACATCTGATCATCATCGGCAATGGCATGGTTGGCCATCACTGCGTCGAGCAGCTGATCGCACTGGGCGCCACCGCGCACTACCAGATTCATGTCTTCGGCGAGGAAGGCCACATCGCCTACGACCGCGTGCATCTCTCGGAGTATTTCACCGGGCGTGATGCCGAATCTCTCGCGCTCGGCACCGCCGACGACTACCGCAAGGCGGGCGTCACCCTGCACCTCGACGAGTGCGTCACCGCCATCGACCGCGATGGCGGCCATGTCATCACCACGCGCGGGCGCTACCCCTACGACAGCCTGGTGCTGGCGACCGGCTCGACCCCCTTCGTGCCGCCCATCCAGGGCCTCGGTGAGCCGGGAAGCGAGGCCGCCGCCAGCAATCGTCTGGTCTACCGCACCCTGGAGGATCTTGATCAGATTCGCGCTGCCGCCGATGGCAAGACACATGGCGTGGTGGTCGGCGGTGGCCTGCTGGGGCTGGAAGCCGCCAATGCCCTCAAGTCACTCGGCCTGGAAGCGCATGTCGTCGAATTCGCGCCACGCCTGATGCCGGTGCAGCTGGATGAGGATGGCGGCCTTGCGCTCAAGCAACACATCACTGCGCTGGGCGTGGGGGTGCACCTCAATCGCGCCACCACCGACATCGTGCCCGGCGAGCACCATCAGTGGCGGATGAACTTCTCCGATGGCGAATATCTGGAGACCGACCTGATCGTGTTCTCCGCCGGCATCCGTCCTCAGGACGCCCTGGCACGCAGCGCCAGCCTCGAGATCGGCGAGCGCGGCGGCATCATCATCGATGACGAATGCCGCACCTCGGACCCGGAAATCTTCGCCATCGGCGAGTGCGCCCTGTGGCAATCGCGCATCTTCGGGCTGGTCGCGCCGGGCTATCAGATGGCCCGCGGCGTGGCGTCCCTGCTGGCCGCCAGCGCTGGCGATGCGGCAAGCGCCTCTCAGGAGAGCTTCCGCTTCCAGGGCGCCGACATGTCCACCAAGCTCAAGCTGCTGGGCGTGGATGTCGGCTCCATCGGTGACGCCCACGGCAAGACCGAGGGCGCGATCAGCTATCGCTACTGTGACGAGGCCGATGGCGTCTATCGCCGCCTGATCGTCTCGCAGGACCGCAAGCAGGTGCTGGGCGCGGTGCTGATCGGCGACAACTCGCGCTACGACACCCTGCTGCAGTACGTCACCAATGGCATCGCGGCGCCCAAGGACCCGGCGGCACTCATCCTGCCGGATGCCAGTGGCGAAGCCATCACGCTGGGCGCGGACGCCCTGCCCGACAGCGCCACGCTGTGCTCCTGCCACAACGTCTCCAAGGGCGATGTCTGCAGTGCCATCGATGCCGGCAACAGTGATCTGGGCGCCATCAAGGCCTGCACCAAGGCCAGCACCGGCTGCGGAGGCTGTGCGGCGCTGCTCAAGAAGGTAGTGGATGCCGAGCTGGAAAGTCGTGGCGTCGAGGTCGATCGCTCACTGTGCGAGCACTTCGCGCACACGCGTCAGGAGCTCTACTCGCTGGTGCGCGTCGAAGGCATCGAGACCTTCGCCGAGCTGATGGCCAGCCACGGCCGCCATCCGGATGCCCTGGGTTGCGAGATCTGCAAGCCGGCAGTGGGCTCGATTCTGGCCTCGTGCTGGAATGCGCCGATCACCGAGTCCTCGCACATTCCGCTGCAGGACACCAATGACACCTTCATGGCCAACATGCAGAAGAACGGCACCTATTCCGTGGTGCCGCGCATCCCCGGCGGCGAGATCACGCCGGACAAGCTGATCGCCATCGGTGAGATCGGCAAGCGCTACAACCTCTATACCAAGATCACCGGCGGTCAGCGCATCGACCTCTTCGGTGCCCAGCTGCATGAATTGCCGGATATCTGGAGCGAGCTGATCGCCGCCGGCTTCGAGACCGGCCACGCCTACGGCAAGTCCACCCGCACGGTGAAATCCTGCATCGGCAGCACCTGGTGTCGCTATGGCGTGCAGGACAGCATGGCGATGGCGCTGACGCTGGAAGACCGCTACAAGGGCCTGCGTTCCCCGCACAAGCTCAAGTTCGCCGTCTCCGGCTGCACCCGTGAATGCGCCGAGGCCCAGAGCAAGGATGTCGGCGTGATCGCCACCGAGAACGGCTGGAACCTCTACGTCTGCGGCAACGGCGGCATGCGCCCGCGTCATGCCGAGCTGTTCGCGACCGACCTGGATGACGAGAGCCTGATTCGCACCATCGACCGCTTCCTGATGTTCTACATCCGCACCGCCGACCGCCTGCAGCGCACCTCCGTCTGGCGCGAGGGCCTCGAGGGCGGCCTCGACTATCTGAAAGAGGTGATTCTCGAGGACAGCCTGGGGCTCGGCGAGACCCTCGAAGAGCAGATGCAGCAGGTGGTGGACCGCTACGAATGCGAATGGGCCAATGCGCTCAAGAGCCCCGAGAAGCTCAAGCGCTTCCGCAACTACGTGAATGACCAGCGCCCGGACCCTGACGTGGTCAATATCGTCGAGCGCGACCAGATTCGCCCCGCCAGCCGCGATGAACTGGCCAGTGGCAATCTGATCATCAGCGACGGTGGCGCCCGCGAAGCAGTGGCAGAACATCAACCTCAGTCAACGACCCACCTGGCCACGGAGGTACGCTCATGACATCGCCCGCACTCGCCACGACATCTTCCACTCCGCTCTCCAGCCCGTCCTCTGCAACACAGGACACCTCTGCCGCGACACAGTCGCCGCTACGCTGGGTGACACTCTGCCAGCGCGAGGACCTGGTGCCGGGCTCCGGCGTGGCCGCCTGGCTTGAGGCGGACGGCCAGGCCTGCCAGATCGCCCTGTTCACGCTGCCGGCCACAGCCGACAGCGATGACCTCACGCTGTTCGCCATTGACCATCATGATCCGGTGTCAGGCGCCAACGTGATTGCCCGCGGCCTGCTGGGTGATCACGCCGGAGAGCCACTGGTGATCTCGCCACTCTACAAGCAGCGCTATCGACTCAGTGATGGCCAATGCCTGGACGACGCCACACTCGCATTGACGGTGTGGCCTGTGCGTCTGGCAAGCGGCGAGGTACAGGTACAGTGCCAGCAGGCAGACGATGCCTGCTAGCCACACCCGCTATCCACACCCGCTATCCACACCCGCTATCCACATAAGTTATTGATGACGTACGGATATGCTCGAAAAACGGCACGCATTTGGTGCACAACCATGCTGCAACGCACCATGAATCGCCCAACAGCGCGCACACCTCGAGCCATCTGACCGCCACCTGGCAGCCCACAAACAGGCATCAACATCTCAAGCCATTGTTTTTATTGGTAATACCAAAAAGCTGGCATCGGGCATGCAATCTATACAGCGAGATGGCAAATGGCGGCTATCTCGCATGGCGTGCTCATTGCTGAGTCGAGGATCCGGGACCGGCGTATCCCCCTCGATATACAATGGCATTTAAGTCCACCCTACTTGGGGTGGACTTTTTTTATGTCTGAAGTCATCGGCAAGCCATTGATTTTCTTTGCTTCAGAACAGGATGGGCCGCTCACTCTGTCTTGCTGATATCCCTTCGTGCTTCTCGCTTTTCCTTCTCGCCGCCTCGCCACTCATTTATCTTCCCGCTGCTGACGACGCGCGATCCAGCGCTGACATTCCCCGATGATGCCGCTGCGGAAGCTGAGCACGCAGACCACGAAGATGGCGCCTAGAATCACGCTGACCCAATCCCCCAGCGCGGATTGCGCCAACTGATGCTGCAGCCCGATGACCAGCCCGGAGCCCACCAGTGGCCCGAGCAGCGTGCCTACGCCGCCCAGCAATGTCATCAGGATCACCTCCCCCGACATGTGCCAGCTGGCATCACCCAGCGAGGCGAGCTGGAACACCAGCGTCTTGGTCGCTCCCGCCAGCCCCGCCAGCCCCGCCGACAGCACGAAGGCCACCAGCTTGTAGGCATCGGTGTGATAGCCCAGCGAGATGGCGCGCGGTTCATTCTCGCGAATGGCCTTCAGCACCTGACCGAAGGGGGAATGCACCACGCGCCGGATCAGGGCAAAGGCCGCCACGAAGATCGCGAACACGAAGTAATAGAGGGTGTGGTTGTTCGCCAGATCGAACACGCCGAACAGCTCACCGCGCGGCACGCCATGCAGGCCATCTTCCCCGTGGGTGAACGGCGCCTGGATGAAGAAGAAGAACATCATCTGGGCCAGGGCCAGCGTGATCATCGCGAAGTAGATGCCCTGCCGTCGGATGGCCAGCGCCCCGAACAGCGTCCCCAGCACTACCGCGCCGAGCGTACCGGCCACGATGCCCAGTGCCGGACTCAGGCCCGGGTATTCCGCGAGCAAGAAGCCGGTGATATAGGCGCCCGTGGCCAAAAAGGCGGCGTGCCCGAAGGACAGCAGCCCCACGAAGCCGAGCAGCAGATTGAAGGCGCTGGCGAACAGCGCAAAGCACAGAATCTTCATCAGAAAGACGGGATAGGCGACCCAGGGTGCCAGCAACCCAAGCAGGAACAGCACGAGATACAGCACGCCCAGCGGGGTGATTCTGCGCGGCGCGCTGCCTGCACGCGCGGCCTGGTGATCCTGTTGCAGTACGGCCATGTCAGGCCTCCTTTCCGAACAGCCCGGCAGGGCGAAGCATCAACACCATCACCATCACGACGAAGATCACGGTATTGGCGGCCTCGGGATAGAACACCTTGGTCAGCCCCTCGATCAGCCCCATCGCGAGCCCGGTGAGGATGGCGCCGAGAATCGAGCCCATCCCGCCGATGACCACCACCGCGAACACCACGATCAGCAGGCTCGAGCCCATGGTCGGCGAGACGGGATACAGGGGCGCGGCCAGCACGCCGGCGAAGGCGGCAAGCGCCACACCGAGTCCGTAGGTCAGCGACACCATCAAGGGCACATTGATGCCGAAGGCCTGCACCAGCTCGGGGTTCTCGGTTCCCGCGCGCAGATAGGCACCGAGGCGCGTGCGCTCGATCAGGAACCAGACTCCGAAGCAGACCACCAACGCCGCCACCAGCACCCAGGCGCGATAGGTGGGCAGGAACATGAAGCTCAGCTTGAAGCCGCCACTCAGCGCCTCGGGGATCGGATAGCTCGACCCCGAGACACCGAACAGATTCACCAGCGTGCCCTCGAAGATCAGCGCCAGCCCGAAGGTCAGCAACAGGCCATAGAGGTGATCAAGATGCTGGATGCGCCGCAGCAGCAGACGCTCGACC
This sequence comes from Cobetia sp. 1CM21F, assembly GCF_023161745.1. Classification (NCBI taxonomy): domain Bacteria; kingdom Pseudomonadati; phylum Pseudomonadota; class Gammaproteobacteria; order Oceanospirillales; family Halomonadaceae; genus Cobetia; species Cobetia sp. 1CM21F. Next base: position 218,240 of record NZ_JALNTQ010000005.1, on the reverse strand, counting down.
ACGATGCCCAGGGCCCCTACCACCAGCGGCACCACGATCAGCGCCGTCCAGTAGTTGAGCCCCAGATATTGCGCTCCCAGCAGCGCCGCGAAGGCGCCCAGCATGTACTGGGCACCATGCGCGAAGTTGATGATGCGCAACAGACCGAAGATCACCGCTAGCCCAAGGCTCAGCAATGCATAGAAGGCACCGTTGATCAGCCCCAGCATCAGCTGACCGAACAGCACCATCAGGGGTATTCCAAAAATCATGGTCATCCGCACATTCCTTTTCAGCGCCCATTCGCGTCAGCCGCTCGGCGCTGCCGATCATCCGACCGGCAGCGCCATTCCATACACCTCAGCGACTCGACTGACGTTCAGCTTCAGCCCTTGACCAGCTCGCACTGGCTGTCCGCCAGCGGTCGGTAGGCCTCAGCGCCGGGAATGGTGCGGATCACGTCATAGACATCCCACTCGCCTTGGGATTCGGAGGGCGCCTTGACCTTGACCAGATACATGTCGTGCACCATGCGCCCATCGGCACGGATGGTGCCGTTGTTGGCGAACATGTCGTTGACCGGCGTCTCGCCCATTCTGGCGCGCACGGTGGCGGTGTCATCGCTGCCGGTGGCCGCGACCGCATTCAGGTAATGCAGGGTGCTGGAGTAGATACCGGCCTGCACCATGGTCGGCATGCGCTCATTGCGTTCGTGATAGCGCTGGGACCAGGCGCGTGTCTCGTCATTGAGGTCCCAGTACCAGCCGGTGGTGAGCTGCAGCCCCTGCGCCACCTCAAGCCCCAGGGCATGCACGTCGTTGAGGAAGATCAGCAGCCCCGCCAGCGACTGCCCGGCCTGCACCACGCCGAACTGGCTCGCCGTGGTCAGCGCATTGACGGTGTCCGACCCGGCATTGGCCAGCCCGACGATCTTGGCCCCGGAACCCTGCGCCTGCAGGATGTAGGAGGAGAAATCACTGGTCGGGAACGGATGACGTACCTTGCCGACGATGGTGCCGCCGTTCTCGTTCACCACCTTTTCCACATCGCCTTCCAGGGCATGACCGAAGGCGTAATCCGCGGTCAAAAGGAACCAGCTGTCGCCGCCTTCATCAACGATCGCCTTGGCCGTGCCGTGCGCCAGCGGATAGGTGTCGTACACCCAGTGGACATGATTGGGCGTGCAATGCTCATTGGTGATGCTGGAAGCCGCCGAGCCGGAAACGATACCCAGCGTGTCCTGTTCGGCGAGAATCCGCGTCACCGCGATGCTCACCGATGAGGCCACCAGCCCGGCGACCATGTCGACATTCTGCTGATCGATCCAGCCGCGTACCGTATTGGCGCCGACATCGGCGCTGTTGCGGTCATCGGCACTCAATACCTCGATCGGCATGCCGTTGACGCTGCCGCCGAAGTCCTCGACGGCCATCTTGAGCGCGTCGAGACCGCCTGGGCCTGCCAGGTCACGATAGGTGCCCGACATGTCGGCCAGATAGCCGATCTTGATCACGCCGTCGCTGATATCGGCCTGCGCGATTCCCGCCGACAGCAGTGACCCCATCATGAGCGCGGACAGCGGCAACAGGCGGCGGCGAGTGGCCGCCGTGATGCAGCGTGACAACGGTGATGCGACAGGAGTGGCGTTGGATGAAACGGTGGCGTTGGATGTAGCAGTGGCGTTGGATGAAGCGGTGGCGTGCATGACATCTCCAGACCGGATTACCCGGCAATATTGTGATTGTTGTGGCGAGACGTGCGGACTTCAGATGGACGAGTGCAAAGGCCGTGCATGGCGGCCAGCCCTGTGCAGCTCAGCTCGAGCGGGAGCTCAGACCCCCAGTACCTTGTGCAGATATTCGTGGCGGGCCGGCAACTCGGCCGCGCTGATCTCTTCCAGAATGGTGCCGTGCTCCATCAGGTAATGACGGTCGGCCAGCGGTGCGGCAAAGCGGAAGTTCTGCTCCACCAGCACGATGGTCATGCCGCGCGCCTTCAGCATCATCAGCACTTCGGCCAGCTTCTGATTGATGACCGGCGCCAGCCCCTCGGTGATCTCATCCAGCAGCAGCAGGTCCGCCCCGGTGCGCAGGATGCGCGCCAACGCCAGCATCTGCTGCTCGCCACCGGAGAGGCGCGTGCCCTGACTGGTGCGCCGCTCATGCAGATTGGGGAACAGCGCATAGAGCTCATCCAGCGACATTCCCTGGCCCTGGCCCTGGCCCTGGCCCTGGCCCTGGCTCCGGCCCTGGTCATGTCCTGTGCTCTTGACCAGCGGTGGCAGCAGCAGATTCTCCTCGACGCTCAGGCTGGCGAAGATGCCACGCTCCTCGGGGCAGAAGCCGACACCGAGATGGGCGATGCGATGCGGCGCCAGCCCCATGCTGTCCTGCCCCTTGATGAGGATGTCGCCGCTGCGCCGGCCGACCATGTTCATGATCGCGCGCAGCGTGCTGCTGCGACCGGCCCCGTTGCGACCCAGCAAGGTCACCAGCTCGCCGCGCCGCACCGTCATGTTGACGCCATGCAGCACATGGGACTCGCCATACCAGGCGTTCAGCTCGCGCAGGCAGAGCTGCTCTTCCCCCAGCGGCGAGTCGGCCGCCGAGGCTTGCCTGTCCGTCGCCTGCTCCATAACCACCGTCATGAAACCTCCTTGTGCTCATCCGCCGTGGACTCGGGCGCTTCACTGCCCAGATACGCTTCACGCACCTCGGGGTTGGCCGACACACTGGCGTAGTCGCCTTCCGCCAACACCCGGCCGCGCGCCAGCACGCTGATGCGATCGCACAGACGGCTGACCACGCTCAGGTTGTGCTCGACCATCAGCACCGTACGGCCCCGCGCCGCGACACGAATCAGCTCGACCACGCGGTCCACATCCTCGGCGCCCATGCCCTGGGTCGGCTCGTCCAGCAGCATCAGCGTGGGCTCAAGCGCCAGCGTGGTCGCCAGCTCCAGCGCGCGCTTGCGGCCGTAAGGCAGACTGGCGGTCACACGGTGAGCGTCATCGCGCAGCCCTACCTGCTCCAGCAGATGCAATGCCTGCTCGTTCAGGCTGTCGAGGCTGCGTTCCGGCTTCCAGAAATGAAACGAGGTGCCCTGGGGGCGTTGCAGGGCGACCCGCACGTTCTCGAGCACCGTCATCTGGGAAAACACCGCCGATATCTGGAAGGAGCGCACCAACCCAAGGCGCGCGATCTCATGCGACTTCATGCGAGTGATGGATTTGCCGCGATAGAGAATCTCGCCGCGGGTGGCCGGCAGAAAGCGCGTCAGCAGATTGAAGACTGTCGTCTTGCCGGCGCCATTGGGGCCGATGAGGGCATGGATATGCCCTTCCTGCACCTGGAGATTGACGTCATCGACGGCCGTGAAACCCCGAAAGTCCTTGCTCAAGCCACGCGTCTCGAGAATCGGGGCTGTCGCTGATGCGCCCCCGCTGGCACGCGGCCCCTGAATGGGCGGTGATGGCATGTCAGTACTCCGTCCTGACCGGCAAGCCGGTGGTCTGTGTCTCCCAAGAGACATGAGGGCTGTTCGTCAGCGCGGATGCCCGCAACATCGCGGCTCGTCATCGACACGCAGCATCAACAGGCGCCATCGACAGGCCCTCGATACGCTCCATCGTTGCGCTCCATCGTTGCGAACGGCGCAACTGACGTTTACGTAAACTAGAATAGCGAGAGGCGCGCTGCCAGCGGCAAGCGCGCTCACTCGACCAATAGCCGATATATCAGCGACTTCTTTACAACGCAGCCCTCCCGAGACATCTCGAGGCCGGCAGATTCCCTCACCAGCCCGAGCCGAACCGTCGAGATGAGCGCTATTTCCGCCATAAAAAAAGACGCCTGTCCGTCGCGGAATACCGCGCCGAAGAGGCGTCAACGAGGGTTGCCGAGATCATGACCTCTGGCCGGAGATCATGTACCTGACAAGAGACAACGGGTTTGGCCGGAGGCGGCAGGCCTCCGGCGGAAAGTCATGGCAGTTCGACTCAGGCTCACATCACACAGGTTCACATAGCGCGGGTTAAAATCACGCAGACTCAATTCAGTCAGACTCAATCCAGTCCAGGTCACGGAACCTGCCAGTGGCTAGCGGTCGTATCAGCATTCGATGGCGTTGACCGCGAGACCGCCCTTGGAGGTCTCCTTGTACTTGTCCTGCATGTCGCGACCGGTGTCGCGCATGGTGCGGATCGCCTTGTCCAGCGAGACGAAGTGATCGCCATCGCCACACATCGCCATCTGGGCGGCATTGATCGCCTTGACCGAGGCAATCGCATTGCGCTCGATGCAGGGAATCTGCACCAGGCCGCCGATCGGGTCACAGGTCAGCCCCAGGTTGTGCTCGAGACCGATTTCCGCCGCGTTCTCGACCTGCTCCGGCGTCGCGCCCATCAGCTCGGCAAGCCCGGCGGCCGCCATGGCGCAGGCGGAACCCACCTCGCCCTGACAGCCGACTTCCGCGCCGGAGATGGAGGCGTTCTTCTTGCACAGGATGCCCACCGAGGCTGCCGTGAGCAGGAAATCGACCACGTCCTCCTCGCGAGCATCTTCCTGGAATTTCATGTAATAGCTGAGCACCGCCGGAATGATGCCGGCCGCGCCATTGGTCGGCGCCGTCACCATGCGGCCGCCGGCCGCGTTCTCTTCATTGACCGCCAGCGCGAACAGGTTGACCCAGTCCATCGCCGAGAAGGTCGAGGTGATGATCGACTTGCTGGATTCCACATCCAGCAGACGCGCATGCAGACGCTTGGCACGGCGCTTGACGTTGAGTCCGCCGGGCAGCACGCCTTCGTGTGTCAGGCCGTTGTCGATGCACTCGTTCATCACTTCCCAGATGCGCCATAGCCCGCGACGCACCTGGGTCTCACTGCGCAGCGCACATTCGTTGGCCATCATCAGCTCGCTGATGCGCATCTTGTGCATGCGACACAGCGCCAGCAGCTCATTGGCGGTGTTGAATTCATACGGCAGACGCAGGCTTTCGTCTTCCAGCAGCGGGTCACGCGCGGCCTCGACTTCGTCGACCACGAAACCGCCGCCCACCGAGTAATAGACATTGCGATACAGCTCATCGCGATGGCCGTAGGCGATCAGACGCATGGCATTGGGGTGATACGGCAGCGGCGCATCGTGCCACTGCATGTCACGTACCCACACGAAGGGCACCGCGATGCGGTTGTCGAGCAGCAGTGTCTGGGACTCCAGCAGCTCTTCGATGCAGGGGTCGATGATCGCAGGGTCGATCGTTTCCGGCAGCTCGCCCATCAGGCCGAGGATGGTCGCCTTGTCGGTGCCATGGCCTACGCCGGTGGCAGACAGCGAACCATGCAATTGCACCTCGATGCGCGCCACGCGCTCCAGCTGGTCACGCGAGCGCAGGGTCTCGACGAACTGCGCGGCAGCACGCATCGGGCCGACGGTGTGCGAGCTGGAGGGGCCGACACCGACCTTGAAGAGATCAAATACACTGATGGACATGACAACACCTCATCTCGGAAACTCGCCGCGCCTGAGCGCCTGCCAGTGGATGAGGCAATGATGATGGATGGGGGCGGGATGCGACAAACCATAAAAATTGGTCGTGGGTTTAGTCTGACTAAACCCTATGCATCAAAAACGGCGTAAACTATGCTCTTCGCGCCACCTTGTGTCCTGATGCCTTTAGCTATCACCGCCATCTGCGTCTGGCCATCGCGGCTTCTCCCTCACTATCTGCCTCCAGCGCTTGCATGAGACCCGCCCATGACGTCTTCCCTCGACAACACGCCTGGTACTGGCCCCGCCGTGCCGCCGACGGCGACCGGCGCGCCCGCCACCACACCGAGCCTGCGCCACCTGAATGGTCAGACCCATGCCTGGCTGCAGGTATTCGCCTGCGCCGCACGTCATGGCTCCTTCACGCGTGCGGCGGAAGAACTGCACGTCACCACGGGCGCGGTGAGTCAGCAGATCAAGCAGCTGGAGGAGCGGCTGGGCTTCAAGCTGTTTCTGCGTCGTTCACGCGGACTCGAGCTGACAGGAGAAGGCGCTCGACTGGCGCGTGTCGTGGAGCAGTCCTATAGCGCGGTGGGACTGGAGGTCAAACGGCTGCGCAGCGGCTTGATGAGCGGTGTACTCAGGTTGCGTTCGGTGCCGTCATTCCTCTCCAAATGGCTGGCGCCCAGACTGCCACGCCTGCAGGCACGCTTTCCGGATATCGAGCTGCACGTGCGCGCCGAGGACAGTGACTCGCCGCTTCGCGAGGGCGATTTCGAGCTGGCGGTCGACCTCAACGACGGCCACTACCCGGGCATGCAGGTCACCGACCTGATGGAAGAGGAGATCTTCCCCGTCTGCCATCCCGGCCTGATGCGCGGCCGCCCGCCGCTGCGCAGCGCAGAGGACCTCGCCTGGTATCCGCTGCTGCACGACATCACCGCCTGGCGCGGCAGTCACGACCACGCCGAGTGGGAATTCTATCTGGCCAGCATCGGCGCGCCCGAGATCAACGTTCAGCGTGGCTATACCTTCAACCGCAACCACCTGTCGATGGAGGCTGCCATCGCCGGCATGGGAGTCGCGATGGCAAGGCGCACGCTGATCACCGACGAGCTGTCGCGCGGCACGCTGATCGCGCCCTTCGCGCAGCGGGTACTGACCGGCAAGCGCTACGTCATCGTCCATCCCCACGGCACCCTGGATGATGGCCGCATCCAGGCCGTGCATGACTGGATCGTCGAGGAAGCCGAGCGGGATCGGTTACGTCAGAGCTGACGAACATTTCCGCTCGGCGCAACATCGATGCTGAAATGGAATCTCACAGTTTTCTTACCAGAATATTAACTGAGCACCTTTGCATCGTTATAATGAGCAGGCAAACAACACCCTCACCCTGACAGGCAGTCCATGGACTGTCCGGAGAGTCCCTTGTCTCGCCTGACTTCGCATACCCAGCACCATAACGCTGTTCCGCTCCCCATCAGCGCCGAACAGCCACTGTATGGGCGCAAGCCCACTTCGCTCTTCATGCAAGCCTGCCTGCGCCTGGCCATCTATGCGCCGCTGGTGGCCGCGATGATGTCGCTGGTCATGCATGATGCCCACCACTTCGGTGATGTCGGCTTCAGCGAAGCCAGCTGGACAGAACACATGCAGAGCACTCTGCTGGCGTTGAGCGCAGCCACCATGTGGCTGGTGCATTCACGCCTGCCGGACCTGCGCACCATCAGCCTGCTGCTGTTCGGTCTGTTCGCGGCGTCCCTGATCCGTGAACAGGACGCCCTGCTCGACGGCATGATCGGCGATGGCAGCTGGCAGTTCCTGGTCAGCGTGGTCGCGATTCCGGTCATCATCGGCGTATGGCGCAACCGCAGCCGCTTCATTGCCGAGTTCGAGCACTTCGGACGCAGCTTCGCGTTCGGCCTGTTCGGCGCCGGCTTCCTGGCGACCTACGTCTTCTCACGCCTCTACGGTCGCTCGGAATTCTGGGAAACCCTTATGGGGGACTCCTACCTGCGTTCGGTCAAGAATGCCGCCGAGGAAGTCACCGAACTGTTCGGCTACACCCTGATGGCCATCGCCGTGATCGAGATCGTGCTGCTGGCGATCCGCATGGGCCGCCAGCGCCGCGCCCTGCTGCGTGAGCTCAACGCCAACGACTGAGCCCGGCAGCAAAACCCTCTTTCCGAGCTGCGCGCATGACCTGTCGCACGACCGTCACTTCGCCCTGCCCCATGAAACAACGCGAAGTGACGTGACAAGACATGAAGCACAGCACGAAGCGCAAGAGACAGACAGACCCGTGACTCTCCCAAAAGCCGCTGCTCACCAGAGCCGCGGCTTTTTTTCGTTTCTACTCTCAACAGGCTTCGCGAGACAGTCTCTGCTCGACAGCCTTCTCTCGACAGGCTGCGCTAGACAGCCGTCTCTCGATAGCCATTGCGCGAGGCGCTGACAGGAAACGGCTGGACATCAAATGAGAATGATTATATTTTACTAAGCAGTGGATACAATTCAACTATCGCCACTGCCACAGGAAAGCACCGACAGGATCTTGACCGTGTCATGCCCTCATTCTCAAGGAGCCTCACATGCGCTGGTTCAGTAGCTACCGCTTGCACGGTCATAGTCTTGCCCCCAGTCTCCCGCAGCACAGCCTCATCATCAGCATGCGCTGGCCCAGTCGCTGGCGATTGACGCCCGGCGCCACCGTCGTGGTGGAACATCCCAGGCTCGGCCAGCTGGTCAAGCGCCTGCATCGCATCGACGACAACGGCCGCCTGTGGCTACGCGGCGAGCACCCCGACGGCTTGAGCAGCGAGCAGATGGGGCCGGTCTCCCGTCAGTGCATCAAGGGCCGTGTCGTCTTCAGCGTGGCGGCAACGCCTTCGTCTCACCAGCTGCGCCACGGCGTCTGATAGCCCCACAGGGCACATCCCGTAGAGAAAGACCCGTAACGTAAAGCCCACAAACGACAACGCCCGCCCCCATTCGCATGGGGGCGGGCGTTGTCTTGTCAGCGGGGCCAGCAGTCGAGGTGTGGCCCCGAGCGCTTCAGATCACTCTTCCATGAAGGAACGCAGTGACTCGGAGCGTGACGGGTGACGCAGCTTGCGCAGCGCTTTCGCTTCGATCTGACGGATACGCTCACGGGTGACATCGAACTGCTTGCCGACTTCCTCGAGGGTATGGTCGGTGTTCATGTCGATACCGAAGCGCATGCGCAGCACCTTGGCTTCACGTGCGGTCAGGCCGGACAGGATACCGCGGGTCGCTTCGATCAGACCTTCGCCGGTGGCGGAGTCGATCGGCGAGACCATGGTGCCGTCCTCGATGAAGTCACCCAGGTGCGAATCATCATCGTCACCGATCGGCGTCTCCATGGAGATGGGCTCCTTGGCGATCTTGAGTACGCGACGCACCTTGTCTTCCGGCATCTCGAGACGTTCGCCCAGCTCTTCCGGCGTCGGCTCGCGACCCATTTCCTGCAGCATCTGACGCGAGACACGGTTCAGCTTGTTGATGGTCTCGATCATGTGCACCGGAATACGGATGGTGCGCGCCTGGTCCGCGATGGAGCGAGTGATCGCCTGACGGATCCACCAGGTGGCGTAGGTCGAGAACTTGTAACCACGACGGTACTCGAACTTGTCCACGGCCTTCATCAGACCGATGTTGCCTTCCTGGATGAGATCCAGGAACTGCAGACCACGGTTGGTGTACTTCTTGGCGATGGAGATGACCAGACGCAGGTTGGCCTCGACCATTTCCTTCTTGGCACGACGCGCCTTGGCTTCACCGATCGACAGGCGACGGTTCACTTCCTTCAGCTCGCTGACCGGCAGCTGGACCATGTCCTGCTCGAAGGCGATCTTGCGCTGGGCACGGAGCACGTCGGCACGGAACGGCTCGAGCTTGTCGGCGTACTTCTTGCTGCCACCGATGAAGCTGTCGAACCAGTCCATGTCGGACTCGTGGCCCGGGAAGGCCTTGATGAAGCTCTTGCGAGGCACCTTGCCGCGCTTGACGAAGATCTGCAGGATGACCTTTTCCTGCTCGCGCACCTGCTCGACGGACACGCGAACCTGACCGACCAGACGCTCGAAGTGCTTGGGCACCAGCTTGATCGGCGAGAACAGCTCGGCAAGACGGTCCTGCTCGGCTTTCGCCTCGGCAGAGCCGGAACCGTACTTCTCGATGGCGGCCTTGGTCGCCTCGTTCTGCTCACGGATCTGCTCGAAGCGGACGCGGGCCAGCTCGGGGTCCGGGCCACCTTCAGAGGCGGAATCGTCGTCTTCGTCTTCGTCGCCTTCGGACTCTTCGCCCTCGGGAATCTCTTCGACTTCCTCGACTTCGACTTCAGCGACACCCGGCACGCCTTCGTCAGGGTCGATGAAACCGGAGAAGAGATCGGACAGACGTCCACCGTCTTCGCCCAGAGTGCCGTCGTAGGCTTCCAGGATGGAGTCGACTGCCCCCGGCAAGAATGCCAGCGACGACATCACCTCACGCGTGCCCTCCTCGATCCGCTTGGCGATCTTGATTTCGCCTTCGCGGGTCAGGAGTTCCACGGTGCCCATCTCACGCATGTACATGCGGACGGGGTCGGTGGTGCGTCCCACATCGCTTTCCACCGCGGCGAGGGCGGCAACGGCCTCTTCGGCGGCAGACTCGTCAGTGGAGGAATCAGACATCATCAAGGTATCGGCATCGGGCGCTTCTTCCGCGACCTTGATGCCCATATCGTTGATCATGCTGATGATGTCTTCCACCTGTTCGGGATCAGCGATATCCTCGGGCAGGTGATCGTTGACCTCGGCATAGGTCAGGTAACCCTGTTCCTTGCCGCGCGCGATCAACTCCTTGAGACGCGACTGCTGCTGCGCATTACCAGCCATAGAACCCCTATCTCGACGAAGAAGAATGAAGCACCTGGACGCGACGCGGCTCAGCGAGTGAGCATGGCGCCGGTATAGGGACGAAGAGAGCATCAAGCGCACCAGTATAGCGTGCCATCAGGAGATGCTGCCAGCGGCGTATTTGCCGGACCATCCAGGTGTGTTAGCGTTATCGGTTACGTTGCGGCAGTCCGCATCGGGAGCTACCTCATTAAATAGTGGGCATGAGTGCGTCTTTCAAGGCCATGGGGCGTATTTTCCTGCGCCATCGCCTCAGCCCTCACGGCATTTCCACCATTGTCGGCCTTCCTGGCACCGAGACTGCGTCAGCGCCGTGTTGCCAGCTCCATCAGCAGGGCCATCAGCCGCTGCTTCTCTTCTGCCGACAACTTCTCGCCACGCTTTTCCTTGGCCAGCAAGGCCTGATATTCCGCTTCCGGCGTGGTGCGCGCCTGCTGATGCTGGCAATGCTCCACCAGCCCCTTCAGCTCTTCGCTGCGCACGTCACGCGGAATCAGCAATTCGCGGGCTGCCAGCTGCTCAAGTCTCGGCCCCTGTGCGGTACCGAGGAAGTGCGCCAACAGCACCTGAGGCGAACGATACTGCCCCGCCTTCAAGAGACGCACCACGTCGTTCAACAGCTGCGCATCCTCACTGTCGACCGGCTCGCCCGCTCCTTCGATCCACTCATTGGAGTCAGGCAGCTCGGCGACCAGCTGCGGCTCGTGCACCAGAAGATGCAACAGGCGCGTCAACATGCTGACCGAGGTGCGCTTCTGAGGCCTGGCCGGCGTCGCACGCGCGGCTTGAGCCCCCTGGCCCGCAGGCATCTCGCCATGCGACTGCCAGTCATCCGGCTGCCAGCCATCGGGCTCGCTGTCGCCGAAACCGGCATCTGCCATCGCCTCCAGCGACGACCACTCGTCCTGCGCGTCACTCAGCGTCGCGCCGTCCTGAGGACTGGCAGCAGGCGCTGAGCGCGGTGCCGAGTGTGTCGCGCCGGGCTGACGTTGTTGCGGTTGCGAACGCTGCTGTTGCTGAGGGTGCTGTCGTAGCTGCTGGTGCTGACGCAGCCGTGCCTGCTGGGCTTCACGCGCCGCGGCGCGCTCCACCAGCATGGCATCCAGCCGCTCACGCTCCAGACCACTGCGCCGCTCAAGCTCCTTGAGCAGCAGCGAGCGCAGCACCCCTTCGGGCACGCGCGAGATCCACTCCAGCGCCTGGGTCACGAACCGCTCGAGCTGCTCCATGCGCTTGAGGTCGCGTCCTTCCGCGGCCTGCTCGAACAGGAACTCGGAGAGCCCGGAGGCGCAGGTGACACGCTTCTCGAATGCCTCCTGACCCTCGCTGCGCACCAGGGAATCCGGGTCCTCGCCCTCCGGCAGGAACAGAAAGCGCGCCTGACGCCCATCGATCATGACCTCAAGCACGGTCTCCAGCGCGCGGCGCGCCGCCTGCCGACCGGCCTTGTCGCCGTCGAAGCAGAACACCACCTCATCGACCAGGCGATAGAGGCGCTTGAGGTGCTCCTCACTGGTCGCGGTGCCCAGGGTCGCGCAGGCATTGCGAATGCCGTACTGCGCCAGTGCCACCACGTCCATGTAGCCTTCGACGATCAGCATGCGTTCCAGCTTGCGATTCGCCTCACGGGCTTCAAACAGACCGTAGAGCTCGCGTCCCTTGTGGAAGACGGGAGTCTCGGGAGAATTCAGGTATTTGGGCTTGGCGTCGCCCATCACGCGACCGCCGAAGGCGATGGTGCGGCCTTTCCAGTCACGGATCGGGAACATCACGCGATCGCGGAAGCGGTCATAACGGCGACCGCTTTCCTCGTGATGGATCAGCAGACCGTATTCGATCTGCACATCCTCGCTGACACCCAGCTTGCTCAGGTGATGCTTGAGGTGCTCCCAGCCTTCCGGCGCGAAGCCGATGCCGAAATCACGCATGACCTCACGCGACAGACCACGGCCTTCCAGATACTCACGTGCCGGCTGCGCGGCCGGTTCCGTCAGGCGCTGACGATAGAAGTCCGCGGCCGCCTCGAGCAGATTGACGCCCTCTTCGCGGGCCTGCTCGCGACGCTGGCGCTCACGGCGCTCGTGCGGACTCTGGTTGCCGCCTTCGCGCGGCACTTCAAGCGCCAGCCGCGAGGCCAACTGCTCCACGGCCTCGGGGAACGGCAGGCGATCGAACTCCATCAGGAACTTGAGGGCACTGCCGCTCGCCCCGCACCCGAAGCAGTGATAGAACTGCTTGTCCGGGATGACGTTGAACGAGGGAGAGTTTTCCTGATGGAACGGGCAGAGGCCGACATAGCTCTTGCCGGCCTTCTTCAGCTGGACGCGCTCACCCACCACCTCGACCACGTCGGTGCGGGCCAGCAGATCGTCAATGAAGCCTTGAGGGATGAGACCAGCCATGATTCGCCAGAAGTCGTGGAAAAACGGACTGACCGCAAGATAGTGTCGGCTCAGCAAAGTGAGCGGCTACCTTCGGGTCAGGCCATTCCTCGAGTTAGCGACATGCGCCAGGCAACGGCACACGGCTCGAGAACAAACGGACCACTAGAGACAAAAACAAGCGGCCACCGTGAGGCAGCCGCTTGGTGTCCTTCCAGAGAGCAGACTATCACTCTCCAAAAGTACGGATCAGTAGAGACGCTCGAAACGCTTGCGCTCACGCTGAACCTTCTTGGCGTGGCGCTTTACAGCGGCCGCCTGCTGACGCTTGCGAACAGCTGTCGGCTTCTCGTAGTGCTCACGACGACGCACTTCGGAAAGAACACCGGCTTTTTCGCAGGAGCGCTTGAAACGGCGCAGGGCGACGTCGAACGGCTCGTTGTCACGTACTTTAACTGAAGGCATTAAACACTCACCTACCTTGAGATCATGAGTTCGGTTTGAACGCACATCCGGTGCAGCCACTCCTCAGGAGCCACCAGCCAGCGACGGTAACCGCCACCTGCAGGTCGATCCAGCATCAATCAGTCGCCTGCGACACCACCGGTGAGGGTAGCCGTCGCTGGCTGGAATCATGATTCGGGGAGCTTTTGCGGGGTGGTCGGATGCACGACCCAGTCTTGCAGAGTGCCATATTCTAGACACCCGCCCCCGGCTTTGCAAACGCGGAAACCGGAAATCCTCTCTGCCTCAACGCCAGCTGGCGCGACACCCGTGCTCACAGCCAGTAGAATGTCGCGCATTCACGGCACACACGCCTCTCGGGCTCGCTCAGGCAGCCTCGCTGGCCGTGCCGCCCTCTACTTCTGATATTTCCTGAGAGTCAGCCATGCGTGTGCTCGGCATCGAGACTTCCTGCGACGAGACCGGCGTCGCCATCTACGACACGGACCAGGGCCTGCTTGCAGATGCCCTCTACAGCCAGATCGCCATGCACGCCGAGTTCGGCGGCGTGGTGCCGGAACTGGCGTCGCGTGATCACACTCGCAAGCTGCTGCCGCTGATCCAGCAGGTGATGGACGAAGCGCAGCTGAAGGCCGCTGACATCGATGCCATCACCTATACCGCAGGCCCGGGCCTGGTCGGCGCGCTGATGGTCGGCGCGTCCACCGCACATGGCCTCGCCAAGGCATGGGGAGTGCCGGTGCTCGGCGTCCACCACATGGAAGGCCACCTGCTGGCGCCGATGCTGGAAGACGATGCACCGGAATTCCCCTTCGTGGCGCTGCTGGTCTCCGGCGGACACACCCAGCTGGTCGCGGTGCGTGGACTGGGCGAATACGAGCTGCTCGGCGAGTCCGTGGATGACGCCGCCGGCGAAGCCTTCGACAAGGCCGCCAAGATGCTGGAACTGCCCTACCCCGGTGGCCCGCAGGTCGCGAAGCTGGCCGAACAGGGCGACCCCAGGCGCTATCGCTTCCCGCGCCCGATGACAGACCGCCCGGGCCTCGACTTCAGCTTCTCCGGCCTCAAGACCCACACCATGGTCACGCTCAAGAAGGCCAAGGCCGCGGATGACCTGGATGAGCAGCACTGCGCCGATATCGCACGCGCCTTCGAGGAAGCCGTGGTCGACACCCTGGTCATCAAGTGTCGTCGCGCACTGGACCAGACCGGCCTCAAGCGCCTGGTCGTCGCCGGTGGCGTGAGTGCCAACACCCGTCTGCGTGAGCGCCTGAGCCATGAGCTGACCAAGCGCAATGCCCGCGCCTACTACCCGCGTGGCCGCTTCTGCACCGACAACGGCGCGATGATCGCCTACGTGGGCGCGCAGCGCCTGAATGCTGGCGAGCAGGACACCGGCCCGATGAAGGCCGTGCCGCGCTGGCCGCTGGACAGCCTCGCGGCCCCGAGCACAGCGCAGGACTGAGCCCTGCCAGACGCCAGCGCCCTGCCGATGAGAATCGGCAGGGCGTTGTCATTGAGGGGCCGGTCACACTCACCGCCGGACACTGACACCAGCAATATGGCGCCTGATAGCGTCAGGCCGGGGCATCAAGAGCAGTGTCAGACCGTGGCATCGGCGCGAGAGATCATGCGGCAACGCCAGCTGAAGTCCACCGGCCATAGCGGCTGCTGTTCGGCGCGCCCGGCGGCCACGAACGCCTTCCACAGCGAGGCGTAATCCTCGCCAGTGACGGGGTGGCGCTCTTCGCCGAACGATTCGGCCAGCGGCAGCAGCACGAAGGCATTGCGATCGACCTCATCGCGCGGCAGCATCACGCCATCGATCTCCCCGGTCAGGGTACCGACGGTCAGCAGGTCCAGATCCAGGGTACGCGGACTGAACTTGGCGCTGTTCTTGAGGCGACCGTTGGCCAGCTCGAGCTGCTTGCACCAGGCCTGCAACTCGCCGACGCTCCAGTCACTCTCGAAACCTGCGACCAGGTTGAGGAAGTTGCGCCCGTCGACGAAGCCCACCGGCTCGCTCTCGTAGACGGAGGACAGCGTCAGGTTGCCGAAGGTCGCCTCCAGCGCATCCAGGCAGACCCGCACATGATGCTCGCGCTCGATATTGCTACCGATGGAGATCAGTACCAGACTCATGCCGGCGCATCCGAGGTGGTCTCGAGGCTACCGCGCACGATGCGCACGCCAACGGCGGCGGCTTCCGGCACGGCGCCCGGCTTGCGCACCGTCATGGTCAGCCAGGGAATGCCGAACTCTTCACGCAGCAGCGCTGCCAGGCGCTCGGCGAAGGTTTCCACCAGCTCGAACTGGCTCTCTTCGGCGAAGGTCTGGATGCGCGCGCTGATGGCGGCGTAGTCCAGGGTGTGCGTCAGGTCATCGTCGGCAGCTGCGGCACGAATATCCGTGGCCATTTCCAGATCCATCACCAGACGCTGGCGAATGGTACGCTCCCAGTCATAGACCCCAATCACGGTTTCCACGGCCAGAGCCTCGATCAGCACACGATCCACGGCGTTACCTCTATGCTTGTCGAATGAACGAATAAAAACGACGCCCAAGGCCCCGCCATCATGCGACTGATTCTACTGCACCCGGCCCCTGCTTGGCCAAGCTGCCTGCCCCTCTCTCCCTGCCTGTGTGCGACACCTCGGGCACGCAGCGAGTCGACATCATGCTGACGGGCCTGATCGAGTGGGCCGCGCAACTGGCCAGCTGGAAACAGTTGAGCCTGCTGATGGCCGTGGCCTATGCCAGCGGTTCGGTGCTGGGCGCGGTGTGGATCTGTCAGCGACTGGGGCTGCCCGACCCACGCCTGGCGGGGTCCTTCAATCCGGGCTTCTCCAATGTGCTGCGATTGCATGGCGCGCTGCCCGCCGCCCTGGTGCTGGTCTTCGATGCCGCCAAGGGCATGCCGGCACTCTGGCTGGGGCTGGCGCTCTCGCTGCCGCCCTGGGCACTGGGATTGATCGGGCTGGCCGTGCTGATCGGCCACAGCCTGCCGCTGTGGCACCGTGGCCATCGCGGTGGCAAGGCCGTGGCCGCTGCCTTTGGCGTGCTGCTGATGCTGGCGCCGGGCGTCGCCTTGAGCTGCGCCGCGCTGTGGGTCGGGTTGGCCTGGCGACTGCGTACGGCGGCCATCGCCTCGCTGGTGGCCGGACTGGCGGCGCCCCTGTTCAGCCTGTGGCTGGCGCCGCAGATGAGCGGCGTGATTCTGGTCTTCGCCAGCCTGATCGTGATTCGTCATGCGCTGAATCTGCGCCGCCTGAGCGATGGCAGCGAGCCGCGCCTGTAAGCATGTTTTGCTCACACGCTGCGCTCCGCTCATGGAAACACGCTCTGCCCATAAACAGCACGCTCCGCCTCACAAAACCCTTCCTGATGCCACGACGCAAAAGCCCCGGCGCTAGGCCGGGGCTTTTGGGGTCATATACTCGGATCATTTGCTCAGGTCAGGTGCACAGATCAGGTGCTCAGCAGCGGACAGGTGATCAGTGACTGTGGCCGCAGCCGCAATGAGGCGCGTGCACTTCCGGCATGGCCTGCCATTCGCTCAGCGCCTGCTCGATGGCCTGCTGGCGCTGCTCACTGAGCGCACGCCCGATCTCCGCCCCTTTCAGGCCCTGTTCGACCAGAGACTGCGGCGACACCGCCGTCGCGGCTTGCCAGACGGCATTGCCCAGCCGCGCCAGGCCCTTGTCCTCGACCGCCAGCAGGGCTACCAGCACCGACTGGCGCTCGCCACGCCGCCAGGCATCGACACCATCCAGCCAGGCCTTGAGATCGGCTGCGCTCACGCCACCTTCCCGCCGCGAGGCCTCGTTCAATTCCCGGCACAGACGTGCCTGCTGGGCGGCGTCACGCACGGCGCTGGGCAGGCGCAAGTCCTGCGCCAGGGCATCGATCTCGTCGCGTGACAGGTGCTCCACCAGGCGCGCCATGCGCCAGCAGACCATCTCCGCCTCATCGACCAGCTGACGCGGCAGGCGGTCCAGACGCGCCAGTGCCGCTGTGAGCTGCTCGGCATCGCGGGTCAGCGGCGGCATCAGCACCGCCAGCGCCCCCAGCTCATCGAGCAGCTGGAAGTAGGCTTCGGGACTGGCCTCGCCCAGCGCCTTCTCGGTCTCCTTCCAGACCCGCTCGGCCACCAGATGCGAGACCTCGCCGCTCTCGACCATGGCAACCATCATCTGCCGTGTCTCCTCCGCGACCGTGAAGCCGAGCCCCTGATAGCGCGCCAGAAAGCGTGCCACGCGCAATACGCGCAGCGGGTCTTCACTGAAGGCGCTCGAGACATGACGCAACACGCGCGCCTCGAGATCCGCCAGGCCACCGTAAGGGTCGATCACCTCGCCCTGCCCCGGCGTGCTGTCGAGCGGCTCGGCCATGGCATTGATGGTCAGGTCGCGACGAATGAGGTCCTCTTCCAGCGTCACATCGGGGCTGGCATGCACGCTGAAGCCGACATACCCGTGGCCGGACTTGCGCTCGGTACGCGCCAGCGCGTACTCCTCCTGGGTCTGCGGATGCAGGAAAACCGGGAAGTCCCGCCCGACCGGCCGGAAGCCACGCGCCTGCATGCCTTCCACCGTCGCGCCCACCACCACGAAGTCGCACTCGTGCCACGGCCAACCCAGGCGCGCATCACGCACCGCGCCGCCCACGCGATAGACCTCAAGCCCGCTCAACAGGCGGTCACGCGAATCGGTCAGTGAAGAAGGCGTCGTCTGAGTCATGCGAATGTCCTTGCCCTGCGGCACGAGATACAAAGCTGAATGAGGAAAACGAGGAAGTACGGCCAGTGATGGCAGTCACGTGCAGACGGCGTCAGCTACCGCTCTCGACGTCATCGCCATGCGTCAATTGGTACTGGGTAAAGCCACCATCGAGGGAATAGACCTTCTCGAAGCCCTGCCCCGCCAGCCAGGCGGCGGCCTGCTGACTGGAATGGCCGTGATAGCAGACCACCACCAACGGCTTGTCGCGCGGGGTGTCTTCCAGAATGGCACCAGCACTGGCGTTGTCCAGATGACGGCTGCCCGGGATACGCCCCTGCGTGAAGCTGAGCGGATCGCGGATATCGAGTACCACGAGCGACGGGTCGCGTTGACGCCAGTCACTGAGGGTTGCGAGATCAAGATGTTCGAAACTCATGCGGACTCCGCTTGTTGAGTAAGGGAAAGGCATTCGCCAGCGACGGCAGACCTGCTGTCACTGGCGACGGGAGGGCGCTCAGCGCGAGGTCAGCGCCGGCTCGAAGACGCGCTCTTCCGTCTCGAGATTGAGCGCCGTCAGGCCACCGCCCCACACGCAGCCGGTGTCCAGCGCCTCGACATCCTGACGCGCCGCCGGTGTCTCGCCTTCCAGAGCAGCCCAGTGACCGAACAGCAGGCGCGGCGAATCATCCCAGGCCCCTTCGGGACGCGGGTACTGGAACCAGGGACGACACCCCTCCGGCGCGCTGTCCAGTCCTTCCTTGGCCGCGAAATCCAGTCGGCCATCACTGTGCAGAAAGCGCATGCGCGTGAAGACATTGACGATGCAGCGCAGGCGCGGCGTGCCTTCAAGATCCTCCTGCCAGCGGTCCGGCGTATTGCCGTACATCTCGCCGAGAAAGCCTCGATAGTCGTCGCCCGCCAGCACGGCGTGCGCTTCGCGGGCATAACCGGCCGCCTGGTCCAGCGTCCAGCTCGGCAACACGCCGGCATGGCTCATCACCGTGCGGCGATTGCCGACCAGCGCATCCACCATCAGCGGCTGACGACGCAGCCAGTCCAGCAGCTCCTCACGGTCCGGCGCCTCGAGAATCGGCGTCAGCGTATCGGAGCGCTTGTGGCGGCTGAAACCTTCGGCCACCGCCAGCAGGTGGAGGTCATGGTTGCCCAGCACCACCCGCGCATCATCGCCCAGCGACTTGACCAGACGCAGGCACTCCAGCGAGCCCGGCCCGCGATTGACCAGGTCTCCCGCCAGCCACAGCACATCGCGCCCCGGCGTGAAATCGAGGCGCTGCAACAGAAGTTCGAACTCTTGATGGCAGCCCTGCAAATCGCCAATCGCCCACTGCGTCATGCCCACTCCCTGACCGCCGTGGCGGCCTGACTTGCTGTCTTGAATACGAAACGCTGCGTCACGCGGCCACCCTAGTGAACCTGATGCGGACCGGCGAGACGGAACGGTGCGATGGCGACCTCGAAGGTGCGCGCATGGGTCGCGTCACAGAAGGTATAGGCCCCCTGCATCACGCCGACCGGCATGTCGAGCACGGCGCGCGAGGTATAGCGAAAGCTCTCGCCGGGCGCGATCAGCGGCTGCTTGCCGACCACGCCCTTGCCACGCACTTCCTGCTCATCGCCGCTGCCCTGGGTGATCTTCCAGTAACGCGCCAGCAGCTGCACGGTTTCATCCGTCCCGTTGTGCACGGTGATGGTGTAGCGGAACACGTGTCGGTTCTCGCTCGGACGACTCTCGTCGGCGCAGTACTCGGGTACGGCGTCGATACGGATGTCCGCCACGTTACTCATGCGTCGTGGTCGCTGGCGTTGCGGGCATCGCCCCTGGCATCGCTCTCGGCATCGAGGCGCTCGCCACTGTCACTATTCCCATCACTACCACTGGCACTGTCGGCTGCCGGCGCACCGTGACCGACATTGCTGCGTGGACGCTTCTTCGGTGCCTTGTCGGCCTTGTCCACCGTCATGCCCTGCTCACTGAGGTGGTTGCTGATCATCACCAGCTCAGCGACGGTCAGTGTCTGCGGACGACGCGAGGGGTCGATGCCCAGCGCGGTCAGCTGGTCGGCATCGATGCGGCCCTTGAAGTTGTTGCGCAGCGTCTTGCGGCGCTGGGAGAAGGCTTCGCGCACGATGACGGCGAGCAGCTTCTCGTCCTTGGCCGGATGCGGCAATTCACGGTGCGGCACCAGACGCACGATGGCGGAATCCACCTTCGGCGCCGGGAAGAAGGCGCTCGGCGGCACCAGGAACAGATTTTCCACCGCGCAGTAATACTGGGTCATCACCGACAGGCGGCCCCAGTCGGTGCCACCCGGCTCGGCGGCCAGACGCTCGACGACTTCCTTCTGCAGCATGAAGTGCATGTCGGAGATCGCACCGCGTGCTTCCAGCAGGTGGAAGATCAGCGGAGTGGAGATGTTGTACGGCAGGTTGCCGACCACGCGCAGTGCCGGGCCGTCACCGACCAGCTCCGGGAAATCGAAGCGCAGGGCATCGCCTTCGTGGATCACGAAGTCCGGGTAGTTGAAGAACTGCACGCGCAGACCCGGGATGAGGTCACGGTCCAGCTCGATGACTTCCAGCTTGCCTGCCGCTTCCAGCAGCGGGCCGGTCAAGGCACCCTGCCCCGGGCCGATCTCGACCAGGCGCTCGCCTTCCGCGGGACGAATGGCATTCACGATGCGAGAGATGACGCCAAGGTCCTGCAGAAAGTTCTGACCGAAACGCTTGCGAGCGCGATGCGCGGGGAAATGTTGGGACATGGGACTGACCTTCCTCCTGGGAATCCGTCGGGATTCCCGACAACAAGACGCCGCCATGGCCTGCAGGGACACAGGCAGACCGGGGCGGCGAGACCATCCTCGATGGTCGAATGACTGGGGTAGCGAGACGCCACGCTGTGGCGCACGCCTGACGTGCCGCCATGCGGTCACGCCCGAGTGATGCGGGGATTATCTCAGGCTCGCGCGGCGGCTGCCATCTCGATGGCGACACGCACGGCCTGCAACAGGCTGCCGACGTCGGCACGTCCGCTGCCGGCAAGGTCCAGCGCCGTGCCGTGATCCACGGAGGTACGCACGATCGGCAGGCCCAGCGTGATGTTGGCGGCTTCACCGAAGCCGGCATACTTGAGCACCGGCAGGCCCTGGTCGTGGTACATCGCCAGTACCGCATCCACGCCCTCCAGATGCCGCGGCGTGAACAGGGTATCGGCCGGCAGCGGGCCATCCAGCTGCATGCCGGTCGCGCGCAGGGCGTCGAGCGTCGGGGAGATCACCTCGATCTCCTCATGCCCCAGGTGCCCGCCCTCGCCGGCATGCGGGTTGAGCCCGCATACCGCGATGCGCGGTGCGGCACAGCCGAAGTAGCGCGTCAGATCCTTCGCGAGGATCTTCATCACCCGCGTCAGGCCCTCGGGCGTGATGGCATCGGCCACCTCGCGCAGCGGCAGGTGCGTGGTGGCCAGCGCCACCCGCAGCCCGGGGCACGCCAGCATCATGACCACTTCCTCGACCCCGCAGACATCGCGCAGGTATTCGGTGTGGCCGGTGAAGCCCGCATGCCCGGCCTCGATCACGGCGGCCTTGGACAACGGCGCCGTCACCATCGCACTGGCATGACCCGCCTGGCAGGCGGCGATGGCGACATCCAGCATCGCCAGCACATGATCGCCATTGCGCGCATCGATCACGCCCGGCTCGCTGGGCACTGCCAGAGGCACCGGCCACACGGCCAGCTCACCATTGCGGGCCGGCGGCAGCGGGTCACCCGGCGCCAGCTCATGCACCACCAGCGGCAGACCCAGCAGGCGGGCACGACTGACCAGCAAGGCGGGGTCTGCCACGGCGACCAGCTGTGCGGGGAACGCTTCCGCCTGACCGGCCAGCATGACCAGAAGTTCCGGGCCGATACCCGCCGGCTCACCGGCGGTCAGGGCGATGATGTCGGGCGCAGTCTCTTCGCGACGATTCATGACGGTGTCTCGCTGCTCCACTCGGACTTACTGCTCATCGAGACGGTTGTCGACATAGGCCTCGGCACGCACCTGCTGCTGCCAGGCTTCGAGCTCATCATTGAGCTTGCGCTGGAACAGGGTCTTGCGCACCTTGTCACGCTGGCTGGAGTTGGTCACATCCTGCTGGCGACGCTCCTCGACTTCGATGATGTGATAGCCGAAGCGGCTCTTGACCGGCTGGCTGATCTCGCCCACGTCCAGGCCATTCATGGCCGTCTCGAAGGAGGAGACCGTCTGGCCCGGGCTGACCCAACCCAGCTCGCCGCCCTTGAGAGAGCTGCCCTTGTCGTCGCTGAATTCCTGAGCCAGCGCGGCGAAGTCCTCGCCTCCCAGCAGACGGCGGCGAATGGACTCGGCACGCTCAAGCGCCTGCTGATCGCTGAGGTTCGGGTTGGGCTGAATCAGGATGTGGCGTGCGCGCGTCTGGGAAATCAACGCCTTGCCCGCGCCACGCTTCTCGATCAGCTTGACGAGGTGATAGCCGCTGGCACTGCGCAGCGGCTCGGAGACCTGACCGGCCTGCATGTTCGGGATGACATCGGCGAACACCGTCGGCAGCTCACCGCCGGAACGCCAGCCGAGATCGCCGCCGCTCAGTGCCTGACTGCCGGCGGATTCGGCGGCAGCCAGCTGGGCGAAATCGGTGCCCTGCTCGATCTGCTGGCGCAGGCTGTCGGCCTTGGCGCGCGCGGCCTTGACCTGGTCCGGCGTCGGCTCCTGGGGCAGCGCCACCAGCAGGTGCGCCAGATGGTACTGGACGTCGCTGCCGACATTCTGCTGATTGAGATAGCGGTCTATCTCACGATCGGAGATCCGCACCCGGCTGGCGACGCTGCGCTGCTGGATCTGCTGCACCAGCAGCTCACGACGCACCTGATCGCGCACCTGGGCCAGTGACATGCCGTCCTGCTCGAGCTTGTCCGCGAAGGCTTCCAGGCTCATGCCGTTGTCCTTGGCGATGCCGCGCAGGGTGGCGTTGAGCTGGGTATCGTCGATGCTGAGGTTGGCCTGTTCCGCCAGCTGCAGCTGAATCTGCTCGTTGACCATACGATCAAGAACCTGACGCTCCAGCACGTCGCGCGGCGGCAGGTTGATGCCACGGCTCTGCAACTGCTGACTCGCCTGGGTGACGCGCTGCTCCATGTCGCTTTGCATGATGGCGTCCTTGTTGACCACGGCAACCACGCGGTCGAGCAACTCGGCGGCACCGGCCGGCAGACTCGCCAGCACAAATGCCAGCCCCAGCGGGGCAATCAGGGTCTTGCGCATCACATGTTCTCTCGGCGTAAAAATGTTGATGGCGCCGCCCTGCGGCGGCGCCCTGGCGTCATTCACGGCCTGGCGCGGCGACTCAGAAGCCCGCGTTGCGATAGCCCGGTACGGCCTGTTCCAGGTAGCTGTCAGCACTCTGGCCAACGCCTCCCAAGCCCTTGAATTCAAAGGTCAGGAAGATGCCATTCTTCTCTTCGTCATCCGAGATGGTGTTGGCGGTGTCGTTGTCATCCTGCCATTCACGCCAGGTGACCTGCACGCCGTAGCAGCAATCGTTGTACTGCACGCCCAACACCTTCTCCAGTGAACGGGAATTGGTGCTGTCATACATGTAGCGGCCCAGCAGCGACCAGCTCTCGCTCATCGGCGTCGCGAAGGAGAAATCCCACTCGTTGCGGGTATAGCCCAGCACGTCATCCTCGTCCTCATCGTCGTAAGGCACGAAGCCTTCGATCTCACGATTGAAGCCAAAGTTCAGTACCGTGCCCTGTTCCGCACGATAACGCAGCGAGGTCTGGGCACTTTCGGTCACGCCACGATCGAAATCCTGGAATACGGCCTGGGAGGCGGTCCACTGGTCGTTGAGCACCACATCGGCCTGGAAGACCACCGGCGAGCGGTCACGCGTCGCACGATAGTAGTCGGAGTAGCTGTCGAAGTCGGAGCGTGAGGTCTTGTCCGGATCACCGTCCATGTCGATGTTGCGGTCCGACAGGTAGCTCGACTGGCCGACGCCCAGCTTGAGGCGCTCACGGCCGCTTTCATCGCTGATGAAGCGTGACGACACGCCGTAGGAGACCTTGTTGGTATCACCGACGCGGTCACCGCCGCTGAAGCGGTACGGCGACCACAGCTGATTCCAGCTGAAGGCATCTTCCGAGGTGTCGAAGTCGGGCAGATCGGACTGGTCGACCTCCGGCACGTAGGCGTAATAGAGGCGCGGTTCCAGCGTCTGGGTATAGCCGTCGCCGAACCATTCGGTCTCGCGATCGAAGATCAGGCCGCTGTCCAGTGACAGCACCGGGATGGTGGCGGATGGACTGGTGCTGCGATCGGTCTCGCGATCACCGTAGTCCAGGCTGTATGACAGGCTGACCAGCTGCGCGCGCGGCTCGATGAAGCTCCAGCTCTGATCGCTGCGCCAGCCCAGCGCCGGCGCCAGACGCAGGCGCGAACCATTGGCGGCCTGGTCTTCGTCGATGTCGGTATCCGTCTCATCGACATCACGCCAGAAGTAGGTCGCGTTGGAATTCCACTCTTCGTAGAAGCCGTTGGACTGACTCCAGCGACCATCCGCGGTCAGACTCGGCAGACGGTAGAACGGCTTGTCATCGTTATCCAGCGGGTAGTCCATGCGCTGGTAGCCCTGCGCCTTGAACTGCAGGTCCCAGACATCGCCGTGATAATCGAGCTGAGCCAGACGCTCGAGGCTATCGGTTTCCGTTTCCCCGAAGTTGCGCCCGAAGTCGTCGAAATAATTGCCATCGGAGGCGGCGCCGTACTTCAACTGGTAGTCGGTACGGGCATCATAGCGACCAGCATGCTGGTAGTTGATGTACCAGCGATCCTCGCCGATCAGGTCTTCCTCGTCATCGTCGGGGTCACTGCCGCCATCGTCATCGGCGAGCCAGGCGCCCTCGATGCTGCCTTCATCGCCACGCGGCAATAGATAGCGGAATTCGCCTTCCAGCATCTCGCCACGCTCGGAGATGTAACGCGGCGTGAGGGTGGCATCGTAATTGGGGGCCAGGTTCAGGTAGATCGGCTGGGCGTAATCGAAGCCGCTGGAGCTGGTGTAGCTGAACTGCGGCCACAGCAGGCCCGTGTGGCGACGGTCATCGACCGGGAAACGCACGTAGGGCCAGTAGAAGACCGGCACGCCGCCCATTTCCATGCGCGCATGCTTGGCCGTTCCCCAGCCGGAATCCTGATCGATGGTGATGTCGCTGCCGACCAGGCGCCACAGGCTGTTGCCCGGCTCACAGGAGGTGAAGCTGGCATCCTTCAGGCGGTAGCGACCATCCTCGAGACGCGCCAGCTGCACCGCGTCGCCGCGCACATGCTGCTCGTGAAAGACGTAGTGGCCGTTGTCGACGCTGGCCGCATCGCTGTTGAGCGAGACCCGCGCGTCGTCGCCGCGCAGCAGGACCCCGGGCTGGCGATAGGTGACAGGCCCCTTGGCGGTGGCGGTGTCACGCGCCTCGTTGACGCTGACCTCGGGCGATTCCAGCTGGGAATCGCCGCGGCGCAGCACCACCTCCCCCATCAGGGTGGCGACGCCATCGTTGCCGTAGTTGGCCTTGTCGGCCGAGGTCGTGACCTGCTCCGGCGTGTCGCCCGCCTCGATACGGTAGGCCGGCGTGACATAGCGCCCGGAGCACAGCTTGCCCTGCGGCACCTCATCATAGGGCTGCCAGTCGAGCTGACTGGCTGACAGAGGCTCGGGCGGAGCGGCCTGTGCCATCAGAGGGGCGCCGGCGGCCAGAGGCGCCAGGGTCCACAACAGACGGAAAACCAGTGGCTTGAGCTGCCAGACCGGGCGGTCATCGCCCAATCGGGCTATCGGTGCCTGCCGGGAATGAGCAGACAGAGAGGGAGTCGCGAAGCGACGCTGACGTCGCCCGGGAGCGGTCGTCGGCTTGCCCGGATGGGATGAATGGCTGCGCTGGGCCATGGCTGCTCTGTGTCCTTGGCTGGGGGAATCGGTATTATACAGGCCCAGCAACCGGCCTTCCTGCTTGCCGGTTCCGCCTGCCTTCTCGTCACCACACGACAGCATGCGGGGCCGCGGCACAGGCGTCAACTGACAGCCGGCCCCGCACACGCCGACAGGAGCCCAAGCCCCATGACATCCGACGCCCGCCGCCAGGCGCTGCACGCCTGGGCCGCCGCCCGCCACGACCTCACGCCAGAGGCCGTGCGCATGAGCGCCGTGGCTGACGACGCCAGCTTCCGCCGCTATTTCCGCCTGCATCTCGAGGAACTCGACCCGACCACGCCGGCGCGCATCCTGATGGACGCCCCGCCCGAGAAGGAAGACAGCCATGGCTTCGTCGCCATTGCCCGCCAATGGCGCGACGCCGGCCTGCCGCTGCCCGAGGTCTTCGCCTTCGACGAGACACTCGGCTTTCTGGAGCTGGAAGACCTCGGCGACACCCCGCTGATGACCGCCCTGACCAGCACCGAGCATGCCGACCACTACTATGGCGAAGCCATCGGGCTGCTCGAGCAGCTGCATCAGCTGCCGCCCGGCAACCTGCCTGCCTATGACGACGCCCGCCTGTCCGCCGAACTGGAGCTGTTTCCGGAGTGGTGTCTCGGCCAGCTGCTCGACATGCCGCATGACCGCCGCTACGCCGCCTGGAACAAGCTGACGGGGCAATTGCTCGCGGCCGCCAGCGCGCAACCGGTGGTGAGCGTGCATCGCGACTTCCATGCCCAGAACCTGTTCCTGCATCAGTCGGCATCCCAGCACCAGCCCCGGCTGTGGATCATCGATTTTCAGGACGCCGTCAGCGGCCCCGAGAACTACGACCTGATCTCGCTGCTGCGCGACCGTCACTGGCGCTGGCCGGAACCCGCCATGGCGCGCTGGATCGAGCAGGCGCGTCTGGCCGCCTTGCCACGCTACGCCGCGGCCGGCCTGCCGGCACCGAGCCCGCTGGAATACCGCCAGAGCGTCGAGCGCATGGGCGTGCAGCGCAATCTCAAGATTCTCGGCATCTTCGCGCGCCTGACGCTGCGGGACGCCAAGCCCCGTTACCTGACGCTGATGCCGCGCTTCCTCGGTCATCTGCGCGAAGGTCTGGCCTTCTGTCCGGAACTGATCTCCTTCACCCACTGGCTGGATGAGGTGCTGACGCCGGCGCTGTCGCTGCGGCTGGCCGAGGAATGCGAGGCGCGCGATCTGCGTCTCGCCAATGGCGAGCGCCCCGAGATCAACCTCGATGATTACGATGAGCTGGCGGCACTCGCCGATCGCGCAGCCCGCCTGCAGCGCAATGCAGCCGCCGCTGACATCGCGAAGAGCGCTGCGGCAAGTGGGGAAAGCAAGGAAAGCGCAGCAAATGCCGACAACGAGTCAGGGAGCCACTGATGCGCGCGATGATTCTGGCGGCCGGTTTCGGCACGCGCATGCGCCCGCTGACCGACCACACCCCCAAGCCGTTGCTGGAAGTCGCCGGGCTGCCGTTGCTGGAGCACCATCTGCTGCGTCTGGAAGCGATCGATGTGGACAAGGTCGTCATCAATGTCGGCCACCTGGCCGACAGGATTCTGAGCCACTTCGCCGCGAAGCCGAATGCCAAGGGCCAGCTCGAGGCTTGCTGGCAGGGCCGCAAGCGCTCCCTGACGCTGATCTTCTCGCGCGAGGAGACGCCGCTGGAAACCGGCGGCGGCATCGCTCGCGCCCTGTCACTCTCCGATGCGCTGACGCAGGACGCAGGCGATGACACACCCTTCCTGCTGATCAATGGCGATGTCTGGTGTGACGTCGACCTCACGCTGCTGACTATCCAGGCGCTGGCGAGCCATTCACTGGCCCCGCTCGCCGACCAGCCGCAGGCGCTGGCGGGGCTGGTGCTGGTGGATAACCCGCCACATCATCCCGAGGGAGACTTCCTGCTCACCCCGACGGGGATAGTGAAGGATGAAGCCGGCGCCGAGAGCGACGAACAGGACGAGAAGGACGAGAAGGAAGAGAAAGACGAGCAGGCCGGCAGCCGGCTGACCTTCTCCGGCGTGTCGTGGCTGTCACCACGCCTGATCCGCCGCGCCATTGCCGAGACGCCTGCCTACCAGGACCCCGACAGCGTCTTCAAGCTGGCGCCGCTGCTACGTGACGCCATGCAGCATGGCGAGGTGCGCGGCCTGCATCATCGCGGCGCCTGGATCGATGTCGGCACCCCACAGCGTCTGGCCGAGCTGGATGAGCTGCTGAGCCACGCCAGGGCCTGAGCCAGCGCGATATAAGCTCAGCGCTGGACGTTCCTCCGGGCACGCCGATGACAATGCTACCCTGTGCGCCATCGTGCTCACCGCGCCCTTATTCCTGTAGCCCCTGGCCTTTATAGCCACTAGCTCCGGGCCGGTGGCGCATCAACGACTTATCAGAAGGAGAAGTTCCGACATGGCAATGAACGCCAGCATCAAATGGACCGATGGTCGCCAGTTCCTCGCCGAATCCGGCAGCGGCCACAGCGTGGTCATGGACGGCAATCCGGACAACGGCGGTCGCAACACCGGTCCGCGTCCGATGGAAATGCTGTTGATGGGTCTGGGCGGCTGCACCAGCTTCGATGTCATCCAGATTCTGGAAAAGGCCCGCCAGCAGGTCACCGACTGTCACGCCGAACTGAGCGCCGAGCGCGCCGATAGCGTGCCGAGCGTGTTCACGAAGATTCACGTCAAGTTCGTGGTCACCGGTCGCAATCTCAAGGAATCCCAGGTCAAGCGTGCCGTCGAGCTGTCCGCCGAGAAGTACTGCAGCGCCTCCCTGATGCTGAGCGCCGGGGGTGTCGAGATCACTCACTCCTACGAAGTCATCGACATCGCGGCCTGACCACGCCTCGCCCTCCCGCCGCTCAAGGCCCCGCCGACGGCGGGAGGGAGCGCACCACTGACGACGTCTCGCCAGGATCGGCGGGAATTGTCGCTGGCGTGTCAGGCCTGCCTGTGCATAATACGCCCCTCAAACCGGTCGTCTCACCGGTCGTCTCGTGGCAAAGATGGTACGCAATGCTCCCTGTGAGTCATGCTGCCAGCGCTCGGGACGGGCCTTTCGAGATGTCCTCTTCGGCCCGATGCCTGCCTCTGCCCCATTGCAATGGCGCATCGGATGTCATACCACCCTCCCATTTCAAGGAGGCCTGGACGTGAGCGATCAACTCCGCCTTCACGGGTTCAACAACCTCACCAGTTCGTTGAGCTTCAATATCTACGACATCTGCTACGCGCAGACCGAAGAGCAGCGCACGGCGTATATCGATTATATCGATGAGCTCTACAATGCCGAGCGTCTTACCCAGATCCTCAAGGATGTCACCAACATCATCGGTGCCCACGTGCTGAACATCGCACGCCAGGACTATGAGCCGCACGGCGCCAGCGTGACCATCCTGATCGCCGAGCACGAGCTGGAAGAGCAGGACGTGTCCCAGACCGCGCCGGGCCCGGGCCCGCTGCCGGAAACGGTCGTCGGCCATCTGGACAAGTCTCACGTCACGGTGCACACCTACCCCGAGTCCCACCCGGACAACGGCATCAGCACCTTCCGTCTCGATATCGATGTCTCGACCTGTGGCATGATCAGCCCGCTGAAGGCGCTGAACTATCTGATCCACAGCTTCGATTCCGATATCGTGACCATGGACTACCGCGTGCGTGGCTTCACGCGCGACGTGGATGGCAAGAAGCTGTTCATCGATCACGACATCACCTCCATCCAGGATTACCTGGCGGAAGACACCAAGCGTGCCTACCAGATGGTCGATGTGAACGTGTATCAAGAGAACATGTTCCACACCAAGATGCTGCTCAAGGACTTCGAACTGGACAACTACCTCTTCGGCACCTCGCGTCGCGAGCTGACCTTCGAGGAAGCCACCAACATCGAAGGCCGTCTGCGTCGTGAAATGCTCGAGATCTTCTACTCGCGCAACTTCGACTGATCATCGCCTGCGTCATGCACGGCAGTCGCAGCGCATGTGTCTGCTTGCCTGAGGCCTGATGACAGTTCGAAAAAAGCCCCTGACACCTCACGGTGTCAGGGGCTTTTTGTTGCCTGCCAGCTCAACGATCGCCGGCGGGGTCCTCCCTGTCTGGCGGAGCGGCATCCCCCAGGCGCTGTTCCATCTCCTCATTCACCTGGCGATGCAGCGCCTCGCGGTGGCGTTCGCGCTCAGCCAGCGACTCGCCCCGCTCCTGCGCTACCTGATCCAGCCGCTCACGCAGCTCGCGCACTTCCGTCGTCAGCTCGCTGATCTGATGATAGAGCGCCCGCGTCATGTCGCGCTGGGCACGCGCCGCCCGGGCCTCCTGCTCGCTGTCATCCTCGATGAAGATCGAGCTGATATAGGCGGCGAAACTCCCGAACAGTCCCACGCCCCCAACCATCAACAGCACCGCCACCACTCGACCGAGCGTCGTGATGGGATAATAGTCGCCATAACCGACGGTGGTCACCGTCACCACCGCCCACCACAGCGCCTCCTCGGCGGTATTGATGGGGCTGTCGGGATTGGGTGTCTCCACCATCAGCATGGTCAGGGCGCCGAACACCACCAGCAGCACCGTGGCGGTGGCCGCCGAGGCGAAGACCCCCTCGGCCCGGTTGCGGAACAGCAGCTTCCAGATCATTTCCATCGACTTGATGGCGCGCAGCACCCGCAGCACCTGCACCACGCGAAACAGCCTCGCGCCCTGGAAGAGTCCCGCCGGGATACAGGCCAGCAGGTCGATCCAGCCCCACTTCATGTACTCACGCTTGCTCTTGGCACTGGCGAAGCGCTTGCAGAAATCGATGAAGAAGAACAGACAGACCACATAGTCCATGTATTCCAGCAGCCGCTGGACCTGGGGTGACAGCACAAAGACAAGGTCCACCACCATGGCGCCGATCACATAGATCGACAGCACCAGGATGAACAGCTGAAAGGGCGTGACGCGTTCCTGCATCCGAAGACTCTCCGTGAATGGGGCTCTGGAAAGCCTACCCCATCCTCGTCGCCCTGACAGTGTGCAGCCACCGCTGGCGAGCGCCCGGGCACTCATCTGTCCGATGGTTCATGCATCCCTGGGCTCAGGCGCCCGCGCTCATCAAGCCTTGTTGCGCGACTCCTCGTCACTCGGGGGCTGGAAGGTGGACTGCTCGCTGATGTCCTCCCCACTGATGCGATTCAAAAGCTTGCGCAACTTGTGACGCTGCCTGCGTGATGACAGGCGATTGGAATCCCAGCGCTCCGGTACCAGCGCACATTCTCCATTAGCATCGTGCAGGCGGAAGGCACGCTCGACGCCGATCGGGTGGTCCTCACTGCCATAGATGCCGATGATGCTCAGCGTCAGGCGCTGGAATTCCAGTTGCTCATTGCTGGGCCAGTGACCATCGAGCGAGATGCCATTGCGGCGCGCCATGCGCTCGATGACTTCAGAGAAAGTCCCGATATGCAGAAAGTCGCCCGAGCCCAGCGGCCCCTGACGCGTGGTATCGGAGATACGCCATTCACTGCTGCTGGAAGCCTCCTGCGCGGACTGCTCGCTGTCGCCGTCCTGCTGATTGTTACCCTGCTCGTCACCTTCCTGATAGCTGCGTTCGAACTCGGTGACATCCATCAGCAGGCTGCCATGACTGGTATCCAGCCTGGCAATGATGTGCTCGATGAAGATCGATTCGGCACTCATGTTGCTGACGATGCACAGACTGTCGATACCCTTGGACTTGCCGCGATTGATCAGCACGCGCGGGCGACGCTGGCGACGGAAGTTGTGATACAGCAGCTGCGCATAGACCAGCCAGATGAAGAACGAGCCGATACTGGCTATCGCCGAGATGGTTTTCGAGTGATTCGCAATCCACTCCATCATGCTGACCTCCCCTGTCAACGTTGTCTGGTGCACCCTTTCTTGGGGACAGCGACAGGGGATTGCGAGCATTGATTTGGCGTTAAACTCCCTCGCGGCTGACCTGATCCTCGCCCAGCAGTGCCTGCCAGAGGGTGATGACCCGCTCACGATGGGCGGCAATCACCGGGTGCTGCTCCAGCCGCATCAGGCTGCCGTGCTTCTCCAGTGCCAGGCGATGGCTGACATCGCGATAGGCCAGATAGGCCTCGCGCAGCTCACCGGCCTGCTCGCCCGGCAGCCGTCCGCAGGACTCGAGGGTTTCCAGCAGTCGCATGTTGTCGCTCCACTCGAGCAGAGCAGGCACCTGATGACTCAGCGCCAGCACGCAGTACTGGGCGAGAAACTCGATGTCGACGATGCCGCCGGCATCCTGCTTGAGGTGGAACTGGCCGGCCTCGCGGTCCTTGGCGCTGCTGCCCAGGTGATCACGCATCTTGTGGCGCATGGCGATCACCTCCTGGCGCAGCGTCTTCTCGTCCCGCTGCTGACCGAGCACCTCACGGCGTACCTCCTCGAAGGCCAGCGCCAGCGCCGGGTCTCCCGCCACGGCCCGCGCGCGTACCAGCGCCTGATGCTCCCAGGTCCAGGCTTGCGTGAGCTGATAGTCCCGGAAGGCCGCCAGACTCGAGACCAGCAGCCCCGAATTGCCCGACGGACGCAGGCGCATGTCGACCTCGTAGAGCGCACCGGCCGGCGTCACCGCCGTCAGCAGGTGGATGATGCGCTGCCCCAGTCGCGTGAAGAACAGTGGATTGTCCAGCGGCCGCGGGCCATCCGTCTGGCCCTTGCTGGCCGCATCATGCAGGAAGACGAGATCCAGATCCGAGCCATAGCCCAGCTCGATGCCACCCAGCTTGCCGTAGCCGACGATCACGAAGCTGCCACTCAGGCTGTCGCCGGTGATCGGCTGGCCATCGCGCCCGATGGGGAAGCCATGCTTGCGGGTCAGGGTCTTCCACGCCATCGCCAGCACCTGTTCCAGCACCACCTCGGCGATGAAGGTCAGATAGTCACTGACCTTCATCAGCGGGCGGGCACCGGCGATATCGGAGGCCGCCACGTGCAACACCTGGGCGTGGCGGAACACCCGCAAGGCCTCGAGCAGCGCCTCTTCATCATCTTCGGGAATGCGCGACAGCGCAGTGCGCAGCTCATCGGCAAGGCGCGTCTTGTCGGCGGGTGAGTACAGGTTATGCGGGTGCAGCAATTCATCGAGCAGCACCGGATAGCGCGCCAGCTGCTCGGCGATCCACGGGCTGGCCGCACACAGGCGCATCAACTGCGCCAGCGCATCCGGGTTCTCGCGCAGCAGCGCCAGATAGGCCGTCCGCCGCAATACCGCCTCGATCAGCGGCAAGACGCGCTCCAGCACTCGGCTGGCATCGTGCTCGCCGGGCTTCTCGGGGTCGCCCGCCGCCGAGCCCAGCGCCTGCAGCAATGGCGGCATCAGCGCATCGAGACGATCAAAGCCGATGCGCTGCATGCCCTGCACCGCACGTGACCGCCGCAAGCTGTCGAGACGCCGGAAGCTCTCGGCCGCACTCTCGAAGCCGCTCTCGGCGAGCAGTGCCTCGCCCTCCTCGGCCGTCAGCTCGCCACGCCACAGTGCTCGCCACTCATCCAGCGCCTGCTGGCCTTCACCCTGCTCGGCCTCGTCGTCTTCCGGCGCGGCGATCACGTTGTCGAAATGATGGCGGATGCGTGTGCGCACCTCTTCCAGACGCGCGGTGAGCGCCTCCCAGTCGGGCAGTTTCATGGCCAGCGCGAGACGCTCGCGGCCCAGCGGGTCCAGCGGCAGTGTCTGGGTCTGGCGGTCGGCCTGCGCCTGCAGGGCGTGTTCGAGATCGCGCAGGAAGACGTAGTCCGGCACCAGCTCATCCACGACCGCCTGCGGCAGCAAGCCCAGGGCTGGCAGGCGCGCAAAGGCCTGCTTGAGCGAGGTGACCTGCAATTCCGACTCACGTCCGCCCCGAATCAGCTGGAAGGCCTGGGCGACGAACTCCACCTCGCGAATGCCGCCGGAGCCGAGCTTGATGTTGTCGGACAGCCCGCGCCGCTTGACCTCGCGATTGATCATCGCCTTCATCTCGCGCAGCGACTCGATGGCGCCGAAATCCAGATACTTGCGATAGACGAAGGGCCGCAGGTGCGCGATCAGGCGCTCGCCGGCAGCGACGCTGCCCGCCACCGGGCGCGCCTTGAGCATCGCGTAACGCTCCCATTCGCGACCCTGATCCTGATAGTAGCTGGCCAGCATCGAGAAACTGCCGACCAGTGGCCCGCCGTCCCCCAGCGGACGCAGCCGCATGTCGACACGGAACACGAAGCCATCGGCGGTCATCGCGTCCAGCGCGGCAATCAGCTTCTGGCCGAGGCGCGTGAAATATTCCTGATGATCCAATGACTTGCGACCGCCCGATGTCTCGCCCTTGTCGGGGAAGGCGAAGATCAGATCGATATCGGAGGAGAGGTTAAGCTCGCCGGCGCCCAGCTTGCCCATGCCGAGCACCACCAGCCGCTGCGGCTCACCGAAGCGGTCCGGCGCGGGGCGGCCATAACGCGGCTCAAGCGAGGCTTCCAACCAGCCAAGCGCGCCCTCGAGGGTGACTTCGGCGAGGTGCGAGACCGCCGCTGCGGTCTGCCACATGTCGGCGCCGTTGAGGTCGCGCCACACGATGCCCAGCATGCGCAGCTGGCGGAAACGCCGCAGCACCTGCTGCATCGCCTTCTCATCATCGGCACTGGCGAGGCCGGTGGCGAGGCGCTCAGTGAGCTGGGCGACCGGCAAGGCGCGCTCCAGCTCGCCGCTCTCGAGCAGCTCGGACAGCAATTCAGGGCGACGGCACAGCGTCTCCAGCGCGAAGTCGGACAGCGTGATCAGACGCCCAAGCTGGCTGCGCTGACGCTCATCGAGGGCCAGAAAGGTCGCCAGCGGAGAGCTGTCATCGCCACGCATCTCGCTGAGATTCTCAGCCTGAGTCAGGCTCTCTTCGAGGCGCTCCTGGGCGGCGCACAAGGCGCTCTCGAGCGTGGCACGGCTGTCAGCCGACTGCTCGGCCAGCAGCGATGACGGCGCAAGGTAATCAGCGGGCAACAGTGGGCGGGACTGCGCGGGGGATGGCTGGGGCATGGTCGTCTCCTTCGATCCAGCCCTCAGCATAACGGAGGCCGCAGGCACATGACACGGCCCTGCCCGCCGACCCTTCCATCGATGAGACCGGAGCGAAGTCGCTCAGCCGAACAGCTTGTCGTAGAGCAAGGTGCCCCAGGTCAGGCCAGCGAAGATCAGGCTGATCATCACCGCCGCCGAGCCCATGTCCTTGGCGCGCCCGGACAGTTCATGGAATTCCGGGCCGATGCGGTCAATCGCGGATTCCACCGCCGAGTTGAGCAGTTCGACCATCAGCACGATCAGCGTGGAGCCGACCAGCAGCAGCCACTCGACATGCGAGTCGCCGATCCACCAGGCAAACGGCAGCAGCAAGGCGCACAGCACGATCTCCTGGCGGAAGGCCTCTTCGTTGCTCCAGGCGGCCTTGAGGCCCTTGAGCGAGTAACGCGCGGAATGCTTGAGGTGGGTCAAGCCGGTATGCCGTGATTTCATCTTCGGGTCTCGTACAGAAGCAGCACGGAGGCTGCAAAGGCCGATCTTTCAATCGGACGACGTCTGCCAGCAACACGCCTCGGGAGAGCTCGCAGCACACCGGCCAGCGACAGCGCAGCGCTGCCTGCGCGATTTTCACGACCAAAGGCTACCCGAGACCTCATCGACGGGCGTGCTCTAATACCGCCAGGCGCTCGATGACGGCGGCGATGATAGCAAAGCACGCGCTGAAGCGGCATTGCCGATCCCGTCCTCCAACAACAAATCAACGCCGGGAACTGCCCATGCCTTCGCTATCACACGACACACGCCAGACGCTCAGCCGCGGACTGGCGCGCAACTTCCTCGGCCAGTCGCCACGCTGGTACAAGCAGCTGATGTGCCTGTTTCTGATCACCAATCCGCTGCTGCTGTGGTTCAGCGGTCCGCAAGGTGGCGTGATCGTCGGCTGGCTGCTGCTGGGGGAATTCATCTTCACGCTGGCGATGGCACTCAAGTGCTATCCCCTCCAGCCGGGCGGTCTGCTGGCGCTGGAGGCCGTCGTCATCGGCATGGCCTCGCCGGAGGCCATCATGCAGGAGATGGAGCGCAACCTGCCGGTGATCCTGCTGCTGATGTTCATGGTGGCCGGCATCTACTTCATGAAGCCGCTGCTGCTGTATGCCTTCACCAAGATCATCCTCGGCGTGCGCTCCAAGACCTGGCTGTCGCTGATGTTCTGTCTCTCCAGCGCCCTGCTGTCCGCCTTTCTCGATGCCTTGACGGTGACGGCGGTGATCATCGGCATCGCGGTGGGCTTCTACTCCGTCTATCACAAGGTGGCCTCGGGCAAGCATTTCGACACCCAGCATGACCATGCCAACGATGTCAGCGTCGAGGCCGTGCACAGTGAAGACCTCGAGGATTTCCGCGGCTTTCTGCGCTCGCTGTTGATGCATGGCGCGGTGGGAACCGCGCTGGGAGGCGTCAGCACCATGATCGGCGAGCCGCAGAATCTGGTGATCGCCAAGGCCGCCGAATGGGACTTCATCGACTTCTTCCTCGCCATGGCGCCGGTCACCGTGCCGACCTTCTTCGCCGGCCTCGCCCTGTGCGTGCTGCTGGAGCGTGGCCGCTGGTTCGGCTACGGCCAGCGCCTGCCCGCCAGCGTGCGACGCATTCTCGAGGATTATGATCATCATCAGGATTCACGGCGCACGCCGCGGGAACGCGCCGCGCTGATCGTGCAGGCCGTGGTGGCCGTACTTCTGGTACTGGCGCTGGCACTGCATATGGCAGAGGTCGGGCTGATCGGGCTGGCGGTGATCATCCTGCTGACCGCCGGCAACGGCATCACCGATGAGCACCAGATCGGCCGCGCCTTCCAGGAATCGCTGCCCTTCACCTCGCTGCTGGTGGTGTTCTTCACCATCGTCGCGGTCATCCACGAGCAGCATCTGTTCCAGCCGTTCATCCAGTGGGTACTGAGTCTGCCCATCGAGGAACAGGCCGGCGCGCTGTTTCTGGCCAACGGGCTGCTCTCGGCCATCTCGGACAATGTCTTCGTGGCCACGGTGTACATCACCCAGGTCAAGAACGAGTTCGTGGCCGGCAATATCAGCCGCGAGCACTTCCATGCGCTGGCGGTCGCGGTGAACACCGGCACCAACCTGCCCAGCGTTGCGACTCCCAATGGCCAGGCGGCGTTCCTGTTTCTGCTCACCTCCGCCATCGCGCCGCTGGTCAGGCTTTCCTACGGGCGCATGGTGTGGATGGCGCTGCCCTACACGGTGCTGATGACGCTGGTCGGGCTGGCCACCGTGCGCAGCTTCATCTAGTCAGCACCTCCTGTTACCGGGGCCAGCCGCACCTCCGGCTGGCCCTGGTTGCGTCAGTCTCATCCCAATGTCGATATCGCGAGACTTCCCCACAGCGTCGCTTGCAGGCACTGTGAGATGACGCGTCTCGATCAGACGCCGTGACACCTTCAAGCAGGAAGACCGCCAACACCCACGCCATCCACAAGGAGACAGCCATGTCCCGCGCACTGATGCTGCACGAAGAGACACCTCGCGCTCGAGTCGTCGACCTCTCCGATGATCAGCTACCTGACCTGCCTGTCACGGTGGCCATCGAGCGTTCCGGACTCAACTACAAGGACGCGCTGGCCATCACTGGCCGTGGCAAGATCGTTCGCGAGCTGCCCTTCGTGCCGGGCATCGATTTCGCGGGACGCGTCGAGGCCTCCGACTCGCCGGATTATCAGCCGGGCGACGAGGTCCTCCTGACCGGCTGGGGCGTGGGCGAGCGCCATTGGGGCGGCCTGGCCGAGCGCATGCGCGTCAAGCCCGAGTGGCTGGTCAAACGCCCCGCCAATCTGAGCGCCGAACAGGCCATGGCCTTCGGCACCGCCGGCCTGACCGCCATGCTGTGCGTGATGCGCCTCGAGGAAGCCGGCCTGACGCCCGAGCAGGGCCCGGTGATCGTCACCGGCGCCACCGGTGGGGTCGGCAGCTGGGCCGTGCAGATGCTGGCTGGGCAAGGCTTCGAGGTTCACGCGGTCAGCGGCAAGGCCGAGCAGCGCGAATGGCTCGAATCACTGGGCGCGAGCGAAGTCCACCTGCGCAGTGATTTCGAGGACAAGGGCCGTCCGCTGGAGAAGAGCCGCTGGGCGGGCGCCGTGGATACCGCCGGTGGCCAGGTGCTGGCCAATCTGCTGGCGCAGATGAATTACGATGGCAAGGTAGCGGCCGTGGGCCTCGCGGCGGGCGCCGACCTGCCCACCAGCGTGATGCCGTTCATCCTGCGCGGTGTCTCGTTGCTGGGCGTCGATAGCGTCATGATCAATGCCGAACGCCGTCAAAAGGTCTGGCAGCGTCTGGCCGACCTGCCGGACGAGATGCACACCCAAATGCAGCTCGAGACGGTCGGCCTGGATGGCCTCGCCGAACGCGCCGAGGCGATGATCGACGGACGCGTCAGCGGTCGTGTGCTGCTCGACCCGACGCGCTGAAGACACTCGACGCACGACCCGCGACGGAAAATTTGCCCTCGCAGCGCCAAAAACGCTTCAAGTCCTTGATTGTTGCGGTGCAATAGCGATTTTGGCGTTAGCCAACGCCGTCACACAACGCTATGCTCTTGTTATCTCGTTGCGCCCTGTCGAGCGTCCCGAGTGCCCTCCTCTCAGCCATGCCGGGCGTGTGGAGGACCACCCCGCCTTCGGGCGGGGTTTTTTGTGTCTGTCACTCAGGCCATGAACACGAAAGCCCCGCCGATTGGCGGGGCTTTCGTGTCATGCGCTCGCAATCAGGAGCTCAGTTGCGCTCGATCATCGCGGTCAGGTCCTCGGCGACCGGATCCAGCACCTGCGGCCAGGACAGATAAGGCACCGCCGCTCGGCCGTTGACCATCACCGCGAAGGCGCCCCAGCGGCCACTTTGCGTGCGGAAGTATCCCGAGATGGCGCGCACCGGCACCGGGTTGTTGAGCGTGCCCGTCTTGACCATCACGTGATTGCGGAAGGTCTCGCTGCCACGGCGGATGAAGCGCATCGGGCCATTGACCGGTGCCTGCAGGCCCGCCACGAAGGTGGGGAACAGCGCCGGGCGGTGATACATGCTGTCGAGCAACGCCACCAGCCCACTGACGCTGGTGCGGTTCTGGGAGGTCAGGCCGCTGCCGGAATACATCGTCAGCGGGCCATGCCCGGGAATCGCGCTGGCGAAGGTCTCGAGCTTGGCGCCGCCCTGGCGCAAGGTGGCCTGACTGCCGCCGACCAGCGCCAGCGTCAGCTGGTCCGCCATGAAGTTGTTGGAGTAGTTGAGCATGCGCGTCAGCAACTCCTGCATCGGCTTGCCTTCGACGCTACCGAGCTGCGCGGCGCTGGAGGGCGGCGCCGTCGAGGTGATGTCCACCCCGCCGGTCACCGTGATCCCGGCGCGCGCCAGGATGTCGCGCATCAACTCACCGGTGTACAGCGCAGGATTGGAGACGGCGCGGTAGATGCTGCGCGGCTGGCTGTCGGCGGCGATGGTGCCGGTGACGACCAGCGTATCGCGACCGTTGCTGGTGGTGCGCCGGGCATTGATGGCGCTCTTGCCCCCCGCGCCGACCGTGGTGACCTGGTTGTCGAAGATCTCGGTGGGCTGGGTGGTGTCGCAGCTGGCCAGTCGCGCCGGCGCCTGACTGCCCGCACCCGGCATCACCTTCACGCACCAGCTGGCATAGTTGCTGGCCGCGGACGACAGCAGCGCATCATAGGCATTGCTGGAACGCCGCGAGGCATTGCAGCGATCGGTACTGATGCAGGGCACCGGCCCGAAACGCCACTGGCTGATCAGCAGGCGCCCTTCGACGCGGCGGATGCCCCGAAAGCGCAGCTCCTCGGTCAGCCGCCACAGCTCTTCACTGGTCAGCGCCGGGTCGCCGCTGCCCTCGAGCACCAGGTCACCGGTCAAGACGCCGCCGCTGATCGTGCCAGTGCTGCGCAGACGCGTGGAGAAACGGTACTGCGGGCCGAAACGGTCCAGCGCCGCACCGGCGATATAGAGCTTGGACAGCGAGGCCGGCGTCAGTTGCTGGTCGGGATTGACCGAGGCCAGCGTCTCGCCGGTATCGAGCATGCGCGCCTGGGCACTGACGATGAAGCCCTTGTCAGTCAGTCGCGTCAGGTTGTCAAAGCCCGCCGCCTGCGCCGGGCCCGCCACGACAAGCGTCGCACCAGCCGCCATGGCCAGTCGGCGCAGCGAGCGCGTGAAACGCAGCGACTTGCCCGCTGCTGCGGGGCGCGCTGCCTTCAGCAAGGGCAACAGGGGAGACAGCCGGGAGGGTCGCGCAGAGGTCGGTGCAGTGCGAAATTGGGGCATGAGGCATCCAGTGACGTCGTCGGTGAGCATCCATGTCACAGCCGGGAGGCGCCGTGATGCCCCTAGCTTAATGAGGACTGGCGCTGGAAAACAGATGCAGGACGGCGACACCGCCCACGATCATCGCCAACCCCAGGATGGCCGGCAAGTCCGGCATCTCGCGATAGACCACCGCACCGAACACGGTGACCAGCACGATGCCGAGCCCGGACCACACCGCATAGGTCACGCCCAGCGGCAGATCACGCAGTACCAGCGTCAGGAAATAGAAGGCGATGCCGTAGCCCACCACCACGATCACGCTGGGACCGAGTCGCGAAAAGGACTCGGAGGCCTTGAGCGCGCTGGTCGCGATGACCTCCGCCAGTATTGCCACTGCCAGGAAGACATAACTCATCGAATCACCTCGTATTGTGGGGGGCCAGCTGCTGCTCACGCGCGGCCTTGCGCGCCAGCAGACGACTCATCACGGCATCGAACAGCGGATTGAAGATCATGGCCCAGACCAGGAAGAAGGCAACGAAGCCCAGATCCAGCAGCAATGCCTGCCACAGCCCCAGGTCGAGCCAGGCGGCCACGATGAAGACGGTCACCAGTACCAGGCCGAGCTCGAAGCCGAGTGCCTGAGCGATACGCTGGGTCGCGCTGCGCTGGCGGGTCGGCACCCAGCGATCGAACATCCAGTTCCAGACCGTGCTCCAGATCACCGCCAGTGTGGACATCACCACCGCCAGGCTGCCCATGCTCGTCAGGTCATGCCCCGTGACCAGCGCCGACAGCGGCGCCACGATCAGGATACCGCCCAATTCCAGCAATCCTGCCTGGGCCAGACGTTCTTTCTTGGAACGCATGTCATACCTCCTCTCGATCACCGCGCGTGATACCGGATGGGCTGAACGACGCGATGGAGGAGGCATTCTAGAGAGATACAAGATGGTTTAAAGTTGGTATCCATCTACTATTCAGATAGATCAAGGCACGAGGCGAGGCAATGAACTGGACACTGGAGCAACTGCAGACATTGCGCTGCGTGGCGGAGACGGGCTCGTTCTCGGCGGCGGCGCGGCGTCTGGGTCGCGCGCAATCCGCGGTCAGCACCGCCATCGCCAATCTGGAGCTGGACCTGGGCTGCGAGCTGTTCGATCGCGGCCCTCGTACGCCGGTGCTGACGCCCGCGGGCGAGGCCATGCTGCATGAAGCCAACAGCGTGCTGATGCAATGCCAGCGCCTGGAAGCACGCGCCCGCACCCTCAGCCAGGGGCTGGAAGCCAGCCTGACGCTGGCGATCGATGAGGCGCTGGTAGAGATGCCGCCGGTGATGGCGGTACTGGAAAAGATGGCGGTGCAATACCCGACGCTGACGCTGAATCTGCTCAATGGCGCGCAGGATGAGGTGGCCCGCTGGGTGGAGCAGCACCAGGCCAATCTCGGCATCCTGTTCTATCAGCCGCTGGGTGTCATGGCGCTGGAGCGCGAGGCGCTGGGGCGACTGGAGCAGGTGCTGATCGTGGCACGCGATCACCCGCTGGCGCAGCTCGAGAGCCCGACCCACAGTGATCTGGCCGATCACCGCCAGCTGATGATCGGCCAACGTCAGCAACTGGAACCCGGCCACGAGGGGCCACGCTCACAGCGCTTCTGGCAGCTCAACAGCTTCTATGCGATGGCAGAGCTTACGACGCGCGGGCTGGGTTGGGCACAGGTTCCGCGCCATATCGCCCACTACCCCCCCTTTCAGCAGCGCCTGAAGATTCTGGACTTGAGCGCGCTGGGCGCCACCGCCGACATCGATATCGAACTGATCTCGCGCCGCGACAGCCCTCGTGGCCCCGCGGCCAGCTGGCTGCGCCAGTCACTGCGCGACACCTTCCACAACAGCCACGCCGCTATCGCCAACCAGAACCTGCCACCGACGTGAGTCGCGTCAGACCTGCAGCGGGTAGCGCTCGGGCGTGTGTTCAAGCTGGCATTCGAGTCGCCACAGCGCCTGGCCAGACTCGTGATACTTGCGCTCGAAGTGCGTCAGATAATCGCCCTGCGGCTCGAAGGCGTGCGCTGTCACCTCGACACCGGTGGCATACCCGATGGCCTGGGCGAACTCCCGAGCGTAGATCTCCCAGTTGGTGCGCAGCTCCAGCTGACCGCCCAGCGCCATGATGATCGGAAATACCGGGTGGCCCTGCCAGCGCATCTTGAGATGGCGCGCCTTGGGATAAGGATTGGGGTACAGCAGGGTGTGATGCGCAGGTGCCCAGCCCGCGGCGAGCGCCAGGCGCCAGAAGTCGACGAGGTCTGCGCGCACCAGCAAGGCGTTGTCCGGCAGCTCGCCATGCTTGCGGCTGAGACGGTCTTCGCTGCGGTCCACGCCGATGACGGCATGGTCCGGATGCGCCAGTGCCAGCTGGCGAGTCGATCGCCCGACGCCGCAGCCGCTGTCCAGCCACAGGGGCTTCGCCTGAGCCGACAACCACTGTTGCGCTTGCAGGAACGCTTCGCGGGTATGCTCCGCCACGGGTTTGCGCAGCGGATGCGCCATCGCACGGCGCACGCGACGCTCGATATCCTCGTGGGGGCCGGTCTGGGGAGAATCGATCTGGCGGGAGTTGGCGTACATCAGCAGTTCCGATAGCAACGGGCAGGAAAATCACGCGCGGAGTCTAGCAGATGCGCCTGCATCGGGCTGCGCCATATGGCGTACAGCCCATCCGGGGCCGGCGGCGCAGGAAGGCCTGGGCACAAAAAAAGACGCCTGCCTCGCGGCACGCGCCTACACCAACTCAAACAGCCACGACAGAATGGCAGCTTGCGATTCGAAAATCAAACAAACGTTTAATCACGATCATCCCGTGCCATGACGAGTACAAAAACAGGCCAGTGGGACTCGCACTGAACGCAGAGATATCGCACAGTGTTCGCAGCAAGCGCTCGCTGGCGCGCCCGCGTAGAGGCGGGGGTGCATGACGCCTGTATTGAGGGGGTGTTATCATCCGCCCATCATTTGGACGAATATCCGCAGAGGTATCGCCCAGACCAACGACTCACAGTATTTTTACGAGGAAAGCGGCTTGTCACACTTACCGGTGATCGTCGGCATGGGCGGCGTCAATGCCGCCGGCAGAACTTCGGGCCATCAGGCGTTCCGACGCAC
The DNA here is from genome assembly GCF_023161745.1 of Cobetia sp. 1CM21F. Lineage (NCBI taxonomy): Bacteria > Pseudomonadati > Pseudomonadota > Gammaproteobacteria > Oceanospirillales > Halomonadaceae > Cobetia > Cobetia sp. 1CM21F. The sequence goes on along the minus strand of NZ_JALNTQ010000005.1, from coordinate 174,757 downwards.
GGTGCTCGACTCCCTGCCGGAGACAGACCGTCAAGAGACCCTGCTGGGGCTCGCGTCGCTCATGAACCTCGCCCGCTGCGATGATCAGGGCCAGTGGTTCGATGCCGAAGGCCAGCCCGCCGAGGCTCAGGCGCTTGCGGAGCGTCTGGCAGACCAGGTGCTGACCCACACCCTGATTCGTCGCATTGAAGACGAGCGCTTCAACGCGACAGGCATTCCTGCCAATCGTCAGTCAAAGCTGACGCTGGGCCAGGACTTGACCTTCACGCTGCGCAGCCGCCAGCTGCCGGAACAGCCGCCCGCTGACTGGCAGATCCGCGAGCTGGACAACCGTCATGTCGAGGTCACGGTACCGGCCGGCGAATTCGATGTCCTGCTGCCCGATCATCGTCAGGCGCTGGTGCGTGCCGCGGGTCAGCTGCCCAGCGGCTTCGCGCCGGAGCAGCTCTATCGCAGCGTGCATCACCCGCGCGGCCTGTCGATGACCATCTTCGGTGCCAGCGATTGCCTCGGCGACAGCGGCCTGGACTGGGATGCGCTGCGCGATAGCCTCGATCCGGACGATATTGCCGTCTACGCCGGCAATTCCATCGGCCAGATGGACGCCGAAGGCTGGGGCGGACTGATGAAGTCCTTCGTGGCCGGTGAGCGCGCCACCTCCAAACAGATGCCGCTGGGCTATGCCCAGATGCCCGCCGACTTCCTCAATGCCTATGTGCTGGGCAATGTCGGTGGCGCCGGTGCCGCGATGGGCGCCTGCGCAAGCTTCCTCTACAACCTGAAGCTGGGCCTGAACGACATCCGCAGCGGCCGTCGCCGTGTGGTGATGGTCGGCACCGCCGATGCGCCGATCACGCCGGAGGTCATCGAGGGCTTCCGCAGCATGGGCGCCCTGGCCGATGACGAGAGCCTCAAGGCCCTCGACGCGCTGGAAGTGCTTACCGACAGCGATTACCAGAAGGCCTGTCGCCCGTTCGCGCGCAACTGTGGCTTCACCATCGCGGAAGCGACCCAGTTCGTGATCCTGATGGCGGATGATCTGGCGCTGGACACCGGCGCTCGCATCATCGGCAGCGTGCCGGACGTGTTCGTCAATGCCGACGGCTGGAAGCGTTCCATCTCGGCGCCCGGCGTCGGCAACTACATCACCCTGAGCAAGGCGGTGGCGCTGGCGCGCGATATCGTCGGCGATGAAGGCGTGCGCCAGCGCAGCTTCGTGCACGCCCATGCCACCTCCACGCCGAAGAACCGCACCACCGAGTCCCACGTGCTCAATGAAGTGGCTCGCGCCAACGACATTCAGGCCTGGCCTGTGGTGGCGGTAAAATCCTTCGTCGGCCACAGCCAGGGCAGCGCCGCGGGCGACCAGGCGGTGTCGGCGCTCGGCAGCATGGCGACCGGCATCCTGCCGGGTATCCCGACGCTGGATGCCATCGCCGATGACGTGCATCACAGCCACCTCGACATCCGCCGCGAGGCGCGCGAGTTCACCGCAGACGTCGCCTTCATCAATGCCAAGGGCTTCGGTGGCAACAACGCCAGTGGCGTGGTGCTGTCGGCAGACGTCACGCTGAAGTTGCTGGCGGCGCGACATGGTGAGGAGGCACTGGCCGCCTGGCGTGAACGCAGCGGTCTCTGCGAGCAGCGTCGCGCCGACTATCTGGACAAGGCACAGCGCGGCGAATTCACGCCGACCTATCGCTTCGGTGAAGGCGTGCTCGAAGGTCCGGAGCTGGAGATCACGGATCGCGAGATCCGTATCCCCGGCTATGCGAAGCCCGTCTCGCTCAAGGTCGACAACCCCTTCGGTTCGCTGTAAGCCAGGCTCGCTGCAAGACCGGCTGGCTACCCCTCCCGGGTTGCGCACTCGCTGACGAATCCCCTCCCGCGACTGGCAAGCCGCGCGAGGGGTTCTACACTCGGCGTACCGGGGGAGCCGGCGGCGCGACAGCCACTGCGCCCCGGCCTTCTGCGGCTCCTCATCCTTCGTCGTCCACTGCAGCCGGTCACCAGGCTGACCCGCTGCCGACAGAGCTCGAGTTCGTCATGCCCAAGAACATTGCCGTCTATCCCGGCACCTTCGACCCGATCACCAATGGCCATACCGACCTGATCGAGCGCGGCGCCCGCCTGTTCGACAAGGTGGTGGTCGCGGTGGCTTACAGCCCCAGCAAACGCCCCGCGCTGCCGCTGGAGATGCGCATCGATCTGGCGCGCCGGATTCTGGCGCATCTCGACAATGTCGAGGTCATCGGTTTCAGCTGCCTGCTGACAGAGCTGCTTGAGCAACAGAATGCGCGTATCATTCTGCGCGGCCTGCGTGCGGTCTCCGACTTCGAGTACGAACTGCAGCTGGCCAACATGAACCGGGCCCAGGCACCGCACGTCGATAGCCTGTTCCTGACCCCGGAATTACAGAACTCCTACATTTCATCGACCATCGTGCGCGAGATATCGCGTCATGGCGGTGATGTGTCGCGTCTGGTGCATCCGCTGGTGGCCGAGACCCTCGCCCGGCATTTCTCCGCTACCGACGACGACACCGCCACAAGCTGAGGACAGCATCATGGCCCTGATCATCACTGATGAGTGCATCAACTGCGACGTCTGCGAGCCGGAATGTCCCAATGGGGCCATCTCGCCGGGGGAAGAGATCTACGTCATCGACCCGGACCTGTGCACCGAATGCGTCGGACACTTCGATGAGCCGCAATGTCAGCAGGTCTGCCCTGTCGACTGCATCCCGCTCGACCCGGCCAACAAGGAAAGCCAGGAAGAGCTGATGGACAAGTACCACATCATCACGGCCGCACTCGGCAACTGATTGCCGCCTGCTCCGGCAGCCGTCATGGCGATGACATGGCCTGTACTGCGCCACATCCGTCGTGACGGCTGCTGCTTTCTTGTTGCCTGACACCTCCTGCCTTCTCCGCAAGCCCTCTCTATAAGCTCTTTCCTCAAGCCCTCTCCATAAGCCCTTTCCTCAGGCTCGGCCCTGACTGACGCTTCAGCGCCAGACTCGCCAACGCGGCGCCTCTTGCCGCGAGACACCAACGGGTAACGTAACCGACTGGCACTAGCACCGACGGGCAAAGGCGCCGACTGGCGACACACTTCGTTCGCGATCAGACCTCCCGCTCTACCCGCCAGTGCCTGTTCCCGCCGTCCTCCCTGCCGGCCCCGCTGCTGACATGGCCAGACAACATCTTGGCTACCAACCTGCTCTCGGCCCCGGCCTAAACGGCTACGCAATTAATACCAAACGCTACGCCAGGTTATTTTCTGTTAGGGCAATGTAAACAACCTATTCTATCCTGTAGTGATAAAGTCACTGTCGTACCCTTTCACGCGCACGGATTGCCCATGTCCTCTCGCTCTCTCTCTACCGTTCTCAAGCGCCCCTTCCTGGGGACACGCACACAGCTGCCCAATGCCGGCACGGCGATGCTGCTTGTCATGCTGGCGATCATGGTGGTCTTGATCGTGGTGCCGCGTCCGCAGCTGTTCAGCTCGGTCGGTCAATACCTCGTCCCGCATTCACTGCTGGAAATGGGCGCGATACTGGTCGCACTGATGTCTGCCGTCTCCATCTTCCAGGGGCACCGTCGGACGCTGCCGACCAGCTTTCTGGTCATGGGGTGCGCCTTCATGCTCTCCGCCTTCTTCGACATGGTGCACATCTTCAGCTACGACGGCATGCCCGACTTCGTCAGCGAAGCCTCCATCAGCAAGGCCATCCATTTCTGGCTGGCAGGGCGGACCGCCTTCATCATCGCGCTGCTGGCCCCTTGCCTACTGACAGCCCGCCCCGTACCGCGCCGCTATCTGCCCCTGGCCTTTGGCTTGACGCTCGCCATCGGGCTGGCGGTGAGCTGGATAGGCCTCTTTCATCTCGACTTCCTGCCAGAGACCTTCATCGTCGGCAGCGGCCTGACCGCCTGGAAGATCGGCTACGAGTGGGCCCTGGCGCTGAGCGCTGTGCTGGCCGCGGTACTTCTGCTCGGCGTGCGCCGACTGCCTGAAGGCACCAATGCCGGCTGGCTGGCGGTCGCGGCGCTGGCCACGGGGATTTCCGAGCTGTGCTTCACGCTCTATGCCACTGCCTTCGATGTCTTCAATCTGCTCGGCCACCTGTACAAGGTGGTGGCCTACGCGATGATCTATCACGCCATCTATTCATCGCGCATGGTCTACCCCTATCAGCAGCTGCAGAAGATGAGTGACGCCCTGGGCGAGGCCGAACAACGCTGGCAGTTTGCGCTGGAAGGCTCAGGCGCCGGCGTCTGGGACTGGAAGCAGGATACCGATCACGTCTTCTACTCTCCGCAGTGGAAGGCGACGCTCGGCTTCCAGGAACACGAGATCGGCAGCAGCTTCGATGAATGGAAGTCACGCATCCACCCGGATGACATGCCGCGCACCCTCGACGACCTGAAACAGCACTTTGAAGGCCACAGCGCAGAATATCGCAACGAGCACCGCATGCTGACGCGCAACGGTGAATGGAAGTGGATTCTCGATCAGGGACGCGTGGTGGAACGTGCCGAGGATGGCAGGCCCCTGCGCATGATCGGCACTCACAGCGATATCGACTGGATCAAGGAGCAGCAGCAACGCCTGATCAGCAGCCGTGCCCGTCTGCGCTCCATCTATCACTCCGCCCCGGTGGGCATCATCGTCGCCGACCGGGATGGCACCATCGCGGATGCCAACTCGGCCATGCATGCCCTGCTGGGCAAGAGTGATGCCGAGCTTTTCCAGCAATCGCTGTGGGGGCTGTTCTCACTGGACGAGATCAGTCGCATGAAGCGCGCCTGGGGCCAGCTTCAGCGCGAAGGCGGCAGCTTCCAGGACGAATACCACATGCAGACCGACACGGGTCAGATGTTCTGGGCGGAAGTCACCCTCACGCCGCTCGAGGGCGAGGAGCGCACCCTGGTATTGATCAACAATATCGAGGACCGCCGTCGCGCCATCGAGTTGCTCGAGGAGAACGCGACCCTCTATCAGGAAGTCTTCAGCACCGGCAACGCCATCAAGCTGCTGATCGACCCGGAGCTTGCCGAGATCATCGATGCCAACCCGGTCGCCGCCGACTTCTATGGCTACAGCATCGGCGAGATGTGCGGCATGCCACTGGGCCGTATCAACGTGCTGGCCAGCCAGTCGCTCTCCAAGCGCATCCGTGCGGTCGTCAACCGTACCGACAACCACTTCGAGGCCAGCCATCAGCTTGCCAACGGTGAATTGCGTGATGTCGAGATCTTTACCGGCCCGGTGGACCTGAACGGCCGCACCCTGCTGTTCTCCATCGTTCACGACATCACCGATCGCAAGCGTGCCCAGCGCGACCTGCAGGCCGCCAACCTCAAGCTGTCGCGACTCTCCGAGAGCCGCAGCCAGATCCATCACCTCGCGGAATGCCTGCTGACCTGCTCCCAGCTCGATGAGATCATCACCCAGCTCAATGTTCGTCTGCCCAGCCTGTTCGCCGGCTGCGAAGGCAACGTGACCCTGCATGACCCGAATGACATCAATCAGACGATGCACATCAACTGGGGGTCACCACCCACCGACGCTCGTCACCTCAAGCAGACGCTGACGGTCGGGGATGGCCAGGTAGGGGAATTCGTACTGCTGATCCCGCCGGAAGAGGACAGCCTGGAGCGCCTGCAGCCCCTGGCGGAAGATGTCAGCCACCTGGTGATGCTGGCACTGGCCGACCTGCAGCTGAAGCGGGGTCTGGCACACGAGGCGCGCAAGGACACGCTGACGCGCCTCTTCAATCGTCGTCACCTCGATGAGGTGCTGCCCCAGAAACTGGCCGAGGCCAGCATCGGCAACCCGCTGTCCCTGGTGGTGCTGGATCTCGACCACTTCAAGCAGGTCAACGATACCTACGGACACGAGATGGGCGATCAGGTTCTCACGCGTCTGGCCAACCTGATACGTGAGTCGCTGCGCAGCTCCGATGAAGCCTGTCGCTACGGTGGCGAGGAGTTCGTGATCCTGATTCCCGGTGCCAGCGCAGCGGTGTCACGCGCACGCGTCGAGGCCATTCTCGAAGCCTTCCACGAAGAAGTCTTCGAGCATGAGACGCTGGGGCCGCTGACCGGCTTGAGCTTCTCCGCCGGGGTCGCCAACGCACCGCATGACAGCCAGGCCACCGACGCGCTGTTCAACATGGCCGACAATGCGCTCTACCAGGCGAAACGCGCCGGACGCAAACGCGTGCTGTGCTTCAACTCACTGCCGCCTGCAGCCGATAACCACGCCAGGCAAACCGCACACTGACCGCCACTCTCACCACCCTTCAGACACGACAACGCCGACCCTCGAGGTCGGCGTTGTCGTGTCCAGCCATGAGCGGCGCGTGCTCACCAGCCGCGATCAGGACATCCTCAATCCCAATCGACCCGCGTGGTCTTGCAACCCAGGCAGCGAGCGAAGGTCGCCTGCGCCGGAGTCGCGACCAGTACACGCGCCGTCTCATCGATATTCTGCCCCATGGCCGCGAAGGGAGCCGACACGACAAAGATGGCAGCACCGACGACGGTTGTGGCCAGCAACAGTGGACGTCCGATAAGGGCATCGGCCACCATCATGCCTGCGCTGGGTGTGTCGTCACCCTGCTCGCTGGGCAGCTCGATGGCCTGCACCGGCGTCGCCAGCACCAGCGTCATGCCAGCTGCTGCAAGCCCAGTGCGCAATCGCGTGCTTCGCTGAAGAATCGTGCGTTTCATAGTCAGTTCCCTTGCGTCCGGACGCTCCATGCGTCCCTGTTATGGGTCTTCGCGCCAGTGGATCTCTCGGCTGGCGCATGGCAGGCCTTGCCATCAAGTCACCAGAACTAGATTAGCGCTCCAGCGCCATTACGCCCAGCCCTGCCAGGCCTTATCCTGATCAACGCGACCGCTCCCGGCTGACGTTACCTTCACCCCTCATTCGGACCCAACATGCCCGCCCCTTCCCTGAAGACCGCCACACTGCCTTCCGCCGATCGCCATATGTGGCGCCTGGCCAGGCCCATCATCCTTTCCAACATTTCCGTGCCGTTGCTGGGCTTGGTGGATACCGCCGTGGTCGGGCACCTCGAGGATGCGGTGTATCTGGGCGCGGTCACGCTGGGCGCGGTCCTCTTCAGCTTTCTGTACTGGGGCTTCGGGTTCCTGCGCATGGGCACGACAGGCATGACGGCACAGGCCCATGGCCGTGAAGACCACGATGGCCTGCGTACCTTGCTGGGCCAGGGCATCGGGCTGGCACTCGCCATAGGGCTGGTGTTGATCATCGCCGGCTCGCCGCTGATCACCCTGGGGCTATCGCTGATGGAGGCCAGCGAGGCCACGCGTGCCCTGGCCCATGACTACGCCAGCATCCGCCTGTGGTCGGCACCGGCGGTGCTGATCAACTACGTGATTCTGGGCTGGTTCCTGGGGCTTGGTAATTCGCGCGTCACGCTCGGCATCCTCGTGCTGACCAATGGCGTCAACATCCTGCTCGATCTGGCCTTCGTGCCCGGGCTGGGCATGACCAGCGATGGCGTGGCGCTGGCCAGCGTGATCGCCGACTACTGTGCGCTGGCCACGGGCCTGTGGCTGGTCGCCCGCCAGCTCAGACGCATGCCGGGGCACAGTGACCGCGCAGCGCTGCTGTCTCTCCCCGCCTGGGGCGCGCTGATCCGCGTCAATCAGCATCTGTTCGTGCGCACCCTGTGCCTGCTGGGCGCGACGGCCTATTTCACCTCACAGGGTGCCAGCTTCGGTGATGATGTTCTGGCGGCCAATGCGGTACTGCTGCAGTTCGTGATGATGACGTCCTATGCACTGGATGGCTTCGCCCAGGCGGCGGAGTCAGAAGTCGGGCGAGCCGTCGGCCAGAACGACTGGCAACGCTTCGCGCGCAGCGTGGGGGCGGCAACCCGCTTCTCCTTGATCACCGCGACAGCGGCCAGCGGCCTGCTCTGGCTCTGCGGGCCGGCGTTGATCCACCTGCTGACCGACATTCCCGAAGTGCGCGCCCTGGCCACCCTCTATCTGCCCTGGATGGTCGCCATGCCCCTGGTCGCGGTGTGGAGCTACCTGCTGGACGGCATCTTCATCGGTGCCACGGCGACGCGTGAAATGCGCAATACGCTGGTGGTATCCCTGCTGGCCTTCATCGGCCTGTGGCCGCTGCTCGAAGGCTTCGGCAATCATGGACTGTGGCTGGCCTTCCTGCTGTTCACCAGCGTGCGCTCTGCCGTGCTCGGCGGCTACTACCTGCATCATCGCCGCCATCATTGGCGCTGATGCCATGCCCGTTGAAGCCTCCAGCAGGTTGATGCAGCGCTGAAAGGCTTGCCGCTGGCATTGGCATGCCACTCGACCATCGCGCGATATTCTCCTGATAGCGAATAGACTAATGTGAGCGTGCCAACCCGTTTCCCATACTGATAAAAAGCCAACAGGGACTCTCACATGCTGCAATCGCTATCACGGCCAGCCGTCAAGCTGGTTGAGCGCTATCTGCCTGACCCCTATATCTTCGTCTTGTTGCTGACCGTCGTTGCAGCGGCAGCCGCCATGCTCATCGAACAGCGCTCCCCCACCGAGGTGATGCGCTATTGGGGCGATGGCTTCTGGAATCTGCTGACCTTCTCGATGCAGATGCTGCTGGTGTTGATCTCGGGCTTCATGCTCGCCAACACCCCGCCGGTGAAGAAAGGCCTGGCCAGCATCGCCTCGCTGGCCAGAACGCCCGGCAGCGCCATCATGCTGGTCACCTTCGTGTCGCTGATCGCCAGCTGGATCAACTGGGGCTTCGGGCTGGTCATCGGGGCACTGTTCGCCAAGCAGCTGGCCAAAATGATCAAGGTCGATTACCGCCTGCTGATCGCCAGTGCCTACTCCGGTTTCGTGATCTGGCATGCGGGCATCTCGGGCTCGATTCCGCTGACCATCGCCACCGCTGGCCACTTCACCGAGGACAGCATCGGCATCGTGCCCACTTCGGACACCATCTTCGCCTTCTTCAATATCGCCATCGTCGCGGCGCTCTTGATCATCATGCCGCTGGTCAATCGCGCCATGATGCCCTTCGAAAAGGAAAGCGTGTACGTGGACCCGGCCCTGCTCGAGGAGAAGCACACCGAGATCAGCGACCAGCCTCGTCCCGCCGAGCGTCTCGAGAACTCGCCGATTCTCGCCTGGGTCGTCGGGCTGTTCGGCCTCGCCTGGCTGGTGGATCACTTCGTGATTCGTGGCGGCGGACTGAACCTGAACGTGATCAACTTCAGCTTCCTGTTCCTGGCCATCGTGCTGCATGGCACGCCGCGCAAGCTGCTGGACAGCCTGAATGAAGCCATCAAGGGCGGCGCAGGCATCGTCATCCAGTTCCCCTTCTACGCCGGCATCATGGCGATCATGGTGCAGTCGGGACTGGCCGCCACGCTGTCCGAAGGCTTCGTGTCGATTGCCACCGCCGACAGCCTGCCGTTCTGGTCCTTCATCAGTGCCGGTATCGTCAATCTGTTCGTGCCCTCCGGTGGCGGCCAGTGGGCCGTGCAGGCACCGGTCATGATTCCCGCCGCTCAGGCATTGGGTGCCGACCTGTCACGCGTCGCCATGGCCGTCGCCTGGGGCGATGCCTGGACCAACATGCTGCAGCCCTTCTGGGCATTGCCGGTGCTTGCCATCGCCGGCCTCAAGGCCAAGGACATCATGGGCTTCTGCCTGGTGCAGCTGCTGGTGACCGGCATCATCATCTCGCTGGGTCTGACGCTGCTCTGATACCTGGCTGACGGCGGCGTCAGCTAGCCTTTTCAGCCTGCCATTCAGATAGCCTTACCGATAACCCCGCAAGCTCCTTGCCCCCACAGGCGACTGTGGGGGCAAGGTCGTTTATAGATAGCTGATATGCCGCTCACGGGGTGCCAAGACGTCACGAATCCCGCAGACTAGCCATTATCCCTCTCTGCGCGGCATGCCAGAGCCATTGCTTCACCTGAGAGCCCCTGACAGCTCCCACTCACCTGACAGGCCCGTGCCTGAAGGACGCCCCAATGAGCGAGAACCAGCCAGAACAGACCGCCCTCAACGAAGCTCTGCCCGGCCAACATCAGTTGATCATGACCGAGCTGATGACCCCCGACATGGCCAACTTCAGTGGCAAGGTGCACGGTGGCGCCATCCTCAAGAAGCTGGATGAAGTCGCCTACGCCTGTGCCAGTCGCTACAGCGGCAGCTACGTCGTCACCCTCTCGGTCGACCAGGTGCGCTTCAAGCAGCCGATCCACGTCGGCGAGCTGGTGACCTTCCTGGCCTCGGTCAATCATGTCGGCCGCTCCTCGATGGAGATCGGCATCAAGGTGGTCGCCGAATCCATCCAGGGTCGCCTGATTCGCCATACCAACAGCTGCTATCTGACCATGGTCGCGGTCGATTCCAACGGCCAGCCGGTGCCGGTGCCGCCACTCAACCTGGAAACCCAGGAACAGAAGCTGCGCTTCCACAAGGCCGCCATCCGCAAGAAGCTGCGCAAGCAGGCCGAAGAAGAAGAGAAGCGCCAGGAATCCATCGAGTTCTGAGCGACTCCCGGCAAATGCTGCGAGCGCAATCCTGACAGTCAGCACAAGATACGGAGTGCACCGCCCCGAGCGGATGGCGATACTGATCGTGAACCTTGCACAGCGAGATGAACGATGACATCAGTGTCCGGCGAAAAGACAGCGGCAGGCATGACGGCACCACCTGCCGCTGGCGACGCTCAAGGGTGCGATGAGACCATCTGGCAGCGTCTGCTGGCGCGCCAGCCGATTGCCGGGGAGGCGCTGCGCTACGGCGTGATCACCACTGGCATCTTCTGTCGCATCGGCTGCCCATCCCCGGCGCCACGCCGGGACAACCTGCGCCTGTTTGACGACGCCCACGCGGCGCGAGCCGCAGGCATGCGCGCCTGTCGGCGCTGTCATCCTGAGCAGTCCGACAAGCCTGATCGCCCTCAGGCCGTCGAGCAGACTCGCCGTCCCGTCAGGGCCACGCCTGGAGCACCGACGATGCCGGAATTGAACGCCCCACTTTCACGCGCCTCCACTGCCGCCCGCTCGACACCTGCAGATGCTGCCTCAGCCCCCGCCTCGCCCTGGCCGCTGGCGGTATGTAGGCAGCTGGAGCAGGCCGTCGCCGCAGGCGAGCCCACCCCGACACTCGCAAGCCTGGCGGCGGAGCACGGGATAAGCGCCTCGCATCTTCAGCGCCGCTTCACGGCACTGCTGGGCCTGTCACCTTCCGAGTACTCGGCGGGTCTGCGCCAGATGCAGTTCCATGCGCTGCTGGAGGAAGGCCATGGCGTGACCGAGGCGATCATCGCCGCCGGCTATCGTTCCAGCAGTCGCGCCTATGCGCGCAGGGACGGCATCACGCCCAGCGCCCGCCGCTCCGGCGGCCAGGGAGAAGACCTGCTGGCACTACATTGGCCGTGTCGCTTCGGGATACCGGAGCAGTCCTGCTGGCTGAGCGCAGGACTCAGCGCGCGTGGCGTGGTCGTCATTCAGCTCAGCGACAGTCGTGAGGCGGGCCAGCAGGCGCTGCAAGCACGCCTGCCCAAAGCCAATTGGCAGCAGATGGAGACAGAGCCAGACGAGCAGGACGGCAACGCTCATGCGGCCAGTCGCCTGCTGCATGCCTCACTGGGGGCACGGTTACTCGCCCTGTGTGAGCAACCGGAGACCAGTCATGCACTGCTGCTCGAACTGCCGCTGGATGTGCGTGGCACCGCCTTTCAATTGAGCGTCTGGCAGCAACTCAACGCCACCGTGAGCGGCGATACCCTGACCTACCGCCAGCTGGCCGAGGCGCTCGAGCGACCGACCGCCAGCCGCGCCGTCGCCAATGCCTGTGGTGCCAACCCGCTGGCTCTGCTGACGCCTTGCCATCGTGTGGTACGCGGCGATGGCGGGCTCGGCGGCTATCGCTGGGGCGTGCCGCTCAAGCAGGCCCGATTGGCGCAGGAGTCCGGCACCCGCCGAGAGTGACCGCGGCGAAGCGCTAGAGTGTCATGGGGCGCAGCGCAGGCGGCGCCTGCAGCTGCTCGCGCACGATTTCCAGCGCGTGGGTCAGCGCCTCACGGCTCTCGGCAGCGCTCAGGCACAGCCGGATGGCCTGCGGTGGCGGCTCATTGCCGACACAGAAGGGCTCGGCGCTGGTGACGTGCACCCCCCGCTCGGCCAATGACGCGACCATCGCCTGACTGCGCTGCCCTTCGGGCAACTCGAGCCACAGATCGAACGAGGACGGCCGCGCCGCCGGTGACCACTCCGCCAGCAGCGTGCGGGCCAGTCGCTGGCGCGCGCGCATCTCCTCCATCTGCCACTCCACCAGCTGTGTCGCGTTGCCGCTGGTCAGCCAGGCGCAGACCGTCTCCATCAACAGCGGCGCCACCATCCAGCTGTGGCTGCGCAGCACTGCGCCGATGCGGGTCAGTACCTCCACCGGCGCCCGCAATACGCCCAGGCGCAGGCCGCCGGCCAGCAACTTGGAGGTGCTGAAGACATACAGGGTGCGCTCCGGCGCCATCTGATAGAGCCGCTTACCGCACTCCTCGTCGGGCAGATATTGCACCCCATCTTCCAGAATCCAGAAATCATGCTGGCGTGCGAGGGCGACCAGTGCCTCGCGCCGGGCATGAGACAACTGCGCCGCGCCCGGATTGTTCTGCTCGGCCATCACATAGACCATTCTGGGCGCCTGCTGACGACACAGCCGCGCCAGCGCCTCGACATCCATGCCGTCCTTGTCCAGCGGCACACGCAACAGCTTGAGGCCACGTTCGGCGCTGGCGACGATCAAGCCGGGATAGGTCAGCGCGCCGGTGACCACGGCATCCCCGGGCGCCAGCAGCGCCGACAACGCCAGCGTGATGCCATTCTGGCCGCCCTGGGTCAGCATCAGCTCCTCGGGGTCGACCGGCATGCCGAGCTCGCCCATCCAGCTCGCCAGCAATTGACGATGGCTGCCGTCGCCGAATTCATTCTGATACTCGACACTGCGCTGCAAGGCCTCGGGTGACTGGCTGATCGCGGCCAGCGCCGCCGCCATTCCCTGCTGCCGCGCGGGGTGAGGCGGTGGCAGGCTCATGGTGAGATCGATTACGCCGGATGCTGTCGGCAGCGCGCCCTCCTGTTCTGGCGCCAATCCATAGACCTTGCTGGCACGCAGGGCATGCCCGAAGCTGCTGGAGGACCCATGCGCGCTTCGGGTGGCGCCATTGATGTAGGTGCCGCTCCCGACACGCGCCGACACCAGGCCACTCCGCTCGGCCTCGGCGTAGCCTCGCGTCACCGTGCCGATGGTCACGCCCAGCGCATCCGCCAGCCGCCGTTGAGGCGGCAGTCGCTCGCCTTCCTTGAGTTGGCCCGCGGCGATATCGAGGCGGATGGCCTCCGCCAGCGCACGGTAACGCGGCATTGCGGGGTCCAGGGTCGGAATCCACATTGTCATGGTGACAAAAAACCTGTTGACGGTAATTGTCATCAGATTATGCTCAAAACATGCCGCCAACAAGCCACAAAACACAGGAATTTGCCGGCATCCAAAAATTGAACCCATACAATCAGACACGCCACCTCGACAACGCCCACCACGCTGAAGGACACCCATGGAATCCCTCGCCTTTCTGGCCCCCGCCACGCTTTTCATGCTGTCGATGACCCTGACACCCGGCCCCAACAACGTGATGTTGACGGCCTCGGGGGCCAACTATGGTTACTGGCGCACCCTGCCGCACATCTTCGGCATCCTGATCGGCTGCCTGGTGCTGTTCATCGCCATCGCGCTGGGGTTGGGGCTGGTCTTCGAGCGTTATCCCATCGTGCAGACGCTGCTGAAGGTGCTGGGCAGTGCCTACCTGCTCTACCTGGCCTGGAAGATCGCCACCGCCCCGCCCCCTGACTTCGCCAGCCAGCAGGATGCGCGTCCGATGACCTTCCTCGCGGCGTGCCTGTTCCAGTTCGCCAACCCCAAGGCCTGGGTGATGGGCATGGCGCTGATGGCAAGCTTTCTGCCCGAGGAAGGCCCGGCACTGCTCAACGCCGTATTGCTGGCAGGCTTCGCGGAACTGGTCGCGCTGCCGTGCATCTCGCTGTGGGCGGGCTTCGGGACCGCCATCGGGCGCCTGTTGAATACCGAGCGTGCCTGGAAGATCTTCAACCGCGTGATGGGCGTGCTGACCGCTTCCTGCGTGGTGATGATCCTCGGCTGATCCACAGCCTGCGTCTGGAGCACGCGAATGACGCCGGAGTGTCGAACACTGTTCGAATAATCACTGTTCATGCAGGCGAGGTTGGTTAGACTGTCGAGACGCCAATTCCACGCTCGCACAGGACGCTCCCTGCATGCTGACACTCTACGGTGATCGCCGCTCCGGCAACTGCTACAAGGTCGAGCTGCTGCTGCACCTGCTCGAACGCCATCATCACTACATCGAGGTCGATATTCTGGCCGGCGACACCCGCACGCCGGAATTCCTGACCCGCAACGTCAATGGCAAGATTCCGCTGCTGGAGCTGCATCGCGGCGAGACGCTGTCAGAGTCGAACGCCATCCTGAATTACCTCGCCGATGGCAGTGACTATCTGCCGAGTGACCCCTTCCTGCGCTCCAAGGTGCTGCAGTGGCAGTTCTTCGAGCAGTACAGCCATGAGCCGTACATCGCCACCGCCCGCTTCATCAATCGCTACCTTGGCCTCCCCGACGAGCGCCGCGCCGAGTACGCCGCCAAGCAGGATGGTGGCAAGCGTGCCCTGCGCGTGATGGAGCACCATCTCGCCGAGCATGACTGGCTGGTCGGGGACCGATTCACGATCGCCGACATTTCCCTTTATGCTTATACGCATGTTGCCGATGAAGGCGGCTTCGCGCTGGATGACTATCCCGCCATTCAGGCGTGGCTGGCACGTGTCGCGGTGCAGCCCGGACATTTCGATATCCCGCGGGACTGATAGGATATGGCATCCCCGACGACCGCCGTTTGCCAGGACACACGATGCCAACCTTGACCTATCGCCCGATGACACCGGAAGACCACCCTGCCTTCATCGCCATGATGGAGGCGACCCCGGGAGTGGTCATCCGCGATGCCGACCGCCATGCCCCTGTCGCCCGCTATCTGGCGCGCAATCCCGGCATGAGCCATCTGGCCTTTCTCGATGAGCGCCTGGTCGGCTGCGCCATGGCGGGCCATGACGGCAAGCGCGGCTATCTTCAGCATGTGATGACGGCGCCGGACATGCGTGGCCAGGGCATCGCCAGCACGCTGGTCGACCGCTGTCTGGCAGCCCTGGCCTGCGAAGGCATCGACAAGGTGCATCTGGATACCCTGCACGACAACCATGACGCTCACCGCTTCTGGGAGCGTCTTGGCTGGTCCAACCGCAATGCCGAGATCGTGCGCTTCTCGCGCATTCTGGTGGACAACCCCAACGCCTGAGACAGCCGCCTCTATCCCGACGACCGCTGAGCAAGCCCGACGACCGCTGAGCAAGGAGCTCTACCGTGCAATTTCTCGAAAATGACGACCTCGGCAAGCTGATACTGCGCCTGATGCTGGGCCTGCTGTTGCTGTTTCATGGCCTCTCGAAATTGCTCGGTGATGGCGGCACGCTGAGCTGGATCGCCGGCGAGCTCGAGAATCTGGGCATCCCGGGCGTGGTGGCCTATGGCGTCTACATCGGCGAGATCATCGCGCCCATCATGCTGGTGCTCGGCGTGCACTCGCGCATCGCCGGACTGATCGTGGTCGCCAACATGCTGTTCGCCTTTGCCGTGGCGCACATGGGCCAGCTGTTGAGCCTGTCGCCCTCCGGCGGCTGGGCGCTGGAGCTGCAAGGCTTCTTCCTCGCCAGCGCCCTGGCCATCGTCTTTCTCGGCAGCGGCCGCTTCGCGGTACAGGAGGACTGATGGCCGACGTCGTCACCGCCAGCACCTATTGCGAGAATGCTCCTCAGCACCCGATTCATGGCCCATACCATGACCATGAATACGGCTTTCCGGTCAGCGATGACCGGGTGCTGTTCGAACGCTTCGTACTCGAGATCAATCAGGCCGGCCTCTCCTGGCTGACGGTACTCAAGAAGCGCGCGGCCTTCCACGAGGCCTTCGAGGATTACGATATCGCGCGCATCGCCGCCTACGGGGACGAGGACCGCGCGCGCCTGCTCAGCAATGCCGGCATCATTCGCAACCGGCTCAAGATCAATGCCGTGATCCACAACGCAGGCGTGGTGATGCAGCTCAAGGACTCCCACGGCAGCTTCAGTGCCTGGCTGGATGCCCATCATCCACAACCGCTGTCAGCCTGGGTCAAGCTGTTCAAGAAGACCTTCCGCTTCACCGGCCCCGAGATCGTCAACGAGCTGCTGATGAGCTGCGGCTATCTGCCCGGCTGTCATCGTGATGACTGTCCGGTGCAGGCACGCGTGCTGGATGCCGGCCCGCGCTGGGCCGAGCCGGGCGCCCTGGCGGCGATCCGCGCAGATGACTGACGCCTGCTCCCACGCCTCCCGCTCTCTTCTCCCTCACAGGTAGCCCACGCATGGACTCCCTTACCCAGATCTGTCTCGGGGCCGTCGTTGGCGGCGCCGTCATGACGCCGGCCATTCGCCGCCTGCCCAGCCCGAAACGCGGCGCGGCCATCCGCTATGCGCTGCTCGGCGGTGCGGCACTCGGCACCCTGCCCGACCTCGACGTGATGATCGACTACGGCGACGCGGTCGCCAATTACACCCATCACCGCGGCTTCAGCCATTCCCTGCCGGTGCTGGCGCTTTTGGGCATCGTGCTCGGCTGGCTGCTGGCGCGCCTGCCACGGCTGGCGAGTCTCGGCCGTGGCCGGCTGATCGCCTACTGCGTGCTGTGCCTGGTCACCCACCCGCTGCTGGACAGCTTCACCACCTATGGCACCCAGCTGCTGTGGCCGTGGCCCAGCCGCCCCATCAGTCTGGCCAGTGTCTTCATCATCGACCCGCTCTACACCCTGCCGCTGCTGATCACCGGCCTGTGGGTGGCGATTCGTGGTCGCGCCGGGCACCTGTTGACCACGGGCCTCATGCTCTCGAGCCTCTATCTGGGCTGGGGACTGGCCGCCAAGAGCTGGGTCGAACATCGCGTGGCGCCGCTGCTGGCCAGCCAGGGCTTCGCCGACGCTCCGCGCATGGTGCAGCCGACTCCCTTCAACAGCCTGCTGTGGCGTGTCAGCGCAACCACGCCGCAGGCCGATCACGAATGGATGGTCAGCGTGTTCGACTCCGACGCACAGCTGGCGTCTCTCGCACGCCGTGATTATCCGCGCCATCCGACGCTGGATGCCGAGGTCGCGAAGCTGGAGGACGGCCAGCGTCTGCGCTGGTTCGCGGCGCCCTATCTGCGCGCGAGCCGCGAGCGGACCCCGGAAGGTGAGACGCTGCTGGCAGTGACCGATACACGTCTGGGCTCACCCGGCTATCACCCCTTCCGCTTTGCCCTCGCACGCCAGAGCGCCGCGGGGGAATGGCAAGGGCTCGAGAACAGCCAGCGCCTGCCCAGCCGGCCTGTCGATCGCGCCGCCCTGCTAAGCCTCTGGCAGGCAGTCCACGACCCGCAGACGCGCATGCAGCCGAATCAGCGCACCGTCTCTGCCACGCCCTCAAATCCCTCGGCCGAGACAAGATAAAGCGCCGCTGATGAAGGCCCGAGATACGACAACGCCCGCCATGGTAGCCATGGCGGGCGTTGTCGTATCAGTGCTGCAAAGACGATCAGCCGAGGTACTTGATCATCACCCCCGCGGCAACCGCCGAGCCGATCACGCCGGCCACGTTCGGCCCCATGGCATGCATCAGCAGGAAGTTATGCGGGTTGTACTCGAGCCCGACCTTGTTGGAGACACGTGCCGCCATCGGCACCGCCGAGACACCGGCCGACCCGATCAGCGGATTGATCGGTGTCTTGGAGACCTTGTTCATCAGCTTGGCCATCAGTACCCCGCAGGCCGTGCCGATACCGAAGGCGACCACGCCGAGGGCCAGAATGCCCAGCGTCTCCACCGCCAGGAACTTGTCGGCCTGCAGCTTGGAGCCCACCGACAGCCCCAGGAAGATGGTGGTGATGTTGATCAGCGCGTTCTGGGCGGTATCCGACAGACGCTCCACCACACCACACTCGCGCATCAGGTTACCGAAGCAGAACATGCCCAGCAGCGGTGCGGCGTCCGGCAGCAGCATCGCCACCATGATCAACAGCACCAGCGGGAAGAGGATCTTCTCGGTCTTGGACACCGGCCGCAGCTGGGTCATGACCAGGCTGCGTTCCTTGGCGGTGGTCAACGCGCGCATGATCGGCGGCTGGATCATCGGCACCAGTGCCATGTAGGAGTAGGACGCCACGGCGATCGCGCCCAGCAGCTCCGGCGCCAGCAGGCTGGCGACGTAGATGGAGGTCGGGCCGTCCGCGCCACCGATGATGCCGATGGCCGCCGACTGCTGCAGGCTGAAGTCCATCAGGCCCATCGAGGTCAACGCCACAGCGCCCAGCAGGGTCGCGAAGATGCCGAACTGCGCCGCCGCACCGAGGAACAGGGTCTTGGGATTGGCCAGCAGCGGGCCGAAGTCCGTCATCGCGCCCACGCCCATGAAGATCACCAGCGGCGCGATGCCGGAGGCGATCGCCACGCTGTAGAAGCTGTAGAGCATGCCGTTGGAGAAGCCGCCATCCAGCGCCATGTTGCTGGCCTGCTGCTTGAGCGCGGCGGGAATCTCGCCATGCAGCGCCTGCTCCACCGCGTGGCGCGCCTCATCCAGCGGCAGGCTGGCGATGTTGACGTTGAGCAGATTGGCCATCGCAGCCAGCAGCTCCGGCTTGCCGAGATGGGCCGCCTGCTCGGCGGCAGACAGCGCCAGCCCCGCTTCCGGGATGTTGGCCAGAATGCCGCCGAAGCCGATCGGCACCAGCAGCAGGGGTTCGAAGTTCTTGCGGATCGCCAGATAAAGCAGGCCAAGGCCGATGACGATCATCGCCAGCTGGCCGAAGCTCATGTTGTAGAGCCCCGAGCCGTGCCAGAGGTTGAGTATCTTGTCCATGTCGTGTCGCCTTGCAGAGGAGCATCACCGACCGGCCCGCCGTGCATGACGACGGGCCGGACACACCGGCTCAGAGGGTGATCAGAACGTCGCCGACACTGACACTGTCGCCTTCCTTGACCTTCACCGCGGAGACGGTACCGGCCTGGTGGGCACGGATCTCGGTCTCCATCTTCATCGCCTCGAGGATGATGACCACATCCCCTTCGGCCACGCTGTCACCGACACTGACATTGACCTTGAAGATGTTGCCCGCCAGCGGCGCACTCACCGGCTCACCGGAGGCGGCCTGTGCGGCAGGTGCCGCCGCTGCGGCGGCCGGAGCAGGCGCCGCTGGCGCGCTGGCCTGCACCTGGGTGATGTCTCCGCCTTCGGCGACCTCGACCACATACTGCTTGCCGTTGACGTTCAGGGTGTAGGTCTGCGGACCGCTGGACGCGGCTTGAGCACTGACGGCTGGAGCACTGGAGACCGGCGCACTTGCAGCCTTGGACGCCTTGTCATCGACAGCCTGCGGGGCGGGCTCGAAGGCATCCGGGTTGCCACGGTTGCGCAGGAACTTGAGGCCGATCTGCGGGAACAGCGCGTAGGTCAGCACGTCATCGGTCTCGCGCTCGCCGCCTTCCAGGGTGATGCCCTCTTCACTGGCCTTGCCCTTGAGCTCCTCACGCAGACGCTCCATCTCCGGCGTCAGGTTGTCGGCCGGGCGGCAGGTGATCGGCTCGCCGCCTTCCAGCACGCGGGACTGAAGCTCACTGTCGAAGGGCGCCGGCGCCGCGCCATATTCGCCCTTGAGCAGCGCCTGCACTTCCTTGGAGATCGACTTGTAGCGCTCGCCCATCATCACGTTCATCACCGACTGGGTGCCGACGATCTGTGAGGTCGGGGTCACCAGCGGGATATAGCCCAAGTCCTTGCGCACACGCGGAATCTCGGCGAGCACGTCATCCAGCTTGTCACCGGCGCCCTGCTCCTTGAGCTGGCTTTCCATGTTGGTGAGCATGCCACCCGGCACCTGCGCGACCAGGATGCGCGAGTCGATACCGCGCAGACTGCCCTCGAAGGCCGCGTATTTCTTGCGCACTTCGCGGAAATAGCCGGCGATATCCTCGAGCTTCTTAAGATCGAGCCCGGTATCGCGCTCGGTCCCCGCCAGCATCGCGACCACGGATTCCGTCGGGCTATGGCCGTAGGTCATCGACATGGAAGAGATGGAGGTGTCGACGTTGTCGATGCCCGCCTCGATGGCCTTGAGGGCCGTGGCGGTGGAAAGCCCTGTGGTGGCGTGGCACTGCATGTGGATCGGGATCGACAGGCTCGCCTTGAGGCGCGAGACCAGTTCAAAGGCGGTGTACGGCGTCAGCAGGCCCGCCATGTCCTTGATCGCCAGTGACTGGGCGCCCATGGACTCGATCTTCTGCGCCAGCTCGACCCACATCTCCAGGGTGTGCACGGGGCTCACGGTGTAGGAGATGGTGCCCTGGGCATGCTTGCCCTGATCCAGTACCGCCTTGAGCGGACGCTCGAGGTTGCGCGGGTCATTCATGGCATCGAAGACACGGAAGACATCGACACCGCTGGTCGCGGCGCGCTTGACGAAGGTATCCACCACATCATCGGCGTAATGACGATAGCCGAGCAGGTTCTGGGCGCGCAGCAGCATCTGCTGCTGGGTCTTGGGCATCGCTTCCTTCAGGGCACGAATGCGTGCCCAGGGGTCTTCGCCCAGGTAGCGAATGCAGGCGTCGAAGGTCGCGCCGCCCCAGCTCTCCAGCGACCAGAAGCCGATGTCGTCCAGCTTGGCGGCGATCGGCAGCATGTCATCGAGGCGCATGCGCGTGGCCAGCAGTGACTGATGCGCGTCGCGCAGTACCACATCCGTGATGCCCAGCGGTTGCTTGTCCATGAGTGATCCCTTGTTCTTTATATTGTGGATATCGAGTTCTGCGCGCGCTGCAGGCAGCCTGTTGCGTCAGCCTGCAACACAGAATATTGCACTCGGGGGGAGGTCTACCCACCGTACTGCTCGTGATAGAATCGCCGCCTGCTACTCTCGGCAGTGGTCAGACGCTCGGCAGAGCCCAGACGCTATCGGCGAAGCCGCGCAAGCGTCAGTGCTTGTGCTGGTCCTGCCGGAAGCGGTGAATCGCCGCGGCCATGACGGCCGTCAGTTCGCTGTCGTCCTCTGCCGCAGGTGCCGGGGCAGCCGGCGCCCGCGCAGCACCTGGCGCAGCGGGCACTGGTGCAGGCGCGAAGCGATCCACCAGCCTGGCCATCGCCATCATGGCGACCACCAGCAGACTTAGAAACACGAACACGAACCCCATCCCGAACACCATCAGGTTCAAGCCTTCACCGAGCAGATCATTCTCTTGCATGCCAGTGTCCTCGAGTCTTTCTCGTTATCGAGCCGCACTACGGCGCAGCGCCTGCGCTGAACGCCAATGTCTTCGGTCACGCCGGACACGGCACGACGGATAGGCTCCGCCGCCGATAGCCTCTGTCGGTATGCCCATGCAGCTGCATTCAATGCTTGTTGGTCGCTCTAAAGTGCCTGATTCCACGGCAATTGCAATGACACCATCGTTGACCCCACAGGCCCTCGCGCGGGCCGGCCGCATCGGCATCGCGCCGATGGAAGGCGTGATAGATGACATCACGCGCGAATGTCTCACCGGCCTTGGCGGCTACGACTGGTGCGTGACGGAATTCGTGCGCGTGACCCACGTCAAGTTACCGCCGCGCGTCTTCAAGCGCATCTGTCCGGAGCTGCTCGAAGCCTCCCCGACACAGACGGCACGAACACGACACGAGACCCCGGTCGCCCTGCAGCTGCTGGGGGCCGATCCCGAGGCACTGGGCATCAATGCCCGGGTCGCCGCGCGCCTGGGGGCCCCAAGCGTCGATATCAATTTCGGCTGCCCGGCCAAGACCGTCAACCGACATGATGGTGGCGCGGCACTGCTGCGCTCGCCGGAACGCGTCTTCCGCGCAGTGGAAGGCGTGCGCAAGGCACTCGAGGGGACGGGCGTACCGGTCACCGCCAAGATTCGTCTCGGCTTCAATGATCGGCGCCTGGCGCTGGCCTGCGCTCAGGCGGCCGAGGCAGGCGGTGCGACTCAGCTGGTGGTGCATGGGCGAACCAAACAGGAAGGCTATCGCCCACCGGCGCACTGGGAATGGATCGGCAAGATCACCTCCGAGCTCTCCATTCCGGTGGTCGCCAATGGCGATATCTGGGATATGCACTGCTACTGGCGGGCGCGCTCCCTGTCCGGCTGTCGCGATGTCATGCTGGGGCGTGCCGCCCTGGCTGACCCCTTCCTGGCGGCGCGCATCAAGCATTGGCAAGCGACCGGCGAGCTGCTGCCCGAGACGGACTGGACACAGCGTGCGCAGGTGCTGCTCTCCCACGCCGAACGCTGCGCCCACCTCCCCGACAAGGTGATGGTGCCGCTGCTCAAGCAGTGGATGAACATGATGCGCCAGAGCGGCAACGCGGAAGCCGAAAGCCGTTTCCAGGCCATCAAGCGTCACAAGGGGCGCGCCGAGTTCTTCACCGGCCTGGTGGCCGGCACTGCGCTGGAGCTGGCACCGAGTCTTCTGACGTCGGTGACTCGCATGCCGGAACCGGCTCAGGTACCAGCATCGCCTCAGGCATCGGAATCGACCCAGGCATCGGAAACGGAAGCCGCGGCTACCCTGGCCGGGGCCTGAACCGGAACCTGAACATCAGCACCGGCCAACACCCGATCCGGCCGCTGCCCCGATCAGTGAACAAAAAAAGGGCGCCCCTCGCGAAAAGGGCGCCCTGGCGATCGTCCGCCCGAAGGCGTGACATCACAGTCAAGGAAAGCGGTAGAACACTCAGATCGTCAGCAATGCGGGGATCGGCGCCGTGCAGGCGGCGATCACTCGGCACTGATCTTGCCTCATAGCCTGGCTCAATAGCCTGGCTTCTTTCATTGCCTGACTTTTCTTCAGACGAAGAAAAACCCGCTTCAGTGAAGCGGGTTTTTCAATTGGCGCGCCCTGGAGGATTCGAACCTCCGACCGCCTGATTCGTAGTCAGGTACTCTATCCAGCTGAGCTAAGGGCGCATAAACCTTGAAATCTGTGGCCTGAGCATTTCAAATGACTTCAGGACTTTATCGTGCGAGTACTGCGTCTTTCCAACTTCATGTGTTGCGTTGCAGTGGCGCGCCCTGGAGGATTCGAACCTCCGACCGCCTGATTCGTAGTCAGGTACTCTATCCAGCTGAGCTAAGGGCGCATCTTACTGCATTTGTACCTAATGGCGGAGAGAGAGGGATTCGAACCCTCGATAGGGCTATAAACCCTATACTCCCTTAGCAGGGGAGCGCCTTCAGCCACTCGGCCACCTCTCCTCATCAGGTACGGCGCATATCTTACTCATTTGATTGGGCTTTGTCCAGCCCCTGTGTCGATTTTTTGGCTTCGATGCTGAACATCTCATCACCACTCGACAACAGGCTCGAGGCTGCGCGCCCCCAAGCAATCTCCCCGCATGAACCAGAACATGACGATGGCTAGCCTGTCGTCGCGTCTCGTTCGAGGGAGCGGGCATATTACCGAACCAGAATCGGCTTGTCTCCCCCTTTTTGAGAAAAAAGCCAAATTTTTCCCTTACGGAACACAGACTTGAACAAGCCGCCCTCTCATCACCCCGCATGAGCCGCTGCTCATGGAGGTAAGTACGCCGTTGTTCATGAGCTAAGCGGGCCGCCCTCGCCTGCGCCAGGCCCACACACGCGAACGCCAGCCATGGGGACAATGGCTGGCGTTCATCGGGTCGTGCAGGGTCGTGCGACGTGCAGGCGCAGCATGCCGTCAGGCGATGGCATCGCCATTGTCTTCTTTCTCACGCTGGATGCGCTGATAGATCTCTTCTCGATGGACGGCAACGTCCTTGGGCGCGTTCACACCGATACGCACCTGATTACCTTTCACTCCGAGAACGGTGACAGTGATGTCGTCTCCGATCATCAGAGTTTCACCCACTCTACGGGTCAGGATGAGCATGACTGATCTCCTTGTCAGAAATTCAAAACAGCTGGGACTTCAACGGGATGTGGAGGCGGCGATCGACCGGGACAAGTCGACCACCCTGATGCATGAAGCTCGAATTATGCGCTATGCATGCTCCGACGGCCAATGCCATACCTTCATCACACCCGATAGACACGTTGAATGAAAGCGCCCGATGCACAGACTGACATTCAGAAGAATGACAGAAAATGCATCGGGCGCTATCGACTTCACGTGCCGCACGTCTGCCAGACCAACCTCCCCGGCCTGGGCACCGACGCTTCACGACTTTGGCAAGTCATTGATTGTCGGTGTCTTTACGACTTCCTTGCTGCACGCTCCGTGGTGAGACTCAAGCAGTCTCGTCGCTGATCGCTTCTGCATCCAGCCCGAAAGCGGTGTGCAGGGAGCGAACCGCCAGCTCCATGAATTTCTCGTCGATCAGGACGGAAATCTTGATCTCTGAAGTGGAGACCATGCGGATATTGATGCCTTCTTCCGCCAGTACGCGGAACATCTTGGAGGCGACACCGGCGTGAGAACGCATGCCGACACCGACCAGCGAGACCTTGGCGATGTTGTCATCACCGCGCATCTCACCACCACCGACGGACGGAATCACCGTCTCGGTCAGGATGCGCTGGGTCGCCTTGAAGTCGGTCTTGGCGACGGTGAAGGAGAAGTCAGTGGTATTGCCGTCCGGAGAGACGTTCTGGACGATCATGTCGATTTCGATGTTGGAATCGGCGATCGGGCCCAGAATCTTGGAAGCGACACCCGGGATATCCGGCGTGTTGAGCAGAGTCAGCTTGGCTTCGTTGACATTGAAGGCGATGCCGGAGATCAGCGGTTCTTCCATGTTGTCTTCTTCCTCAGCGACGATCAGGGTACCCGGGCCATCCTCGAAGGAAGACAGCACACGCAGGGGAACATTGTACTTGCCGGCGAATTCCACCGAACGGATCTGCAGGATCTTGGAGCCCAGGCTCGCCATTTCCAGCATTTCCTCGACGGTCACCGTTTCCAGACGACGTGCCTTGGAGCACACGCGCGGGTCAGTGGTATAGACACCATCGACATCGGTGTAGATCTGGCACTCATCCGCCTTCAGTGCGGCAGCCAGGGCGACACCGGTGGTGTCAGAGCCACCACGACCCAGCGTCGTGATGTTGCCCTCTTCATCGACACCCTGGAAGCCTGCCACCACGACCACCTTGCCATCGTCGAGGTCTTCACGCAGGTCATCGGTATCGATGTGCTGGATACGCGCCTTGGTGTGCGCGCTATCGGTGCGGATTCCCACCTGCGCCCCTGTGTAGGAGGTCGCGTCGACGCCGATCTTCTGCAGCGCCATGGCCAGCAGGGAAATGGTGACCTGCTCGCCAGTGGAGACCAGCATGTCCATCTCGCGCGGTGTCGGGTCATCATTGATCTCGCTGGCGAGACCGATCAGTCGGTTGGTCTCGCCACTCATGGCAGAGACGACCACGACAATCTGATGGCCTTCATCGCGGAATCGCTTGACCTTCTCGGCAACGGCCTTGATCCGCTCCACCGAGCCGACCGAAGTGCCTCCGAACTTCTGAACGTATAGCGCCATGTGCGTTTCCGTTATCCGTGTCCGTTTGCGTTGTCCCCACATGAAGCTCATGTGAGCCCAAAAAGAGGCCGGGTCTCCCCAAGAGGAGCCCGGCCTTCATCTTGTACTGTCAGCCCAGCTGGGCGTCTACCCATGATGGCACACCGGCCAGTGCGCCCGGAAGCGAGGCGGCGTCACTACCACCGGCCTGGGCCATGTCAGCACGACCGCCACCCTTGCCACCGACCTGCTCGGCCACGTGACGCACCAGGTCACCCGCCTTGACGCGCGAGGTCAGGTCGTCGGTGACACCGGCGATCAGGCTGACCTTGTCACCGTCCGCGACGCCGAGCACCAGGATGCCGGAGCCGAGCTTGGACTTGAGGTCATCCATCAGGCCGCGCAGCTCCTTGCCGGAGACGCCTTCGACCTGCTTGGCCAGCACCTTGATGCCCTGGACATTCGCTATGTCGCTGAGCATGTCGCTGGCAGAGGCGGACGCCAGCTTGGCCTTGAGGCGTTCAAGCTCCTTCTCGAGGCCGCGGTTGCGCTCCAGCAGGCTGCCGACGCGCTCCTCGACCTGCTCCGGCTTGGCCTTGAGGCGCTCACCGAGGCGAGCCAGAGTCGCTTCCTGCGCGAGCAGGAAGTCACGCGCGGCGCGACCGGTGATGGCCTCGATACGGCGCACGCCGGATGCAATGCCGGTCTCGGCGAGAATGTGCATCTGGCCGATGTCGCCGCTGCGCTTGACGTGAGTCCCGCCACACAGCTCGATGGAGAAGGCATCCTGACCGATGGTCAGCACGCGGACTTCCTCACCATACTTGGCATCGAAGAGCGCCGCTGCGCCGCGCGCCTTGGCCTCATCGAGGCTCATGAACTCGATGGTGGTCTCGGCGTTGGCCAGGATCTGCGCGTTGACGATGCGCTCGACCTCGGACAGCTGCTCGGCCGTCATCGCCTCAAAGTGGCTGAAGTCGAAGCGCAGACGCTCGGCCGTGACCAGCGAGCCCTTCTGCTGAACGTGCTCGCCCAGCACCAGACGCAGCGCTTCGTGCAGCAGGTGCGTGGCGGAGTGGTTGCGCACGGAAGCCGCGCGCAGCTCGGCATCGACCTGCGGACGCACCTTGTCACCGACCTTGAGAGTGCCTTCGATCAGCACACCGTGGTGCAGGTGATGGCCGGTCTGCTTCTGGGTATCGCTGACCTGGAAGCGGCCGCCATCCAGATGCAGATAACCGGTGTCACCGGCCTGGCCGCCTGATTCGCCGTAGAACGGGGTGGTATCGAGTACCACGATGCCCTTGGTGTCCACCTCGAGCTGCTCGACGGCATTGCCTTCGGCGTCGAACAGCGAGGTGACGGTGGCTTCCCCTTCCAGCTGGTCGTAGCCGGTGAAGACGGTCTCGCCTTCCAGCACCAGGTTGGCGGAGTAGTCGCCGCCGAAGTTGCTGGCGGCACGGGCGCGATCACGCTGTGCTTCCAGGGCCGCCTGGAAACCTGCCTCATCGAGGATCAGCTCGCGCTCGCGGCAGATGTCGGCGGTCAGGTCATAGGGGAAGCCGTAGGTGTCGTAGAGCTTGAAGATGGTCTCGCCGTCGAGGGTATTGCCCTCGAGGCCAGCGATGGCTTCTTCAAGAAGCTTCATGCCGTGTTCCAGCGTACGTGCGAACTGCTCCTCTTCCTTGAGCAGCACACGTTCGATCTGCTCGCGAGCGGCGCGCAGTTCCGGATAGGCATCGCCCATCTCGCTGTCGAGAGCCGCGACCAGCTTGTAGAAGAAGCTGCCACGCGCCCCCAGCTTGTGACCGTGACGCACGGCGCGACGAATGATGCGACGCAGCACGTAGCCACGGCCTTCGTTGGACGGCAGCACGCCATCGGCGATCAGGAAGGCACACGAGCGGATGTGGTCAGCCACCACGCGCAGTGACGGCGTGGCGATGTTGTCGTGACCGATGATCTCGGCTGCTGCGGCCAGCAGATTCTGGAACAGATCGATCTCGTAGTTGGAGTGCACGCCCTGCATCACGGCCGCGACACGCTCCAGACCCATACCGGTATCGATGGACGGCTTGGGCAGCGGGTGCAGCGTGCCCTCGGCGTCACGGTCGAACTGCATGAAGACCAGGTTCCAGATCTCGATGTAGCGATCGCCATCTTCGTCCGGGCTGCCCGGCGGGCCACCGGCGACATCTTCGCCGTGGTCATAGAAGATCTCGGAGGACGGGCCGCACGGGCCGGTGTCGCCCATCTGCCAGAAGTTGTCCTCGTCGAGACGCGAGAAGCGGTTCTGATCGATGCCGACCTCGTTGAACCAGATGTCACGGGCTTCGTCATCGCTGACGTGCACGGTGACCCACAGCTTCTCCTTCGGCAGGCCGAGCTCTTCGGTCAGAAACTTCCAGGCGAACTGGATGGCTTCGCGCTTGAAGTAGTCGCCGAAGCTGAAGTTGCCCAGCATCTCGAAGAAGGTGTGGTGACGGGCGGTATAGCCGACGTTGTCCAGATCATTGTGCTTGCCACCGGCGCGCACGCAGCGCTGCGCGGAGGTCGCACGGCTGTAGCCACGCGGATCACGGCCCAGGAAGACATCCTTGAAGGGCACCATGCCGGCGTTGGTGAACAGCAGGGTCGGGTCGTTGTTCGGCACCAGGGAGCTGGTGGGAACGATGGTATGGCCCTGCTTCTCGAAATAGGTCAGGAAGGCGTTTCTGATTTCTGCGCTTTTCATAGAGGTTCCGTAGCGATGTGCGTAAAGACGCTCCGGGGGTCTTCTGCATGACTTCCGCATGGTTTCTGCATATTCATCCATGTGGGTATGCATGGAGGTGCAATGAAAAGCATGAAAGAAGGCGCCTGCCCCGTGCCGTCGCAAGACGACCTAGTATAACGCCTGTTCGCGCAAGCTAAAGGGGGGGGGAATGTCTTGAAGCGCCGGTTTGCGCGTCATGAGAGCCAAACAGCCACCCGCCAGCTAGCCTTCTTCGCCCTCATCACTCCAGGCGGACTCCATGGCATAGCGCAGCTGCTCATAGTCGAAGCCGCGCTGGAGCAGAAAGCGCTCGCGCCGTGCGCGCTCCTTGTGCCCCTCGCCGGGGCCGGAGAAGCGCCTGGCCAGCGTCTCGCGCGCCAGTTCGAAGAAATCCACCGCCTCGACATGACCGAAGGCATCCGGCGTCGGGTCACTGGCGGCACGCATCACGGCATTGAGCGTCTCGCTATCGATACCACGCTGGCGCAGCTCCTGCTGGATACGCCTCGGCCCCTGCCCGCGCAGCACTCGCGTCCGCAGGAAACTGGCGGCAAAGCGCTCATCGGATTGCAGGCCCTCCTCGGCCATGCGCTCCAGCACCTCCTCGATCAGCAGCTCGACCTCATCGCGACTCAAGGCCGCCTGCGCGCCCTCCTCGCCCGCGGCTTGGCGCTCTGCCAACTCGTCATCGCTGACCGCCCGCAGGTAGTCACGCTCCTTGAGATAGTCGTGCAGCTCGCGGCGACTATGTTCGCGGCGCGCCAGACGCGCGATGGCATCATTGCGCGCACGCCGTTGCGGCGTCATCTCGCCTGAATCGAGCGGTTGATACTCAGACCCACCCATTTCAGCGCTGTCATCGTGCATGGTCATGCTCCCCGGGGTTGAGCAGAAGGACATCGATGGACGTGAACGCAAGGCGCCCGCCTCCGAGTCATCGGGGCGGGCGCCTTGGGATCATCGCACCGGGTCGGAAACGACACGGTGCGATGACGCCAGCCTGGCGGCTGGCGCTCTTGCTTTTTCTTCTGGACGAACCTCAATCGAGATCGATATCCAGGTCGTCTTCACTCTCGGCGGCCGCGGTCTCTTTCGGCTCTTCCTTGGCTTCCGGTGCTGCCAGCAACTGGGCACGGATCTGGGTTTCAATCTCCTCCATGATGGCGGGATTGTCTTCCAGGTACTGGGCGGAATTGGCCTTGCCCTGACCGATCTTGCTGCCCTGATAGCTGTACCAGGCGCCGGACTTGCCGACCAGACCACACTGCACGCCCAGGTCGATCACCTCACCGGCGTGATAGATGCCCTTGCCGTAGAGAATCTGGAACTCGGCCTGACGGAACGGCGGTGCGACCTTGTTCTTGACGACCTTGACGCGGGTCTCGTTACCGGTGACTTCATCACCGGACTTCACGGAGCCGGTACGACGGATATCCAGACGCACACTGGAGTAGAACTTCAGTGCGTTACCGCCCGTCGTGGTTTCGGGGCTGCCGAACATCACGCCGATCTTCATGCGGATCTGGTTGATGAACACCACCATGCAGTTGGCGTTCTTGATGTGACCGGTCACCTTGCGCAGTGCCTGGGACATCAGACGCGCCTGCAGGCCGACGTGGGAGTCGCCCATCTCGCCTTCGATCTCGGCACGCGGCGTCAGTGCTGCCACGGAGTCGACGATGATGACGTCAACGCCGCCGGAGCGTACCAGCATGTCGACGATCTCGAGCGCCTGCTCACCGGTGTCCGGCTGGGAGACCAGCATCTCGTCCAGATTGACGCCCAGCTTCTCGGCGTAGGACGGATCCAGTGCGTGCTCGGCATCGATGAAGGCACAGACCTTGCCCTGCTTCTGCGCCTGGGCGATGACCGAGAGGGTCAGTGTCGTCTTGCCCGAGGATTCCGGGCCATAGATCTCGACCACGCGCCCGAAGGGCAGGCCGCCGATGCCGAGTGCGATATCCAGCCCCAGAGAACCGGTGGAAACCGACGGGATGGCCACACGCGGGGCATCGCCCATGCGCATGACGGCGCCCTTGCCGAACTGGCGCTCGATCTGGGACAGCGCCGCGTTCAGCGCCTTGGTACGATTGTCGTCCTTTGCCATGTGGCCTCCTGTCAAACGGCGGAGCCACACGGGCTGCCACCTGGAATAGAGAATTCTGTCACTGAGAGCTGAGCAGACACCGTCAGACTAGCGGCTGAGGTGTCGTGGCAAAACCCTGTATACATGGACAGTATAATGCCGCAAGTTGCGTCACTCTGCCAGTCCGGTGATGCGCTTTTTCAGGCAGCACCCTCAACGCGGGGCTTGCATCGGGCTCACGCCTCTTCGGTGCCGATCTGCAAGGCCTCCACGCGCTCGATCAAGCCCTGCAACGCTTCCCGCACCGCGGCGTCGCGCACGGCCTGCCGGTCGCCGGGAAAGTGACAGCAGCGTGCCTGCTGGCGCGCCTCGCTCCCCCACGCCAGCCACACGGTGCCGACGGGCTTCTCGTCACTTCCCCCGCCGGGGCCGGCCACACCGCTGATCGCCACCCCCAGCTCAGCGCCGCTTTCGCGACAGGCGCCCCGCACCATCTCGCACACGACCGCCTCTGAGACGGCACCGAACTCTTCAAGCGATGCCTCACTGACCCCCAGCAGGCGCTGCTTGGTGGCATTGGAATAGGTCACGTAGCCCGCATCGAAATAGCTGGAGCTGCCGGCAATCGCCGTGATCGCGGCGCTCACCCCGCCCCCGGTGCACGACTCGGCGGTAGTGACACGCACGCCGCGCGCGACCGCCAGCGCCTGCAGCTGCTCAGCCAGGGCATTCGCGCACGCAGCCTCAGGGGTCGTACCAGTCAATTGGCTCACGAACTTTCTCCTTGTGGAGGTCATCGGGTGAAAAGGGCAGCGAGCATGAGACATCACAGGCATTGGAGCCGGCCGCGCCAGTCCGTAGAATATCGCGCATCCCGCATGCCGTGCTCTCGCATGTGTGCTTTTTCCCATTGCAGTGCAGTCAAGGAAGTCCATGGCCATGGCCAAGAACAGCGCGCCCCAGATGACGCCGATGATGACGCAGTACATGAAGATCAAACGCGAGCACCCCGGCGTGCTGCTGTTCTATCGCATGGGCGACTTCTATGAACTGTTTGATGAGGACGCCAAGCGCGCAGCACAACTGCTCGATATCACGTTGACGGCGCGCGGCAGCTCCGGTGGCTCACCGATCCCCATGGCAGGGGTGCCCTACCACAGCGCCGAAGGCTATCTGGCACGCCTGGTCAAGATGGGCGAATCGGTGGCCATCTGTGAGCAGATCGGTGACCCGGCGACCAGCAAGGGACCTGTCGAGCGCAAGGTCGTGCGTATCGTCACCCCGGGGACACTGCATGATGAGGCGCTGCTGGATGCCAGCCGTGACAACCTGCTGGTGGCGCTGCACCGTGATGGCGAGACCTGGGGCCTGGCCGCTCTCGAGCTCTCCTCCGGTCGCTTCAGCGTGCTCGAGGTCAATGGTGATGACGAGCTGCTGGCCGAGATCCAGCGTCTGTCGCCTGCCGAAGTCATGGTCGGCGAAAGCCGTACCCTCCCCGCCAGCCTGGCCTCGCGCCCGGGCCTGACCCGCCAGAGCGATTGGCACTTCGATCACGAGACTGCCTTGCGCCTGCTGTGCGATCAGTTCGGCGTCCAGGACCTCAACGGCTTCGGCTGCAGCCACCTGACGCGCGCCGTCACGGCAGCCGGTGCCCTGCTCGACTACGCTCGCGACACCCAGCGTACCGGCCTGCCCCACGTGACCGCGCTGGCCGTCGAGAGCCGCGATGACTCGGTGGTGATCGATGCCGCCAGCCGTCGCAACCTCGAGATCGATACCAACCTGGGCGGCACCAGCGACAACACGCTGGCCAGCGTGCTGGACGTCACCGCGACCGCGATGGGTTCACGCCTGCTCAAGCGCTGGCTCAACCGCCCGCTGCGCGATCAGCTCCAGATCGGCCAGCGTCAGGCGGCGGTGCAACGTCTGCTGGATGGCGACTATCCCTTCGAGCTGCAAGGCCTGCTCAAGCGCATCGGCGATGTGGAGCGCATCCTCGCCCGTGTCGCACTGCGCAGCGCACGCCCCCGTGACATGGCACGCCTGCGCGATGGCCTCAA
The DNA here is from genome assembly GCF_023161745.1 of Cobetia sp. 1CM21F. Classification (NCBI taxonomy): domain Bacteria; kingdom Pseudomonadati; phylum Pseudomonadota; class Gammaproteobacteria; order Oceanospirillales; family Halomonadaceae; genus Cobetia; species Cobetia sp. 1CM21F. The sequence goes on along the minus strand of NZ_JALNTQ010000005.1, from coordinate 142,138 downwards.
CACCCTGCCCGAGCTGCGCGCCGTGCTCGCCAGCGTCGAGAAAGGCAGCGCCATCGATGACCTGCGCGATGCCATCCGCCTGTTCCCGGCACTTTCCGCGATGCTCAGCGAGGCGCTGGTCGAGAATCCGCCGGTAGTGTTGCGCGATGGTGGCGTGATCGCCGATGGCTACGACGATGAGCTGGACGAGTATCGCGGCCTGTCCGAAAACGCCGGCCAGTATCTGGTCGCACTCGAGACCCGCGAGCGCGAGCGCACCGGCCTGAGCAACCTCAAGGTCGGCTACAACCGCGTGCATGGCTACTTCATCGAGCTGCCGCGCTCGCAATCGGCCGAGGCCCCGCCGGAATACATCCGCCGCCAGACCCTCAAGAATGCCGAGCGCTTCATCATCCCCGAGCTCAAGGAGTTCGAGGACAAGGCGCTGTCCGCCAAGTCCAAGTCATTGGCGCGCGAGAAGCTGCTGTATGAGCACCTGCTGGATGACCTGAATACCGAACTGGATGGCCTGCAGCAGACGGCCCGCGCACTGGCGTCACTGGATGTGCTGACCGCCTTCGCCGATCGCGCTGCCGCGCTCGATTTCGTGCGCCCCGAACTCAGCGAGACCCCGGGCATCGATATCGAAGGCGGCCGCCACCCGGTGGTCGAACATGTCAGCGATCATCCCTTCGTTCCCAACGATGTGCGCTTCGATGATGCGCGGCGCATGCTGGTGATCACCGGCCCCAACATGGGCGGTAAATCCACCTACATGCGCCAGACGGCACTGATCGCTCTGCTCGCGCATACCGGCAGCTTCGTGCCGGCGTCGCGCGCCTGCATCGGCCCGCTGGACCGCATCTTCACGCGCATCGGCTCCTCGGACGACCTGGCCGGCGGACGCTCGACCTTCATGGTCGAGATGACCGAGACCGCCAGCATCCTGCACAACGCCACTGATGAGAGCCTGGTGTTGATGGATGAGATCGGCCGCGGCACCTCGACCTTCGATGGCCTGTCACTGGCATGGGCCAGCGCCGAGCATCTGGCGCGCACGCGTGCCTTCACCCTGTTCGCGACTCATTACTTCGAGATGACAGCGCTGCCCGAGCATGCCGATGCCGTCGCCAACGTGCACCTGACGGCCGCCGAGCACGGCGATGGCATCGTCTTCATGCACCGTGTCGAGGAAGGCCCTGCCAGCCAGAGCTATGGCCTGCAGGTGGCCCAGCTGGCCGGGGTGCCGCAGAGCGTCATCCTGCGGGCACGCGAGAAGCTGACCAGCCTGGAGCAGCAGGAAGTCGATCGTCCGCAGGTGGCGCGCGAGGATGCGCTGGGCCAGCCGGTACCGCAGCAGAATGACCTGTTCGCGGCACCGCCGCATCCGGTCGTCGAGGCCCTCAATGGTCTTGACCCGGATGACCTGAGCCCCAAGCGAGCGCTGGAGCTGATCTACGAATGGCACCGTCAGCGCTGAGCACCGTCACACCGAGCCAGCGTTGGCGCGCCTGGCCCGAGAATGAGCGGCAAGGCTCGACAGCAACCTTCGGGCATAGCACCATTCCAAAACGATCCGCCCCTGCTGATTGCGGGGGCGGCAGAGCGCCACTAGAATAACGCCTTATAACATCTGCGCCGCTTATAACCTGAAGACCATGATGTCGCCGAGACGACACATGGTGGGCGCCTGGACCACGACCTACGAGAGAGACGCCAATCCGCGTCAGGAGACCTGCATGGCATTCATCGTCACCGAGAACTGCATTCGCTGCAAATACACCGACTGCGTGGAAGTCTGCCCGGTGGATTGCTTCTACGAAGGCCCGAACTTCCTGGTGATCAACCCGGATGAGTGCATTGACTGCGCGCTGTGTGAGCCGGAATGCCCCGCCGAAGCCATCTTCTCCGAAGATGAAGTGCCGGAGAACCAGAAGGAATTCATCGAGCTGAATGCCGATCTGGCCGAAGTCTGGCCGAACATCAGCGAGAAGAAGGACGCCATGGAAGACGCCGAGAAGTGGGATGGTGTCGATGGCAAGCTTGAGTATCTGGAGCAGTAAGCCCCTCAAGCAAACCGCATCTCACGTGGCAAGCGGCTTGCCCGCCCTGACCGGGCAAGCCCGGGTCTCACGACAGAAACGGCAGCGATTCCCCCGGGAGCCGCTGCCGTTTCTGTATCTGATGCTTGAAGTCGGTGCCTGAAGTCGGAGACTCAAGCTCATGTCAGGAGCTCAGCCCCCTGACATCCGGGCATAAAAAAGGGCGACCCCGTAAGGTCGCCCGCTCCAAGCGTGTCCCTGTCGATCCATCCTGGATCGCACTCCTGAGTGCTGTCCCTGCCCTTCACGACGTCCTGTCATTCGGGGCGCACCGTCACGCGTGGCGGGCATTGCAGCACTGCTCGCGCAGCTGTCCCACCGCAATGCCCGTTAGTGCAGATATTTGCCTGTCCTGCTGTCCTGCCCATGCATTGCCCGGCGTCCTGCCTGTACCGCTCCCTGCCTGTGCAGCTGACAGCCTCACGACATTCCTTGTCCGACCATCCTTGTCGTGGCTTCCTGCCACTTGATGCTGCCGCTGTCTGCCCCATCATTCCTGACGCGGATGATGTCCCGTCATCCGTCACTTCCTGTGAAGGGCAAGCTTCCTGACTGCATATCAGAGCCTGGGGCTCTTCGACACTCCGTGTCGTTATCGTGCTTCCTGCCTGTGTGGCGCTTCCCATCGCCGACGGATCATCCTGATCCTGACACACTCCGGTGTCATGCCCGCTATCCTTGCTTCCCTGGCATCTCTCGCCTGACTCCTTCAAGCGAAGATATGCAGCTCTCTGCTACCGACGTCCATGTCAGGTCCTTTTCCGCCGAGCGTCCTGCTCAGCGGGGCGAAACGTCCTGTCTCGCCATCAAGTCTTTTCTGATCATCCCGTTGGCATCCTGCCGAGACTGCGGTGTCCCGCCGCACCCTCACGTCCATGCAGCCATTCTGGGCAGCATTCGCCGGCGAGGCAACTAGCCAAACCGCTTAACCCGCTATACCTGAACAGGCCGTCAAAGAAAATATATTCAATAAAATCAAATAGATATTGAAGAACATACGTTCATATCCGCAGGCAACTCGCAGCCAGTGTCTCGATTGTCCTGCGGGATTTGTAAGAGATGGCTTACACGAAATCAGTGCCTGAAAGCGGCCTGTTTCCTGCCTCCCCCTCAAACGCACGCAATCATCGCCTGCAATGCACAACGGGGCCGTGCCAGAAGGCACGACCCCGTTGCAAGTTACCTCTGCGATGCTGGGCGTTGAGCCCTCTCATCACAGGCGATTACTGACCCTTGATCTCTTTCAGGCCGTTGTAAGCCACGTCACCCAGCTGCTGCTCGATCACCAGCAGACGGTTGTACTTGGCGACACGGTCAGAGCGGCACAGAGAGCCGGTCTTGATCTGGCCAGCACAGGTACCGACGGCGAGGTCGGCGATGGTGGTATCTTCGGTCTCGCCACTGCGGTGGGAGATGACCGCGGTGAAGCCGGCGGCCTGCGCCATCTTGATCGCATCCAGGGTCTCGGACAGCGAGCCGATCTGGTTGAACTTGATCAGGATGGAGTTGCCGATGCCTTCATCGATACCACGGCTCAGGATGCGCGTGTTGGTGACGAACAGATCGTCGCCGACCAGCTGCACCTTGTCGCCCAGCTCGTCGGTCAGCATCTTCCAGCCTTCCCAGTCGGACTCATCCATGCCGTCTTCGATGGAGACGATCGGATATTCCGCGGCCAGGCCGGCCAGATAGTCGACGAAACCACGTGCGTCGAAGCTCTTGCCTTCGCCGGACAGGTTGTACTGACCGTCCTTGTAGAACTCGGAAGACGCGCAATCCAGCGCCAGGGTCACATCGGTGCCCAAGGTGTAGCCCGCATCGCTGACGGCCTGCTTGATGACGGCCAGTGCTTCGGAGTTGGACGCAAGGTTCGGTGCAAAGCCACCTTCATCGCCCACGGAGGTGCTCAGCTCGCGACCCTGCAGCACCTTCTTCAGCGCGTGGAAGATCTCGGCGCCGGTGCGCAGTGCTTCACGGAAGGTCGGCGCGCCGACCGGCTGGACCATGAACTCCTGGATGTCGACATTGTTGTCGGCATGTTCACCGCCGTTGATGATGTTCATCATCGGCACCGGCATGGAGTACTGGCCTGGCTGGCCGTAGAGCTCAGCGATGTGAGCGTAGAGCTCGATGCCCTTGGCCTGCGCTGCCGCCTTGGCAGCCGCCAGAGAGACGGCAAGAATCGCGTTGGCACCCAGCGATTCCTTGTTCTCGGTACCGTCCAGCGCCAGCATGGCATCGTCCAGCGCGCGCTGGTCGAGTGCATCCATGCCCACGAGGCGCTCGCGGATCGCGCCATTGACGGCTTCGACTGCCTTCAGCACGCCCTTGCCCAGATAACGGCTCTTGTCGCCATCACGCAATTCCAGCGCTTCACGCGAACCGGTGGAGGCACCGGAAGGAGCGCAGGCACTGGCGCGTTGGCCACCCTCCAGCACGACCTCGGCCTGTACGGTCGGGTTACCACGGGAATCGAGCACCTCAAGGGCGCGGATTTCGACGATATTGGCCATCTTGTGTCGTCCTCTACACGGGGGATTGAAACACCACGACGGGCATCTTGCCCATAGTGCAAAAAGGCCGCTCACACAGGGGTGAACGGCCAGTAGTCCTGCTCAACGAATGTCCAGCGGCGCGAAGCCCTTGACCAGCGCATCCAGCGATTGAAGCTGGCGCAGGAAGGGTTCGAGCTGGTCCAGCGGCAAGGCGCAGGGGCCATCACACTTGGCGTTGTCCGGGTCCGGATGCGCTTCGAGGAACAGACCCGCCAACCCCAATGCGACACCGGAGCGTGCCAGATCGAAGACCTGCTCACGACGGCCGCCAGCGGAATCGGCTCGCCCGCCCGGGCGCTGCAGCGAGTGGGTGACATCGAACAATACCGGCAGGCCGCTATCCTTCATCTCGGCCATGCCGAGCATGTCGACCACCAGGTTGTTGTAACCGAAGCTGGAGCCACGCTCGCACAGCAGAATCCGGTCATTGCCCGCTTCACCGCACTTGGCGACGATGTGGCGCATCTCGTGCGGCGCGAGGAACTGCGGCTTCTTGACGTTGATGACGGCGCCGGTGCGCGCCATGGCCACGACCAGGTCCGTCTGCCGCGCCAGGAAGGCCGGCAGCTGGATGACATCGGCCACTTCTGCCACGGCCGCCGCCTGATGCGGCTCATGCACGTCCGTGATGATCGGCACACCGAAGCGCGACTTGATCTCGGCCAGAATCTCGAGCCCCTTCTCCATCCCGGGACCGCGGTAGGAGTGCATGGAGCTGCGGTTGGCCTTGTCGAAGCTGGCCTTGAAGACGTACGGCATGCCCAGGCGTGACGTCACTTCGACGTACTGCTCGGCGACTTCCAGCGCCAGCTCCCGCGATTCGAGCACGTTCATGCCACCGAAAAGCGTCATCGGACGATCGTTGGCGACTTGCAGACCCGCAAATTCGATCACGCGTTGTTCGTTGCTCATCTCTGCACCGTCCATCAAATCGTTGTCCATCGGCAGTCTGCCTGATGATGCTCTGGCGAACATCAATACATGCAACCACCGCGGAGAAGACCTACGGGCGCCACCCGAGGTGGCGCCCGCTCAACACCCTATCACTCGCCGCGAGTACGCGCCGCCTTGTGATTGAGCGCGGCATTCACGAAGCCGGTGAACAGCGGATGGCCATCACGCGGCGTGGAGGTGAATTCCGGGTGGAACTGACATGCCACGAACCACGGGTGATCCGGCAGCTCGACCATCTCGACCAGCGAGTTGTCGACGCTGCGACCGGAGAAGATCAGGCCCGCTTCTTCCAGGGCCGGCACGAACTGGTCGTTGACCTCATAGCGGTGACGGTGACGCTCGACGATCTCGTCGCTGCCATAGGCCTGATGCGCCTTGGAGCCGTTGAGCAGGCTGCAGGCCTGGCCGCCGAGACGCATGGTGCCGCCCAGATCAGACGCCGCGTCGCGGGTCTCGATCTTGCCTTCCGGCGTCAGCCACTCGGTGATCAGACCGACCACAGGGTGCTGGGTGTCATGGGTGAACTCGGTGGAGTTGGCATCGCTCCAGCCCGCCACGTTACGCGCGAACTCGATGACGGCAACCTGCATGCCCAGGCAGATGCCCAGATATGGCACCTTGTTCTCACGCGCGAAGCGCGCAGTGGCGATCTTGCCTTCCACACCACGCTCGCCGAAGCCGCCCGGTACCAGCACCGCGTCCTTGCCGATCAGACGGTCGGTGCCGTTGCGCTCGATTTCCTCGGAGTCGATGAAGTCGACGTTGACCTTCACACGCCCCTGGATACCGGCGTGGATCAGCGCCTCGTTCAGCGACTTGTAGGCGTCGAGCAGCTCCATGTACTTGCCGACCATCGCGATGTTGATGGTCTTGAGCGGGTTGAGCTTGGCGTCGAGCACCGCGACCCACTCGGACATGTCGGCCTCTTTGGCCTCCAGGCGGAACTTGTCGCAGACGATCTCATCGAGGCCGGCTTCGTGGAGCATCAACGGAATGCGATAGATGGTGTCGGCATCCTGCAGGGAGACGACGGCACGCTCTTCGACGTTGGTGAACAGCGAGATCTTGCGACGCTCACTTTCCTCGATCTCGACTTCGCTGCGGCAGATCAGGATATCCGGCTGGATACCGATGGAGCGCAGCTCCTTGACGCTGTGCTGGGTCGGCTTGGTCTTGGTCTCGCCGGCCGTCTTGATGTACGGCACCAGCGTCAGGTGCATGAAGAGCGCACGCTCGCCACCCAGCTGCGCACGCAGCTGACGGATGGACTCCAGGAACGGCAGCGACTCGATGTCACCTACGGTACCGCCGATCTCGACCAGTGCGACGTCATAGCCTTCACCGCCGGCGATCACGCGACGCTTGATCTCGTCGGTGATGTGCGGGATGACCTGCACCGTTCCACCGAGGTAGTCACCACGGCGCTCCTTGCGCAGCACGTGCTCGTAGACGCGACCGGTGGTGAAGTTGTTGCCCTGGGTCATGCGCGAGCGGATGAAACGCTCGTAGTGACCGAGGTCGAGGTCGGTTTCCGCGCCATCTTCGGTGACAAAGACTTCGCCGTGCTGGAACGGGCTCATGGTGCCCGGATCGACGTTGATGTACGGATCCAGCTTGAGGATGGTGACCTTGAGGCCACGGGCCTCGAGAATAGCCGCCAGCGAAGCGGATGCGATGCCCTTGCCAAGCGAGGACACAACGCCGCCCGTCACGAAGATAAATCGTGTCATGGAAACCTGCCGAAAACGTGAGCTGTAGGAGAGATCCGGGGGAACGGATCAGGATGGGTCGCCAGTCTAGCGGAAAGGCTGCTCCGGCTCAATTTGAATGCCACCACCTGCCCATCTCGCGTCACCATCCGATGCACCCGCCATAACGCATCAGACCCGCCGTGGCGGGCCTGATGCGTGACGTCACATGACCTTCACACTTCCAGGAAATCAAGAATCCCTTCAGCGGCACGGCGACCTTCATCGATGGCGGTCACCACCAGATCGGAGCCGCGCACCATGTCACCGCCAGCGAACACCTTGGCGTTGGTGGTCTGGAAGGCATGACGCTCGGCGCTGGTCGCGATGCGGCCACGCTCATCGACGGCGATGTCGAAGTCGGCGAACCACGGCGCAGGGCTTGCCTGGAAGCCGAAGGCCACGACCACGGCATCCGCCGGCAGAATCTCTTCGGAACCCGGCACCACTTCCGGACGCTGACGGCCATTGGCATCCGGCTCACCCAGACGGGTGCGCACGACCTTGACGCCTTCGACCTTGCCATCGCCGACCACTGCCACCGGCTGACGGTTGAAGAGGAAATCGACGCCCTCTTCGCGGGCATTGGTCACCTCACGACGTGAGCCCGGCATGTTGGCCTCGTCACGACGGTAGGCGCAGGTCACGCTTTCCGCGCCCTGGCGGATGGAGGTGCGGTTGCAGTCCATCGCGGTATCACCACCGCCGAGCACCACGACCTTCTTGCCTTCCATGGAGACGTAATCCGCCGGGTCCTTCTCGAAGCCCAGACAGTGATTGACGTTGGCGATCAGGAAGTCGAGCGCCTTGTGCACGCCCGGCAGATCCTCGCCCGGGAAGCCGCCGCTCATGGCGTTGTAGGTCCCCATGCCCAGGAAGACGGCATCGTATTCCTCGAGCAGTGCATCGAAGGTCACATCACGCCCGACCTCGACGTTGAGACGGAACTCCATGCCCATCTCTTCGAAGATCTCGCGGCGACGCGTCATCACGCCCTTCTCGAGCTTGAACTCCGGGATACCGAAGGTCAGCAGACCGCCGATTTCCGGATGGCGATCATAGATCACCGGACGCACGCCATTGCGCACCAGGATATCGGCGGCACCGAGACCCGCCGGGCCTGCACCGATGATGGCGACGCGCTTGTCGGTCCAGCTGACCTTGGACATGTCGGGGCGCCAGCCCATCGCGAAGGCGGTGTCGGTGATGTACTTCTCCACCGAGCCGATGGTGACGGCACCGAAGCCGTCATTCAGGGTGCAGTCGCCCTCGCAGAGACGGTCCTGCGGGCAGACGCGACCACAGACTTCCGGCAGCGAGTTGGTCTGGTGCGAAAGCTCGGCAGCTTCGAGGATGTTGCCCTCGGAGACCAGCTTCAGCCAGTTGGGAATGTAGTTGTGTACCGGGCACTTCCACTCACAGTAGGGATTGCCACAGCCCAGGCAGCGATGCGCCTGGCTGGCGGCTTCTACCGGCTTGAACTCGGCATAGATCTCGTTGAACTCACGTGCGCGCACGCGAGCATCTTTCTTCTGCGGGTCCTGACGACCCACATCGATGAACTGGAAGTCGTTGGCGAGCTGATTGGCCATGATGAATCCTCCTTCAAAATCCGGGCACCGTCGCGGTGCGGGCCCTCACCCGAGGCATGCTGGGGTGAGGGATGCGATCACTCCGGCTGACGCCGTGACTGGTCCAGCAGGCCGTTGAGGCTTGCCGCCTTCGGCTTGACCAACCAGAAGTGACGCACGAAGTCAGGGAAATCACGCAGGATGTCGCGCCCGCGCTCGGAGCCGGTCTCGGCCACATATTCCTCGATGACTTCGCGCAGATGGCGACGATAGGCCTCCATGGCTTCGGTATTGATGCGGTGGATTTCCACCAGCTCGTGGTTGTACTTGTCGACGAAGTCGCGATTCTCGTCCAGCACGTAGGCGAAGCCGCCGGTCATGCCCGCACCGAAGTTGACGCCTGTCTCGCCCAGCACGCACACCAGACCACCGGTCATGTACTCACAGCAGTGGTCACCCGCGCCTTCGATCACGGCGTGCGCACCGGAGTTGCGCACCCCGAAGCGCTCGCCGGCGGTGCCTGCGGCATACAGCCGCCCGCCGGTCGCGCCGTACAGGCAGGTGTTGCCGATGATGGCGGTCTTGTGGCTCTCGAAGCGCGAACCACGCGGCGGCACGATGGTCAGCTTGCCGCCGTTCATGCCCTTGCCGACATAGTCGTTGGCGTCGCCTTCCAGATGCATCTCGAGTCCGTGCGCGTTCCAGACACCGAAGCTCTGGCCTGCCACACCGGTCAGGCTGACCTTGAGCGGCGAGCCTGCCAGCCCGGCCTCGCCATAGCGCTTGGCGATTTCACCCGAGACACGCGCGCCCACCGAGCGATCACAGTTGGTGACATGGAAGCTGAACTCGCCACCGCTGCGGCTGTCGATCGCCGATTCCATCGCGGCCAGCATCTCGAGGTTCTTGGCGCCGGGATCATGCGGCTCATTGCGGCTGACCTGGCAGAACTGCGGCGCGTCCTTGGGCACGAAGTCATTGCCCAGCAACGGCGTGAGGTCGAGACGACGCTGCGCGTTGGTCTCGCCTTCCAGCACTTCGAGCAGATCGGTACGACCGATCAGGTCGGTGATCTGACGCACGCCCAGCAGTGCCATCAGCTCGCGCACTTCCTCGGCGATGAAGCGGAAGTAGTGCTTGACCATCTCGACGGTGCCGCGGAAATGCTCGTCACGCAGCGCCTGGTGCTGGGTCGCGACACCGGTGGCACAGTTGTTCAGGTGGCAGATACGCAGGTACTTGCAGCCCAGCGCGACCATCGGCGCGGTACCGAAGCCGAAGCTCTCGGCGCCCAGGATCGCGGCCTTGACCACGTCCAGGCCGGTCTTGAGGCCACCATCCGTCTGCAGACGGATCTTGTGGCGCAGCTGGTTGATGCGCAGCGCCTGATGCACCTCGGGTAGCCCCAGCTCCCACGGGGAACCAGCGTGCTTGATCGAGGTGATCGGGCTGGCCGCGGTGCCGCCGTCATAGCCGGAGACGGTGATCAGATCGGCGTACGCCTTGGCGACACCGGTGGCGATGGTGCCGATCCCCGGCTCGGAGACCAGCTTGACCGAGACCTGCGCCGACGGATTGACCTGCTTGAGATCGAAGATCAGCTGCGCCAGATCCTCGATGGAATAGATATCGTGGTGCGGCGGCGGCGAGATCAGTGTCACCCCCGGCACGGCGTAGCGCAGACGTGCGATCAGGTCGTTGACCTTGCCGCCCGGCAGCTGACCGCCCTCACCGGGCTTGGCGCCCTGTGCGACCTTGATCTGCAGTACCTCGGCATTGACCAGGTACGCCGGCGTGACACCGAAGCGACCGGAGGCGATCTGCTTGATCTTGGAGGAGCGCACGGTGCCGTAACGCGCCGGGTCCTCACCACCCTCACCGGAGTTGGAGCGCCCACCGGCCTCATTCATGGCCTGGGCCAGCGCTTCATGTGCCTCGGGAGACAGTGCACCAAGCGACATGCCGGCACTGTCGAAGCGCGGCAACAGGGACTCGACGGACTCGACTTCCTCGATCGGCAGCGGCTCGGCGACCGGCTTGAGGGTCAGCAGGTCACGAATGGTCGCCACCGGGCGCTCGTTGACCAGGCGCGCGAATTCCTTCCACTTGCCGTAGTCACCCTGCTGCACGGCCTGCTGCAGCTTCACCACCACATCCGGGTTGTAGGCGTGGTATTCGCCACCATGCACGTACTTGACCAGTCCGCCCTGCTTGATGCGCTTGCGCGGCAGCCAGGCTTCACGGGCCAGCAGCTCCTGCTGGAACTGCAGCTCGGCAAAGCCGGCACCTTCGATGCGCGAGGCCATGCCGGTGAAGCACATGTCCATGACTTCACTGTTGAGGCCGACCGCCTCGAACAGCTGCGAGCCACGGTAGGAGCCGATGTGCGAGATGCCCATCTTGGACAGGATCTTGTAGAGCCCCTTCTGCATGCCCTTGCGATAGTTCTCGCGGGCATCTGCCGGGTTGCCGGACAGCTCGCCGGTGCGATGCATGTCAGCCATCACCTGATAGGCAAGGTACGGGTAGACCGCCGTGGCGCCCACCCCGAACAGCACTGCCATCTGGTGCGCGTCACGCGCATAGCCGGTCTCGATCACCAGGTTGACGCGCGGGCGCAGGGCCAGTGCACCGAGATGATGATGGATGGCGCCGGTCGCCAGAGCGGCGTGGATTGGCAGCTGCCCCTTCTTCAAGCCACAGTCGCTGAGTACCAGGATCACCTTGCCATTGCGCGCCGCTTCCTCAGCCTGCTGGCAGAGGCCCTTGAGGGCCTGCTTGAGGGAGTCCTGCGCCGGATCGTAGTGCAGCTTGAGCGTCTGCGAGGTGAAGGCCGGATCTTCGTGATTGACCAGCGCATTGAACTTGCGCGGTGACAGCACCGGCGTGGTCAGGATCAGGCGATGCGCGTGCTCCGGCGTCGCGTCGAAGATGTTGAGCTCGGCACCACAGCAGGTCTCCAGCGACATCACGATCGCTTCGCGCAGCGGATCGATCGGCGGGTTGGTGACCTGGGCGAACTTCTGACGGAAGTAGTCGGTCAGCACGCGGTTCTGGCGCGACAGCACGGCCATCGGCGTGTCATCGCCCATGGAGCCGACCGCCTCCTGACCGCTCTCGGCCAGCGGGCGCAGCAGCTGATCGCGCTCCTCGAAGCTGACCTGGAACATCTTCTGGTAGACGTCCAGCTGATCGGCATCCATCGGCTGGAAACGCGCCAGCTCGGTCAGTGCCGACTCGAGATAGTTGGCGTTCTCGCGCAGCCAGCGCTTGTAGGGATGCGCGCCCTTGAGGCGCTCACTGACCTGATCGGTGTGCAGCACTTCACCGGTCTCGGTATCGACACCCAGCACCTGACCCGGCCCGACGCGCCCCTTGGCGACGACATCTTCCGGCTTGTAGTCGTAGGTGCCGATCTCGGAAGCCAGGGTGATGAAACCATTGCGCGTGATGACCCAACGCGCCGGACGCAGGCCGTTGCGGTCCAGCATGCACACGGCGTGGCGACCGTCGGTGAGCACGATGCCCGCCGGGCCGTCCCAGGCCTCCATGTGCATGGAGTTGTATTCATAGAAGGCACGCAGATCGGAGTCCATCTGCTCGACGTTCTGCCACGCCGGCGGCACCATCATGCGGATGGCGCGATAGATATCCATGCCACCGGTCAGCAGGACTTCCAGCATGTTGTCCATGCTGGAGGAATCGGAGCCGACAGTGTTGACGATCTCGTCCAGCTCGGCGATCTCGGGCAGCTGCTCGGAGACGAAGTTCTCCTTGCGCGCGTTGGCCCAGCCGCGGTTGGCCTCGATGGTGTTGATCTCGCCATTGTGGGCGAGGAAGCGGAACGGCTGGGCCAGCGGCCAGCGCGGCGCGGTGTTGGTCGAGAAGCGCTGGTGGAAGACACAGATCGCGGTCTCGAGGCGCGGGTCGCCCAGGTCCTTGTAGAAGCGCGGAAGGTCTTCCGGCATCACCAGACCCTTGAAGGAGATGACCTTGCCGGAGAGCGAGCAGACGTAGAAGTCCTCTTCGCTCTTCAGCGCCTGCTCGGCATAGCGACGCGCCATGAACAGATCGACATTGAAGGCGATGTCAGTGCGCTCGTCGGCGGCGCCGACGAAGACCTGACGGATGCGCGGCAGGCAGTCGCGGGCCATCGGGCCGCACACGCTGTCATCTACCGGCATGTCGCGCCAGCCCAGCACCTCGAGATTGCGCGCGCTCAGCGCCGACTCGAAGGCGTCACGCGCGGACTGTTCACGCGCGTCATCGTCAGGCAGGAAAAGCGTGCCGACGGCATAGCGGGCGCCCAGTTCCAGCCCGAGGGTCTCTCGAGCGATCTGGCGCATGAAGCCGTCCGGCATCTTGAGCAGCAGGCCACAGCCATCGCCGGTCTTGCCGTCAGCGGCAATCCCGCCACGGTGGGTCATGCAGGTCAGGGATTCAATGGCGGTCTGCAGGAGTTCGTGGCTCGCCTGCCCTTCCATATGGGCGATCAGACCGAAGCCGCAGTTGTCGCGGAACTCTCCCGGATGGTGGAGACCTTTGTTCATGGGGCGTGCCTCACGGAGAAATCATGTGTCCAGATGCTTTTTTTCAAGCATTTTCCCGGTTATAGTTATCGGTTATCTTTATTTTTATACCTGCCGATAGTGGCGCCATCAGTGTCGCTACACGACGCCAGATTTCCCTCGAGCATATCCCCCAGCTTCCCGCCTGCGCAATTCTCCACAGGTCGCCCATCGACCAAAAAAACCTGACAAAACCGAAGGTTAGAAGAACCTTCAACCAAAAAACCCTGTAGGCTCAAGCGCTTAGCGGGTAGACATGCCTCATGAATTTCGCCTTGCAACTTTAGTATTGGTTGAATAAAAAACAGCGTTTTTATTCGATTTACCCCATACCGATTACGCATACGGCATACCAATTCAGGAATCACTCTCCACCATTGACTCCGCCACGGCGCGCTGACACCCGTCAAAAGAAAAGCCGCCACCCAGAGGGTGACGGCTTGCGTGGTCGTGCAGCGCCCATGTACCAGCCGTTGGCTGGCCGGGATATCAGCGAGAGCTGCGTGGCCAGTGCTCCAGCATGTCGGCCAGCACACCGGCTGGCGCCTCTTCGGTAATCACCGCTCGGCCGATACGCTCAAGCAGGATCAGGCGCAGACGGCCATCGACATTCTTCTTGTCCAGCTGCATGTGCTTGAGGAAGTCCTCGACGCCCATGTCTTCCGGAGCCGCCAGCGGCAAGCCTGCCTTGGCGATGATGTGCGAGACACGCTCCACATCCCCACTCGACAGCCAGCCCATGCGCGCCGAAAGCTCAGCCGCCATCAGCATGCCGGTGCCGACGGCTTCGCCGTGCAGCCAGACGCCATAGCCCTGGTCCGTCTCGATGGCATGCCCGAAGGTGTGACCCAGATTGAGCAGCGCACGCACGCCCTGCTCTGTCTCGTCCTGCGCCACGACATCCGCCTTGATGGCACAGCTGCGGCGAATGGCTTCACCGAGCAGGGTCTCGTCCAGCGCCATCAGGGCCGTCATGTTGTCTTCAAGCCAGCTCAGGAAGCTTTCATCCCACAGCAGACCATACTTGATAACCTCGGCCATGCCCGCTGACAGCTCACGCTGCGGCAATGTCTTGAGGCTTGCGGTATCGATCAGCACCAGACGCGGCTGCCAGAAGGCGCCCAGCATGTTCTTGCCGCGCGGATGGTTGACGCCGGTCTTGCCGCCCACCGAGGAATCCACCTGCGACAGCAGCGTGGTCGGCACCTGGATGAAGGCTGCGCCCCGCTGATAGCAGGCCGCCGCGAAGCCGGTCATGTCACCGATCACACCGCCACCGAGGGCGATCAGGGTGCAGCGGCGATTGAAGCCGGCCTCGAGCAGGGCATCCCAGATCAGGCCGATGCTGGCCATGTGCTTGGTCTGCTCACCGTCGTCGAGAATGACCTCGCGGATATCGAGCCCCTCGCCCAACGAGGCCTTCAGTGCGTCCAGATACAGCGGTGCCACCACGGTGTTGGTGACGATCATCACCTGACGCCCCGCAAGGTGCTCCCGAATCAGATCACCACGTGCGGTCAGGCCCGGCCCGATATGAATGGGGTAACTACGCTCGCCGAGCGCGACATCAAGACGATGAGCAGGTGCCAGGGACATCAGAATTCTCCTTGGGCGAAACAGATGACAGCGACTGATGCCCGCCAGGGCCACCAGCCGCTGATGAGACTAGCCAGGGGCGTGCAACGGGTCCGCCAGTGCCTTGATGCGGCGACGGATCTCGTTGGTGACCGCCCGAGGGCTGCGCCGATCGGTACGCACGATGATATCGGCCGTCTCGCGGTAGAGCGGGTCACGCAACTCGAACAGGCGCTTGAGCACCCGCCCGGGGTCATCCTGCTGCAACAGCGGACGATTGCGATCACGGCCGGCTCGCTTGAGCTGCTGTTCGACAGGCGCGTAGAGATACACGACAGTGCCGCGTTCGCGCAGTACGCGCCGATTGGCCTCCGCCATGATGGCGCCACCACCGGTGGCCATCACGACTTCCCTGAGCGAGGTCAGCTCATCGATGACAGCCTGCTCACGTTCACGAAAGCCGGACTCGCCCTCGACGTCGAAAATCCACGGAATGCTGGCTCCGCAGCGGTCTTCAATCACATGGTCGCTATCGCAAAATTCACGATGCAAGTCGGCCGCCAGCAGGCGGCCGATAGTGCTCTTGCCGGCCCCCATGGGGCCGACAAGGAATACGTTGGGAATCACATGCATCAGCGCACCGCCAGGCCGTCCTCGATGATCTTCGGGGTAATGAATACCAGCAATTCTACCTTCTCGTTGGACTCTTCGGTATAGCGGAACAGATTCCCGATCACCGGCAGGTCCCCGAGGAAGGGCGTCTTGAAGACGCTGCGAATCTGCTCGGAGGTCAGAATGCCGCCCAGTACCACGGTTTCGCCGTCATTGACCAGCACCTGCGTCTCGATTTCATTGGTATCGATGGCCGGTTCGCCATTGAAGCTGTCATCGGAGACATCGTCATTGTTGATCAACAGATCCATGATGATG
Organism: Cobetia sp. 1CM21F; assembly: GCF_023161745.1. Lineage (NCBI taxonomy): Bacteria > Pseudomonadati > Pseudomonadota > Gammaproteobacteria > Oceanospirillales > Halomonadaceae > Cobetia > Cobetia sp. 1CM21F. Next base: position 126,156 of record NZ_JALNTQ010000005.1, on the reverse strand, counting down.
CGGTTGTCAGGCGTGATCTGCGGCGTCACTTCCAATGCCAGCACCGCTTCCTTGAACTCGATGTTGGTCGCACCGCTGGAGGTCGCCTCCTCGTAGGGAATTTCCTGACCCTGCTTGATGACGGCCTTCTTCTGGTTGGCGGTGATGATCTTGGGCTGGGAGATGGTCTGGCTCTTGCCTTCGCTTTCCAGCGCCGAGAGCTCCAGGTCCAGCAGGATATCGCCGGACAGGTAACCGAAGCTGAAGGTGCTGCCCGGATCACTGTCATCGCCGAGATTGACACTCAGGCCGCCATCACTGGTCGTACCGGTCGACGCGCCTTCCAGGCCGAACTTGCCGTTGCTGCTGTTGGAAAGCCCCCAATTGACACCGATCTCGCTGGAGACGCTGCTGCGTGCGATGACGATGCGCGCCTCGATCTGCACCTGACGCACCGGGATATCGAGATATTCCAACGTGCCGCGAATGGACTCGAGCGTATCGCGGGTATCCTGGATCAGCATGGTGTTGGTGCGCTCATCGACCATCACGCGGCCCCGCTCGGACAGCAGACCGATACCGCCTTCACCACGCAGCAACGCCGCCAGATCCGCCGCCTTGGCATAACGCACCTGGATGTATTCGGTGGTCATCGGCGCCAGTTCCTTGACCTGCTGATTCGCCTCGAGCTCCTTGCGCTCCAGTGCCGCCAGCTCTTCCGCCGGGGCGACCATCAGCACGTTCCCCATGCGACGACTGGCCAGACCGTTGGACTTGAGCACCAGATCCAGCGCCTGATCCCAGGGCACTTCCTTCAGGTTCAGGGTCACGTTGCCGGTGACGTTGTCACTGGCGACCAGATTGAGCCCCGTGAAGTCAGCGATGATCTGCAGCACGGAGCGCACTTCGATGTTCTGAAAGTTGAGCGAGATCTTCTTGCCGGTGTAGGGGAACTTGTCCTTGATGCGCTCCGCCTGCTCTTCACGCGTCAGCGGCTTGACCTCGAGCACCAGCTCGTTGCCTGCCTGGGTGGCCAGCTGGGTGTAGTAGCCACTGGCATCCACCACCATGCGCACGCCATCACGGGTACGCTGCGGGTCGATACGCGTCACCGGCGTGGCGAAATCGCCGACATCCAGCACCTGATTCATCTCCGGCGGCAGCTTCACGCCCTTGATGTCGACGTAGATCTTGCGCCCGCGCTCGGTAACGCGTGACTCGACGTTGGAGCGGTTGAAGTTGATCACGACGCGACCTTCACCGTCCGTGCCACGACGGAAATCGATGCCACTGACGGCCGGCTCGCTGGCCACTTCCAGGGCACGGTTGTCCGGCGGCACGTTGGCGGCGTTCGCCTGGGAGGCAGCCGCAGGCTGAGCGCCCGGCGCACCGCCCTGCTCGCCGATGATGACGTAGAGGCTGTTGCCCTCGGTGCGCGTGACGTACGGCTTGGACTGGCTGAGCTTCATGACCAGACGCGTGCGCGAGCCGGCCTCCAGCGCCACCAGCTCATCCACGCCGCTGAGCCCCAGGTCGAAGCGACGCTTGTCGAGCTGGCTGCTGGTATCCAGGAGGTCGATGGTGATGCGCGGCGGCGTCTCGATACGGTAGCCCTTGACCTCCGGCACTCCGCCGACGAAGTCGAGCTTGAGCTCCATACGGTCACCCCCGAGGGCGGTGAAGTTGAGATCCTGCAGCGACGACGCAGCCATCGCCACATTCGCCATCAGGCTACCGACTGCCGCCAGCCCCAGCAGACTCATTCGTTGCAATCGCGTCATGTTCCCTAGTCCCCTGTCTCGCCGTGGCTCCGTTCAACCGTCGGGCTGATCGCGCCTTATTCTTATCGAAGCGTTATGGTGTCGGTCGCCAACTCTTGCGGGTCGACCGTTCGTCTTCCGTGACAATATGGCTACTGCCAACGCCAGTGATCTCAACCACCTTGCGACACGGGCTCTTTCAGCGCCATGGCGCGAGACCGCTCTATCCAACCGCCCTGACCATTGGGCACGATTTCCACCATATCGATCTGCGTATCACCGATACGGGTGATCCTGCCGAAGTTGCTGCCCATATGGTTGCCGACCCGCACACGCTGCACTTCCTGCTCCGGCGTCAGAATCAACGCCGAACGCGCGCCATCGACATCCAGCGTCCCGACCATGCTGAGCTGCTCCATCGGCCAGGCTTCCAGTGGTTCACGAGGGCGATCGAGGTCCGGTCGTACACCGTTGTCGACGGCCGTCAGCTCCTCTTCGGGCTCCGGCAGGCGTGACTGGAAAGGACTGCGCGCATCCGCCATGTCATAGGTGACGGGATGATACTCGGGTTGCGGCGGCAACTCCTGCACCTTGCCGGAAGGACGCCCTCTCAAGGACTCGAGCTCCCCCTCCAGCGCGCCCAGCTGCGGATCTCCACAACCCGCCAGCAAAGTGACCAGCAACGCACTTCCCAACACGGTATTTCGACGTGTCATCAGGCTCATTGCTTGCCTCCTGATGTTGCCGGGGTCTGACGATAATTGTAGGTCTTGGCCAGCAGCGAAAGCTCGAGGTCATCGCTGTTGGCGACCGGCGTCAGCACGAAATCATGCAGCGTCACGATGCGTGAAAGCCCCGCGACACCGGAAATGAAGGCGGCGATACGATGATAGTCGCCGCGCACCTTGATATCGAAAGGTTGTTCGACGTAGAAGTTGCGATTCTCCGCTGGCTTCAGACGAATGTACTCGACCGCCAGCTGATTGTTGATCGCCGTCTCGCTGATATCATCCAGCAGCGCCGGGACTTCCGCGTCGGTGGGCAGCATTTCCAGCAGCTGCCCCATGCGGGACTCCAGCTCCACCATCTGCTCGCGCATGGCCGGCAGGTTGGCGGCCTTGAATGCCTTGCTCTCGAACTGCTGGAGCAGCTGACTTTCCTGAGCACGCAGACGCTCGAGGTCTTCTGCCTTGGGCGCCGCAAGGAACCAATGGGACGCCCAGAACAGAGCGCCCAGCACGATGAGTGCCAGCACGGCCTGCAGCGTGACCGGCCAGATGCCGGCTTCCTTCAGGTCAAGATCACGAAAATCCGTCGACTTGAGGCGGCGGATTTCAGCATCGATGAAACTCATCGCCGACCTCCTTTCTTGTCATTTTCCGCATCGGCAGCGTTCAGCGCCGACCCCGTCGGGCGCTCCGGAATCATGATGTTGAAGCTGCGCTGATCGTCGTCATTGCTCTGCACATCGGATAGCGTCGGGGTGCCGAAGGAATCCGACAGGGCGATGGCGCGCATCAGGCCCGAGACCTGACGCGTGCTTTCCGCCGTGCCATTCGCCTTGAGCTGGCGCCCGCTGCGACTGATGCTCTGATACCAGGCGCCGTCCACCAGAGACGTCACCAGCTGATTGAAGACCCGCACCGTTTCCGGACGCGAGAACTGCAGACTGCGGATCAGCTCTATCTGGTCGAGCATCTGGGTGCGGCGTGCCTCGATGTCCTCGACTTCCTTGATGTCACGATTGAGGCGGGCCATTTCCTTCTCGATGAAGGCATGGCGCTGCTGCTGCGCCTCGAGCTGGCTCTGGTAATACTCGCTCATGCCATAGCCACCACCGATACCGATGACAGCCGCCAGCGCCAGTATGCCCATGAAGCGCTTGCTGCGCTTCTCACGCCGGTCTTCACGCCAGGAAAGCAGATTGATCTCGATGGTCATGAGCGCTTCCTCATCGCAAGACCGCAGGCCGTGAGCATCGCCGGGGCATCGCCCGCCAGCGCCTGGATGTCGACGCGCGGATTGACGCTCATGTGAGTGAAGGGGTTGGCCATGATCACTTCAAGCCCGGTGTGCTCCGCCAGGCCTTCACGCAGCCCGACGATGGCGGCAGTACCGCCCCCGAGCAGGATACGCTGCACCTCGCGGCGCTTGCCGGCGGTGTAATAGAGCTGCAGTGAGCGTGCGATCTGCTGGATGAGCGTCTCGCGGAACGGACCCAGCACTTCGCTGTCATAGGTATCCGGCAGACCGCCACGCTTCTTGGCCAGGCCCGCCTCATCATTGGAGAGATCGAAGCGATTCATGATCTCGTCCGTCAGCTGACGCCCCCCGAAGACGGCGTCGCGACTGTAGACGATGCGGCCATTCTGGATGACGTGGAAGGCGGTCATCGTCGCGCCGATATCAACGACGGCAACGCACTCTTCGTTGTCGTAGGTCGGCGGCAACTGATGACGCAGCTCGCCAAAGGCGCGCTCGAGGGAGAAGGTCTCGACATCGACGGCAGCCGGCTCGAGGCCGGCCTGGGACAGTGCCGAGGTCAGCTGATCGACATCCAGGCTGCGACACGCCACCAGCAGCAGGTCCTGCTGATCGGGATTGCGCGGATTGACGCCCAGATGCTGGAAGTCGAACGCGACATCGTTCAGCGGAAAGGGAAAGTGCTTCTCGGACTCGAGCGCGATGCGCTGCTCGATCTCGTCATCGGCGAGATTGGCCGGGAAGCTCAGTGTCTTGGTGATGGCAGCGCTCGCGGGAACCGCGACCACGGCACGCTTCGAGCGCGGCTGTGCCTGCTCGACCGCGCGCTTGATGGCCAGCACGACTTCGTCCATGTCCCGTATACGTCGCTCGACGACTGCGCCTTCCTTGAGTGGACGCACCGCATAGCTATCGATCTGGTATCGATTTCCTTGCCTGGACAGCTCCAGGAGCTTCACCGTGGCCGACGTGATATCGACCCCGATGAGTCCCTTGCCGGCGGATTTGAGTCCCAGCAATTGGCGTTCCCCTGCTCTGATGACGATCTTGCCAGACTGGCTGGCCGCCGGTTCCCTGACGACGTTGCCGCGACACCCTCTATCATTCCAGGATGTTACATTATGTTTCCCAGAATAACACAACAGACGCGCAAGTCAGGGTTCAACGCTGGCCGCATCTGAACCCGCTACTTATAATGCCCCAGCAATGGAATTGCCAATCCCCGCGCAGCCACTCGCTTTTCTTACCCACGGACCCTGTCTTGCCCATGAAGCTATTGAGACGACTATTTTCGCCAGTGTTCTGGCTGCTGCTATCACTATGTGCCGCGGGACTTCTGGCCATCGTTGGCGCTTCGCTGTACTTCTCGCCGGGCCTGCCCGACGTCCACCAGCTTCAGGATACCAAGCTGCAGACGCCGCTGCGCATCTATACCCGCGATGGCAAGCTGATCGGCGAATACGGTGACCAGCGCCGCATCCCGGTCACCTACGACGAGATCCCCGAGACCTTCGTCGACGCCCTCCTCGCCGCCGAGGACAGCAACTTCTTCTCCCACCCGGGCATCGACCCCAAGGGGCTGGCGCGCGCGGCCGTGCAGCTGGCCTCCAGCGGCAGCATCCAGTCCGGTGGCAGTACCATCACCATGCAGGTGGCGCGCAACTATCTGCTGACGCTGGACCAGACCTTCACGCGCAAGATTCGCGAGATTCTGCTGTCGCTGCAGATGGAAGAGATCCTCTCCAAGCAGGAGATCATGGAGCTCTACGTCAACAAGATCTTCCTGGGCCATCGCGCCTACGGGATCGCCGCCGCTGCGCGCACCTACTACGACAAGTCCCTGGATGAACTGACCCTGGCCGAGCAGGCCATGCTGGCCGGCCTGCCCAAGGCGCCGTCGAGCTTCAACCCGCTGACCAACCCGCAGCGCGCACTGATCCGTCGCAACTGGATCCTGCTGCGCATGAAGGAGCTGGGTTACATCGAGCCGCAGGCCTATGACGAAGCCGTCAAGGCACCGATCACCGCGGCACGCCACTACTCCCGGCCGGAAGTGCAGGCACCCTACGTCGCGGAAATGGCACGCAGCTTCGCCGTCGACCGCTTCGGCGACAAGGCCTACACCGACAACGTCCGCATCACCACGACGCTGGACAGCTCGCTGCAGCCAATGGCACGTGATGCGCTGATCAAGGGGCTGATCGCCTACGATACCCGCCACGGTTGGCGCGGGGTCGAGGAATCCGACATCGCCGCCTCGCTGGCGGAAGCTCAGGACCAGACCGATCAGGCCGGCCTCGAGGAAGAACTCTCCAAGTCACCGGAAGTGCTGGAAACCGCCAAGCAGGCGGCCCAGAAGAGCGAGAAGCGCATCGCCGGCATCGACCGTGATGTCTCGAACTGGCTGAAAGTGCTCGATCGCACCCCGGATTACGGCCCGCTGAAGGCCGCCATCGTGGTCGAAAGCACCGGCAAGCAGATGAAGGCACTGCTGGCCGACGCCACGGTCGTGACCCTCGACTGGGACGGCCTGAAGTGGGCACGCGAGTACAAGAGCGCCAAATGGCGTGGTGGCGTGCCGGGTTCGGCCGCCGAGATCGCCAAGGCCGGCGATCTGGTACGCGTGATCAAGCAGGACGACGGCTACCGTCTGGGCCAGCTGCCGGACGCGCAATCCGCCATCGTCTCGCTGGACCCGGAAAGTGGCGCCATCCTCGCCCTGCAAGGCGGCTTCAGCTATTCCGCCAGCAAGTTCAACCGCGCCATCCAGGCACGCCGTCAGGCAGGCTCGATCTTCAAGCCGTTCGTCTATCTGTCCGGGCTCGAACAGGCTGGCATGTCACCGGCGACCATCATCAACAACGCCCCCGTCGTGCTTCAGGATGGCGGCAAGGTGTGGCGTCCGGAAAATGCCGGCGGCAAGTTCACCGGCCCGACCCGTATCCGCGTTGGCCTGTATCGCTCGCTGAACCTGGTCTCCGTGCGTCTGCTGCAGACGGTCGGCCTCGACAAGACCCTCGACTTCCTGGTCAAGCTGGGCTTCCAGCGTGACGAGCTGCCCAATGGCCTGTCACTGGCCCTGGGCAGCGCCTCGCTGACCCCGCTGGAGATGGCACGCGGCTATGCCGTGCTCTCCAATGGCGGCTTCCGTGTCGAGCCCTGGTACATCGATACCATCACGCGTGGCGATGACGAGACCGACTATGAAGCGCATCCGCCGGTTGCCTGCGCCAACTGTGCGCCGGGCATGGTCACCGTCAATCGTGACGGTCGCCAGTACCCGCTGGCCGAGCGTGTCGCCTCCCCCGAAGCCATGTATCTGATCCGTGACATGATGCAGGATGTCATCAAGCGCGGTACTGGCCGTGGCGCCCTGGCGCTGGGTCGTGATGACCTGGCCGGCAAGACCGGCACCACCAACGACCAGCGTGATGCCTGGTTCTCCGGCTTCAACAGCAAGCTGGTGGCCACGGTCTGGGTCGGCAAGGACTCCAACGACACCCTGGCCGAGTATGGCGCCCAGGCTGCCCTGCCCATCTGGGTCGACTACATGCGCGGCGCTCTCAAGGGCATGCCGTCCTCCACCATGGAGCGTCCGGACAACATCGTGACGGCGACCATCGACCCGGACTCTGGCAAGCGCCTGCGCAGCGGTCAGTCCGGCGGCATCAGTGAGCTGTTCCGCAAGGATAATCTGCCGCCCTACAAGGAACGCACCATCCGCAAGGAGCTGGAGCAGGAAAGCGGTTCGGAAGGTACCGGAACTTTCGAGGCCATCTTCTGATCTGATCTCCAGACCTCGCCTGCCAGCCTCATCGGCAGGGGGAGAGCCCAAGGAAGAGCGGCCGCTGGTCGCTCTTCTGCCATCTGAGCATTCGCAAGGCTCCCCCGTATCGCGATCCACTGGTAGCGTACGGATGACGCGCCAGGCCGCCTCGCTCAGCAAGCGTCATCTCGCAAGCCATATTCCCGATGATGATGTCATGCCTCAAACATGCCGGAGTTCGCATGCTTCACCCATTGCCCACACTGCGCAGGACCGCGTTTCTGTGCCTGGCCCTGCTTCCCCTCGACACGGCTGTCGCAGACGACCTCTTCTATGCACCGCCACCCGCCAGCGAGGACTCTGAACCCTTCAGCGGCCAGGCCGAGCTGGGCTTCACCAAGCTGTCGGGCAACTCGAACAGCGAGACCCTGCTGGGCAAGACCAGCCTCTCCTGGCACCTGAAGCCCTGGACCCACACCTTCCGTGTGGAGGCCAAGCATGTCTCCAGCAGTGGCGAGACCACGACCGACAAGTACCTGGTCGGCCAGCGCGAGCGCTATGACCTCAGCGATGACCACTACGCCTTCGGGCTGCTGCGCTGGGAGAAGGAGCGCTTCTCCGGCTACAACCACCAGGTCACCTCCATCGTCGGCGAGGGCATCACGATACTGGATGGCCCCGAGCACAACCTCTCCCTCGAGGCCGGGCCGGGCTATCGCTTCGATGACATCACGGCGGGGGATCACGAGAACTACCTGCTGGGCTATGGCGCGATGGACTACCGCTGGCAGCTTTCCGACACCTCCAAGTTCGAGCAGCAGTTCTCGGCGGAGGCCACGCGCGAGAACGTGATCAGTCGCAGCTATACCGCGCTGACGGTCGCCATCAATGCAAGCCTCGCTCTCAAGCTCTCGCACGAGATCGAGAACAACACCAACCCGCCCGACGAGTCGGATGCCAAGACCGACACCACCACGGCGGCCTCCATCCTCTACAGCTTCTGAGCACAGGCCTGACGCCTGCCTACCCAGGTGCCAGTCGCTGGTGGCTCATGGCTCGCGGTTCATGGCTCAAGGCTCTAGGCTCAAGGCTGAAAGCAGCCACCAACAAAAAGCCCTCGCCGGAAACTCCGACGAGGGCTTTTTCATGTCTTGCGTCGCTTCAGCGACGCCGCCAACCGGCCATTCGACCGCTGACGCTTAACCGTAGACCTGATCCGTGCTGGTCAGCGGGTAGTGCGCCGGGTACGGCTTGCGTGCGACACCGGAATCGATGGCCGCCTGGGCCACGGCGGCCGGCAGACGCTCGAGCAGACGCGAGTCCATCGGCGTCGGGATGATGTAACCCGGGCCGAATTCGAGGCTGTCGATCTCGTAGGCATCCAGCACATCCTGGCTGACCGGCTCACGCGCCAGGTCTTTCAGGGCGTGAACGGCGGCCAGCTTCATTTCTTCATTGATGCGCGTCGCACGTACATCCAGCGCGCCACGGAAGATGAACGGGAAGCCCAGCACGTTGTTGACCTGGTTCGGGTAGTCGGAGCGACCTGTCGCCATGATGACGTCCGGGCGTGCTTCGCGAGCGGTATCCGGATGAATCTCCGGGTCCGGGTTGGAGCAGGCAAAGACGATCGGATTGGCGGACATCTTCTTGAGCTGCTCTGCCTTGAGCAGATTCGGGCCGGACAGACCGACGAAGACGTCGGCACCATCGATGGCGTCGTCCAGGGTGCGCAGCTCGGTCTCGGTGGCGAACATCGCCTTGTACTGGTTCAGGTCGTCACGGCCACTGTGGATCACGCCCTTGCGGTCGAGCATGAAGATGTTCTCGACCTTGGCACCACTGGCCACCAGCAGCTTCATGCAGGCGATGGCGGCAGCGCCGGCGCCCAGGCAGACGATACGCGCGTCTTCCAGCTTCTTGCCGGCGATATCCAGGGCGTTGAGCATGCCGGCCGCGGTGACGATGGCGGTACCGTGCTGGTCGTCATGGAAGACCGGGATGTTGCACTGTTCGATCAGCGCCTGTTCGACTTCGAAGCACTCCGGTGCCTTGATGTCTTCCAGGTTGATGCCACCGTAGGTGGTGTGGATGCGACGCACGGTGTCGATGAAGGCCTGCGGGCTTTCCGCATCCACTTCGACATCGACGGAGTTGATGCCAGCGAAGCGCTTGAACAGCACGCCCTTGCCTTCCATGACCGGCTTGGAAGCCAGCGGCCCCAGGTTGCCCAGGCCAAGGATGGCAGTCCCGTCAGAGATGACCGCGACCAGGTTGCCCTTGCCGGTGTACAGGTAGGCATTTTCCGGATCGGCGGCGATTTCGCGGCACGGCTCGGCAACGCCCGGGCTGTAGGCCAGCGCCAGGTGCTTGGCGGTCTCGGTCGGCTTGGTCAGCTCGATGGAGAGCTTTCCGGGAATCGGTTCGGCGTGATATTGCAGTGCTGCTTTCTTCATGGCATCAGACATGCGTGTCATCCGGTATTTGGCGGGGGGTTGGCTGCTCCAGAATATAGAAAAAGACACCTCTGAACAACCGACGCAACTTGCTGTTATGCATGACTTTAAAACGTTTGTTTAAAAAACATTTTAGCCATTCGTCTAACGTTATGGATGCCCTACTCAGCCATAAACCTTTCCTTATCACTGACCGGCTTTCGCGTCGATTTCGGCCCGAGATGACGCCACGATTCGCGCAAGATCCTCGATTTTCGGCCGTTCGCTGACGCAACCCGCCATTCCGGCGCACTTGATGCAGAGGCAGAGCAGAAAAAGTGCCAAATCGGAAACAATCTTTCCTTTCAGCAAGCGCAGCGCAGGGGTGAGATCTTCGCAAGAGCATTACGGCAAGACCATCACGTCAGACCATTGCGACCAGACCATCACGACAAGGGCATCCCGGGCCGGCTGCCATGGTCGTGGCTCTCTTCAGAGCGGCCTGAACGACAGGCACAAAAAAACCCGCTCGTGAGCGGGTTTTTCGTCCATGACGCTGCAAGATGCGCAGCGCCATGAAAGCGACAAGCAGCTGAAGGTATCAGCGCTTGATGGCAGCACCGAAACGCTTGTTGAAGCGCTCGACGCGACCACCGGTGGTAGCCTGCTTCTGCTTGCCGGTGTAGAACGGGTGGCACTCGGAGCACACGTCAAGCGCGAAAGTCTGCTTGGAAGTGGTACCGATTTCGTGCTGCGCGCCGCAGGAGCAAGTTGCGGTCTGGCGCTGGTAGTCCGGATGGATACCCTGTTTCATGATGTGTAACCTCAGGTCGCTGTGCACCGCCACCTGATCACTTGCCAGGCACCGTACACGGGTTTTGGATTGAACCGGTCATTCCGCCGTTTCCGACGGAAGGCCGCGCATTTTACCAGTCATCTGCCGCAAGACCAAACTTTGTGCCGTTTATTGCGGGCAACACTCTGTAGACTGCGTGCCACGGCATATCCCTGTTTTACTGAACGCCTCATATCACCTCATATCCGGATACCTTGCGTGCCTGACACTACCGACAAGACTGCGACTCACCTGCCGGGACGTGTGCTGGGCATCGCGATTCCCGGCCCGCTGCGCGATCTGTTCGACTACCTGCCATCCCGCCAACCGCCCCGCCACGGCTGGCAGGTGGGCCTGCGCGTGCGCGTCGAATTCGGGCGTCGCCAGCTGGTCGGGGTGATCGCCGAGCTGCGCAGCGACTCAAGCTTCCCCATCGACAAGCTCAAGCCTGTCAGCGAAGTCATCGATGACGAACCGCTGCCGGCCGACTGGTTGTGGATATGTCAGTTTACCGCGCGCTATTACCAGCACTCACTCGGCGACACCTTCGCCCAGGCGATGCCCTCGCTGCTGCGTCAGGGGCGCGCCCTCGAGGCGCGTACCCGTGAGCGCTGGACGCTGACCGACAAGGGCCGCGCCACCGAGCCGGCAAGCCTGGGGCGAGCCACCCGCCAGATCGCGTTACTGGAGCTGCTCGCTCAGCATCGTCATGGCCTGGTGCACAGCGCCATTACCGCCCAGGGCTTCACCCGCCAGCAGCTGGAGACCCTGCGCGGCCGCGGCTACATCGAATCCCGTGAGGAGCCGGTGACCGGCGCCACGCCGGAGCAGGCCAACAAGGGCGTGCTCGCCGAACCCGGCCTGGCCCTCAATGATGAGCAGGGTCGCGCCCTCTCGCGTCTGCATGAAGGCCTGAGCCGCTTCTCGCCCACGCTGCTGGAGGGCGTGACCGGTTCCGGCAAGACCGAGGTCTACCTGCAATTGATCGAGGCGGTGCTGGACCGCGGCGGCCAGGCGTTGGTGCTGGTGCCCGAGATCGGCCTGACCCCCCAGACGCTGGAGCGCTTCCGCAGACGCTTCCGCGTGCCGCAGGTGATGCTGCACTCCGGCGTCAGCGATGGTGAACGCCTCGATGGCTTCGAAGCCGCCCGCAGCGGCCGGGCGCGCATCGTGATCGGTACCCGCTCCGCCATCTTCACGCCGATGGCCAGACTCGGTGTGATCATCGTCGACGAAGAGCACGACGGCTCCTTCAAGCAACAGGACGGCCTGCGCTATCACGCCCGCGATCTGGCCCTGGTGCGCGGCAAGCAGGAAGGCATACCCGTGGTGCTCGGCAGCGCCACGCCGTCTCTTGAGAGCCTGCGCCATGCACGCGAGGGGCGCTTCACGCATCTGCACCTGCATCAGCGCGCCGGACGCAGTCAGCCGGCCCGCCTGCACCCGGTCGACCTGCGCGGCCGCATGACGCTGGGCGGTCTCTCGACCCAGAGTCTGGAGGCGATCGAGAAGCGCCTCGCCCAGGGGGATCAGGTGCTGGTGTTCATCAATCGACGTGGCTTCGCGCCGACCCTGACCTGCCATGCCTGCGGCTGGATCGCCGAATGCGACAACTGCGATGCCCGCATGACCCTGCATCGCCATCCACCCCAGCTGACCTGCCACCACTGCGAGCGCACCCGCCCGCTGCCGGATGCCTGCCCAGCCTGTGGCAGCGGGGATGTTCGCCCGCAGGGCGCGGGCACCGAGCGCACCGAAGAGCTGCTCAGCGAGAAATTCCCCGACGTACCGGTGCTGCGCATCGACCGCGACAGCACCCAGCGCAAGGACGCCATGAGCGAGGCGCTGGCGGTGATCCGGCGTGGCGAGCCCTGCCTGCTGGTCGGCACCCAGATGCTGGCCAAGGGCCACCACTTCCCCCACGTCACCCTGGTGGTAGTGGTCAACGCCGACAGCGGCCTCTATGCCGCCGACTTCCGCGCACTTGAGCAGTCCGCGCAGCTGCTGGTGCAGGTCGCGGGGCGTGCCGGACGCGCCGAGCGCCCCGGTGAGGTATTGATCCAGACGCGCCACCCGGAAGACCCCAACCTGCTGACGCTGATTCAGGCCGGCTACCCGCAGCTGGCGGGGGAATTGCTCGAAGAGCGCCGCATCGCCCAGCTGCCGCCGTTCAGCCATCTGGCACTGCTGCGCGCCGAGGCCACCGACCAGCAGCAGGTCGAACAGTGGCTGTTGAAGGTCGGTGGCGCCCTGCGCCAGCACCTCGAGGCTGCCAATCTCAAGGTGGATTGCCTCGGTCCGGTGCCCGCACCGATGGAGCGTCGCCAGAATCGCTATCACGCCCAATTGCTGTTGCGCTGTGCGAAACGCGGCCCATTGCATGAAGCGGCGGCCTGGCTGGTGACGCTCTGCGAGCAGGACCGCGACGCGCGCCGCCTGCGCTGGTCGCTGGATGTCGATCCCATCGGCATGGCCTGAGTGATACGCAAGCGGCGTGACAGCCCTTCACGCCGCTTGCGATGAACTGACCACTATCCCTGCAGGGCGCGGAATGCGGCGCGATTGATCACGACGGTTTATGCAAGCCGCAGGATCGGTGATAATGCCCGCCATCGTGCAGCGACATCCGCACTCCCCCATTGCCCGCAGGCCTGATGCCTGCAACCGCCTGCTGTATGGCACGCGGTGCGACCCGAGCCGTGAAGAGACCGATATTCCATGAAAGAGACGATCATCGAACTGCTGGGCCAGGCCCTGGAAACCCTCAAGGCCGACGGCACCCTGCCCGCCGACGCCAGCCCGCAGATCAAGGTCGACCCGACCAAGGACAAGAGCCACGGCGACTACGCCAGCAATCTGGCGATGATGACGTCGAAGGCCGCCGGCATGAAGCCGCGCGATCTGGCCGAGAAGCTGATCGCGGCGCTGCCGGCCTCCGATGCCGTCTCCAAGGTCGAGATCGCCGGCCCCGGCTTCCTGAACTTCTTCGCTGATACCGGTGCGGTAGCCGACATCGTGCGTCGCGTCTTCAGCGAAAGCGACAGCTTCGGTCACAGCGACGTGGGTGCCGGCGAGAAGGTGCAGGTCGAGTTCGTCTCCGCCAACCCGACCGGCCCGCTGCACGTCGGTCACGGCCGCGGTGCCGCGGTCGGCGACGTGCTGTGCCGCCTGCTGGCCGCCACCGGCCACGACGTCACGCGCGAGTTCTACTACAACGACGCCGGCGCCCAGATCAACAATCTGGCGCTCTCCGTCCAGGCGCGCGCCAAGGGCCTGGGCCCGGATGACGCCAGCTGGCCGGCCGATGGCTATCGCGGTGACTACATCAGCGAACTGGCCGCCTCCTACATGGCCGGCGACACCGTCGAAGCCGATGGCAAGCAGGTGACCGGCGCCGCGGACCCCGATGACCTGGAGGCCATCCGCGTCTTCGCCGTCGCCTACCTGCGCCACGAGCAGGATCTCGACCTCAAGGCCTTCGGCGTCGAATTCGATGTCTACTTCCTCGAGTCCTCGCTCTACAGCGACGGCAAGGTCGAGGAGACCGTCAAGCGCCTGGTCGACAACGGCTACACCTATGAAGACGACGGTGCCCTGTGGCTGCGTACCACCGACTTCGGTGATGACAAGGACCGCGTGATGCGCAAGCGTGACGGCGGTTACACCTACTTCCTGCCCGACGTCGCCTACCACCTCGACAAGTGGCAGCGTGGCTTCACCCAGGTCATCAACGAGCAGGGCGCCGATCACCACTCCACCGTGACCCGCGTGCGTGCCGGTCTGCAGGCTCTGCAGGCGGACATCCCCAAGGGCTGGCCGGACTACGTGCTGCACCAGATGGTCACCGTGATGCGCTCCGGCGAGGAAGTGAAGCTGTCCAAGCGTGCCGGCAGCTACGTGACCCTGCGCGACCTGATCGAGGAAGTCGGCCGCGATGCGACCCGCTACTTCCTGGCGGCACGTCGCGCCGACTCCCAGCTGACCTTCGACATCGACCTGGCGCGCTCCCAGTCCAATGACAACCCGGTCTACTACATCCAGTACGCTCATGCCCGCGTGCACAGCGTGCTGCGCAAGGCCAGCCGCGAAGAGAAGCCCTTCGACGAAGCCCTGGCCATGGCGCAGCTCACCCTGCTGACCAGCGACCAGGAAAAGGCCGTGATGAATCGCATGGCGCAGTTCCCGGACGTCGTCGCCCACGCCGCCAAGGTGCGCGAGCCGCAGCAGGTCGCCCAGTACCTGCAGGACCTCTCCTCCGACTTCCACACCTGCTACAACGCGGTGAAGGTGATGGTCGAGGACGACGCGACCCGCAATGCGCGCATGGCGCTGGGTCTGGCGACCGCTCAGGTCATCCGCAACGGCCTGGCCCTGCTGGGTGTCAGCGCTCCCGAGGAGATGTAAGCCATGGCTGCTCGCCGCCCCGCCAACAAGAAGCCCGCCTCCCGCCAGGGGGCGAGCCCCCGTCGGCAACCCGCTGCCAGCCAGAGCCGTGGTCTGCCCGGCTGGCTGTGGGGCATCATCGGTCTGATCGCCGGCTTCGCTCTCGCGCAGTACTTCGAGAAACAGGCCCCGCGTCTGCCGGTCGCGGCCATCGTGCCCAAGGCCAACACGCAGCAGAACGGACAGCAGAACGGGCAGCAGGCCGCCAAACAGGGCAACCAGCAGCAGAAGGAAGCCCCCGAAGAGTCCGCCGGCAACATGCCGACCTTCGAGTTCTACACCCTGCTGCCGGAAACCGAGGTGATCGCGCCCAAGGTGGATGAGTACAAGTCCACGCCGCGTCCGGGCAGCGCCGAGAGCACCAAGAAGTCCGAGGCCTCGCTGACCAACTACATGTTGCAGGCGGCGTCCTTCCGCGAGATGAGCGATGCCAAGAAGCTGGCCGGCAAGCTCAAGGACCTTGGCCTGCTGGCCAAGGTCAGTGACGTCAACGCCTCCGGTGGTACCGTCTGGCACCGGGTGCAGGTCGGTCCCTACAAGGACACCCGCGAGCTCAATCGCGCCCAGGACCTGATGAACACCCAGGGCATCGAGCCCCTGTTGATCAAGCTGCAGTAAGCCAGGCGTGAGCCTTGCGACAGACGGGCCCGCTCATTTTTGAGCGGGCTCGTTGCATGAGGGCACAGACCAGGGCCGATCGCAGTCAACGCTGAGTCGCCGATGACTTGAAACCCGTATCGGCGCCCCCATCTACAGCATTCCGGTGAGATATCAGGCCCGCGTGCCGCCCATCAGGCGGTGCAGGATCGCGGCAAGCAGTGGCAAGCGCCAGGCTGACGATCACCACCCGTTTTACGCGACGAGGCCACGGCCTCGTCTGCCCAGAAATGCCATGCCCGGCCCCGTTCACCTTATTCCAATCGCCGGCATGCTCTCTCAGGAGTTATCCATGACCACGATCGTCTCCGTGCGTCGCAACGGCCAGGTCGCCCTGGCTGGTGACGGCCAGGTATCCCTTGGCAACACTGTCATGAAAGGCAACGCCGCCAAGGTGCGTCGTCTGTATCGCAATCAGGTACTGGCCGGTTTCGCCGGTGGTACCGCCGATGCCTTCACGCTGTTCGAACGCTTCGAAGCGCAGCTCGAGAAGTATCAGGGCCAGTTGGTGAAGTCCGCCGTGGAACTTGCCAAGGAGTGGCGCTCAGACCGCGCCCTGCGCAAGCTGGAGGCCATGCTGGTGGTCGCCGACAAGCATGCCTCCTTGATCATCACCGGCAACGGTGACGTGGTCGAGCCCGAGCACGGCGTGCTGGCCATCGGCTCCGGCGGCAACTACGCCGAGGCCGCTGCCCGCGCCCTGATCGAGAATACCGAGCTTTCCGCCCGCGAGATCACCGAGAAGTCCATCTCCATCGCGGCCGATATCTGCGTCTTCACCAACCACAATGCCATCATCGAGGAGCTGTCCTGAGATGTCCCAGATGACCCCGAAGGAAATCGTCAACGCCCTCGATCAGCACATCGTCGGCCAGCCTGAAGCCAAGCGCGCCGTGGCGGTTGCCATGCGCAACCGCTGGCGCCGCATGCAGCTCAATGACGATCTGCGCCCGGAAGTCACGCCGAAGAACATCCTGATGATCGGCCCGACCGGTGTCGGCAAGACCGAGATCGCCCGTCGTCTGGCCAAGCTGGCCGGCGCGCCCTTCCTCAAGATCGAGGCGACCAAGTTCACCGAGGTCGGCTATGTCGGCCGTGACGTGGAATCCATCATCCGCGACCTGGTCGAGGTCGCGATGAAACTGGTGCGTGAAGACGCCATGAAGGAAGTGCGCGACAAGGCCGAAGATGCCGCCGAAGAGCGCATCCTCGACGCCCTGCTGCCGCGGGTGCGTGGCGAAGAGTACGACGCTGCCGCCAACAACAGCAGCACGCGCCAGATGTTCCGCAAGAAGCTGCGCGAAGGTCAGCTGGATGACAAGGAAATCGACATCGAGCTGAGCCCGGCCAGCCAGAGTCTCGATTTCGCCACCCCGCCGGGGATGGAAGAGATGACCAGCCAGCTGCAGTCCATGTTCTCCAACATGGGCAAGCAGCAGAAAGAGAGCCGTCGCATCACCGTCAAGGAAGCGCTCAAGCTGGTTCACGAGGAAGAAGCGGCCAGAATGGTCAGCGATGAAGACCTCAAGAGCCGTGCCATCGAGGCCGTCGAACAGAACGGCATCGTCTTCCTCGACGAGATCGACAAGGTCGCCAAGCGTGGCGAATCCGGCAGTGGCGGCGACGTGTCCCGCGAAGGCGTGCAGCGCGATCTGCTGCCGTTGATCGAAGGCTCCACCGTGTCCACCAAGCACGGCATGGTCAAGACCGACCACATCCTGTTCATCGCCTCCGGTGCCTTCCACCTGTCCAAGCCGTCGGACATGATTCCGGAGCTGCAGGGCCGTCTGCCGATCCGTGTCGAACTCAACGCCCTGACGCCGGAAGACTTCAAGCGCATCCTGACCGAGCCGTCCGCCGCCCTGATCCGTCAGTACAAGGCATTGCTGGCGACCGAAGGCGTCGAGCTGAGCTTCGCGGATGACGCCATCGAGCGCATCGCCCAGATCGCCTATCAGGTCAACGAAGGCACCGAGAACATCGGCGCCCGTCGTCTGCACACCGTGATGGAGCGTCTGCTGGAAGAGATCTCCTACGAGGGTGGCGATCAGCCCGGCGAACTCAAGGTCGATGCCGCCTACGTCGATGCCCGCCTGGGTGATCTGGCGCGTGATGAAGACCTGTCGCGCTACATCCTCTGACGACACGCTCACGCGCCTGACAGCCCCTCATGGAAGCCAGTCCCGTTCCTGAGGGGACTTCTGACGCCCGATCCGGCTTGGCCCGGATCGGGCGTCAGTGCATCATGCGCACAAGACACATCGACCGGCCAAGCGCCGCGCTCGACGCCTATCTGCCTTCGCCATGCCGCCCTGCGCCCCACGCCGCCGCGCGGCATGCAAGCCCGAGGATGCCCCGATGAGCCACGACACTCCCAAGGACGCCGCCGCGTCCCACGACGCTGATACCAGCGGCCAGCAGCGCGACTACCGCCTCAATGAGCGCCATGCCCGCGATGGCGAAGAGGGCCCGGTACCGACGCGCGTGCACTACCACAAGTCAGAGCGCGAACTGGAACTGGGCTACGCCGATGGCCAGAGCTTCCGCCTGAGCACCGAATTCCTGCGCGTGATGTCGCCGTCGGCGGAAGTGCGTGGCCACGGTGTCGGCCAGGAAACCCTGCAGGTCGGCATGCGCTACGTCGGGCTGACCAACATCACCCAGAGCGGCCGCTACGCGCTGAAGCTGCACTTCGATGATGGCCATGACAGCGGCCTGTATACCTGGGAATACCTGTGGGAACTGGCCAATCGCCGCGACGCCATGTGGGCCTACTACCTGCGCCAGCTGGAAGAGGCCGGCGCCTCGCGCGAACCACTGGGCATTCCGCTCAACCAGCTGTAAGCCACTGATGCCACTGGGCGCGGCAAGATGTCCGAGTCGACGTCTTGCCAAAAGACAGCCCGCTGGCCAGCGGTTACAATCGAGCCACTGCGAAAGCTCACCATATTGTGCTGACGTCGCCACGGCGGCGTCACAACAGGGGAAGTCATGGACAAGCGTACGACTCACTTCGGTTATCAGGAAGTTGCCGTGGACGAGAAGGCAGGCCGCGTCGCGGACGTCTTCCACAGTGTCGCCGCCAAGTACGACGTGATGAATGACCTGATGTCGTTCGGCATCCACCGTCTGTGGAAGCGCATCACCCTGGAGCGTGCCGGCGCCCGTCCCGGCCAGTCGGTGCTGGACATCGCCGGCGGCACCGGTGACCTGACGCTGAAGTTCTCGCGTCTGGTCGGCCCGAAAGGCCGCGTGGTGCTCGCCGACATCAATGCCTCGATGCTCAACGTCGGCCGCGACAAGCTGCTCGACCGTGGCGTCGGCGGCAACGTCGAATACGTGCAGGCCAATGCCGAGGCCCTGCCCTTCCCGGACAACACCTTCGACATCATCACCATCGCCTTCGGGCTGCGCAACGTCACCGACCAGGCCAAGGCCCTGCGCTCCATGCAGCGCATCCTCAAGCCGGGTGGCCGTCTGCTGGTGCTGGAATTCTCCAAGCCGGTCAATCCGCTGCTCTCCACCGCCTATGACCAGTACAGCTTCCGGCTGCTGCCCAAGATGGGCGAGATGGTCGCCGGCGACGCCGACTCCTACCGCTACCTGGCCGAGTCCATCCGCATGCACCCCGACCAGAAGACGTTGGCCGGAATGATGGAAGAGGCCGGTCTCGAGCGCGTCGAGTACACCAACCTGACGGGCGGCATCGTCGCGTTGCACCGCGGTATCAAGCTCTGAGGCTGTCATGGCATTGCTGACCCCCCTGCTGTTGGCGACCGCTGAGCGGACGCTGAATCAGCTGCTTGCTCGCGACCCGGCCTCGACGTCGCGCCTGAATGCACTGGCAGGCCGACGCCTGCTGGTGCGTGTCGAACGCCCCGCCTTCGACCTGCTGGTGCACTTCGACCTGCAGGGCCTGCACCTGTTGCGCCTGCCCCAGGCCAACGAGAGCGATGGCGATGTGGTGGTGGAGCTCGACATGGAGACCGCCGCCGCCCTGCTGTCCGGTGAATCCATCGAGCGCCTGATGTTCGAGGGCCGCCTCGCCGTGCGTGGGCGTATCCATCTGCTGGAGAGCGCCCGTGACCTGGTGATGGACCTCGACCTGGACTGGGAAGGCGCGCTCAGTGAATGGTTCGGCGAAGCCCCCGGCCATAGCCTGGCCAGCGGCCTGCGCAGCCTCGGGCGTTTCGGCCTGATCAGCCGCCGCGAGCTGGAGCTGGACCTGCGCGAGTACCTCACCGAGGAGGCGCGCTGGCTACCCGGTCAGGCGCAGATGCGCGTCGCGCGCGACGAGCTGACCGAGCTGACCCAGTGTCTGGACCGCACCGAAGCGCGGCTGGCGCGGCTGCGCCGTCATCTCGAGGCCGCCACCTCTCATCAACCTGCCGAGCGGGAGTGCCAGCCGTCGTGAGACTCTATCGCCTGCTGAGCATCCTGTGGGTCATCGCCCGCTACCGCCTCGACGACCTGGTGCCACCGGGACGCGTGCCGGCCCTGCTGCGCCCGCTGCTCAAGCTGTCGCCGCTGCGTCTGTTCCCCATCGGCAGACGCACGCGTGGCGAGCGTCTGCGTCTGGCACTCGAGGCATTGGGCCCGATCTTCATCAAGTTCGGCCAGATGCTCTCGACGCGCCGCGACCTGCTGCCGCCGGACATCGCCGACGAACTCAAGCGCCTGCAGGATCAGGTGCCGCCGTTCGAGAACCAGGTCGCGCGGGAGCTGGTCGAGCAGGAACTCGAGATGTCGGTCGAGGAAGCCTTCGCCGAATTCGAGGCCCAGCCTCTGGCCTCCGCCTCCATCGCCCAGGTACATGCCGCACGCCTGCACGATGGCTCGGACGTGGTGGTCAAGGTCATCCGACCACGCATCGAGGAAGTGATGCGCAAGGACATCGGCCTGCTCTACATGTTCGCGCGCCTGTTGATGAAGGTCTCGCCGGAAGCCCGTCGCCTGCGCCCGGTCGAGGTCGTCGCCGACTACGAGGCGACGCTGTTCGACGAGCTCGACATGCACAAGGAGGCCGCCAACACCTCCCAGCTCAAGCGCAACTTCCTCGACTCGCCGCTGCTCTACGTCCCGGCCATCCACTGGCCACTGACGCGCCGCCGCGTGATGGTGCAGGAACGCATCCGCGGCATTCCGGTCGCCGATATCGAGGAGCTGACGGCGCAGGGCACCGACCTCAGGAAGCTGGCCGAGCGCGGCGTGGAGATCTTCTTCACCCAGGTATTCCGCGACAACTTCTTCCACGCCGACATGCACCCCGGCAACATCTTCGTCTCGCGCGAGAACCCGCACGACCCGCAGTTCATCGCCATCGACTGCGGCATCGTCGGCAGCCTGACCCGCGAGGACCAGGACTATCTGGCGCGCAACCTGCTGGCCTTCTTCCGCCAGGATTACTACGAGGTCGCGGCGCTGCACATCGAGTCCGGCTGGGTCGGCGAAGGCACACGCGCCAACGAATTCGCCGCTGCCATCCGCGCCGTCTGCGAGCCGATTCTCGAGAAGCCGCTCAAGGACATCAGTTTCGGCCAGGTCCTGCTGGGGCTGTTCCAGACCGCGCGCCGCTTCAACATGGAAGTCCAGCCGCAGCTGGTGTTGCTGCAGAAGACCCTGCTCAACATCGAGGGCCTCGGCCGCCAGCTGTATCCGGACCTCGACCTGTGGGCCACCGCCCGCCCCTATCTGGAGCGCTGGATGAAGGAGCGCGCTGGCCCCAAGGCGTTCTGGGCCGAGATGGTCAAGCAGGCACCGGAGCTGTCGCATCAGCTGCCACAGCTGCCGGCGATGGCCTTCCAGGCCATGGAGCGCATCGAGGACGAGCATCGCGCCCGTCAACGCCAGACAGAAGCCATCACCACGCTGCGCGATCGGGTCAATCACGCCTCCAGCACCAGCTGGCGGCTGCGCGCGGGCCTGCTGCTGGTGGCCGGCGCGTTCGGTTGGCAGCCCCTGATGGCCTGGGCGGAGACCCAGCCCGTGGCGGTACTGGTGGGCGCAGGACTGGGAATCGTGTTATTGCTGTGGCGCTAGACGCAGGCAGACATGATGGCCTGACTGGCCCGTCGCGCAACGACACTTGCCGCCCCATGGGACGCAGTGCAATATGAATGACATATAACACTTGCATCCTGAGTCGCCTGCCCACGCCGTGCCGTTTGCCGTGCAAGGTGTGCCGCCAGCGCAGAACTCGATGACTTAACGCAAGACCCAAGCTTTCAGGAATGATGATTCATGAGTGATATTCTCAACCGTCTGTCAGTGGTACTGGCAGAACGGCGCGACGCTGACCCGACCTCCTCCTATGTCGCGAGCCTGCATCACAAGGGCCTCAACAAGGTACTGGAGAAGATTGGCGAAGAGGCGACCGAAACCGTACTGGCCGCCAAGGATTTCGCTCACGACGACGTGGACTCGCAGCGTGCCGTGATCGGTGAGACCGCTGACCTGTGGTTCCATTCACTGGTCATGCTGTCGCACCTGGGGCTGGATCATCAGGAAGTGCTGGATGAGCTGGCACGCCGCTTCGGTGTTTCCGGCCATGATGAAAAGGCCGCTCGCGGCCAGTGAAGGACCCGTATTCTTCCGGCGCAAGTCGGCTTTCCGGCAGCGGTGCCAGCACCCTGCAAGTCTCAAGGCCCAATGACCCGGTGTCAGCGGCCCAAATGGAGAATTTCCCATGTTAGGTGGCATCAGTATCTGGCAGCTTCTCATCGTGCTCGGCATCATCATCCTGATCTTCGGGACCAAGAAGCTGCGCAACGTCGGCTCTGATCTCGGCGGTGCCGTGAAGGGCTTCAAGGGCGCGATGAAGGAAGAAGAGAAGAAGAGCGACGAGCCGACTGCCCAGCAGAAGGTCGCGCATGAGGAAAAGCGTGGCGACACCATCGATGTCGAGGCCGAGAGCCGCGATACCGCTGACAAGCGCTCGTAACCCGCATGTTCGATATCGGCTTTTTTGAACTGGCATTGATCGCGCTGCTGGCGCTGATCGTGCTCGGCCCGGAGCGTCTGCCCCGGGCCGCCCGCACTGCGGGTCTGTGGCTGGGACGCATCAAGCGCAGTGTCTCGGGCATTCAGCAGGAAATCAGTGCCCAGCTGGAAGCCGAGGAACTGCGTCAGACGCTCAACGAGCAGAAGAAGCAGCTCGACGAGACGCTCGCTCATGCGCGCAACGAGGCACGCGATGTCGAGCGCGGCATCACCGAGTCCAGCACGCCCCGCGATGCAGGCGCCTCCGGCGCTGAGACCAGCCCCCGCCCTGCCGAGAATGGTGCGCCGGCCACCGAGCCGAGCACTGCTTCCGACACCCGTGAATCACGAGAGCCACGTTCCTGATGAGTGATCCACATGCCTCACCGTCAGGTGGTCAGGGCGACGCCGCACATGCGCCGCTCATCGAGCACCTGATCGAGCTACGCTCGCGCTTGCTGCGCGCCACCCTGGTGGTGCTGGTGGTATTCGCCGCGCTGTACGGCTTCTCCAACCAGATCTACCTGTATGTCGCCGAACCGCTGATGGCATTGCTGCCACCGGGTTCGCAGATGATCGCCACCGAAGTGGCCTCGCCCTTCCTGGCGCCTTTCAAGCTGACATTGGTGGTGGCGCTGTTCCTGGCGATTCCCGCCGTGCTCTATCAGGCCTGGGCGTTCATCGCGCCGGGCCTCTATGAGAACGAGAAGGCGTTGGCCCTGCCGCTGCTGGCCTCCAGCATCCTGCTGTTCTATGCCGGTGCGGCCTTCGCCTACTACGTGGTGTTCCCGCTGCTGTTCCAGTTCTTCACCACCACGGGCCCCGAGAACGTGGCGATCATGACGGACATCAATCAGTACCTGAATTTTGTCCTCAAGCTGTTCTTCGCCTTCGGGGTCGCCTTCGAGATTCCCATCGCCACCTTCCTGCTGATCTGGACCGGTGCGACCACGGTAGAGGCACTGAGCAAGAAGCGCCCCTATATCGTGATCGCCTGCTTCGTGGTCGGCATGCTGCTGACACCGCCGGACGTGATCTCGCAGTCGCTGCTGGCGATCCCGATGTGGCTGCTGTTCGAGGTCGGCATTCTGGCCTCGCGCCTCTTCAAGCGCCGGCGTGCGGCCTCAGACGATGAGGCATCGCAGGACACGCCCTGAACGAGGCTGCCAGTAGTCGGGCATCAGAAACAGGGCGCCAGAATCAGAGCCTCAGAATCACAGCATCAAAACAGAAAGCCCCGCCGGGCCACCGGCGGGGCTTTCTGTTTCTGGGGGCTTTGTGTTTCCAGGGAGCTTGCTCACACCAGCCACGCGCTATCACGCCAGACGCACCGGCGTGTCGAGGTCAGTCCTGCTCGGCGGCACGCGCCTTGTCGTCCTCGATCCAGCTATCGATGCGCTCGACCAGCTTGAAGATGCCCTGGGCCGCTTCGCTGATGCGCTCCGCCAGCAGGTAGGCCGGGGTGGTGACGACACGGTTGGCGGCGTCGACGACGATGTCCGTCACCTCACAGCTCTTGTGCAGGCCGCCCTGGGCGCTGATCGCCCCGGAGACACTGGCATCGTTGCCGATGGTGACCGAGATGCCCTCACCCAGCAGCTTGGGCACCATCACCGGCGCGATGCACATCACGCCGATCGGCTTGCCGGCCGCGTGGAAGGGCTGCACCGCGTCCTGCAGGCCCGCGACGAGTTCGAGGTCCTCACCCTTGACGGCAAAGTCACACAGATTCTTGGCGGCGCCGAAGCCGCCGGGCAGGATCAGCGCATCGAAGTCGTCCGCTGACAGCTCTTCCAGCGGGCGCACCTTGCCACGTGCCAGACGCGCGGACTCGACCAGCACGTTGCGGGTCTCCTCCATCTCGTCGCCAGTGCCGTGATTGATCACGTGGTGCTGCGCGACATCCGGTGCAAAGCACTCATAGGCAATGCCCAGCTGATCGAGACGCAGCAGCGTCAGGGTAGTTTCATAGATCTCGGAGCCATCAAAGACACCGCAACCGGAAAGGATCAGGGCTACCTGCTTGGTCATGGGTTACTCCATTGACGATGAGCTGTGCGCGGCGATTGCCGGACAGGTCAGAAAAGACTAATACAAGCGCGTGACTGATTCGAATGCCGAGCCTGATTTCATGCCCAGCGTCATGCCCGGCGTCATGCCAGGCGCGAGACGCTTCAGCGGCACCGAAGCTGCGCGACCACCACGCGGCAGACAGTGACAGGCGTGCAGGCGAGGCATGTCACTGCGCATCCTCTCAAGACTATGGGCGGCCCTGGCACAACTCAAGTGCTGCTCCTCGTCCACTCGTATGCCATCAAGGCTCTGGTGCCGGAGGCTTGCCGCGGTGTCCGGACTCGTCTTGCAGCCCCACACACCCGCCCCATACGGGGTGTGCATGAGGCGCGACACCGCGACACATCTCCTGCGCCTGTGGCCACAAGTCAACGCTGATATACTGGATTGACCCTGCCACAGGGACGACGGCTCCCGTCACGGGCCACCCACTTGCAGGCCGCAAGCCAGGCCTTCTCGTCGCCCGACAGACGCCTTGTCGTCATGTTCAGCCCTTGCTGGCACCTCACGTGACCGGCCTTGCCCCATGACCGCTGGCATCACTGTAATATTAATGAAATATTATAGACCTAGACTGCCTGCGACCATCACGGGAGCGGACCACCCGACCCGGAGAGCATTTCTTGAGCCAACATACCCCGCGCCAGTTTCCTGCGACTCGTATGCGCCGTATGCGCAAGGACGACTTCTCTCGCCGCCTGATGCGTGAAAATCAGCTGACGGCCGATGATCTGATCCTGCCGGTCTTCGTTCTCGAAGGCTCCCAGCGTCGTGAAGCCGTGCCCAGCATGCCGGGCGTCGAACGCCTGTCCATCGACCTCATGGTCGAAGAATGCCGCGCCGTCCACGCACTGGGCGTGCCGGCCATCGCGCTCTTCCCGGTGGTCGATGCCGAGGCCAAGACGCTGTATGCCGAAGAATCTTACAATGCCAACGGCCTGGTGCAGCGTTGCGTGCGCGCCTTGAAGGAAGCGCTGCCGGAGCTGGGCGTCATCACGGATGTCGCGCTCGACCCCTACACCGTTCACGGTCAGGACGGCATCCTCGACGAAGACGGCTACGTGCTCAACGACCGCACCGTCGAGACCTTGATCAAGCAGGCGCTGTCACACGCGGAAGCCGGTGCCGATGTCATCGCGCCCTCCGACATGATGGATGGCCGCATCGGCTCCATCCGCGCCATGCTGGAACAGGAAGGCCTGATCAACACGCGCATCATGGCCTACTCGGCCAAGTACGCCTCCAACTACTACGGCCCGTTCCGTGACGCGCTCGGTTCGAGCGGCAATCTGGGCAAGGCCGACAAGCAGACCTACCAGATGGACCCCGCCAACAGCGACGAAGCCCTGCATGAGGTGGCGATGGACATCGCCGAGGGCGCTGACATGGTGATGGTCAAGCCGGGCATGCCCTATCTTGATGTGGTAACGCGTGTGAAGCGCGAGCTGGAAGTGCCGACCTTCGCCTATCAGGTCAGCGGTGAGTACGCCATGCACATGGCGGCTTTCCAGAACGGTTGGCTGGATGCCGACAAGGTCATTCTCGAGTCGCTGATGTGCTTCAAGCGTGCGGGTGCCGACGGCATCCTCACCTATTTTGCTCGCCAGGCGGCCGAATTGCTGGCGCAGAAAAACCGCCTTTGACAACCCCGGCCATTGCGGATGCGGCTGACCGGGATCATGGAGTTGATGATGGAACAGACGCCCAAGCAAGACACCGACACCAACACGGCGACCCTGCCGGAAGTCGCTGACAGTCGCGACAAGGATGCTGCCCCCAAGGCAGCATCCACCCCACGGGAAGGCGAGATCGAGCTGGCGGCGGATGAGCCGCCGGCTCAGGAACCGCTGCCCCTGCGCGTCAACCGGACGCGTACCGGTATCCATGCCAAGGCCACCCCCTCCCCCGAGGCTGATCTCGCTGATCCGGCGCTGTACTTCAATCGCGAGCTGTCCAACCTGCAGTTCAACATCCGCGTACTCGAGCAGGCCAAGGATACCTCGCATCCGCTGCTCAACCGCTTGATGTTCCTGCTGATCTTCACGTCCAACATGGACGAGTTCTTCGAGATTCGCGTGGCGGGTCTCAAGCATCAGATCGCCTTCGATCGCACCGACCCCGGCTGTGACGGCATGCTGCCGAGCAAGGTGCTCGATGAGGTCTCCCGCATCACGCATGAGCAGGTCGAACGCCAGTACCGCATGCTCAACGAGGACCTGATCCCCGCGCTGGAAGAGCAGCACATCCGCTTCCGTCGCCGCAATCAGTGGAACGATGCCCAGAAGGCCTGGGTGCGCGATTACTTCGAGGAAGAGATCCAGCCGGTCATCAGCCCGATCGGTCTCGACCCGTCGCACCCGTTCCCGCGCCTGGTCAACAAGAGCCTCAACTTCATCGTCGAGCTGGAAGGCAAGGATGCCTTCGGTCGTGAAGGTGGCCTGGCCATCCTGCCGGCCCCGCGCTCGCTGCCGCGTCTGATCCGCATCCCGGATGGCCTCGTCGAGCAGGGGTACACCGAATACGTCTTCCTGTCCTCGATGATTCACGCTCACGCCCAGGAGCTGTTCCCGGGCATGAAGATCAAGGGCTGCTATCAGTTCCGCCTGACCCGCAACGCCGACCTCTCGGTGGATGCCGAGGATGTCTCCGACCTGGCCTCCGCGCTGCGCGGCGAGCTGCTGGCGCGCCGTTACGGCGACGGGGTGCGTCTCGAGGTGGCGGACAACTGCCCGGAAGCGCTTTACACCTTCCTGCTCAAGCAGTTCGATCTGGAAACGCGTGACCTCTATCAGGTCAAGGGCCCGGTCAACCTCAACCGCCTGATGGAAGTCATCGGCGACGTCGGCCGCGAGGACCTGCTCTACGCCCCGTTCACTCCGGGCATTCCCAAGGCACTCAAGGGCGACAACAGCCTGTTCGATGCGATCCGTCGCGAGGACATCCTGCTGCATCACCCCTTCCAGTCCTTCTCCCCGGTCGAGAACCTGCTCGCCGAGGCGGCGCGTGACCCGAACGTGCTGGCCATCAAGCAGACCCTCTATCGCACCGGCGCCGACTCCAACATCGTCTCCTCGCTGGTGGAAGCCGCACGTCAGGGCAAGGAGATCACCGTGGTGATCGAGCTGCGGGCGCGCTTCGATGAGGCCGACAACCTGCAGCTGGCCTCACGCCTGCAGGAAGCCGGCGCCATCGTCATCTACGGCGTGATGGCCTACAAGACCCACGCCAAGATGCTGCATATCGTGCGACGTGAACACGGCGAGCTGCGTCACTACGCGCACCTGGGCACCGGTAACTACCATGCCAAGACGGCGCGCCTGTACACCGATTACAGCCTGCTGACCGCCAACGAGACGCTGTGCGAGGACGTCCACAAGGTCTTCCAGCAGCTGACCGGCATGGGCAAGCAGCGCAATATCGAGAAGCTGCTGCACGCGCCTTTCACGCTGCATGAGCGCATGGTGGAGATGATCGACCGTGAAGCGCGCAACGCCGAGAAAGGCAAGCGCGCCCACATCATCATCAAATGCAATTCACTGACCGAGCCCAAGCTGATTCGCGCCCTATACCGCGCCTCGCGGGCTGGCGTGCAGTGTGACCTGATCATCCGCGGCGTCTGCTGTCTGCGCCCGGGCGTGCCGGGGATTTCCGACAACATCCGCGTACGCTCGGTGATCGGCCGCTTCCTCGAGCACACGCGTACCTTCCACTTCCACAATGCCGGCCAGCCGGAAACCTGGTGCTCCAGCGCGGATTACATGGAGCGCAACATGTTCCACCGCGTCGAGACCTGCTTCCCGCTGCTCGACAAGAAGCTGGCCCAGCGTATCCGCAAGGACCTGGACACCTATCTGGTCGACAACTGCCAGAGCTGGCGTCTGGAAAGCGATGGCCACTACACCCAGCTGGATGCCGGCGACGCGGAACCGATCAGCGTGCAGGAAACCCTGCTGTTCGCCTACGCCGCCAAGGCCTGATCGCGCTCGCCAAGGTCAGCTCTCAAATCAGGTCAGCTCTCAAATCAGATGAGCTAAAGACAGACCGCTGGACTCTCGGCCCTCACGCTTGCGTGGGGGCCGTTGTCGTTGGCCCTCCCCACCCGCTTGATCGACCAAGCGCCCTCAAGCGAAGCGGGGCCAGGTTCAGGCGCATGAAAAAGCCCCCGTATCATCGATACGGGGGCTTCGCGTTCACACCTGACGCGCGGCTTACATCAGACGCCGATCTGGCCGCCATCTTCGCGCTGGATGACCACGGTCGCGGCGCGGGCACGCACGCTGCCATCGGTCTCGGCGGTGGCATCATCGCTCTGCGGCCAGTTGGCCGGATGCTGGATGTTGATGAACATCGCGGTCTTGTCCGGGGTGGTGAAGATCCCGGTGACTTCACAACCGTTCGGGCCCACCGCGAAGCGCTTGAGCTGCGCCTGGTTGTCGGCACCGATCACGGCCGCATCTCCCTCGGCCTGCTCGAGACCTGCCGGCACGACCGCCAGCAGCTGGTCATTGGTGACCTCGGTGATGCCTTCGTAGCCGTTGTCGGTCTGGATCCACAGGATGCTGTCCTGTCCTTCGCGGCCGTCGAAGTAGAGGCCATCGGGACTGGCGAACTCGTTCATCTCGGTCAGGCCGGACAGGTTGTCGGCATCGCTGGCCGCTGCGCCGAACACGAAGATCTCCCAATCGAAGGCCGTGTGATCGCCCGCTTCACGCCAGCGGATGATCTGACCCGCTTCGTTGTTGCCACGCGGATTGGCCGCGTTGGTCGGCGCGGTCTTGTAACCGACACCCGGCTCCTCGATGGCGGTGCCATCGTTGGTGAAGGCGGCATCAGTGCCTTCCTCGGTGCGCTTGGAGTTGTTGGTCAGCGTCATGTAGACCTCACCGGACACCGGGTCCACCGCACCCCACTCCGGACGATCCATCGGGGTCGCGCCCATCAGGTCAGCCGCATCGGTGGTGTGGATGATGATGCCAGCCAGGTCATCGGCCGCAAGCCCCAGTGCCTCGGCCAGGGTGCGACCATCCTTGGTCACGGCGTCCGGCGTCAGCTTGAGCCACGTGCCGGTGCCATCGGCGGAAAACTGGGCGACATACAGCGTGCCCTTGTCCAGGTACTTGTCGCCGATCGCCAGGCGGTCCTTGAAGTCACCGGCGCCACGGGCATCAGCGGCGTCCCACTTGGCGTCCGACACGAACTTGTAGATGTACTCGTTGCGCGAATCGTGACCGGAGTAGAAGACCACCGGCTCACCCTCGACCAGCTTGCCCGGCCAGCAACCTTCGTGACGGAAGCGGCCCAGCGCGGTGCGCTTGATGGCCTGCTCGCCGGTGTAGGGGTCGATCTCGACGATATAGCCGAAGGTCCGCGGTTCGTTGCGGTAATCCTTGTCGGCGCTGTCTGCCGTCGGCGTGTTGTCGAAACGCGCGAACTCGCCATCGACTTCACTGGCATCCCCGGCGGCGGTTTCCCAGCCATAGCGGCCACGCTCGGTCTCGATGCCGATGCGGTTGTCATCGAGCTGACGATCGCTGCGCTTGACGAAGTAGCCCGGCCAGTTCTCTTCGCAGGTCAGGTAGGTGCCCCACGGGGTGTAGCCGTTGGCGCAGTTGTTGTTGGTACCACGGGTGCGCATGCCATCCGGCGAGAAGGCCGTCTTGACGTAATCGCTGCCCGCTACCGGGCCGCTCAGCTTCATTTCGCTGGCGCTGGTGTAGCGGCGGTTGTAGCGCGAATCGCCCACCACTTCCCACTTGCCGTTGCTGGCCTTCTTGACCTCGACGATGGTCACGCCATGGGCATTGATCTCGGTGCGCACTTCATCGGCCGGACGCTTGCCGGAATCCGCATTGGTCGCGCCGCCCTTGGGTGCCCACAGAGCATCCTGATCGATGTATTCGTTGTTCATGACCAGCAGGAAGTTGCTGGAGGCCGTGTCGTCACTCAAGGCGAAGTTGTGCATGCCATCGTGATGCATGCCGACGGTGTTGAGCTGGATCTCCGGCGTCATCGCCAGGTCCTTGCTCCACTTGGGTGCCTTGGCATTGAGCGGCGTACCCCACGGCGCCAGCACCTGTGCGGTATACCCCTTGGGAACCACGACTGCATCCGTGCGTGAACCCTTGATCGATTCGAAGGCCAGTGCCAGAGCCGTCTTCTCGCCCGCAGCGTTGCTGGCGGCGTTGGCCGTGGTGCTCAGCCCCGCAAGACCGAAACCACCCAGCATGCTGGCAGCCGCCATGCCCAGGCCACCCTGCAGGACACGACGACGCGAGATGTGTCGTTCGATGACGGATGAGAACGTCTCGTTGCTGCTGGGATTAAGCAGGCGATGGTCTTCGATTTCCTTGCTCATGTCGCTTCCCCGTAGTCAGGTTTCGGGTTGTTCTGTTCAGGCATGCCCCTTGAGGGCATGCCGAAGGCAACAAGAGTGATACGCGAGCCCGATGACAATTCCGTGACGAACGGGCAACAAGGGCAAGAGACGACAGCGCCCAACGGCCTTTCGACCGTTGGGCGCTGGGGACTTCAGGACAAGCCGACAAATTCAGCAAACATCAGGCAAGCGCGACGTCATCCTTCCATCGAGGCGCGAGTCTGGCGTTTGATCTCAGGCCTCGCGCAAGCGCTCGGCGGCCAGGCTCAGCAGGTGCTCGGTGGTTTCCCAGCCCAGGCATGCATCGGTGACGGACACGCCATGACGCAGCTGGGAGAGCTTCTCCGCTGCCGGCAAGGCCTGCTTGCCTTCATTGAGGTGACTCTCGAGCATCACGCCGATCAAGGCATCATCCCCCGCCAGGCGCTGAGAGAGCACATCCAGCATCACTTCGCTCTGGCGGCGGTGGTCCTTGCGGGAATTGGCGTGGCTGCAATCGACCATCAGACGCGGCGTCAGGCCAGCGCCTTCCAGCTCACGCCGGCAAGCGGCCACCGAGGCGGCGTCATAGTTGGGCTGGCCATGGCCGCCGCGCAGCACCACATGGGTATGCGGGTTGCCCGCGGTCTCGATCAGCGCCGGACGTCCGCTGTCATCCATGCCGAAGTGGCGATGCCCATGCGCCGCCGCCCCGATGGCCTGCACGGCGACCTCGACGCCTCCGTCAGTGCCGTTCTTGAAGCCCACTGCACAGCCGAGGCCGGAGGCCATCTCGCGATGGATCTGCGACTCGGTGGTGCGGGCGCCGATGGCCGCCCAGCCGAGCAGGTCTTCCAGGTAGGCGGCGGTCAGCGGCTGCAGCAGCTCCGTCGCCACCGGCAGGCCCAGCTGGTTGATCTCGCGCATCAGCTCGCGTGCCTGACGCAGGCCGGTGGCCATGTCATCGCTGCCATCCAGATGCGGATCATAGGCCAGCCCCTTCCAGCCCACCGTGGTGCGCGGCTTCTCGACATAGACACGCATCACCAGCTTGAGGCGATCACGTACCTGCGGCTCGATCACCGCCAGGCGCTGGGCGTACTCGCGCGCGGCCTTGAGATCATGGATGGAGCACGGCCCGACCACCACCAGCAGACGATCATCGTCGCCGGCGAGAATGGCGTTGATCTCATCGCGATGCCGGCGAATCTGGCCGGCCAGGTCGGCGTCCACCGGCAGCTGCTCGCGCAATTCGCTGGCGCTGGGCAGGGCTTCACGACTGATGCGTCCGGGTGTGGTCGGTGTCTGGGCGGCATCAGAGCGGGTCACGGTGGCGTTCTCGGCAGTCAAGGGGTCAACAGTGGCGTCGGCAGTGTGCGGGTTGGCGGTCAACACGCGTTCAAGGCTGGCGTTCATGGTCTTCTCTCCTGTGATGAAGCCTTGGCTCCATCACGCAATATTCATTCTGACAGACAGGGACTTCGCGAATCGTCACCCCGGTGTTGCTCGCCCTGCCCCGCGGTGACAGCGGAAAGAGGCAGGACGCCGCTAAATCGCCAGCGCCAATAACCATGCACGACCCGAGCGGAGGCAAGAGAAAAGCGGGTAGTCAGGATAGTGGTGCGCATGGTCATTCCTCTCGTCATTCATGCTGCAATCATTGTCGGCACGTTAGGGTGACATGCCTCTCGTCATGGATTTCGCAAGGCCCGAAACGCAAGAACCCCCGGCCGTGGCTGCGACCGGGGGTTCTTCAAGGTGGTGGCAGCCCGTACGAGACAGGCGCGCCGTAACCTCAGGCGCGCCCCTGTGTAAACCAATACCAATAGCCGGCCGCACACGCCGCCGTCACGACCTGGCCCGAAGGGCAGGCAGCGACAGTGAACGGGCGGTGGCTGGTGGTCTGATTCATGGGTCGGGCCGGTATCCAGTAGTGACGATGAAAATGGTGATAGGACTATCCTTGCACTCCAGATCGTCCTGCGCAAGCGTGAACCGGCAACAAACCTTTGCCCGCACGCATAAAGAAGGGCTATCAGCCTGAAGTGGCATCAGTATAATCTTTGGTTGTCGAGCAACATGATCGGCAACACGCATTCGTCCAGCGGTGCCTGACACCGCGCCCACAGCTTGGAATGCATGCATGCAGGATTCCCGAAATGATGCACTGATTGAGTATCTGTCGGGATGCGCCCGGCAGGATGCCAAGGCACTGGATCAGCTCTATCGAGCAACCAGTGCGCATCTATACGCTCAGTTGCTGCGTATCTTGAGACATGAGGCATCCGCGCAGGATTGTCTTCAGCAGGTCTACATCCGGGTATGGGCCGCCGCCGCCCAGTATGACGCCGGCCGCGCCCGCCCGATGACCTGGCTCGGCACCATGACCCGCAACATCGCCATCGACTGGATACGTCGACAGCGACCCAGCGAGCATGACAGCGATGAATTGATCGCCGCCATGCCGGGGCGGAGTGATATCGAGGCAGATGTCGACCTGGCCCAGCACAGTGGTGAACTCCACCAGTGCCTGGCCGAGCTGAATGACGATCAACGCCGCGCCCTGGAACTGGCCTACTTCGAAGGCCTCACCCACCAGGATCTGGCCAATCAACTGGACCAGCCCTTGGGCACCGTCAAGAGCTGGGTCCGTCGTGGACTCGAGAGGTTGAAGACATGCATGAGTCATTTGATCTGAGCGACCCGGAACTGCGCGAAGCCGCAGCGGGCGAATATGCGCTCGGCACATTGACACGCGACGAGCGCGCGGCATTCGAGTCACTGCTGGCCGTCAGCCACGACCTGCAACGTGATGTGGAGCGCTGGCGCGAGCATCTCAACGTGTTCAATGAACAGCTTCCCCCCGTCACGCCACCGGCCCATGTCTGGCAAGGCATCGCCGAGGCGACGGGCACCGCCCGTCAGCCCTGGTGGCGTCGCCTGGGCCTGTGGCAGGGTATGACCGCCACGGCGTTCAGCCTGGCGCTGGCAGTCACCCTGACCTTCAGCCTGGGGCACAACGCGGGCATGGAGAGCGACTACGTGTTCGTGGTCAACAACTCTGACAGCAGCCCCGGCTGGATCGTCAACGCCTCCCATTCGGGCGAGATGATGGTGCAGGCCGTCAGGCCCGAAGCGCCGGCCCCCGGCAAGGTCTGCGAGCTGTGGCTGATGGCCAAGGATGGCAAGGAGCCGATGTCACTGGGCATCCTGCCGCACTCCGGCACCATGAAGGTCGAGGTGCCCAAGGAGTATCTGGCCGCCTTCCCCGACAGCGACCTGGTGATCACGCTGGAAAGTCCGCAGGGCGCCCCCTCCGGCAACCAGATGGGGCCGACCCTCAAGAAGGGTCAGCTGACGCCGGTCGAAGGCCGCCATATCCTGTAAGCGCTTCGCTGGTGCAGGATGTCGCGCCAACGAAAAAAGCCCCCGCTGAGAAGCGGGGGCTTTTTAGTGCGGTGCTCATATGCCCAATGTCGTGTCGTGAGCGTCAGGTCTTGGATACCAGAAGCGATGGCCTAAAGACCACTGACGCAAGCTATCAGCGCAGGTGGCGGCCACCATCCACCGGCAGGGTCGTGCCCGTGACATAGGGACTATCCAGCAGATAGCGCAGTGCCTGCCAGATGACGCCGGGCCCGGGCACCTGCTGCATCAACGACTTGGCACGCGCACGCTCGGCATAGTCATCATCATCGCCCGGGCGCAGCATGATCAGCGCCGGCGCGATGGTGTTGACCTGTATGCGTGGCGCGAACATCGACGCGAACGACAAGGTCAGGTTCTCGAGTCCCGCCTTGCTGGCCGCGTAGGCCGCATGCTTGCGCGAACCCTTCTGGACCACGAAGTCACTCATGTGGACGATGTCCGCCTGCGTCTCGACTCCGGCTTCCAGCAGATCGCGCAGCGCCAGATTGATCAGGTACGGCGCCTGCATGTGGACACGGAACAGGTGCTCGAACAGCTCGCCCTGCCCCTCGCCGTCGCCATCCGGCGCCCAGTCGCCGGCATTGTGCACGATGGCCCGCAATGTCGGAGTCAGCTCACGAATCGCCGCGATGAAGGCCTGGATGCCTGCCTCGCTGGAGAAATCCGCCTGCACGGTGCGAATGCCCAGCGCGCGCAGGGCGTCGAGCTCTTCCCGCTCGCGTCGATAACTGATGATGACCGGATGACCATCATCGATCAGTCGCTCGGCACAATAGCGCCCCAGACGCTGGGCGCCACCGGTGATCAGTATCGGAGACTGACTCATTCACTCGACTCCTTCAGGCAATGTCAGGCGGCTTCAAGCAATGTCAGGCTGCCTCAGGCAGAGACCAGCGCCGGGTCCAGCAGCGGCTCGCGTGGCGCATAGCTGAACACATCGGAGCTCAGCGCGCTGGCCTCGACCCCCAATGGCGTCAGCGCATCGACACAGGCATAGACCATGCCCGGCGAGCCGGACAGATAGACGCGCTTGCCCGCCATGCTGCCCGCGTGCTTGCGCAGCGCCTCATCGATACGCCCCAGATGGCCATTGAAAGCGGCCTCGACACCGGCCGCTTCCAGCGCGCGATGGTGGGCATCACCGACTTCCGGCGCTTCTTCCAGCACCGGGAAATAACGGAAGTTGGGCTGACTGGCGGCCCAGTTGAGCGCCGCACTCTCCAGATACAGATCACGTCGCTCGCGCGCCGCCCACCACAGTTCGATGGGCTGGGTCAGGCCACGCGCAAACGCCGCCTGCAGCATGGCGTGCATCTGCGAGAACCCGGTGCCGGCACAGATCAGCACGATGGGGCTGGGGTCGTCGAGGTCCAGCACGCACTCGCCACTGGGCAGACGCAGCTCTAGTTGATTGGCCGCGACCAGCAGGCTGCGCAGACGCGCGGAATTGCTGCGCTCCGGCCAATGCTGGATATGCAGCTCGAGCACGCCATCATCACTGGCGGCATTGGCGATGGAGAACGGTACCCAGGTGGTGTCATCGAGCTTCATCTCGAGATACTGGCCCGGCGCGTGCGCCAGGGCCTCGGGACGTGCGGCGAAGCGCACACGAAACACGTCCGGGGTCAGATCTTCCACACTCTCGACATGACAGGTCAGGGTCCGCGCCGTCATCGTATCCTCTTGTTATCTGATGCCTGCCGCCAGCGCGCCGCGCAACGACAGGGTAAATGCATGGGTGTTGATGGTCTGTCGCGGAATCAGTCCAGAATGCCCAGACTGTCCCAGCGTTCATCGACACGGGATGTGATCTCTTCGCTCATCACGATGGGCTCGCCCCACTCGCGGTCCGTCTCGCCGGGCCACTTGTTGGTCGCGTCCATGCCCATCTTGGAGCCAAGACCCGCCGTTGGCGAGGCGAAGTCCAGATAATCGATCGGCGTATTGTCGACCAGAACGGTATCACGGCTCGGGTCCATGCGCGTGGTGATGGCCCAGATGACATCTTCCCACTTGCGGGCATCGACATCATCATCCAGCACGATCACGAACTTGGTGTACATGAACTGACGCAGGAAGCTCCAGACCCCCATCATCACGCGCTTGGCGTGGCCGGGGTACTGCTTCTTCATCGTCACCACCGCCATGCGGTAGGAGCAGCCTTCCGGCGGCAGATAGAAGTCGACGATCTCCGGGAACTGCTTGCGCAGAATCGGCACGAAGACTTCATTGAGCGCCAGGCCGAGAATCGCCGGCTCATCCGGCGGACGCCCGGTATAGGTGGAGTGATAGATCGGGTCGCGCCGATGGGTGATGCGCTCGATGGTGAAGACGGGGAAGGTCTCCACCTCGTTGTAATAGCCGGTGTGATCGCCGTAGGGGCCTTCCGGTGCCACGTCATCCGGATACAGATAACCTTCCAGGATGATCTCGGCGCTGGCCGGGACTTCGAGATCCGACAGGCCGCATTTGACCAACTCGGTGCGCGAGCCGCGCAGCAGACCGGCAAAGGCATACTCGGAGAGTGAATCCGGCACCGGCGTGACAGCGCCGAGGATGGTGGCCGGATCGGCACCCAGTGCCACCGCGACCGGGAAGGGCTCGCCCGGATGGGCCTTCTGCCACTCGCGGAAGTCCAGTGCGCCGCCACGGTGTGCCAGCCAGCGCATGATCAGGCGATTCTTGCCGAGCTTCTGCTGACGATAGATGCCGAGGTTCTGGCGCTCCTTGTGCGGACCGCGCGTGATCACCAGCGGCCAGGTCACCAACGGCGCGGCATCCCCGGGCCAGCAGTGCTGGATCGGAATCATGTCGAGATCGACATCATCCCCTTCCAGCACGATCTCCTGACAGGGCGCACGCTTGACCTTCTTCGGCCCCATGCTCATCACCTGCTTGAAGATCGGCAGCTTGTCCCAGGCATCCCGGAAGCCCTTGGGCGGCTCAGGCTCCTTGAGGAAGGCCAGCAGCTCGCCGACTTCGCGCAGCGCCTCGACGGATTCCTGCCCCATGCCCAGCGCCACGCGCCGCGGCGTGCCGAACAGATTGCCCAGCACCGGCATGCTGTGGCCCTTGACGTTCTCGAACAGCAACGCCGGACCACCCGCCTTCAGGGTGCGATCGCAGATCTCGGTCATCTCCAGATAGGGGTCCACCTCGGCACGAATGCGCTTGAGTTCGCCCTTCTCTTCCAGCGCCGCGATGAAATCGCGTAAGTCTCGATACTGCATGGGAGTTTCCGCTCGGCTTGATCAAGTCCCGAGCATACCATTGCCAGCCGGCACTCGGCAGGTCAGCAACGCAAGACGCCCACTTCCCGGGCGGGAAGTGGGCGTCCTGGCAAGCACATGGCAAGCACCTGTCGAGAGCATGGCCAGCCAGCCGGCTGGGCCAAGTATCGATCAGCGGCGCTTCATGGCCTCGAAGAACTCGAGATTGGTCTTGGTATCTTTCAGGCGATCGATCAGGAACTCGGTGGCTGCCACATCTTCCATCGGGTTGAGCAGCTTGCGCAGGATCCACATGCGCTGCATTTCATCCTCGGACGCGATCAGGTCTTCACGACGCGTGCCGGAGCGACGGATGTTGAGGGCCGGGAAGACGCGACGCTCGGCCAGCTTGCGGTCGAGGTGAGCTTCCATGTTACCGGTGCCCTTGAATTCCTCGAAGATGACTTCGTCCATCTTGGAACCGGTATCGACCAGCGCCGTGGCGAGGATGGTCAGGCTGCCGCCTTCTTCGATGTTACGCGCGGCACCGAAGAAGCGCTTCGGCTTCTCGAGCGCGTGAGCGTCGACACCACCGGTCAGCACCTTGCCAGAGGACGGCACCACGGTGTTGTAGGCACGCGCCAGACGGGTCACGGAATCGAGCAGGATGACGACATCCTTCTTGTGCTCGACCAGACGCTTGGCCTTCTCGATCACCATCTCGGCGACCTGGACGTGACGGGCCGGCGGCTCATCGAAGGTGGAGGCCACGACTTCGCCACGCACGGTGCGCGACATCTCGGTGACTTCCTCGGGACGCTCATCGATCAGCAGCACGATGAGGTGGCATTCGGGGTTGTTGCGCGTGATGGAGGCGGCGATGTTCTGCAGCATCATCGTCTTGCCCGCCTTGGGCGGCGAGACGATCAGGCCACGCTGGCCCTTGCCGATCGGCGCGGTCAGATCAAGGATGCGCGAGGTGATGTCTTCGGTGGAACCGTTGCCGATTTCCATCAGCAGACGCGACTGGGGGAACAGCGGCGTCAGGTTCTCGAACAGGATCTTGTGCTTGGCATTCTCGGGGCGGTCAAAGTTGATCTGATTGACCTTGAGCAGCGCGAAGTAACGCTCCCCTTCCTTCGGCGGACGAATCTTGCCGGAGATGGTGTCGCCCTTGCGCAGATTGAAGCGACGGATCTGGGACGGTGAAACGTAGATGTCATCAGGACCCGCGAGGTAGGAAGAGTCTGCACTTCGAAGGAAGCCGAAGCCGTCCTGCAGGATTTCCAGAACGCCGTCGCCGTAGATGTCCTCACCGCTTTTCGCGTGCTTCTTGAGGATGGCGAAGATGATGTCCTGCTTGCGCGAACGTGCCAGATTATCGATGCCCATCGTCTGGGCAAGTTCCAGCAGTTCGGGGACAGTATTTTGCTTGAGTTGGGTAAGATTCATCGGCTTTGTTTGAACGTGGCTCAGGTCAGCAGGGCTGATAGATAAGAAGGGAATCGAGAAGACGGGCAGAAGGCAAGGACCGGCACTGCAAAGGTGCAGACAGAACTCGACAGCATTCCCGGAGGCAAGCGCCTGAGCTGGATGAAGACAGGTGCCAAAAGTTCAGGAAAGATCACTCACCACGGCCGAACTACGAATTCAGCAACGGAGTGTCGAGCTACGGATGTCCAGCGACGACGGACCGGTCGAAGGGACACGGAGCGTCATGCTTCCTGACAGAAAAGTCTTCTCGATATGGAATCTAGCGGTATGAATCGCCTGGTGGCTGGCCGGCGTGTCGCGGGCAGCATTACCAGAGGGCTGGCTGACAACTGGGGGACCGTGGGACGGTCGACATGACGCAATCAGAGAGCGTGTAATCAGGCGAACGCCTCGATGGTAGTCAAGCCGGCCCCTGAACGCAAGCCCCGGCGGCCTGGTGGCGCACCCGGCGCTGCCTGAAGCGCTCACCACCGGCCAGCCAGCGCTACGATAGCCGCCGCTGACGTGGCGCTTTCACTGACGGCTCAAGGCACCCGGCGGCGGCAAGGCCCGACTCACAGATTGGCATCCAGAAAGGCTGCCAGCTGCGCGCGCGGCATGGCGCCCACCTTGCTGGCTTCGACATTGCCGCCCACAAACAGCATCAATGTCGGCACACCGCGCACGCCGAAGCGGGCGGCGAGTTCAGGGGCTTCATCGACATCGACCTTTACGATCTTGAGCTGCCCTTCGTATTCCTCGGCCAGGGATTCCAGCGTCGGTGCCACGCTCTTGCACGGCCCGCACCAGGAAGCCCAGAAATCCACCAGCACCGGATGCTCGCTCTCCAGCACCACGGATTCGAAGTCCCTTTCTGCAATCGGTACCACACGTTCGCTCATCGCGACGTTATCTCCCAGACCCGGTTGGTCTTGCTGATTGTGCTGCGTGATGGCTTGCGACTCATTGTGCGTGATGATGACCCGCGACTTCGTCGTTCTGTCATATCACGCCGCTAGAATAGCATGCCCCATGCGCTGAATGTGCCGCCAGCCCCTCGTGGTGGTGGCGCCGTGTGTGCCACCGGTTTGACACCTCTGGCCAGTCGCCGCAATCTTGCGAGAGTCGCCGCCGCGACCTGCTGCCAGCGTCATCTTCCCGCAGCAGGCTCGCGCCCGGTGGCCGCCCACGCTCACGACAACTTCATTGCGCCATGGTCGCTACGCAAGGAAGCCGTCGCAGGAGTTGGCGTGAAGGAGGCAGTGCATGATGCCTGCCATGAATGACCCGCCGTAAAGGACTCCGCCCTTGAGTGAATCAGCACCCTCCCAGCACCCGCAACCCACCGCCTCTGATGAAGGCAGCGCCGGCAATGAGGCCCCGCTGCTGAAGCTGGCCGCCATCGATCTGGGTTCCAACAGCTTCCACCTGTTGCTGGCCAACCACCAGGCGGGGCAATTGCAGGTCGTGGCCAAGCAGGGTGAGAAGGTCCAGCTGGCGGCAGGGCTGGACGAAGACGGCATGCTCAGCGAGGAAGCCATGGAGCGCGCCCTCAACTGCCTCGCCCAGTTCGCGCCCTTCATCGATGGCATCGAGGCCGACCATCTGCGGGTCGTGGGCACCAACGCCCTGCGCGCCGCGCATAACAGTGAAGAACTGATCGAGCGTGCCGAGGCTCTGTTGGGGCATCCCATCGAGATCATCGCCGGGCGCGAAGAAGCCCGCCTCATCTATCTGGGCGCGGCGCATGCGCTGGCCGATGTGCACGGCAAGCGCCTGATCGTCGATATCGGCGGCGGTTCCACCGAGTTCATCATCGGCGAGCAGTTCGAGCCCCAGCTGCTGGAAAGCCTGCACATGGGCTGCGTCGCCTATACCAAGGCCTTCTTCCAGGACGGCGAGATCAGCGAGAAGCGCATGCGCCGCGCCGAGCTGGCCGCACGCTCGGAACTGGCCAGCATCCAGCGCACCTATCGCGAGATGGGCTGGGATGACCCGGTCGGCTCCTCCGGCACCATCAAGGCCGCCGCCAACGTGCTGGAAGCGCACGGCTGGGCCCCGCATGGCGTGGTCACACGTGAGGGACTGCACAAGCTGCGCGCGGCGCTATTGGAGTTCAAGCGCCTCGACAAGGTCAGTCTGCCGGGCCTGAAGAGCGATCGCGCCACTGTCTTCCCGGCGGGCATCGCCATCCTGTGCGGCGTCTTCGAGGCACTGGGACTGGAGCAGATGCGCTACTCCGACGGCGCGCTGCGTGAAGGCGTGCTGTTCGATCTGATCGGGCGCAACACGCCGGAGGATTCGCGTCTGTCAGCCATCGAGTCGCTGCAGCGTCGTTACGGCATCGATACCCGCCACGCCAGCAATG
Source organism: Cobetia sp. 1CM21F (assembly GCF_023161745.1). Classification (NCBI taxonomy): domain Bacteria; kingdom Pseudomonadati; phylum Pseudomonadota; class Gammaproteobacteria; order Oceanospirillales; family Halomonadaceae; genus Cobetia; species Cobetia sp. 1CM21F. Next base: position 84,413 of record NZ_JALNTQ010000005.1, on the reverse strand, counting down.
TGCGCGACACCGCCCTGCAGCTGTTCGATCAGGTCGCCGGCGACTGGGCGCTGGGGGCGACGTCACGTCAGCTGCTGAGCTGGGCCGCTGACCTCCACGAAGTCGGCCAGGCGATTTCCCACAGCCAGTTCCATCGCCATGGCGCCTACCTGCTCGAGCATTCCGACCTGCTCGGCTTCTCGCGTCCGGAACAGCGCGCGCTGGCCTTCCTGGTCCGCGCCCACCGTCGCAAGTTCCCCAAGAATGAACTGGCGGCGCTGCCGGAGCCGCAGCAACCGCGTCTGGCGCGTCTGGCACGCCTGCTGCGCATGGCAGTGATGCTCAACCATTCACGCTCGGAAGCGCCGGTGCTCGGCATGCACCTCAGCGCCGAAGGCGACGACCTGACGCTCAACCTGACCGAGGAATATCGCGATCACAGCCTGATCAACGATGACCTCAGTCAGGAAAGCGAGCTGCAGAAAGCCGCCGGCATGACGCTGACACTGGCCGATGCCTGAGCGAGCACTGCGCAAGACACCGGCGAGATCGCCCGCTGGCCTCACTGCTTTTTGAGTGCGGCCAGTAGCCACCAGCCCCGCGAGGGGTGCCACAGCCCCGCGACTGTCCCGTCGTGCATGCGTGCCACACGCAACTGGTCACGCTGCCACGGCGGGATGTCGGCTTCCTGCAGCAAACGCTTGATATCGCGCCGCCCCCGCCCTGCCACTCGCAGTACATCTCCCGGCTGACGCGATGTGAAGGCAACATGCTGCTCATCCCTTCCCAGCGCCCGCCATGCCTTGCGCGCCTCAGCATCCCACTCACAGGAAGGCGTCCCGCCGGGTTGGCGACCACTTCTCGCATAGCCGGTATCGCCTTGTCGATGACGCACACCCTGCTCAATAACGGTATCTGACACCTGCCACCACAGCTGGCCGCGCCACGCGCGCACGCTGACGGCATATTCGGCATTGGCCCAGTGCACCTCGGCCACCGAGTCGGGCGGCGTGGCGATCAACTGCTGTAGGCTCATCAAGCGCCCCCGCGGCGGCACCGGCCAGCCACGCGACTGGCATAGATGGCGCAGGACCAACCGCTGACGTGACTCACTCAAGCCTGCCAGCTCCGCCAGTGACAGCTGCGTCTCTTGCGCCCGCCCCTGATCCAGGCCCTGAATAAGTCTCTGATTCAGACCCTGCCCCTGCTCCTGTCCTTGTCTCTGAGCCAGGCGCTCCGCGCCTGACACCTGAACCTTCGCCAACAGCTCGGCCGCCAGCTCATCAAGCAGTGACTGCTCTTCCTGCAACTGCTGCGCCGAACGCGCCAGGCTGGCCACGGCCTGCGGCCAGCGCGCCTGCAGCAGCGGCACGACACTGTGTCGCAAGTAGTTGCGATCAAACTGCTGATCGACATTGCTGGGGTCTTCGCACCAGTCGTGCCCGGCCTGCAAGCCCTGCTGGCTCGCCAATGTCAGGATTTCATGGCGCGGGATGCCCAACAGCGGCCGGAGTAGTCGTGCCCGCTCATGGGCGAGCTGGTCTTGCCCGAGAGGCGCCTCGCCCACGGCCAGCGCCCGCTCAGGCGGCATGGCCGCCAGCCCGCGCCCGCCACTGCCACGCAGCGCGTTGAGCAACAGCGTCTCGGCCTGATCATCCTGATGCTGCGCCAGCCACAGGCTATCTCCCGCCGCCAGACAGGCGCTCAGTGCCGCCAGCCGCCCTTCGCGCGCTGCCGCCTCCAGTCCTCGCGACTTGAGTGCTGTCTCCGCCAGCGCCAGATGACGCACGCTAAGCGGTAGCCCGAGACGCGAGGCCAGCCTGCGCGCCAGCTGCTCGAAATCATCGTTGGCTGCCTGCAGGCCGTGATGCACATGCACCAGCCGCAGTCGGCGCGGGCAGTCCTTGACCGCGCGAGCCGCCAGCCGCGCCAGCATTACCGAATCCAGCCCGCCCGAGAGCGCGATCCACACCGTGCGCCTGGCATCGCTGGCCTCGAGCGCCTCGCGCACGGCGACGAGTGCCCGCGACTCCGCCATCTCGCTCAGCGGTTGAGCGCGCAGGCACAGCGAAACCAGTGAGGGGGACAGAGACATGTCGGGCTCCTGACGCGAAGCGGATGAAGGAAGTGGTGGAGAAAAGGAAGTGGAGAAGAAAGCGCCGACCCTGAACGCAAGAACGCCCCCGGAAGAATCCGGAGGCGTCCTGGTCACGCGGGCATGAGCCGATCGCGCATCACGCGAGAGGCACCGGGATCATGCCGGGGCGCCGTAGCTCATCAGGCGCTGGTAACGACGCTCCAGCAGGGCATCGGTATCCAGGGCGCCAAGACGCTCCAGACCTTCGCCCAGCGCAGCCTTGATGCTGTCGGCAGCGGACTGCGGGTTGCGATGCGCGCCACCCAGCGGCTCCTTGATCAGGTTGTCGACGAAGCCCAGCTCCTTGAGGCGCGAGGCCGTGATGCCCATCGCATCAGCGGCGTCGGCGGCACGCTCGGCGCTCTTCCACAGGATGGAGGCGCAGCCTTCCGGCGAGATCACCGAGTAGGTGGAGTACTGCAGCATGTTCAGCTCGTCACACACGCCGATGGCCAGTGCGCCGCCGGAACCACCCTCACCGATGACGGTGGAGATGATCGGCGTCTTCAGACGTGACATCACCGCCAGGTTGTAGGCGATGGCCTCGGACTGACCGCGCTCCTCGGCACCGATGCCCGGATAGGCGCCCGGGGTGTCGATGAAGGTCAGGATCGGCATCTTGAAACGCTCGGCCATTTCCATCAGACGGCAGGCCTTGCGGTAGCCTTCCGGACGCGGCATGCCGAAGTTGCGACGCACCTTTTCCTTCACGTCGCGGCCTTTCTGGTGACCGATCACCATCACCGGCTTGTCGTCGAGACGCGCGATACCGCCGACCAGCGCTTCGTCGTCCGCGTAGTGGCGGTCGCCGTGCAGCTCATCGAAATCCGTGAACAGATTCTCGAGGTAGTCGAGGGTATACGGGCGCTGCGGGTGACGTGCCAGCTGAGATACCTGCCAGGCGCCGAGGTCCTTGAAGATGGACTCGGTGAGCTTGGTGCTCTTTTCCTGCAGGCGAGCGATCTCGTCAGACAGGTTGACCTGGGAGTCGTTACCGACCAGACGGAGTTCCTCGATCTTGGCCTGCAGCTCGGCGATCGGCTGTTCAAAGTCCAGATAATTGGGATTCATAAGGCGTTTCGTTCGTCGTCTCGGGCAGCCAGGAAAGCGAGTCGGCCGGGTCACTCCCCCTGAGCACACGCTCAGGCGATCTGTGGCTCGCGGCGGTCACAGTCGGCATGGAATTGGGTACGGAAAAGATGGACAGGCATTATCGCACCCTGTTCGACAGGTGCAAACCTTGCCCGCCTGTTAGGCGTGGATTAACTCTGCGCCCACGCCGCTCATCTCGGTGCTGCGCCTGCCCCGCCGCTTGGCGAGGCAGGCACCATCCTGCGGGCCAGCACCTCAGTCACGGTACTTGAGGCGCACACCGCGCTGGCCTTCCACCTCACCCAGCTGAATCAACAACTCGTCACTGGGCGCAACGCGCCATTGCTCGCCCAGCTCCAGCCAGGCCTCCGCCGCGGCATTGCGATAACGCAGGCGCATCGGCAGGCCTTCGCTGGCCAGATGCGGCGTCAGCAAGGTGGTCAGCTGCTGGGTGAAGCGACCGCCGATGTCCTCGGCGGCGATGCTCATCTCGACCGCCTCACCGAAGCGCGCCCGCGCATCGATGATCGGCGTGACGTCCTTGCCGCGCAGACGCAGGCCACCGGAGTAATCATCCTGGCTGACCTCGCCCTCGACGATCACCACGCTGTCAGGCACCAGCTTGTTGCGCACCTGATCATAGAGCTCACCGAACATCGAGGCCTCGATGCGCCCGGTGCGGTCATCCAGGGTCACGAAGGCCATGGTGTCGCCCCGCTTGGACTTCATGGTGCGCATGGCGATCACCAGCCCGGCGATGCGCTGCGGCTCACGCGACGGCTTGAGGTCACTGATGCGCGCATTGATGAAGCGCTTGAGCTCACCCTCATACTCATCGATGGGATGGCCGGTCAGATAGAGCCCCAGCGTGTCCTTCTCGCCGGTGAGGCGCTCCTTGTCGGTCCACTCGCGGGCCTTGCGATAGCCGGCGTAGACATCGGTTTCCGGCTCGCTGAAGGCGTCGCCGAACATGTCGGTAATGCCGACATCGTTGTTGGCGTGATTCTGGGAGGCGGCCTTGAGCGCATCCTCCACCGCCAGCATCAGCACCGCACGCGACGGGCCGATGTTGTCCAGCGCGCCGGAGCGGATCAGCGCTTCCAGGGTGCGCTTGTTGATCTTCTTGGCGTCGATGCGCTTGCAGAAGTCGAAGATGTCGCTGAACGGGCCACCCTCGGCGCGCGCGCTGACGATGGCATCGATCGGGCCCTCGCCGACGCCACGGATGGCGCCCAGGCCGTAGACGACGCGCCCTTCCAGGTCGACGGTGAACTTGTAGCCGCCGATGTTCACATCCGGCGGCGTGACCGTCAGACCGATATGACGGCACTCCTCGATCAGCGGCACCACCTTCTCGATGGTCTGCATCTCGGTCGAGATCACCGCGGCCATGAACGGCCCCGGATAGTGCGCCTTCAGCCAGCCGGTCTGATAGGAGACGAGACCATAGGCCGCCGAGTGCGACTTGTTGAAGCCGTAACCGGCGAATTTCTCCACCAGGTCGAAGATGTTGCCGGCCAGGTCCTTGTCGATGCCCTTGCCCGCACACCCTTCCATGAAGCCGGCGCGCTGCTTGGCCATCTCTTCCGGCTTCTTCTTGCCCATCGCGCGGCGCAGCATGTCGGCCTGACCCAGCGTATAGCCGGCCAGCACCTGCGCGATCTGCATGACCTGCTCCTGGTACAGGATGATGCCGTAGGTCGGCTCCAGTACCGGCTTGAGCAGCTCATGCTGGTAATCCGGGTGTGGATAAGACACTTCGGAACGGCCGTGCTTGCGGTTGATGAAGTCATCCACCATGCCGGACTGCAGCGGGCCGGGACGGAACAGGGCCACCAGGGCGATCATGTCTTCCAGGCAGTCGGGCTTGAGCTTCTTGATCAGCTCCTTCATGCCGCGGGATTCCAGCTGGAAGACGGCCGTCGTCTCCGCCTTCTGCAGCATGTCGAAGGTCTTGGCGTCATCCAGCGGGATATCATCGATATCCAGCGGCGCCAGCCCTTCCCGCTCACGGATCTTGTCGACCATCTCGGTCGCCCAGTCGATGATGGTCAGGGTGCGCAGACCCAGGAAGTCGAACTTGACCAGCCCGGCCTCCTCGACGTCGTTCTTGTCGAACTGGACCACCAGACCGCTGCCGTCCTCATCACACAGCAGCGGCGCGAAGTCGGTCAGCTTGGTCGGTGCGATCACCACGCCCCCGGCGTGCTTGCCGGTGCCGCGCGTGGTGCCCTCGAGCTTGAGCGCCATCTCCCAGATTTCCTGGGCTTCCTCGTCGTTGTCGATGAATTCCTTGAGCTGCGGCTCCTGCTCGATGGCCTTCTCGAGCGTGATGCCGACCTCGAAGGGAATCAGCTTGGAGAGCTTGTCACCCAGCGAATAGGGCTTGCCCTGGGCACGCGCCACGTCACGCACCACGGCCTTGGCGGCCATGGTGCCGAAGGTGACGATCTGCGAGACCGCATTGCGCCCGTAGCGCTCGGCCACGTAATCGATCACGCGGTCACGCTTCTCCATGCAGAAATCGACGTCAAAGTCGGGCATCGAGACACGTTCCGGGTTCAGGAAGCGCTCGAACAGCAGGTCATATTCCAGCGGGTCCAGATCGGTGATCTTCTGGGCGTAGGCCACCAGCGAGCCGGCACCGGAACCACGCCCCGGGCCGACCGGCACGCCGTTGTCCTTGCCCCACTGGATGAAGTCCATGACGATCAGGAAGTAACCGGGGAAGCCCATCTGCAGGATGATGTCGAGCTCGAAATCCAGCCGCGTGCGATAGCGCTGCTCGATCTCGGCCCAGGCCTCGCTGTCGCGCGGATGCCTGGCGTGGGGATACAGCTTGTCGAGGCGCTCCGTCAGGCCATCATGCGAGACCTTGCGGAAGAACTGGTCCATCGTCATGCCTTCCGGCACCGGGAACTCGGGCAGGAAGTAGGTGCCCAGCTGCACGGTCACCGAGCAGCGCGCCGCGATCAGCACACTGTTCTCGAGCGCTTCGGGAATGTCGGAGAACAGCTCGCTCATCTCCTCGGCGCTCTTCAGGTACTGCTCATCGCTGTAGCGGGTCTCGCGCCGCGGGTCATCCAGCGCCTTGCCTTCGCCGATGGAGACGCGCGTCTCGTGGGCCCAGTAGTCCTCCCGCTTGAGAAAGCGCACATCATTGGTGGCGACCACCGGCGTATCGGTGGCCTCGGCCAGCGCCACCGACAGGTGCAGACACTCTTCCTCGTACTGACGCTGGGTGCGGGTCAGCTCCAGATAGAAGCGATCCCCGAACACCGCCTTCCATTCACCGAGCAGCGCCCGGGCGCTGTCTTCGTGGTCCGACAGCAGATGACGGCCGATCTCGCCTTCACGGCCACCGGACAGCACGATCAGGCCCTCGGCCTGCTCGAAGATCCACTGTTTCTCGAGGTAGGCACGGTCCTGCTTCTGGCCATCGGTCCAGCCGCGCGAGATCAGCTCGGTGAGGTTGCGATAGCCGGTGTCGTTCATCGCCAGCAGCGTGAGGCGATACGGGCGCGTGGCATCCTGGGGATTGATCAGCCACATGTCGGCCCCGATGATCGGCTTGATGCCGGCAGCGCGCGCATTGGAGTAGAACTTGACCAGCCCGAACAGGTTGGCCTCGTCAGTCACCGCGACAGCCGGCTGGCCCGCCGCGGCGGTCGCCTTGATCAGCGGCTTGACGCCGGGCAGACCATCGACGAGGGAGAACTCGGTGTGAACGCGCAGGTGAACAAAGGGCGTGGTCATGGAATCGGCTCGTGAAGTCGGCGTGACGGTGAAGGATTCGGTTGCGGCGGGTGCTGTCGTCGCTGCGGGTGCCGCCGGCGGCTGCGAGACTGAAGGCTCGGGCTCGGGCTTCAAGGATAGCCTGTTAGCGCCATCGCCTGAAGGCATGGCATCTGAAGGCGCAGCATCCACCCGGGCAGGCTCGACTGACGGGGATGCCGTGGTCTCACTGGCATCAGTCAGACCACGGCTGGCGGCTTTTTTGCCGTGGGCTGCTGGCTCGCCTCGCTTGCCTCGCTCGGCTCCGGGGCCGGAAGCGCGATCAGCGCGTCCGGCGGCACGGCCTGTGGCACGTGCCCCGACATGAACAGCCGCTTGACCGGCCCGAAGCTCTTGCGATGCAGGGTGAGGATGCCATGTTCCTCGATGGCGGCCTGATGCTCGCGGGTCGGGTAGCCCTTGTGACGCGCGAAGCCATAGGCGGGGAAGCGTGAATCCAGCGCCGCCATCTGGGCGTCGCGATGCACCTTGGCCAGAATCGAGGCCGCGCCGATGGCGGCGTGGCGCAGGTCGCCCTTCACCACCGCCATGCCGGGAATCTCGTGCCCCGGCAGGCGATTGCCATCCACCAGCAGGTATTCCGGGCGCACGCCCAGTGCATCGATGGCGCGCCGCATGGCCAGGTGCGTGGCCTGATAGATGTTCAGCTCATCGATCTCGTCGCTGGTGGCCTCGGCGATCGCCCACGCCCAGGCACGGGCCCGAATCTGCTCGTAGAGGGCCAGACGCTTCTTCTCGCTGAGCTTCTTGGAGTCCGTGATGCCCTCGATGGGGTCATTCGGGTCCAGAATCACCGCTGCCGCCACCACCGGGCCGACCAGCGGCCCACGCCCGACCTCGTCGATACCGGCCAGCAACTGCCCCTGATAGGGAATCACCAGCGGCGGGAAATCATCGGCGGGTTTACGCTTGCGCGCAGAAGGCGTGGTGGCGTGGCTGTCGGCAGAGTCGGTCATGATATCTCGAGGCGTAAGACAACAGGCAGAGCGCCAATGCGATCTGCCTGTCGAGGTGATTCAATCAAGGGTAGTGCAATGTCTGGCGGCGACACGCGGGATCAGCGTCCGGCCAGTTCACCGATGGCGATGGCGGCCGCGGCGCTGGCATCACAGGTCAGTTCACGATGCATGGCGGTGAAACGCTCACGCAGTTCTCGTTGGCGGGCGACGTCACCGGCGGCACGCGACAGCAATGGCGCAAGGCTTTCCTCGATGGACTCCGGCGTGGCGGCGTCCTGGATCAGCTCCGGCACCAGCGTCTCGCGGGCGATCAGATTGGGCAGGGAAATCCACTCGGTCTTGACCATATGCCGCGCGATGCGATGCGTCATCGGGGCCATGCGATAGGCCACCACCATCGGGCGATGACAGAGCAGACACTCGAGCGCCGCGGTGCCGGAAGCCAGCAGCACGGCATCGGCGGCGGTCATCGCTTCACGCGATTGGCCATCCACCAGATGGATGCGACTGCGATCCAGCCCTGCGCGCTCCGCCATCAGGGACTCGAGCTCGGTGCGCCGCAGCGGCGTGGCCGCCGGGATCACCACCTCAAGGCCGGGGTAACGCTGACAGAGACGCTCGATGGCGGCCAGGAAGGTCTCGCCGAGAAAGCGGATCTCGTTGGCGCGGGAGCCCGGCAATACCGCCAGCAGCTGCACTTCCGGGTCGATCCCCAACTGCCCACGGGCAGCAGCGCGATCATCCTCGAGCGGCAACTCATCGGCCAGCGGATGGCCGACGAAGGTCACCGGCACCTGATGCTCACGATAGAAGGCGGCCTCGAAGGGCAGGAAGGTCAGCATGCGATCGACGGCGCGGCGAATGGTCTTCACGCGCCCCTGACGCCAGGCCCACACGGAGGGGCTGACGTAGTGCGCGGTGGTGATGCCGCGTTTGCGCAGGCGCAGCTCGAGCCCCAGATTGAAGTCCGGGGCATCGATGCCGATCATCACGTCGGGCTGCCACTCAAGGGCGTCGCGCAACAGATGGCGACGCACCTTGATCAGCGCCGGCAGATGCTTGAGCACCTCGACCAGCCCCATCACCGACAGGGTTTCCAGCGGGTAGAGGCTGTCGAAGCCTTCGGCCTGCATGCGCGGGCCGCCGATGCCACGGAACTCGACATCGGGATAGCGCGCCTTGAGCGCGCGCATCAGGCTGGCACCGAGGATGTCACCGGAGAGCTCCCCGGCTACCAGGTAGATGCGCATGCTCAGCGAGTCAGACCGCGAGTGGACGCCTTGAGCGAGGCGATGAAGACATCGCGCTCGGCCAGCGGCGGCTCGGCTTCCAGCTGCTCGAGGGCCTGGGCCAGCGTCAGGCCCTGACGGAAGACCGTCTTGTAGGCCGTGTTCAGCGCGGAGATGGTCTCGCGACTGAAGCCACGACGCTTGAGGCCGACGCTGTTGAGGCCATGCGCTTCCGCCGGATGGCCATTGACCATCACGAAGGCCGCGATGTCCTTGGTGATGATGGAGCCGCCACCCGCCATGGCATGTTCGCCGATATGGCAGAACTGATGCACCGCCGACAGGCCACCCAGAATGACATGGTTGCCGAGATGGACATGGCCACCCAGCGTCGCCTGATTGGCCATGATGCAGTCGTCACCGATGATGCAGTCATGGCCGACATGCGAGTAGGCCATGAACAGGTTGCGACTGCCGATACGCGTGAGGCTGGCATCCTGGACGGTGCCGCGATGCAGGGTCACGCCCTCGCGGATGACGTTGTCATCCCCGATTTCCAGACGTGTCGGCTCACCGGCGTACTTCTTGTCCTGACAGTCCTCGCCCACTGACGCGAACTGGAAGATACGGTTGCGCTCACCGATGACGGTGGTGCCCTTGATGACGACATGCGGCCCCACCACCGTGCCAGCGCCGATCTCGACATCAGCCCCGATCACGCAGAACGGGCCGACCTCGACATCATCGGCCAGGCGGGCGCCGGGATCGACAATGGCAGTAGGATGTATCAAGCGACCTTCCTCTCGGCACAGATGATTTCGGCCTCGCAGACCAGATCGCCGTCGACCTTGGCCTGACAGGCGAATTTCCAGATGCCACGCTTCTCGCGCAGCACGCGGGCGCTGATCTCGAGCTGGTCACCCGGCATCACCGGGCGCTTGAAGCGCACATTGTCGCTTCCGACGAGATAATAGATGTAGCCATCGGCGGGACGTTTGTCGACGGTCTTGAAGCCGAGAATACCCGCCGCCTGAGCCATGGCTTCCACGATCAGAACGCCCGGCATGATCGGGTGCTCCGGGAAGTGACCATTGAAGAACGGCTCATTGATGCTGACGTTCTTGCGCGCGACGATGAACTCGCCAAGGGTCAGGTCCATGACACGATCGATCAGCAGGAAAGGATAGCGGTGCGGGAGATACTCACGGATCTCGTTGACGTCCATAACCATTGGCTTGCAACCTCTGAAATAACGAAATGCCTGCCGCTCGCGGGCAGGCATGTAATGACGGTCCGGACCGCCGTTCGGGCAATGGCGCGCATTATAGCGTCCTTGCGCGTGGCTGGCAGCCGCTCATTGCCCGACAGTGCGCCAAGCAGGTGCGAGACTCTGCTCTGGACAGGTACTACCCGGGCTTGCAGTACTACTTGTCCTTCAAACTCTTCTCGACCTGATTCAAGCGTCGCGCCAACTGATCCAACTGCTTGAAACGTACGGCATTTCTGCGCCACAGGCCGTTGTCCATCGCGCCAGTGCCGGAGGAATAGACGCCCGGCTTGGTGATGGAGTTGGTCACCAGACTCATGCCGGTTACCTGCACGCCATCGGCGATCTCCAGGTGCCCCGCCAGACCCACGCCGCCGCCCATCAGACAGTAGCGACCGACCTTGGTGGAGCCGGCGATGCCGACACAGCCCGCCAGCGCCGAGTGGTCACCGATCTGCACGTTGTGCGCGATCTGGACCTGGGAGTCGATCTTGACGTCATTGCCGATGATGGTGTCACCGAGCGCACCACGATCGATGCTGGTGCAGCTGCCGACTTCGACATCATCGCCGATCAGCACGCCGCCGAGCTGGGCGATCTTGTGCCAGCCCTTGCCATCGTGGGCGAAGCCGAAGCCATCGGCACCGATCACGCAGCTGCTGTGGAGTACCGCGCGCGCCCCGATCACCACACCATGATAGAGCGTGACATTGGGATGCAGCAGACAGCCCTCACCCAGCACGCTGTCAGCCCCGATCACGCAACCCGCGTGAATGCGCGTGTTGTCGCCGATGCTGACGCCCGGACCGATCACGACCTGCGGGCCGACCTCGACATTGGTCCCCAGGGTTGCGGTCTCGTCGATGACGGCACTGGCGTGCACGCTCGCCTGAGGCTCGACCGCCAGCGGATCGAATAGACGCGACAGCTCAGCGTAGGCCAGATACGGATTGTCCAGCACGAGGGCATTGCCCTTGCACTCTTCAAGATGGCTTTCATGCAGCAGCACGGCAGTCGCGGCGGTTTCCCCGAGATACTTGAGGTAGGCGCGATTGGCGAGGAAGGCGATATCGCCGGGCTCAGCATCGACCAGCGTCGACAGGCCGGTGACCCGGACAGCCGGGTCACCGACGAGACGAGCGCCCAGCCGCTGAGCCAGATCCTCGAGAGTGTAAGAGAATTGTCGCTTTTTCATTCTGTCTCTGGGCGCTGAGCGCCTCTGGCTCGCATTCGCGTTGGCATGCTCGGATGCAACACATCCCGCACGCTTGCGCGCGCGGGATGCACTCAGTTGAGCGAGTTGAACACCTGAGTCACTTCATTGGTCAGGTCCATACCGTCCTTGCTGTAGACCGTCGCATTGCGGTCGACCAGCAGCTCGATGCCATGCTTGTCGACGACCTGCTGGATGGCCTTGTCGAGCTTCGGCTTGGACTGCTTGAGGAAGGTCTGCTCCGCCTGTTGCTGCTGCTGCTGGACCTGGCCACGCAGCTGCTGGAACTGGCCGCCCTTCTGGCGCAGCTGCTGCTGCACGGACTGACGCTCGGAATCGGACATCACGGCGCCGTCCTTCTGCAGCTTGGCCTGCAGGGATTCCAGTTCCTTGGCGAGTGCCTTGGCCTGGTCCTGCTTGCCGGCCAGCTGATTCTTGAGCTGGTTCATGGAAATCTTGGCCGAGTCGGAACTCAACAGCGCCTGGCGCCAGTCGAGGACCGCGACTTCGGTGGCCTGTGCCAGCATCGGAGTCGCCATGGCGGCAAGGCCACCAGCCAGACACAGGGCGCGGGTCAATTTACGCATCACACAAACTCCTTGTAGGCCTGTTGTTCAGTCACTGATGACTCAGTGACCGACGGTGCGAGGACCGGCGACGGAACAGGGACAGCGCCGCCGGTGGTCGTGACGAAGGCCGCACCGGCTCAAGCGGGTGCGGCCTCGTACGGCCTTAGAAGGTCTGGCCCAGCGAGAACTGGAAGATCTCGGTGTCATCGTCGTCATCGTCACCGATCGGCTGGGCGACACTGAAGGTCAGCGGGCCTACCGGCGTGATCCACGACAGGCCGATACCGGCACTGTAATTCAGCTCGCCCAGATCGACACCGCTTTCACAGCTGCTGGTGTCACTGGAGCTCACGTCGTAGCACGACGTCAGATAGGTGTTACCGGCATCGACGAAGAACGACGGCTGCACCGAGCGCTTGTCCTTGATGAAGGGCATCGGGAAGATCAGGTCCACCCCACCTTCGATCAGGATGTTGCCGCCGATGGTATCGTCGTCACCATCGTTCTGTTCGGTGGTGGCCTGCCCCAGGGTATTGGAGCTGTAGCCACGCACGCTGCCCAGACCACCGGCATAGAAGTTCTTGAAGAACGGATAGGTATCGCCGGAGAACGAGTTGGCATAGCCCAGCTCGGTACGGAACTTGAGTGACCAGTCCTGACTCAGCTCGAAGAACTTGGATCCCTTGTAGCGGAGCTTGTAGTAATCCGCATCGGAGCCCGGCACCGCCACTTCCAGCGACAGCAGCTGAGAGCTGCCCGCCGTGGGCAGGATGCCACGATTGAGGTTGTTGCGAGACCAGCTGGCCGTCAGCTTGTAGAGATTGAAGTCTTCGCCTTCATCCTCGATGAACTGCGTGACCTCCGCCGGGCTGTCGTCGAAGTCCTTGACGCGCACGAACTCGTAACCGCCGCCGAAGTTCAGACGTGACAGCTCGTTGATCGGGTAACCGAAGTTGATCCCGCCACCGAAGCTGTCGGTCGCGTAGCTGGCGACGTCGTCATCATCGTCGTAGTCCACCTTGCGGTAGAACATGTTGTAGCCGCGCGAGATGCCATCCAGCGTCCAGTACGGGTCGGTATAGCCGAAGCTGACGTTGGTGTAGTCATCCGACTTCTGGGCGTTGATGTTGACTTCGTTACCGGTGCCCAGGAAGTTCTTCTGCGACAGGCCCACCCCGTAGATGACACCGTCACCCTGGGAGAAACCGACCGACGCCGAGATCGAGCCCGACGGCTGCTCCTCGACGCTGTAGTTGACGTCCAGCTGGTCCGGCTCGCCGGCGACAGGACGCGTGTCGACATCGACCTGCTTGAAGAAGCCGAGGCGCTCAAGCTTCTGCTTGGACTGCTTGATCTTGTCGGTGGAGGCCGGTGCACCTTCCAGCTGGGTCATCTCACGACGCAGCACTTCGTCTGCAGTAGTGGTGTTGCCCTTGAAGTTGATGCGACGCACGTAGGCGCGCTTGCCGGGGTCGACCGCGAAGGTCAGATCGACGGTATCGCTCTCTTCATTGACCTCCGGCACCGCGTTGACCTTGGCGAAGGCGAAGCCGTCGGCACCCAGTGCCTGGCGCAGCGCCTCGCTGGAAGCGGTCACATCACGCTGGGAATAGAGAGCATCCGGGGCGAGCTTGACCAGATCGCGGGCGCGCTCTTCCTTCATCTTCAGGTCACCGGCAAAGCCGATGTTGCCGATCTTGTACGGCTTGCCTTCATCGACGTTGATGGTGACGAAGATCTCGGACTTGTCCGGCGAGATGGACACCTGGGTCGAGCGCACCTGGAAGTTGACGTAACCGCGATCGAGATACCAGGACTTGAGGGTCTCGATATCGCCGGTCAGCTTCTCACGCGAGTATTCATCATCGGAGAACCAGCCGAAGAACCAGCTCGGCTTGTCTTCCAGCTCCAGCTGTTCGCGCAGGGTCTCGTCATCGAAGGCATCGTTGCCGACGATGTTGATCTGATGAATCTTGGCGATCGCGCCTTCCTTGACGTCGATGTTGACCTGTACGCGGTTGCGCTCGAGCTCCTCGACGGAGGTCTCGATACGCGCGCTGTAGCGGCCCTGAGCCTGGTAGACACGCTCGAGCTCACGCTGCATCTCTTCCAGCGTGGAGCGCTGCAGAACCTGACCCTCGGCCAGCCCTGCTTCCTTGAGGCCCTTGCGCAGGTCTTCGTCGGGAATCTGCGAGTTGCCGTCAATCTCGATCTTGGAGATCGTCGGACGCTCGACCACATCGATGATCAGGACATCGCCATCACGCTTGAGGCGGATGTCGTCGAACAGGCCCGTATCGAACAGCTGACGCGCAGCCGAGGACAGGTCCTCTTCTTCCACATTCTGATCCGCGGAGACGGGGAAGGCGTTGAACACGGTGCCCGCAGACACGCGCTGGAGGCCCTCTACCCGGATGTCCGAAATTTTAAAAGATGCGGCCAAGGCGCCCTGACTGGCCCCGAGCAGCGCAGCTGCCAATCCAATGGTCTTGAGTTTCATGCAGTCGCTTCGCTTCTCTGGATTCCGCCCGCTTGGGTGAACAGGCACCTTATACACAACCCCCTGCAACTGACAAGACAGCTACGAGTGAGATCGGCAATCGGGGCCGAAGTCGTGTGGGCATGATGACGGGAGTTGATCGCATTGACCAGCCCGTGCAATGAATTGACCCCCATGGGCATCGACAGTTCAGATTCGGTTCATCCTGCGGGAGCCATCGAGTGCTGATGACTCCCCGAATCCGTCACCAAAGACGCATGAGATCGAAGTAGATGGCCATCAGCATGAGGGATCCGACCAGCGCCATGCCGATCTTCAACCCTGCATTCTGGACCTCTTGCGAAAGTGGTTTGCCGCGCACGGCTTCCACCAGATAGAACAGCAGGTGACCGCCATCCAGCACCGGAATCGGCAGCAGATTGAGGACACCCAGGCTGATGGAGAGGTAGGCCATGAAGCCGAGGAAGGCCTCGAGGCCGGAGCGCGCCGTGTCGCCGGCGATACGCGCGATGGTGATCGGACCAGACAGGTTGGACGGTGCGATCAGACCGACCAGCATCTTGCGGATCGAATCCAGCGTCAGCACCGTCATCTCGCCGGTCTTGCCGACGGCCTGTCCGACGGCCGCCAGCGGCCCGAAGCTGAGCTCGCGCTGGTACTGCTCGGGCCAGCTGACGTTCTCGACGCCGGCACCGACCTGCCCCACCACACGCCCGTCATCGAGCGAATTGCTGGCGGGGGTCAGTGACAGCGTCTCTTCCTTGCCATCTCGCGCCACCAGTACCGACAGCGTCTCGCCCGGCGCACCGCGCACGCGCTCGACGAAATCGATCCAGTCGACCACCAGGGTGCCATCGATGCTGACGATGCGATCACCGGCCTGCAGGCCTGCCGCCTGAGCGGCGCCACCGTCCAGCACACGCCCCAGCACCGCCGGCAACTGAGGACGCCAGGCCGTGATGCCCAGCGTCACCAGCGGACGCGGCGGGTCCTGATCGACCAGGAAGCGTGTCACGTCGAGGGACTGCTCACGCGTGGCGCTGGCACCCTCGGCACGTGTGGTGAGCGTCAGGCTGTCATCGCCGATCGCACCGATCAAGCGCAGGTTGACCTCATCCCACGAGGGAGTGGCCTGACCATTGATGGCGACGATCTCGGTCTTCGGCGCAAGGCCGGCGCGGCCAGCTGGCGAGTCGGGCGCCACGGCACCGACCATCGGCACCACCGTGGTGGTACCAGCGACGAACAGCGCCCAGTAGGCGACGATGGCCAGCAGGAAGTTGGCCAGCGGGCCCGCCGAGACGACGGCGATACGCTTCCACACCGACTTGGTATTGAAGGCCAGATGACGCTCGGCCGGATCGACCGGCCCTTCGCGCTCATCCAGCATCTTGACGTAGCCACCCAGCGGGATGGCGGCGACCCCGTACTCGGTGCCGTGGCGATCGGTCCACGACCAGAAGGGTTTGCCGAAGCCGATGGAGAAGCGCAGCACCTTGATGCCGCAACGACGCGCGACCCAGAAATGACCGTACTCATGGATGGTGATCAACACCCCCAACACGACGATCACGGCAAGAATATTCTGGATCACACCCATCACGCGCTCCTGGAGATTGGTGCCCGAGATGGGCAGCCTGCCTTGCCACGCTCACGAATAAAGTGACAAGACAGTGCAAGATAGGATTTCAGGGCCCGGCGAGGGCCAACTCGGCGGCAGCCAGCTCACGCGCCGCCGCGTCTTCGGCGAGAATCACCTCGAGGCCATCCACCACCAGTGGCGGACGCGCCTGCATGACGGCCTGCACCACTACCGGGATTCGATCGAAGGCCAGGCGACCCTCGAGGAAGGCGGCCACTGCCACCTCATTGGCGGCATTCATCACCGCAGGCCAGGTGCCGCCCGCCGCGATGGCCTCGCGCGCCAGCCGCAGACACGGGAAGCGCGTCTCGTCAGCGGCACGGAAATCGAGGCGCGCGACCTGAAACAGGTCCAGCGGCTCGACGCCGGCATCGATACGCTCCGGCCACGCCAGCGCATAGGCGATCGGCGTGCGCATGTCCGGATTGCCCATCTGGGCCAGTACCGAGCCATCACTGTAGGCCGCCATCGAGTGAATCACGCTCTGGGGATGCACGACCACCTGAATGTCGTCCGGCCCGCAGGCGAACAGCCAGCAGGCCTCGATCAGCTCCAGGCCCTTGTTCATCAGGGTGGCGCTATCGACGGAAATCTTGCGCCCCATCGACCAGTTGGGATGCGCACAGGCCTCGTCCGGCGTCACCGTGGCCAGTCGCTCGGCAGGCCATTCGGCATCATCGCGGAACGGGCCACCGGAGGCGGTCAGCAACAGCTTCTCGACGCCGATCGGCGCCAGGCCATCACGATGCTGGGCCGGCAGGCACTGGAAGATGGCATTGTGCTCGGAATCGATCGGCAGCAGGGTCGCCCCGTGCTGCTTCACCGCATCCATGAACAGCTGCCCGGCACACACCAGCGCTTCCTTGTTGGCCAGCAGCACGCGCTTGCCAGCCCGCACCGCCGCCAGTGTCGGCAACAGTCCAGCCGCACCGACGATGGCGGCCATCACGCTATCGACTTCAGGCGCCTCGCTGATGTCGACCAGTGCCTGCTCACCATGGCGTACCTCGATGGGCGTGCCCTGATAGCTCTCGACGCCCTTGAGGGCCTCACTGAGCCACGCAGCCGCCTCGCACGAGGCGATCACCGCCACCTGCGGGCGATGCGTCAGGCACAGCTCCAGCAGCGCCTCGTGACGCGTGGCAGCGCTGAGCGCATGCACCCGATAGCGCTCGGGATGGCGCGCGACCACATCCAGGGTGCTGGACCCGATGGAGCCGGTCGCGCCGAGGATGGTGATGCGCTGCAGCGCAGGCGCCTCATGAGGAGTCTCGTGGTTCACGCTCACGTTCACATTCGTGCTCACGCACCACCTCCCAACACCCACGGCAACAGCAGGGCAAACAGCGGCACCGCTGCGGTCAGGCTGTCGATGCGGTCCATCACGCCACCATGACCGGGCAACAGATGGCTTGAGTCCTTCATCTGACGCTGACGCTTGAACATGCTCTCGAGCAGGTCACCCAGCACCGAGACGGCGGTCACGCCCAGCGTGACCAGCAGCAGCGGCAGCCAGTCGGCCAGCCCCGCCAGCGCATAGCCGGTCGCCAGCAGGCCGGTGGCCACCAGACCACCGTAGACGCCCTCCCAAGACTTGCCCGGGCTGACGCGCGGCGCCAGCTTGCGCTTGCCGAAGCGCTTGCCGGAGAAGTAGGCACCGATATCCGCCGCCCACACCATCAGCAGCACATACAGCAGCCACTCGCCGCCACTGGCCTTGAGCTGCACGAAGCCGAACCAGGTCGGCAGCAGTGCCAGCACGCCGACGCCCAGCCGCACGCCGGTCGCCTGCCATTCCTGACTGGCGGCCGGATAGCGCATTACCCAGCGCAGATTGACCAGCCATGCCAGTGCCGCCAGATACAGCGGCCAACGCGCGAGAGCGCCATCGAACTGCCAGACCAGCAGCATCAGCACGCTGAGCACCAGCGGGAACAACAGGCGCGCCATGCCGGCACGCACGCCAGACAGGTTGGACCACTCCCAGGCGGCCAACGCGACGACAGCGCCGGTGAAGGTGGCAAAGGCAGCACCGTCGAGGCCGAACAGCCCCCACAGCGCCAGCGGCGCGAGAATGAGCGCGGTGATGATTCGTTGTCTGAGCACTAGAGCCCCTCGGCGTCGAGTTGTTCGCTGGTCATGCCATAACGACGCTGACGCAGGGCGTAGGCGCTGAGCGCTTCATCGAAGGCCGCCGCATCGAAATCAGGCCACAGTACGGGCGAGAAATAGAACTCGGCATAGGCCAGCTGCCAGATCAGGAAGTTGGAGATGCGCTGCTCACCGCTGGTGCGGATACACAGATCCACCTCCGGCAGTTCGCTCAGGCACACTTCCGCCCCGAGACGTGACTCGTCGATATCCGCGGCCTTGAGCTCGCCGCGCTCGACCTGCTCCGCCAGACGGCGGGCGGCCTCGGCGATATCCCAACGGCCGCCATAATTGGCGCAGATCACCACGTGCATACCGCGATTGCCGCGCGTCATGTCTTCGGCGCTCTGGATATGCTTTTGAATCGAATTGGAAAAACGACTGCGCTCGCCGATGACCGAGAGTCGGATATCGTGGCGATGAAGCTTCTTGACCTCGCGCTTGAGCGCCAGCAGAAACAGCTCCATCAGCGCACTGACTTCATTGGCCGGGCGCTTCCAGTTCTCACTGGAGAAGGCAAACAGGGTCAGCACTTCCACGCCCTGCTCGGCAGCGCGACGGATGGTACTGCGGACGGTTTCGGCACCGGCGCGATGGCCGCGTATGCCAGCCCAGCCGCGGGACTTTGCCCAGCGGTTGTTGCCGTCCATGATGATCGCCACATGGCGTGGCGTGGAGGGGGAATTCGGTGACGTCATGGGGTCTCGCTACGAGCACCGGATGCCGCCGGCAAACGCCGGCGGCAGACCCGATCAGACCTGCATCAGGTCGGTTTCCTTGTGCTCCAGAGCACTGTCGACTTCCGCCACATACTTGTCGGTCAGCTTCTGGATCTCGTCTTCTCCGCGACGTGCATCGTCTTCGGAGATGTCCTTGTCCTTGAGCAGGCTCTTGATGTCGCCATTGGCGTCACGACGCACATTGCGGAGCGCCACGCGGGCGTTTTCCGCTTCTGCACGCGCCTGCTTGGTGTAACCGCGACGCGTCTCTTCCGTCAGCATCGGCATCGGGACGCGAATCACGTCACCGGCGGTGGACGGGTTGAGACCCAGGTCAGAAGTCATGATGGCCTTCTCGACCTTCGGCACCATGGGCTTTTCCCACGGCACGACAGTCAGGGTGCGCGCATCTTCGGTGGTGATGTTGGCCACCTGATTCAGCGGTACCTGGCTACCATAGTAATCGACCGTCACGGCATCCAGGATGCTGGGATGCGCACGACCCGTACGGATCTTGCCGAAGGCGGCACCGAGGGACTCGATGGTCTTCTTCATGCGTGATTCGGCGTCTTTCTTGATGTCGTTGATCACAGTCTTACCCTCTATCAATCAGCGTGCCTTCCTTGCCACCCACCACCAGGTTGAGCAGCGCGCCTGCCTTGTTCATGTTGAACACCCGCACCGGCATGTCATGGTCACGTACCAGGCAGATGGCGGTCAAATCCATCACGCCAAGCTTCTGGTCCAGCGCATCATCGTAGCTGAGGCTGTCGTACTTCACGGCATCCGGGAACTTGACCGGGTCCTTGTCGTAGACACCATCCACCTTGGTTGCCTTGATGACGGCATCCGCGTCGATCTCGATACCGCGCAGACAGGCAGCGGAATCGGTAGTGAAGAACGGGTTGCCGGTACCGGCGGAGAAGATGACCACATCGCCAGACGTCAGATAACGGATGGCGGTACGGCGATCATAATGTTCTACCACGCCACTCATCGGGATGGCAGACATCACGCGTGAACGGATGTTGGAGCGTTCCAGCGCATCACGCAGCGCCAGACCATTCATCACGGTCGCCAGCATGCCCATATGGTCACCGGTCACACGCTCCATGCCGACTTCCTGCAGGGCTGCGCCACGGAACAGGTTGCCGCCACCGATGACGATGCCGACCTGGACGCCGATGCCCACCAGCTGACCGATTTCCAGCGCCATGCGATCCAGCACCTTGGGGTCGATGCCGAAATCGCCATCGCCCATCAGGGCCTCACCGGAAAGCTTGAGCAGTATGCGCTTGTACTTGGCATTGCGTTCAGCGGAAATGGTGGCCATGCGAATCTCTCCTGATACTGACATACGGGGAACGGGGCGGCCCGAAGGCGGGGGCCAGATACACGATGGCGTGCGACTATGCGCACGCCATCATGAGAAGCGAAAACAGTCAGCCCTTACGCGCGGCTGGCCTGCTCACGGACTTCAGCTGCGAAGTCGACTTCTTCCTTCTCGATACCTTCACCGACTTCCATGCGTACGAAGGATACCACTTCACCACCGGCTGCCTTGACGAACTCGGCGACGGTCTGGTTCGGATCCTTGACGAACGGCTGTTCGGTCAGGCTGTTCTCAGCCAGGTACTTCTTCAGACGACCCTGGGACATCTTCTCGGCGATTTCCGCCGGCTTGCCTGCCATGTCCGGCTGAGCAAGGATGATGGCCTTTTCAGCGTCCATCTGTTCCTGCGGCATGTCGGACGGACGTGCACAGACCGGATTGACGGCTGCGACGTGCATGGAGACGTCCTTGGCTGCTTCACCAGTACCGCCGTTCAGCAGGGTCAGCGCAGCGATGCGGCCGCCGTGGACGTAGCCACCGACGACGCCGCCAGCCGGCGCTTCGACCAGCTCGGCACGACGAACGGAGATGTTCTCACCGATCTTCTGAACCAGCTGACCACGGGTGTCTTCCAGCTCGCCTTCCATCAGGGAAGCGATGTCGGTGTTCTTGGTAGCGAACACACGATCGGCGATCAGCTGGGTGAAGGCCTTGAAATTGTCATCACGAGCGACGAAGTCGGTCTCGGAGTTGATTTCGACCATCACGCCGTAGCTGGCGTCGTCGGCGACCTTGATGACGATGGCGCCTTCAGCGGCCACGCGGCCAGCTTTCTTGGCGGCCTTCAGGCCGGAGTTCTTGCGCAGGTTCTCGATCGCCAGCTCGATGTCGCCACCGGCTTCGGTAAGAGCCTTCTTGCATTCCATCATGCCGAGCGCAGTACGCTCACGCAGTTCCTTGACCATAGATGCGCTGATAGCTGCCATGGGATGAAACCTCTGTCGTGTCGACGTCTTTGAATACGGGAATTCGGTCACGACCGCTGAACGGTCGCAAATAAGGGGGCCGTGGCCCCCTCATTGCCTGACCTGACTGCCACCTGGCTAGGCCATGCCGCACTTAGTGTAGCGCAGCGTTTGTGACAGTCAGATCAAGCCGCCAGGATCACTCTGCTGCGTCTTCTTCAGAAGCAGTTTCGACGAACTCACCGGCCAGCTCTTCTTCCTTGTTCTTGCCACAGGCGCCTGCAATTGCCTGGACATAGATCTGGATGGCGCGGATGGAGTCATCGTTACCCGGGATGACGTAGTCCACGCCGTCCGGGTTGGAGTTGGTATCGACGACGCCGATGACCGGGATGCCCAGCTTGTTGGCTTCGTTGATCGCGATGCGCTCGTGGTCAACGTCGATCACGAACATTGCGTCCGGCAGGCCGCCCATGTCCTTGATACCGCCGATGGAGCGCTCGAGCTTGTCCTGCTCACGAGTGGCCATCAGGACTTCTTTCTTGGTCAGCTTCGCGAAGGTACCGTCTTCATGCATCTGCTCGATTTCACGCAGGCGCTTGATGGACTGACGGATGGTCTTGAAGTTGGTCA
This sequence comes from Cobetia sp. 1CM21F, assembly GCF_023161745.1. NCBI lineage: Bacteria > Pseudomonadati > Pseudomonadota > Gammaproteobacteria > Oceanospirillales > Halomonadaceae > Cobetia > Cobetia sp. 1CM21F. The sequence goes on along the minus strand of NZ_JALNTQ010000005.1, from coordinate 62,230 downwards.
GCATGCCGCCCAACCAGCGATGGTTGACGTACGGCTGGCCAGCCTTGCGAGCTTCTTCCTTGATGATCTTGCCGGCAGCGCGCTTGGTGCCCACGAACATGATCTTGTTGCCATTGGCAGCCATCTTCTCGACCACTGACACGGCTTCATTCAGCGCCGGCAGGGTGTGCTCGAGGTTGATGATGTGGATCTTGTTGCGAGCGCCGAAGATGAACTTGGACATCTTCGGGTTCCAGTACTTGGTCTGGTGACCGAAGTGTGCGCCTGCCTTGAGCAGATCGCGCATGTTGACTTGCGCCATGTGAATATCTCCTGGATATCGGGTTGGGCCTCCACGTCCCCCATGGATCCGACCGCTTGCGCGGCACCCGGGACCATGTGACGGAACGTGTGTGGATTGGGGTTATGTACGTCAGTCCTTCAATCTCGCCTCGGCCAGGCGCCCGGAGGTGGCCGATCGAGGAGAATTTGCAGGAAAGCGCGCGGCTTTATACCATAGCTCGACCACGATATGAAGTCGCCACTGCCCGACGCGGCATGCGATGCGTCGCGCCATTCCCCCGTCACGCGCGGCCTGGCGGCGTTTCATCCCTCTTATCTCCTGCCTCGAGTCCTCATGAACATTCCCATCAAGACAGCTGAAGAAATCGACAAGATGCGCGTCGCCGGCCGTCTGGCGGCTGAAGTGCTGGAGCTGCTCGACGAGCATGTCCGTCCCGGCGTCACCACGGGCGAGCTCAACCGCATCGCGCACCACCACATCACCGAAGTTCAGGGCTGCATTCCGGCGCCGCTCAACTACCACGGCTTCCCGAAATCGATCTGCACCTCGATCAATCACGTGGTCTGTCACGGCATCCCCGATGACAACAAGAAGCTCAAGAAAGGCGACATCCTCAACATCGACATCACCGTGATCAAGGACGGCTATCACGGCGACACCTCGAAGATGTACATCGTCGGCGAGCCGAGCATCCAGGCCGAGCGTCTGTGCCGCGTCACCCAGGAATGCCTCTATAAAGGCATCGAGCTGGTACGCCCGGGCGTACGCCTGTCAGAAATCGGTCGTGCGATCCAGAAGCATGCCGAAGCGGCAGGCTACAGTGTCGTGCGTGACTTCTGCGGCCACGGCATCGGCGCCGGCTTCCATGAAGACCCGCAGGTGCTGCACTATGACGGCTACGAAGCCCGTGCCGACGCCGAGCTTCTGGAAGGCATGTGCCTGACCATCGAACCGATGGTCAATGTCGGTGGCTACAAGGTGAAGGTCCTCAAGGACGACTGGACAGCCGTCACCAAGGACAAGAGCCTCTCGGCCCAGTGGGAGCACACCCTGCTGGTCACCGCCACCGGCGTCGAGGTACTGACACGTCGCACGGAAGAGGACCTCTCCTTCCTCGAGGGTTGATCAAGATGCTCCTGCACCACTATCACTTCGTCGAGCGTGAAGCGCTCTACGATGCCGTCACCTTCGACGGCGAGCTGGCCACGACGAAGACACCCATCCCGCTGTTCAAGCGGGCTCTGGCACAGGTACAGGAGCGTCTCGAGGCTCGCTTCAAGGCGGGCGCCGACATCCGCGACCTCATCCATGGTCGTGCCCGCGCCATCGACCGCCTGCTGGCCATCGCCTGGCAGCGCCAGACCTGGCCGGATGACGGCATCGCCCTGCTCGCCGTGGGCGGCTACGGCCGCGGCGAGCTGCACCCGCATTCCGACATCGACCTGCTGCTGTTGCTGGAGCAGGACGACGACACGCCCTATCGTGAGGCGCTGTCCGACTTCATCACCTTCCTGTGGGACATCGGTCTCGAGATCGGCCAGTCCGTGCGCTCGCTGAGTGACTGCGAGCGTGAGGCACGCGCCGATGTCACCGTGATCACCAACCTGCTGGAATCCCGTGTCATCGCCGGCCCTCAGCGGCTGCGCGAGGCCATGCGCGAACGTCTGGCCACCGACCGTCTGTGGCCGGCCGAAGCCTTCTTCGAGGCCAAGTGGCAGGAGCAGATCGCTCGCCACCACAAGTTCGCCAACACCGAATATCACCTCGAACCCAACATCAAGTCGTCGCCCGGCGGCCTGCGCGACATCCAGATGATCGGCTGGGTCGCCAAGCGTCACTTCGGGGTCGAGCGCTACGACAATCTGGTCGCGCTGGGCTTCATGAATGATGCCGAACTGCGCATTCTCAGCCAGGGCCAGGCCTTCCTGTGGCAGGTGCGCTTCGCGCTGCACATGCTGGCCGGGCGCGCCGAGGACCGGCTGCTGTTCGACCACCAGCGCACCATCGCCGAGCTGTTCGGCTTCCGCGACACGCCCGAGCATCTGGCGGTCGAGCAGTTCATGAAGCGCTACTACCGCCATGTCACCGCCCTGGCAGGCCTCAACGACATGCTGCTGCAGCACTTCGACGAGGCCATCCTGCGCCATGACGAGCCGGTCAACATCGTGCCGCTCAATCCGCGCTTCGAGATCCGCAGCGGCTACATCAGCCTGCGCGAGGAAGGCGTGTTCCGCCGCCGCCCCGCCGCGCTGCTGGAGCTGTTCCTGCTGATGGCGCAGCACCCGGAGATCGAGGGCGTGCGCGCCGACACCATCCGCGCGCTGCGTGATCATCGCCACCAGATCGACGACGCCTTCCGCGACGACGTGCGCCACCAGAGCCTGTTCATGGAGCTGATGCGCTGTGGCGGCAACGTGCCCCGCGTACTCAAGCGCATGGCGCGCTACGGCATCCTCGGCAAGTACCTGCCGGCCTTCGGGCGCGCCGTCGGGCTGATGCAGCACGACCTCTTCCACGTCTACACCGTCGATGCGCATACCCTGCGCCTGCTCAAGGTCGCCCAGGAATTCCGTGCCCCCGATGCCGAGGAGGAATTCCCGGTCGCCGCGACCCTGATCCGCGAGCTGCCCAAGCTGGAGCTGCTGTGGATCGCCGGGCTCTATCACGACATCGGCAAGGGCCGTGGTGGCGACCACTCCGAGATCGGTGCCGAGGAAGTCGAGGACTTCGCGCGCCGTCATGACCTCAGCCCGCGCGACACCCGCACCCTGAGCTGGCTGGTGCGCCATCACCTGCTGATGTCGATGACCGCCCAGAAGCAGGACATCGCCGACCCCGAGATCATCACCCGCTTCGCCGAGATCGTCGGCGACGAGACGCACCTCGATTATCTCTACGTGCTGACGGTGGCCGACATCAACGCCACCAATCCGTCGCTGTGGAACGGCTGGCGTGCGGCATTGCTGCGCCAGCTGCACATGGAGACGCGCCGGGCGCTGCGCCGTGGCCTCGAGCATCCGCCGGAGCGCCACGAGTGGATCACCGAGACCCGTGAGGAAGCGCTGTCCCTGCTGGCCGGCATGGGCACCACCCGCACTGACGCCGAGACGCTGTGGGCCAGCCTCGGCGACGACTACTTCGTGCGCTATGCCCCCAGCGAGGTGGCCTGGCACACCCAGGGGATCCTCGCGCGCCAGGCAGCCCCGCAGCTCGACGAGCATGGCGAGCCGCTGCCGCTGGTACTGACCAGCGCGCCCACCGAGGAGATGACCGAAGGCGGCACCAAGGTCTTCATCCACACTCGCTCGGTGGACAACCTGTTCGCGGCCACCGCCGCGGCGCTGGAGCAGCTGGGGCTCTCGATCCACGATGCACGCATCGCCACCTCGAGCCACAACTGGACGCTCAACACCTTCATCCTGCTCGACGATGACGGTGAACCGATCCGCGACGCCGCACGTCTGGCCGATATCCGTACCCATCTGGTCGAAGAGCTGGATGACCCGGATGACTACTCGGTGATCGTCAATCGCCATACGCCGCGCCAGCTCAAGCACTTCCGCATCGCGCCGCGCATCACGCTGAGTCAGGACTACACCAACGGCCGCAGCGTGCTGGAAGTGATCGCCTCGGACCGCCCGGGCCTGCTGGCACGCATCGGCCGCGTGTTCATGGAGCACGAGATCGCCATCGATGCCGCCAAGATCGCCACCCTCGGCGAGCGCGTCGAGGATATCTTCTTCATCACCGACCGCGCCGGCGAACCCATCACCGACCCCGAGCGCCAGACACGCCTGCGTGACGCCCTGACCGAAGTCCTCGAGGTCGGCGAGCGCGGCTGAGACGCGTGACGGCGCGTGACGGCACGTGACGGCACTTGACGAGAGTACAGACGGAAAGCGCCGGCCGGCACCCCGCGATTGAGGGGACCGGCCGGCTTCCCTATAATCGCGAGTCGACCTGCATGGCAGTCCGGTGACTCGCGGACGCCTTCCTCCCTGCTCGGCCGGCAGCCTGGCTGCCACGGCCATCACCCATGGAACGTGCATGAACCCGGATCTCGACCAGCTCAAGCCCTACCCGTTTGAAACCCTGGCCAAGCTGCGCGAGGGCGTCGTGCCCAATCCCGCCCTGGACCCGATTGCACTGACCATCGGCGAGCCGCGTCACGCGCCGCCCGAGTTCGTGCTCGACACCCTGCGCGAGCACATCATGGGCGTGGCCAAGTATCCCGCCACCGGCGGTCTGGGGGAATTGCGCCAGGCGATCGCCGACTGGCTCGAGAAGCGCTTCTCGCTCAACGCCACGCCGGATATCGACCAGCAGGTCCTGCCGGTCACCGGCACCCGCGAGGCACTGTTCGCCTTCATCCAGGCCTCGCTGGACAGCAGCCGTCCAGCGCGCGTACTGGTGCCGAACCCCTTCTATCAGATCTACGAAGGCGCGACGCTGCTGGCCGGCGGTGAGGTCACCTACCTGCCCTGCCCCGCCGAGAATGGCTTCCGTCCCGACTACGCGGCGGTGCCGGCCGAGGTGTGGCGTGACACCCAGATCGTCTTCGTCTGCTCGCCGGGCAATCCCACCGGCGCCGTGACACCGCTGGAGGACTTCCAGCAGCTGATTCGCCTCGCCGACGAGCACGACTTCCTGATCGCCTCCGATGAGTGCTACTCGGAGCTCTATCTCGACGAGTCGACGCCGCCGCCGGGCCTGCTGCAGGCCTGTGCCGCCATGGGCCGCGATGACTACGCGCGCTGTGTGGTCTTCCATTCGCTGTCCAAGCGCTCCAACCTGCCGGGCCTGCGCTCCGGCTTCGTGGCCGGCGATGGCGAGGTGATCCGTCGCTTCCGTCACTACCGCACCTATCACGGCTGCGCGATGCCACTGCATCACCAGCACGCCTCCATCGCCGCCTGGAATGATGAAGCCCACGTGCTGGCCAATCGCGATGCCTACCGCGAGAAGTTTGCCGCCGTGACCGAAATCCTCGCGCCGGTGATGGACTTCCCGACTCCGGAAGCCAGCTTCTACCTGTATCCCGCCGTGCCGGGCGGTGACGACGCCGCCTTCACCCGCGAACTGCTGCGTGAAGAGGCGGTCGGCGTGCTGCCGGCAAGCTACATGGCGCGCGAGGTGGACGGCGTGAATCCGGGCGCCGGACGCATTCGTCTGGCGCTGGTGGCCGAACTGGAACAGACCGTTGAAGCCGCCCAGCGCCTGCGTCGCTTCGTCGAACGCCTGCGCTGAACGCCAGGCTCGCACGGGCTGACAGCAGCCCAACACTGGATGACAGCCCCGCCCGGCGGGGTGGATTGGCTCAAGGAGACCGCCATGCACGTGCTCTACGGCATCAAGACCTGTGATACCTGCCGCAAGGCGCGCCGCGCCCTCGACGACCGGGGCGTGCCCTATCGCTGGCATGACCTGCGCGAGGATGGCCTCTCCGCCAGCCTGCTGGAATCCTGGCTGGAGCAGACCGCCTGGAGCAGCCTGCTCAACAAGCGCAGCACCAGCTGGCGCAACCTGAGCGATGAACAACGTGACAGCCTCGATGCCAACTCGGCACGCGCATTGATGCTGGAGCACCCGACCCTGATCAAGCGTCCCATTCTCGAGCGTCATCCCGCCGACAATGAGATGGATCTGGTGATCGGCTATGACAAGGCGGTCTACGAACCGCAGGACTGAGTTACCCCTTACACCACTGGACACCCCGGAGATTGACACGATGTTGAGCCTTGCCCTCGGAATCGGCACCCAGAACACCACCGGCGACTGGCTGGAAGTCTACTATCCTGCCCCGCTGTTCAAGCCGACCGCTGCCGTTGCTGACGCCGCTCGCAAGGCACTGGACGCACCGGCTGGCACCACCGCCACCAGCTTCCTGCCGGAACACTGCGCCGCCCTGGCCAGCGCCCTGCGCGACGCCGGTGACAGCGCCCAGGCCGAACTGGCCGAGAGCCTGGCCGCCAGCCAGCGCCCGCTGGTCGCCATGTTCATCGAGGAAGACGCCGCCCCGCAGAGCGTGCCGGAGGTCTACCTCAAGCTGCACCTGCTGTCTCACCGCATGGTGCGTCCGCACGGCATCGATCTGACCGGCATGTTCGGTCTGCTCAAGAATGTCGCCTGGACCAGCGAAGGCGCCATCGACATCGAGGAGCTGCCGGCGCGTCGCCTCAAGGCACGCCTGGAAGGTCGCACCCTGTCCGTGGACTGCGTCGACAAGTTCCCGAAGATGACCGACTACGTGGTGCCGACCGGCATTCGTATCGCCGACACCGCACGCGTGCGTCTGGGCGCCTACCTGGGCGAAGGCACCACCGTGATGCACGAAGGCTTCTGCAACTTCAATGCCGGCACCGAAGGCCCGGGCATGATCGAAGGCCGCATCTCCGCGGGCGTCTTCGTCGGCAAGGGTTCTGATCTGGGCGGCGGCTGCTCCACCATGGGCACCCTGTCCGGTGGCGGCAACATCGTCATCAAGGTCGGCGAAGGCTGCCTGATCGGCGCCAATGCCGGTATCGGCATCCCGCTGGGCGATCGCTGCACCGTGGAAGCTGGCCTCTACATCACCGCCGGTACCAAGGTCATGGTCTTCGACAACGAAGGCCAGGAAGTCGAGACGGTCGCGGCCCGTGAGCTGGCGAGCCAGGACGACCTGCTGCTGCGTCGCAACTCCGTCACCGGCCGTGTCGAGTGCCGCACCAACAAGAGCGCCATCGCGCTCAACGATGCCCTGCACGCCCACAACTGAGGCGCGTGACCATGGCCTGTCAGGGGCTGCACCTCTGGCAGGCCGTCGTGGCATTTCCCGGCTCGGGCAGCAGTGTCCGAGCCGGCGTGAAGACACTTCGTCTCTCCCCCCGAATTTCGCGCTGTCGCTCCTCGCGATGACGCCTGCAGCGATGGCCCATGATGACTGATTCAAACGCACCGCTTCCGCCACGCCCCGCCGATCTGTCTCCGACGCTGGAGCTGGCCTTCGATCTCATCTCACGCCCCTCGGTCACGCCGGACGACCTGGACTGCCAGACCCTGATGATCGAACGCCTCGAGGCGCTGGGCTTCACCATCACGCGGCTACCCTTCGGCGATGTCGACAACTTCTGGGCGGTGCGCGGCCATCATGGTCCGGTGCTGGCCTTCGCCGGCCACACCGATGTCGTGCCGACGGGCCCGGAAGCCAACTGGCAGTATCCGCCGTTCTCGCCGTGCATCGACGATGCCGGCTTCCTGTGTGGCCGTGGCGCCGCCGACATGAAGGGTTCGCTGGCCGCGATGCTGACCGCCACCGAGCGCTTCGTGACCGCCAACCCGGACCACGAAGGCCGCATCGCCTTCTTGATCACCTCCGACGAGGAAGGCCCGGCGGTTCACGGCACCCGTGCGGTGGTCGAGTATCTGCGCGAGCATCACGAGCGCCTCGACTACTGCATCGTCGGCGAGCCGTCCTCCACCGATTACGCCGGTGACGTGATCAAGAATGGCCGTCGCGGCTCGCTGGGTGCGGTCATGCACGTCAAGGGCATCCAGGGCCATGTAGCCTACCCGCATCTGGCGCGCAACCCGATCCACGAAGCCGCTCCGGCACTGGCCGCCCTGGCCGCCGAGCATTGGGACAACGGCAACGACTTCTTCCCGGCGACCAGCTTCCAGATCTCCAACATCCGTGGCGGTACCGGCGCGACCAACGTCATCCCCGGCGAGCTGGAAGTGGTCTTCAACTTCCGCTACTCCACCGAGCTGACCGCCGATGACCTCAAGCGTCGCACCTATGAGATCCTCGAGAAGCACGGTCTGGACGTCGAGATCGAGTGGAACCTGAGCGGCGAGCCCTTCCTGACGCCGGAGGGCGCGCTGGTCGATGCCACCGTGCACGGCGTGGAACGCGCGCTGGGCCGCAAGCCGGTGCTGTCCACCTCAGGCGGCACCTCCGATGGTCGCTTCATCGCCACGCTCGGCACTCAGGTCGTCGAGCTGGGGCCGGTCAACGCGACCATCCACAAGATCGATGAACGCGTCATGGCCAGCGATCTGGACCGACTCTCCAGCGCCTACGAGCACATCCTGGAATACCTGTTTGTCCCCGCGACCCAAGAGACCACGGCATGAGCGACACCCCGCACAATGACGCCGATGAGCAGTACCCTGACATCGAGATCTACCTCAAGCCCTTGAGCCTGGAGGCGCTGGGCGCCTGGCTGGGCGAGCAGTTCGGTCAGGTCGTCGTCTTCCAGCCGGCCGGCAAGCTGCAGCACCGTACGCGCCTCACGCGTGATGGCGCCGAGATCGCGGTACTGGTGGTCGAGAAGGTCGCCGATGGCTTCGCCAGCCTGTGGTTCGACAGCGCCAGTACCCCCTGGGCGCGCGATGTCGACTGCGCACGCGCCGCCGCCAGGGCCCTGCAGGTCGAGACGCGCTGCTCGCTGGGCAGCTGGCAGCCCGGTGATGAGCCGGACCGCTTCTACCGCGTCATGGCCGACGGCAGCGAAGAGGCCTTCACCTGGCCGGACAAGGGCTGAGTGACCCGCCTCTTCTGGTGACAAGTCCATGAAACGACAACGCCCCGCAGGCTAGCCTGCGGGGCGTTGTCGTCTTTCACTGAGCGAGTCAGCGATCAGGTGATGACCGTCACGTCATCCGCCTGCAGGCCACGCTCATTGCTGATGACGTGGTAACGCACTTTCTGACCTTCGGCCAAGGTACGGTGGCCCTTGCCACGAATGGCACGGAAGTGAACGAAGACATCTTCACCACTTTCACGGGTCACGAAACCGTAGCCCTTGTTGACGTTGAACCACTTGACCTCGCCGATCTCACGATCGTCGTCCTCGACTTCAGCCAGTACTGCAGAGCGCGGAGACAGCACCGGAATGGCAAGCGTCGCGATCAACAGCAGGATGAACACGGCCGCGACGGCAGCCGCGTACGCCAGCTCGAAGCCCTCGACGCTAAGCGCCTGGCTCAGGGTGTCGGCCAGCTGGCCGCCGGTCAGGGTGATGAAGACAGCAATCAGCAACGGTGCCGGCAGTGCCAGCAGCAGGCTGATGATGAAACAACGGAAGAACGTCTTGGAACTCATCAAGATAAACTCTCTAGGTAATGGGTGGAGGTGTAACGCGAGGGCAGAAATGAGTGCTTCGGATGATCCCTATCAGAATGTTCTGCCCTTGATCGCAATGGACAGCGCCTGACCGCACGACAGGGTTACAGCAGCTATCGTCAGTCGGGAAACTGCCTGAATGCAGCGCCTCACGGCGGTGCCCGTCACCATCACTGATACACGCGAAGATGCCTGTGCATCGCTCTGGTGACGTCGTGGCTCGTGATGCAGGTAACTCCACATCAGTCGATGGAACCGGCCCTGTCAATGACGCGCGAAGCGCAGGCAATCGAAGGCCGTCAATGGGTGCGATATACGAAAAATAAGTCAATCGCACTGTCAACAGTCTATCACGCCTCTTCCTGATGCGTCTGAGGCAACTCAGTGACAATCCTTCAACACTTTGCGGTAATTCGACAACGATCCAGGCAACGACCGCAGCGATGATTCGGCGTGCCATCGCTTAAGAATCGTGGCAGGAGTCGTCATCCATCGCCGGCCACCTCACCCTCTTCCCCCACTGCCCACGCGGACCATTCCCTCACCCTCTGGAGCCCAGATGCATGACAACCTCGACTGATCCCGGCCTGGAAGCCCGACTGGAAGCACTGGAATCGCGCCTCGCGCATCAGGATGACTGGCTCGAGACCCTCGATCGCACCGTCATCACCCAGCAGCGTCAGATAGAGACACTCGAGCGCCTCACCGCGCTGATGGCCAGCCAGCTACGCACCCTGCGCGAGCAGCAAGGCGATACAGACTCGACAGCACCATTCGCCGCACAACCACACGACGAGCTGCCGCCCCATTACTGAGCCGCCGGCGGCACTCATCCCTCCCAGCCAAGCCCTGGCAGGGCCTTGAACGCAGACCGGCCCCGCAGCGAGGCTGCGGGGCCGGTCGGGCAGTGCTGAATCAGACTTTCTCGAATCAGACACTGTTGCTACAGACAGGGCGATCTCAGGCGATGAGGCCGTCCAGATAACGCTCGGCATCCAGCGCCGCCATGCAGCCGGTACCGGCAGAGGTGATCGCCTGACGGTAGACGTGATCCATTACATCGCCACAGGCATAGACGCCGGGGATGCTGGTCTGGGTGGCATTGCCTTCCAGGCCCGACTGGACCTTGAGATAGCCGCCCTGCATGTCGAGCTGGCCTTCGAACAGGCTGGTATTCGGACGGTGGCCGATGGCGATGAACACGCCCATCGAGCTCAACTCCTTGGTGGCGCCACTTTCGACATGACGCAGACGCACGCCGGTGACACCGGAGTTGTCGCCCAGCACTTCGTCGAGGGTGTGGTGCCATTCGACCGCCATGTTGCCGTTCTCGACCTTGTCGAACAGCTTGTCCTGCAGGATCTTCTCGGCACGCAGGCTGTCACGGCGATGCACCAGCGTGACCTTGGAGGCGATGTTGGACAGGTACAGCGCTTCCTCGACAGCGGTGTTGCCGCCACCGACTACCACGACTTCCTGATTGCGATAGAAGAAGCCATCGCAGGTCGCACAGGCCGAGACGCCCTGGCCCATGAACTGCTGCTCACTCGGCAGGCCCAGATACTGCGCGCTGGCGCCGGTGGCGATGATCAGGGCGTCACAGCTGTAGCTGCCGTTGTCACCCTTGAGCAGGAACGGACGCTCGCCGAGGGTCACTTCGTTGATGTGGTCGAACAGGACTTCGGTCTCGAAGCGCTCGGCGTGGCGACGCATGCGCTCCATCAGCTCCGGCCCCTGCACGCCAGCATCGTCGCCGGGCCAGTTGTCGACGTCGGTGGTGGTGGTCAGCTGACCACCCATCTGCATGCCGGTGATCAGGAGCGGCTTGAGATTGGCACGTGCAGCGTAGACGGCAGCGGTGTAACCCGCCGGGCCGGAACCGAGAATGATCAGACGTTCGTGACGGACATTGCTCATGGATGACCTCAGTGACAGATGAAGGCGGAGGATTTCACCAGCAGCAATGGCGGCTGCTGGCGATCAATGTACTGAACGATACCGACAGCGCTGCAGACGGCGCATGCGATCGACATGGTTCAGGACACGGCGTGATGACCTGGGCCCGCTGGCGCCCGTGCAGGCTTCCCGCTGGAAGCACTTTTACTCGCTGGCTGACTGGCTCGGCGGGCTGACTGGCTCGCCGGGCTGGTTGAGGCGAACAAGGACTGCGCAGAGTAGCGCAGACGCCGCCAGCTTTCAGCACCGGACTCAGACCGGCATCGCAGAAGCTTATGCTCAAGCACGAGCCCGCAGGATGGCATTGCCCAGATGCGCGGAAGCCGCCGCCAGGGGCGACGGCTTCCGGTTCGCCTACCTCTCGAGACACTCATTACCGAAGGTTCGAAAGGCAGTCGCGGGATCAGTCAGCGCGAACGCGTGAGCTGATCTCGTCCAGACAGCGACTTACAGGCTGCTGGAGTGGCCTGCCAGGTACTTGGCAACACCTTCAGCGGTGTCCTTCATACCTTCCTGACCTTCTTCCCAGCCTGCCGGGCAGACTTCGCCGTTGGTCTGGTGGAACTGCAGGGCCTTGACCATGCGGACCATCTCGTCGACGTTACGGCCCAGCGGCAGGTTGTTGACGACCTGGTGCTGAACGACACCGTCTTCGTCGATCAGGAAGGAAGCGCGCAGAGCGACGCCAGCTTCCGGATGCTCGATGCCGTATGCCTGGGTGACTTCGTGCTTGACGTCAGCCACGATCGGGAAGCCGACTTCACCGATGCCGCCAGCGTCCGGAGAGGTCTTGCGCCATGCGTGGTGAGTGAACTGGGAATCGATGGACACACCGATGACTTCGACGCCGAGTTCCTTGAACTTCGCCAGACGGTTGTCGTGGGCGATGATTTCAGACGGGCAAACGAAGGTGAAGTCCAGCGGCCAGAAGAACAGCACGCGCAGCTTGCCGTTGGAATCAGACAGCTTGTAGTTGTCGACGATGGTACCGTCGCCCAGCACTGCTGCGGCTTCGAAATCCGGGGCCTGACGTCCGACCAATACGCTCATGGTGATCTCCTGAGGAATAATGATGATAAAGGCAGCGGGCCGCCTTTGTGATGAATCGCCACACAGACTAATCGCCACGTGTGGCAGATGCCAAATGTTTGCTGCAATCACCACCATAGAGATTGCCTATGGCAGCTCGATGACGCCAACAGCGGGTGTCGGGATCATAAGTGACCTTGGCTGCAGAATACAGCATCTGCCGCGCCCTACCCTGCAAGCTAGTCACTTTGGGTCACTGACGCCTGCCGGCGCCGGTGCCAGCGTGCCGCGCAGGTGAGATGCCGTCACAGCACGTCGTCATCCTGGCCGATGTCCAGACCTTCGAGCTCACCGCTGACCGGGTCGACCTGCTGGCGCACCTGGATCGGCTGACAGCAACGCTCGCAGTCGATGATGTTGGTCAGGCTGCCCTCGTCCAGATCCAGGAACACCGTGAAGGGCGTGTCGCAGTAGGGGCAGTTGATTTCCGCCTCATGCAGCGCCTCATTGACCACTCCTTCCTGCTTGTCTTCCAGCAACTCATGGCCCGGCCATTCATCGGACTGCCCCGAGGAATGCTCCGCCAGCCACTGCTCGACCGCCGCATCCAGAACCTCATCATCTTCCGGCAGCTCGCCGGACTCGCTCGGCCTGCGCCCTTGTTCGTTCATGACAGCCTCCGTTGTGCCTGATGGTGAACGCGACGGACGTTGCGGGTGACACCGCCTGGGGTGCCACCGTCTTGGATCCCCCTGCCCCGGATACCCCGTCCCGGATACTTTAGGGGCCGCATTCACGCCGCGCGAGAGTCGTGGCGGCAATCTCTATGGCAGCGAACGCGACGCAGGGTTCCTTGCTTCACACTATCCTCGATGATGGTGTGCGCTTGAATTCCTGTCACATGATGACCATAGCCTTGTGTAGGCAACCATCCGCGACCTGGCAGTCGCTCTCGCGACGCGTCGCATCCGGCCGAGGCACCTGACGCGCCTGTTGAACGACACTTCAGCAGTCTGGCCGGTGAAGACAACGACAAGGAGGAGAATCATGGGTTCCCAGCGCTCTCAGTCACTGGATTCGCTTGACACCCTCTCCGAGCTGGAAGTCGGAGACAAGCGCTATCACTACTACTCGCTCAAGAAGGCGGCCGACACGCTTGGCGACCTGACGCGACTGCCCTTCACGCTCAAGGTGCTGCTGGAGAACCAGCTGCGCTTCGAGGACGGTGAAACCGCGACCAAGGAAGACATCAAGGCACTGGCCGACTGGCAGAAGACCGCCTCCAGCACCCACGAGATCGGCTATCGTCCGGCGCGCGTGCTGATGCAGGATTTCACCGGCGTGCCCGGTGTGGTCGACCTGGCCTCCATGCGTGACGCCGTCAAGAAGCTCGGCGCCGACCCCGAGAAGGTCAATCCGCTGACCCCGGTGGACCTGGTCATCGACCACTCGGTGATGGTGGACCACTACGGCGATCCGAGCGCCTTCAAGGACAACGTGCGCATCGAGATGGAGCGTAACCGCGAACGTTACGAATTCCTGCGCTGGGGCCAGCAGGCCTTCGACAACTTCTCCGTCGTTCCGCCGGGCACCGGTATCTGCCACCAGGTGAACCTGGAATACCTCGGCCGCGCCGTCTTCACCCGCGAGGAAGATGGCAAGACCTTCGCCTACCCCGACACCCTGGTCGGCACCGATTCCCACACCACCATGATCAACGGCCTCGGCGTGCTGGGCTGGGGTGTCGGCGGTATCGAGGCGGAAGCCGCGATGCTCGGCCAGCCGGTCTCGATGCTGATTCCGGAAGTGGTCGGCTTCAAGCTGACCGGCAAGCTCAACGAAGGCATCACCGCGACTGACCTGGTGCTGACCGTCACCCAGATGCTGAGAAGCCGTGGCGTGGTCGGCAAGTTCGTCGAGTTCTACGGTGATGGCCTGGACGACCTGCCGCTGGCCGACCGCGCGACCATCGCCAACATGGCCCCGGAGTATGGCGCTACCTGCGGCTTCTTCCCGCTGGATGACGAGACGCTCAACTACATGCGTCTGTCCGGTCGCTCCGATGAGCAGGTCGCGCTGGTCGAGGCCTATGCCAAGGAGCAGGGCCTGTGGCGCGAGCCGGGCCACGAGCCGGTCTTCTCCGATACGCTCGAGCTGGACATGACCGAGGTCGTCGCCTCCCTCGCCGGCCCCAAACGCCCGCAGGACCGCGTCGCCCTCACCGACATCAAGCAGACCTTCGAGAAGATTCTCGGCGATCAGCTGGGCGAAGTGCCGGACATCGAGGACGGCAAGTGGCTGTCCGAGGGTGGCCAGACCGCCGTCGATGTCGAGCAGAGCTACGACAAGCAGAGCGAGGTGAAGAACGGCGATTACAGCGAGCTGAATGGCGAGACCTTCCGCCTCGATCACGGTGATGTCGTCATCGCCGCCATCACCTCCTGTACCAACACCTCCAACCCCAGCGTGATGCTGGCGGCTGGCCTGGTGGCGCGCAAGGCACGCGAGAAAGGCCTGAGCAGCAAGCCATGGGTCAAGACCTCACTGGCGCCGGGCTCCAAGGTCGTCACCGACTACCTGGCGACTGCCGGCGTGCAGGATGACCTCAACGAGCTGGGCTTCAACCTGGTCGGCTATGGCTGCACCACCTGTATCGGCAACTCCGGCCCGCTGCCGGAACCGGTCGAGGACGCCATAAATACGCGTGACCTGACGGTCGCCTCGGTGCTGTCGGGCAACCGCAACTTCGAGGGTCGCGTGCATCCAAACGTGCGTACCAACTGGCTGGCGTCGCCGCCCCTGGTGGTCGCCTATGCCCTCGCCGGCACCGTGCGGGTCGACCTCTCCAAGGAGCCGCTGGGCAAGGACACCGACGGCAATGACGTCTTCCTCAAGGACATCTGGCCGAGTCAGGCCGAGATCGCCGAGGCCGTCGAGCAGGTGCGTACCGAGATGTACCGCAAGGAGTACGCCGAGGTCTTCGACGGTGACGAGACCTGGCAGGCCATCGACGTGCCGCAAGCCGAAGTGTATGAGTGGAAGGACTCCACCTACATCCAGCATCCGCCGTTCTTCGAAGGCATGCAGCGTGAGCCGGAAGCCATTCAGGATGTCGAGAATGCCCGCGTGCTGGCGATGCTCGGCGACTCGGTGACCACCGACCACATCTCTCCGGCCGGTGCCATCAAGCCGGACAGCCCGGCGGGTCGCTACCTCAAGGAGAACGGGGTCGAGGTCAAGGACTTCAACTCCTACGGCTCGCGTCGCGGCAACCACGAAGTGATGATGCGCGGCACCTTCGCCAACGTGCGTATCCGCAACGAGATGCTCGATGGTGTCGAGGGCGGCGAGACCCGCCACGTGCCGTCCGGCGAGCAGATGGCCATCTACGATGCCGCCATGAAGTACGCCGAGGAAGGCACGCCGCTGGTGGTCGTCGCCGGCAAGGAGTACGGCACTGGCTCCTCGCGTGACTGGGCCGCCAAGGGCACCCTGCTGCTGGGCGTGCGCGCGGTGATCGCCGAGTCCTACGAGCGTATCCACCGCTCCAACCTGATCGGCATGGGCGTGGTGCCGCTGCAGTTCCCACAAGGCGAGAGCCGCCAGTCGCTGGGGCTGACCGGTGATGAGGAAATCAGCATCAGCGGCCTGAATGACCTGACGGCCGGCGGCAAGGTCCAGGTCACCTTCAAGAGCGACAAGGGTGAGCAGAAGATCGAGGCGCTGTGCCGCATCGATACCGACAACGAGCTGGAGTACTACCGTCACGGCGGCATCCTCCACTACGTGCTGCGCGGCATGCTGTAACCCGCCAGCCACTCACCGCAGCGCTGACTGCAACACAAAAGCCCCCGCAGGCATGGCCTGCGGGGGCTTCTTCATTTACGCACTCTGTTTCATGCAACCTGCTTCATGCAATCTGCTTCATGCGCTCACTGACGGGTCAGACGCAGGCGCGATCAGAACGCCTTGCGACGGTAGGCGCGGTAACGCGGCTGCCAGAAGTTCTTCTCGATATTGGCCTGGATGATCTCGTCGCTGGAGGTCAGCGCCACGCCATCGGTCTGAGCCTGACGCGCCACGTCGAAGGCGATCTGACGGCTGATGTCCTGGATGTCGCCCAGTGACGGCAGCAGCGCACCCTCGCCCTTCAGGACGATGGGGGCGTTGTTGGCCAGCGCATTGGCGGCGGCCATCAGCATGTTGTCGGTGATGCGCGAGGCGTTGGACGCCAGCACACCCAGTCCGATGCCCGGAAAGATGTAGGCGTTGTTGCACTGGGCGATCGCGTGGGTGTGGCCGTTGTGCTCGACCGGCGCGAACGGGCTGCCGGTGGCGACCAGCGCCTTGCCGTCGGTCCACTCGATGACTTCCGCCGGTGTCGCCTCGACGCGTGAGGTCGGGTTGGACAGCGGCATCACCAGCGGGCTCTCGCAGCCGGCCTGCACGGCACGGATCACGTCTTCGCTGAACAGGCCACGCTGGCCGGACACTCCGATCAGCACGCTCGGCTTGGCAGCCTTGACCACATCCAGCAGGCCGCGGTCACCGAAGTCGGCCACGCTTTCAGCATCGTGGGCCAGACGGCTCTGGAAGTCGTAGAGGCCTTCCATGTCGCTGGTCAGCAGACCGAAGCGATCGACCATGAAGACGCGCTTGCGGGCCTCTGCCTCATCCATGCCTTCCTTGACCATCGCCACCACGATCATCTCGGCGATACCGCAACCTGCGCTACCGGCACCCAGGAAGGTGACGCGCTGGTCGGAGAGCTTCTCGCCCTTGGCCTTGCAGGCCGCCATCAGGGTCGCGACCACGACGGAGGCGGTGCCCTGGATGTCGTCATTGAAGCAGCAGACTTCATCGCGGTAACGCTCGAGCAGCGGCATGGCGTTGGCCTGCGCGAAGTCCTCGAACTGGATCATGGCCTTCGGCCAACGACGCTTCACGGCAGTGATGAACTCGGCCACGAAGGCGTTGTAGTCATCACCGGTGACGCGCTCGTGACGCCAGCCCATGTAGCGCGGGTCGTCGAGCAGTTTCTGGTTGTTGGTGCCCAGGTCCAGCGAGATCGGCAGGGTGTAGGCCGGGCTGATGCCGCCACAGGCGGTGTACAGCGACAGCTTGCCGATGGGGATGCCCATGCCGCCGATGCCCTGATCGCCCAGCCCCAGGATACGCTCGCCATCGGTGACGACGATGACCTTGACGTTGTCCTTGGTCGCGGAGCGCAGGATGTCATCCATGTGCTCGCGGTCCGGGTAGGAGATGAACAGGCCGCGGTGGTTGCGGTAGATGTTGGAGAACTCCTCGCACGCCTGACCGACGGTCGGGGTGTAGATGATCGGCATCATCTCCTCGAGGTGTTCCTCGATCACGCGGAAGAACAGGGTCTCGTTGTCGTCCTGCACCGAGCGCAACAGGATGTGCTTGTCGAGGTCGGTGGCGCACTGCTGATACTGGCTGTAGACGCGCGCGACCTGCTCTTCGATGCTCTCGACATTCTGCGGCAGCAAGCCCATCAGATTGAAGCTGACACGCTCCTCTAGGCTGAAGGCGCTGCCCTTGTTGAGCAGCGGCATCTCGAGCAGGCTCGGGCCGGCGTAAGGAACGTACAGGGCGCGCTTGGAAGTATCCGTCATGGCGAGACTCTTGAATCAGTGGGGACGACCTCACGCTCGGCAAGCTTCTCGGCATGCCGGCAGACAAGCGCAGCATGCCCGCTGAAGCACCGCAGAAGACCTGCTGGCAACCGGGCGTCCGAGGGACCTTTCGACGTGCAGTTTCCACGTGCGAACAAGGCATGATGATAGCACGCGCAGTGCTATCTCCGGCAGCCTGTGCAAGGTCGGCATGCGTTGCGCAGACAAGGGTACTGCATGACGAGAAACGCCTCGCTCATCCCCCTGACGGGGAAGGAGCGAGGCGTTCGCGGTCACGTGCGGGGTATGGCTCAGGCCAGATCGGCACGCGATGCCGGCTTGCGCGGCGCAAGGGCAAAGAAGGGACGTAGCTTCACGCCCAGCATGTTGCCGACAAAGGCCATCACCAGCCACAGCCAGCCATGCAGGCTGCCAGAGGAGATGCCGCCGAAGTAGGCGCCGATGTTGCAGCCGAAGGCCAGGCGCGCGCCGTAACCCAGCAGCAGACCACCCAGCACGGCAGCCACCAGCGAGCGCAGCGGAATGTTCCACTTCGGCGCGAACTTGCCGGCCAGCAGCGCTGCCGCCAGCGCCCCGACCACGATGCCGATGTTCATCACCGTGGTGATGTCCGTGTAGAGCGGTGCCGCCAGTGCCTTGGCATTGCCCGCCGCCTGCCAGTAACCCCAGTCACTGACATCGAAGCCCAGCGTGGTGTAGACCTTGGTGCCCCACAGCGCGAAGGCCGAGGTGATGCCCCACGGACGCCCGGCCAGCGCCAGGGTGGCGAAGTTGAGCAGCGCCAGCGCCACGGCGCCCGCCAGCAGCGGCCAGGGGCCGCGCAGGAAACGTGACAGGCCGCGCGGCTGGCTGTCGGTCACGGCGGCCTTCTCGAGCTCACCGTGGCGACGCTTCTCCAGCGTGCGTGTCACCAGCACGATGATGGCGAACAGCGCCAGGCTGACGATGATGCCGCCCAGCGCACCGAAGCTGTCCACCAGCGAGACGGCGGGCAGCGACGGCAGGCTCTGCCACCAGCTGAAGTGCGCGGTGCCGATCACCGAGCCGACGCAGAAGAAGATCAGGGTGATCACCATGCGCGCATTGCCGCCGCCGACGGTGAACAGCGTGCCCGAGGCGCAACCGCCGCCCAGCTGCATGCCGAGACCGAACAGGAAGGCGCCGACCACGACGGAGGTGCCCAGCGGCGAGACGAAGCCGGAGACGTCCTGCCCCCACAGGCTGCCTGCTGCCAATACCGGGAAGAACAGCACCACGGCAATCGCCAGCATCAGCATCTGCGCGCGCAGGCCGCGGCCACGACGCTCGGTGATGAACACTCGCCAGGCGGAGGTGAAGCCGAAGGCCGCGTGGTATAGCACCACGCCCAGCGCGCCGCCGATCAGCAGCAGCAGGCCCTGGCGCCAGCCGGCGACCAGGCTCAGCAGCACTGAGGCAATGACCAGCAGCCCACCCGCCCAGACGGCGCGAGGGTTGATGGTGCTAGATGGCTGGGCAGGCTCACTGGCCTTGCCCGGCATCGCGTGTTGACTCATGTCGTACCCCTTGTGTATTCAGCATGCTTGAAGCTTTTATGCGGCAAGCCTAACGCGTCGCTTTATAGCTGTGAATGAATTTCCAGCACGCTTTTCATTCCCCGCAGGTATATGCCTGACATCACGCCCCGGGTGCCATCAGCCCGTCAGCCCCGATGACGCCACCCTCTGAAACGACGGTGCCAGCAACAGAAACCCCCGCCATCCGGGAAGATGACGGGGGCCGATCTAGCAGCGTGGACGGGCGATCTAGAGGAAGTTGCCCAGGCCGACGGCGCGACGCAGGCGCTCCATCATCGGTGCGGCCTCTTCGCGGGCCCGCTCGGCGCCACGCTTGAGGATCGCCTCGACATGCGCCGGGTCCTCCATCAGCTCGACGTAACGCTCGCGCGGCGCCTTGAGGTGATCATTCAGGTATTCGAACAGCTGGTTCTTGGCGTCGCCCCAGCCGATGCCGGCGGCGTACTGCTCACGCATGGCGGCGACTTCCGCCTCGGTGGCGAAGGCCGAATAGATCTGGAACAGCGAACAGGTATCCGGGTCCTTCGGCTCGCCCGGCTCCAGCGAGTTGGTCTTGATCTTGCGCACGCTCTTGAGCAGCTGCTTCTCGGTGCCGAACAGCGGGATGGTGTTGTTGTAGCTCTTGGACATCTTGCGACCGTCGAGGCCCAGCAGCAGCTGGGATTTCTCGTCGGTCACCGCCTCGGGCATGGTGAAGTAGTTGCCCTTGAAGAGGTGGTTGAAGCGTCCGGCCATGTCGCGCGCCATCTCGATATGCTGGATCTGGTCACGCCCCACCGGCACCTTGTGCGCATTGAACATCAGGATGTCCGCCGCCATCAGCACCGGATAGCTGAACAGGCCCATGCTGATACCGCGATCGAGATCCTCGATGCCGCTCTCTTCATTCTCGGCCACGGCGCCCTTGTAGGCATGCGCACGGTTCATCAAGCCCTTGGCGCACACGCAGTTGAGCAGCCACATCAGCTCCGGGATTTCCGGCACGTCCGACTGGCGATAGAAGATGGCGTTGTCGGTGTCCAGGCCCAGTGCCAGCCAGGTGGCGGCGATCTCACGACGCGACTCCTGCACGCGCTTCGGGTCCTGACACTTGATCAGGGCGTGGAAGTCGGCGAGGAAGTAGAAGGACTGGACCGTCGGGTCCTGACTGGCTTCGATGGCAGGCTTGATGGCGCCGACATAGTTGCCGAGATGAGGGGTGCCGGTGGTCGTGATGCCGGTAAGAACGCGGGTCTTGGTCATGGATGCACTTCTTGGGCGTCTGGGTCGGGAGGTCGTGCCGCGGGGCTGCACTCGCTCACAATGGATCGCGACAGGTCGCGGCAGCGCCGCTCGAAGTCCTCGAACGCAGCCACCATGACCTGTCGCTATATGTCCCACATCTTACCCTGAGGCGTGCAGCCTTCGTAAGGGCCGGCGCGCCCGGCTCACCCCTTCGCCAGTGCCTCGGCGAGCGCGGTGACCGGCATGTCGAAGGCCTCGCCGACTTCCGGCAGGATCAATTGCCCCGCGTGCACATTGAGGCCCGCGGCAAAGTGGCTGTCCCGGCTCAGCACCTCGCGATAGCCGCCATTGGCGAGGCGCACGATATACGGCAGCGTCGCACTGGTCAGCGCCTGGGTCGAGGTACGTGCCACCGCGCCGGGCATGTTGGCCACGCAGTAATGCACGATGCCATCCACCACGTAGGTCGGCTCGGCGTGGGTGGTCGCCTGACTGGTCTCGAAGCAGCCGCCCTGATCGATGGCGACATCCACCAGCACGGCGCCCGGCGTCATCTTGCGCAGATGCTCGCGGCGAATCAGCTTGGGGGCCGCCGCCCCGGGCACCAGCACGGCACCGATGATCAACGCCGATTGCCGCACCGCTTCCTCCAGCGCCTCGGAGGTCGAATAGACGGTACGAATCTGGCCCTGATAGCGATGATCCAGCGTCTCGAGGCGCGCCAGTGAAGTATCGAGAATCACCACCTCGGCGCCCAACCCCAACGCCATGCGCGCGGCGTTCTCCCCCACCACGCCACCGCCGATCACCGTGACCCGCGCCGGCGGCACGCCGGGCACGCCGGGCAACAGCACGCCCATACCGCCCTGCGCCTTCTCCAGCGCGTGTGCGCCGGCCTGGATCGCCATGCGCCCGGCGACGCGACTCATGGGTGCCAGCAGCGGCAGGCCACCGTCGGCATCCGTGATGGTCTCGTAGGCGATGGCCGTCACGCCGCTCTCCAGCAGGCTCTCGGTCAGCTCACGAGCGGCGGCCAGATGCAGATAGGTGAACAGGGTCTGACCGCGGGTGAGCCGCGCGACCTCGGCCGGCTGCGGCTCCTTGACCTTGAGAATCAGCTCGGCGTCGCGAAAGACCCGCTCGACGTCCGACTCGAGACGCGCGCCCACGCCCTGATATTCGACATCGGGGTAGCCACTGCCCTCCCCGGCACCAGACTCGACGATCACCTCATGTCCCTGGGCGATCAGCTCACGCACACCGGCAGGCGTGAGGGCGACGCGATACTCGTGGTTCTTGATTTCCTTCGGCACGGCGATCTGCATGGCGGACTCCTTGCACTGCTGGCGGAATACACTGACGTCATCACGACGCCTGCTACAAGCACAGCAGACTCGTCAGCGTCTCGCCAATCAGATACCAGCAAGATTCACCAAAACACACCAATGATGCAGTGGAATGCGAGGAATCATCGCTGACTGGCAGTTTCCTCACTCACCAGCGCCGCCGAATAGCATTCACGATAGGCGCCGGGCATGCGCCGGGCCCGTCCACTCGAGAGCTCGATGCAGACAAAGCGCGTGCGCGCCTCCAGCAGCGTCTGGCCATCCGAGCACCGGCGCAACTGGAAGCGACGCGTCAGACTCAGGCGACCATCGCAATCCACCAGCCAGGTCGCCAGCATCAGTGAATCGCCAAGTCGCGCACTGGCCAGATAGTCGATCTCGTGACGGTGGACCGCCATGCCGCGGTCCTGCTCACGGTAGTGCGTCAGGCCAAGCCCCAACGCTTCGGAGTGTGCCCAGCTGATGTCCTCCAGCCAGCGCACATACTCGGCATTGTTGACGTGACCATAACCATCCAGTGCCTTCTTCTTCACGCTGATCGGCAACAGGAACGGGCGTGGCAACGCCCAGCCGGGGGAATCTTGCGTCAACGGCGGCGCGTCACTCGCCTTCGGGGTGCCTTTGCTCATGCCACGAACTCCGGGTCCTCATCGCGCGGACGCGCCTGTGGCGCGGGCTGCTGCGGCGCGCTTGCCCCACACGCCCAGCACTCGCTGAAGCTGCCCTCGAGACGTTCGCCACAGGCACACTGCCAATCCGGCAGGGCCGGCGCGGCCTCGATACTCGCCAGCAGGCGGCGGGCATGCGCAAGGTCATGCTCTGCCACCCACAGCTGGGGCTCGCAGTCGAGCACGGGCAGCTCGCCCGCGGCCGAGCCGAGCAGGCGATTGCGCAGCTCACAGGGGATGCCCTCGCTTTCCAGCAGGTTGCGCCAGTGATCGAGCAGCACGAGATTGTGATGAGATGTCAGTCGTCTATACATGCCGTCAGACTATCAGAGTCCATGAGCCATGGACGATTAGCCAAAAGCGAGCTGAAGTCGATAGGCAAGCCACAGACGACTCACAAGCCACAGACGACTCACAAGCCACAGACGACTCACAAGCCACAGACGACTCACAAGCCACAGACGACAACGCCGCCCCGAAGGGCGGCGTTGTCGTCGATGCCGAATGGCACAGCCATCAGTCCTGATAGCCGTCAGGCGTCATCAGTCGCGATAGACGCGCACACCGAGGGCCTTGAGGTAGGACGTCTCGGGGATGGACGGGTGCACCGGGTGGTCACTGGCCTGATGACCCTGGAAGATGACCTGACCATGGCGGTCCTGGTGACGCACGGCGCCACGCACCACATCCATCAGGCGCTCCGGCGCCAGATGCATGGAGCAGGAGCCGGACATCAGCAGACCGTCACGACCCAGCAGACGCATGGCTTCACGGTTGAGGCGTGCATAGGCGCGCTCGCCGTTGGTGATGTCCTTGCGCTTGCGGATGAAGGCGGGCGGATCCGCGATGATGACGTCGAACTGCTCGCCTTCCGCACGCAGGGCCGAGAGGGCCTCGAAGACATCCGATTCCGCGATGGAGACGCGATCCTCGACACCATTGAGCACGGCATTGCCCGAGACACGCTCGAGTGCCGCGCCGGAAGCATCGACACACAGCACTTCGCTGGCGCCATGCGCCGCCGCCTGCACGCCCCAGCCACCGACGTAGCTGAACAGATCCAGCACGCGCTTGCCTTCGACCTGACGGTTCAACCAGGCACGGTTGGCGCGGTGGTCGTAGAACCAGCCGGTCTTCTGGCCATCGAGTACCGGCGCCGTGAACTGGACACCGTTCTCCTCCAGCAGCACGCTTTCCGGCAGCTCGCCGTAGACGACTTCGACGTTGCGCTCGAGCTGTTCCTGGCGGCGACCGCTGGAATCGTTCTTGAACACGATGGCAGTCGGCTTGACGACCTTGAGCAGCGCATCGACGATCACTTCCGCCAGACGCTCCATGCCGAAGGTGTTGAGCTGACAAACCAGCACGTCGCCGAAGCGATCGACGATCAGCCCCGGCAGCAGGTCGCCTTCGCCGTGGACCAGACGATAGAACGGCTTGTCATAGAGGCTCTCGCGCAGCGACAGCGCTTGGTTGAAGCGGTGCACCAGCAGCGAGCGATCCAGACGCTGTTCCGGGTTGCGCGACACGATGCGCGCGCAGATCAGCGAGTTCGGGTTGACGTAGGCAACACCCATCGCACGACCATTGCTGGCCTCGATGATGGCCTGGGCGCCCGGCTCGAAGTTCTTGAGCGGCGTCGCGACGGTATCGACTTCATTGGAGTACAGCCACAGATGGCCGGCCTTGAGGCGGCGATCAGCATTCTTCTTCAGGCGCAGACGTTCAGTCACGGGAAATATCCAGAAAGCAGAGGAAGGGACAGGACGACGACAGGACGCGCCCGAACGGGCCTATTCTAGTCGTCATGGCGGCCCCGGTCACGGAGCCCCCGGTCAAGCAGTGGTCTGATGCGGCTCGCCGCTAGCGCTGACAATACGGGCAGAAGCAGCTGGCGCGCTGGCCCAACACCAGACTCATGATCTCGTGGCCGCATTCGCGGCATGGCTCGCCACCCCGCCCGTAGACGTTGAGGCTCTGCGCGAAGTAGCCCGGCTTGCCATCTCCGCCGACGAAGTCACGCAGCGTGGTGCCGCCCTGGGCGATCGCCGCGGCCAGCACGCTGCTGGCGGCGTTGGCGAGGCGCTCGCACTCCTCGCGCGTCACTTCACCGGCAGGACGGCGCGGGTCGACACCGGCCATGAACAGTGCCTCGCTGGCGTAGATATTGCCCACGCCCACCACATTGGCGTTGTCCATCAGAAACGGCTTGATCGCCACGCGGCGCTTGCGGGAGCGCGCAAAGAGGTGCTCGCCATTGAAGGCATCGGACAACGGCTCCGGCCCGAGTCGCGCCAGGCGCGTATCGGCATGCGGGTCACCGCGCACGAAGTCGACGAAGCCGAAGCGACGTGGATCGTGATAGCGCAGCACATGGCCGTTGCCGAGCACGACATCGACATGATCATGCGTGCGTGGCGGCGTGCCGATGGGCACCAGCCTGAGGCTACCGGACATGCCCAGGTGCCAGAGCAGATGGCCATCGGCGATCGGCAACAGCAGGTACTTGGCGCGACGCGCAAGCGTGCCGAAACGCTGACCCACCAGCCATTCGGCGAGCTCGCCGGGTACAGGGGTGCGCAGACGCGGCTGACGCACGATCACCTCGGTGACCTCCTGGCCCTCGACCAGCGGCGCGATACCGCGACGGGTCGTCTCGACTTCCGGTAATTCGGGCATGTTCTCTCCTCGACTGACCGCCAGACGCACAACAGGGTGACGACAGAAGCCGCCACCCTGTTGCAGGATGCCCAGAACAGCGACATCCAGATACTCGAAAACCCGGTCAGGACCGGGTTTTCGAGGGTTCCGACAGCACGCTGGCGGGAGACAAGATCACTTGATCTTGGCTTCCTTGTACATCACGTGCTTGCGAACAACCGGATCGTACTTCTTGAATTCAAGCTTGTCCGGAGTGTTACGCTTGTTCTTGTCGGTGGTGTAGAAGTGGCCAGTACCGGCACTTGACACCAACTTGATCTTGTCACGCATTTTCAGTTTCCTTCCACAGTCGCATTCACCGAACGATTGAGAGCACTGCCCTCGGCTCGGTTGCCATTGCTACAGGGGCTGTCTTCTAGTGTTTAGAAGCGCTCGCCACGTGCAGTGAGGTCCTTGAGGACTTCGTCGATACCCTTCTTGTCGATGATGCGCATGCCCTTGGTAGAGACGCGCAGCTTGACGAAGCGCTGCTGGGATTCAACCCAGAAACGGTGGGTGTGCAGGTTCGGCAGGAACCGGCGACGAGTCTTGCGCTGGGAGTGAGAAACATTGTTACCAGTCACCGGGCGCTTGCCGGTAACCTGACATACTTTGGACATTGGAGCCTCCAACCGCTGCGTTGGCTAAGTTGTTCAAAACCTGTCGGGCAAACCGGAAGTGGCAGGCGCCGCCTCATGCCCTGATTTCAAAGTGTTTACGTCCGTTCCGGAAGACAAGCTTTCGGGTGCTGGAACGTGCAGGCGCAGCATTTTACCCGAAGAGGAACGTGAAAGCACGTCCTATACGGATTTTTTTCGCCAGCACGCCCATGCCCGACGTGTCACATCGGTACAGACGCTTCTCAGCCAAACGCTTCACTCAGCCAATGTCGGCCAGAGTGGTCGCGAATTCTGTGGTGGGTGATACGGGAGGCGCAACATTACCACAACCAGTGCCCTGGTTTGCAATCCCTGCGCATTTCTCACGCCAGCGGCGACCGCATCTGGCGGGGGCTGTACCGTCATCGGGCACTCAGCGGCTCAGCCTCCTCGACGCCCCAACTAGAGCCAGCCACGCTCGGCAAACGAGACCACCTCGCCATCTCCGACCACGAAGTGATCCAGCACGCGAATATCGAAAAGCCCCAGCGCCTCCTCCAGGCGCTGCGTGATGCGTCGGTCAGCCTCGCTGGGCTCCGCGACGCCGGAGGGATGGTTGTGGGCCAGAATCAGGGCGCCGGCATTGAGCGCCAGCGCCCGCTTGACCACCTCGCGCGGGTAGACGGCAGCGGCATCCAGCGTGCCGGTGAAGAGTGTCTCGAAGCGGATGACGCGATGCTGGCT
The DNA here is from genome assembly GCF_023161745.1 of Cobetia sp. 1CM21F. Taxonomy (NCBI): domain Bacteria; kingdom Pseudomonadati; phylum Pseudomonadota; class Gammaproteobacteria; order Oceanospirillales; family Halomonadaceae; genus Cobetia; species Cobetia sp. 1CM21F. The sequence continues at coordinate 35,362 of NZ_JALNTQ010000005.1, read as the reverse complement.
GTCGAGAAACAGCGCGGCGAACACCTCATGCGGCAGGTCGCGCAGATGCGAGGACAGATAGCGCCGCACCAGCAGGGGCGACGTCAGGGCGGCCCCGCGCATCAACAGGCTCTCCAGATGGCGACGCGACAGCTCCAGCGAAGCCTGCAGCTGCACGTACTTGGCATCACCCAGTCCGCGCGCCGCGCAGAAGTCCTGCTGGGTCGCCTCCAGCAGCGGCCTGAGACCGCCGAAGGTGCTCAGCAGGTCGCGCGCCAGATCCACCGCCGAGCGTCCTTTTATGCCCACGCGCAGAAAGATGGCCAGCAACTCGGCATCTGACAAGGCCCCTGCCCCTGACGACAACAGCTTCTCGCGCGGACGCTCCCCGACCGGCCACTCTCGAATCCCCATGCACTCTTCTCCCATCGCCTGTCGCCCCGAATGGCTGACAGTCCAAAGCATGAGAAGCGTGGTCAGATGCCGCCTCTTTCGCCATTGTGAGCATCAACGCTTGCCGCCCCGAGGGCCTGCGTCTGGCCCCTGCATGCCACCTGATGACAGCTCCCGCCCCATGAAGCGAGCACTCGCAGGGACCATGGCGACACTCGGCGTCGCGGGCCAGCGGCGCTACGCAAGGTTGCATCACGGTGATATGGTAGAGGGCAAACGCGCGAGCGTAGCAATCGACGCATCAGGGACGCAGGACACACCATGCATTCACTCGCCGGACGGCGCATTCTGCTGGGCATCAGTGGCGGCATCGCGGCCTACAAGGCCGCTCTGATCACCCGCCTGTTGAAAAAGGCGGGCTGTGAAGTGCGCATCGCCATGACCGAAGGGGCTCAAGCCTTCATTACACCGCTGACCCTGCAGGCGTTGTCGGGCAATCCGGTGCACACCTCCCTGCTGGACCCCGAGGCCGAGGCCGGCATGGGGCATATCGAGCTGGCACGCTGGGCAGAGGTCATCCTGATCGCGCCTGCCACCGCCGATCTGATGGCCCGCTTGGTGCATGGGCATGCCGATGATCTGCTCACTACCCTGTGCCTGGCCAACAGCGCGCGCTGGGTGATGGCCCCGGCGATGAATCAGGCCATGTGGGCGCACCCCGCCACCCAGCGCAACGCCCGCCAGCTCACCGCCGATGGCTGGACGCTGCTCGGCCCGGCCAGCGGCGAACAGGCCTGTGGCGACGTGGGCGCGGGCCGCATGCTGGAGCCGGAAGAGATCGTCGCGGCGCTGAGAGATCTCATGAGCCAGAGCGACCCCAGCCGCCAGGGCAATGAGATGTCGTTGCCGGCCGCAGGCCTGACGGTGACCATCACCGCCGGCCCGACCCGCGAGCCGCTGGACCCGGTGCGCTATCTGAGCAATCACAGCTCCGGCAAGATGGGCTACGCGCTGGCCGCCGAGGCCGCGGCGCTGGGTGCCAGCGTGCGCCTGATCAGTGGCCCGGTGGCGCTGGCGACCCCGGCCGGCGTCGAGCGCATCGATGTCGAATCCGCGCTGGACATGCAGGCCGCCGCCGAGGCAGCCGCCAGCGAGAGCGACCTCTTCATCGGCTGCGCGGCAGTCGCCGACTTCCGCCCGGCCACGGTCGCCGACCACAAGCTCAAGAAGCAGTCGGGCGAGGAGCAGATGCAGGTCACGCTGACCCGCAATCCGGACATCATCGCCGGTATCGCCGCCCAGACGCAGGCACGCCGCGCCGCCGGTCAGCGGGCGCCACTGGTGATCGGCTTCGCCGCCGAGACCCGCGATGTGCTGCGCTATGCACGCGACAAGCTTGCACGTAAACAGCTCGACATGATCGTCGCCAATGATGTGAGCACGCCGGGCCTTGGCTTCGGCAGCGACAGCAATGCCGCCACCCTGCTGTGGCAGCCGCTCGATCAGAACACGAACACGCAACACGAACAGGCCATCGCGGCCTGTCCCAAGACGGAACTGGCGCGCGCGATTCTGAAGCGCGCCCTGGCACTCCATCAGCACAGGGTCAGCCTCGACCCTGCCATCCAGACCGTTACACCGACTGTCACCGACGATCAGGAAGCACCTTAGATGACCCGCCCCCGGCTCGAACTCAAGATTCTCGACGAGCGCGTTCGCGATTACCCGCTGCCGCATCACGCAACTCCCGGCAGCGCCGGCATGGACCTGCGCGCACTGCTCGACGCGCCGCTGACCCTGGCGCCGGGCGCCTGTGAGCTGGTGCGCACCGGGCTGGCGATCCATATCGCCGACCCCGCACTGGCCGGCATGATCCTGCCGCGCTCCGGTCTGGGGCACAAACACGGCATCGTGCTGGGCAATCTGGTCGGCCTGATCGACTCCGACTACCAGGGCGAACTGATGATCTCGGTCTGGAACCGCGGCAACAGCGAGTTCGTGCTGGAACCCGGCGAGCGTCTGGCACAGTACGTGCTAGTGCCAGTGGTACAGGCGGAGCTGGTGGAAGTCTCTGAATTCGAGGCCAGCCAGCGCGGCGAAGGCGGCTTCGGCCACTCCGGTCGCCACTGATTGACCCGTCATGCCAGAGGGCAGCCGAGCGGCAAGCTCGCGCCGGCTGCCGGGCTTCCGGTCACAAGGAAGCCATGCAGGTTTCCACACTGATCGTCATGCAGCGATAGCGTTCGAGACGCATGACGCCTCAAGCGACTTCACGATTGATTCAACCGACAGGGATGCACCATGAGTCAGGTACCCGCTTCAATTTTCCGCGCCTACGATATCCGTGGCATCGTGGATGAGACCCTCACCGAAGACGGCGTGCGCGCCATCGGCCAATCCATCGGCAGCGAAGCCGCGGCACGCGGTGAATCCACCGTCGTGGTCGCGCGTGACGGCCGTCTCTCCGGCCCGCGCCTGTCCAAGGCGCTGATCGCGGGTCTGCGCGATGCCGGCCGTGATGTCGTCGACATCGGCATGGTGCCGACACCGGTGCTCTACTACGCCACCAATATCCTGGAAGGCACCCGCTCCGGCGTGATGCTGACCGGCAGCCACAACCCGGCCAACTACAACGGCCTGAAGATCGTGCTGGCCGGTGAGACCCTGTCCGGCGACACCATCACCGACCTCTATCGTCGCCTGCAGGAAGGCGATCTGGCGCAAGGCGAAGGCAGCCTGCGTGAAGAGGACGTGCGTGAGCGCTATCTGGAGCAGATAACCGGTGATGTGGTCGTCAAGCGTCCGCTCAAGGCCGTGGTCGATTGCGGCAACGGCGTGGCCGGCGAGCTGGGCCCGGAGCTGATCCGTCGCCTGGGCGTCGACACCGTGCCGCTGTTCGACGAGATCGACGGCAACTTCCCGAATCACCACCCGGATCCGGGCAAGCCGGAAAACCTGCAGGACCTGATCAAGACCATGCAGGAAACCGGCGCGGACATCGGTCTGGCCTTTGATGGTGACGGCGACCGCCTCGGCGTCGTGACGCCCAAGGGCGAGATCCTCTACCCGGACCGCCTGATGATGGCGCTGTCGGAAGACCTGATCGAACGCGTGCCGGGCGCGCGCATCATCTTCGACGTCAAGTGCACCGGCAACCTGGCGACCGTGATCGAGAAAGCCGGCGGCACGCCGGAAATGTGGCGCACCGGCCACTCGCTGATCAAGGCACGCATGAAGGAAACCGGCGCAGCACTGGCCGGCGAGATGAGCGGCCACATCTTCTTCAAGGAGCGCTGGTTCGGCTTCGATGACGGCATCTACGGCGCCGCGCGCCTGCTGGAAATCCTCGCCAAGCAGGATGTCGATGCCGACACCTTCTTCGCCCGCTTCCCGCAGGACCTCGGCACCCCCGAGATCAATGTGGAAGTGACCGACGAGAACAAGTTCGCTATCGTCGAGCGACTGGCCAGTGAAGGCGACTTCGGCAGCGACGGCGTCAAGACCACGCTGGACGGCATTCGTGTCGACTACGCCGATGGCTGGGGCCTGTGCCGCGCGTCCAACACCACGCCGATGCTGGTGCTGCGCTTCGAAGGCAAGTCGGAAGCCGCACTGGAGCGCATCAAGGACAGCTTCCGCGCCGCGCTGAAGCAGGCCGAGCCGAGCATCCAGGCACCGTTCTGATCCCGCACTCGCTCGCCATCGACAGGATGGCATGAGTCGCAACGGGGGCGGCGGTCTGCCGCTTGATCGCCGCCCTCGCCTTGCCAGGCACTGCAGCCGCTCATCCGGGCGCATCAGGTGCCTGAAGCAACCGATTTGCATGACAGCGCGCACCGCGCGCGCTGAAAGACCGTTTCGAGTGACAGTGTCCGGACTCTCTTTCCGGACCATTTTCTGTGGAGTGATACGCTGATGAGCCACGCCAACCGCGACCCGCATCAGGTGGTCGAGGTCCTGTCCGAAGCCCTGCCCTATATCCAGCAGTTCTCGGGCAAGACCGTGGTGGTCAAGTACGGCGGCAACGCCATGACCGAAGAAGCCTTGATCGACTCCTTCGCTCGCGACATGGTGTTGATGAAGGAAGTCGGCATCAATCCGGTGGTCGTGCATGGCGGCGGCCCGCAGATCGGCGCGCTGCTCGAGAAGCTGAACATCGAATCGCGCTTCGTCGATGGCATGCGCGTCACGGATTCCGAGACCATGGACGTGGTCGAGATGGTGCTGGGCGGCCTGGTCAACAAGGGCATCGTCAACCTGATCAACCAGAGTGGCGGCAAGGCCATCGGCCTGACCGGCAAGGACAGCGGCCAGATTCGCGCCCGCCAGCTCAAGGTCAGCGGCCAGACGCCGGGCATGAATGCCTCTGAAATCATCGACATTGGTCATGTCGGTGAAGTCGAGCATGTCTCCACGGACCTGATCGAACTGCTGACACGCAACGATTTCATTCCCGTCATCGCACCCATCGGGGTCGATGCCGAGGGTCGCAGCTACAATATCAATGCCGACCTGGTCGCCGGCAAGGTCGCCGAGGCACTGGGCGCGGAGAAATTGATGCTGCTGACCAACGTGGCTGGCCTGATGAACGCACAAGGCGAAGTCATGACCGGCCTGACCACTGAGGCGGTGGATGGCCTGATCGAGGATGGCACCATCTACGGTGGCATGCTGCCCAAGATCAGCTGTGCACTGGACGCCGTGAAGCAAGGCGTGCGCAGTGCTCACATCATCGATGGCCGCGTGCCACATGCGACCCTGCTGGAAATCTTCACCAATGCCGGGGTCGGCACGTTGATCAGCAACGCGGAAGCGGACACTGACAAGGCGTAAGGTGACAAGCCGGGGCTCGGCCCCGGTGTTTCGCGCGAGGCAAGCGACATGCCTCAGGACACGGACCCGCCCGTAGCACACTGCTGCAGGCCGCGATAAACGACAAGATTCCATGACGCAGGCGAATCCAAAACAATCACGTCGCGAACAGATCCTCCAGGCACTCGCTCTGATGCTGGAAGAGGACAGCGGCAAACGCATCACGACTGCAGCACTGGCACGACAGGTCGGTGTCTCGGAAGCGGCGCTCTATCGTCACTTCCCCAGCAAGGCCCGCATGTTCGAAGGACTGATCGAATTCATCGAGAGCACGCTGTTCGAGCGTATCGCGCTGATCATTCAGGACAACGACACCGCGCATGCCAGGGTGCATCACATCCTGAGCCTGCTGCTGGGCTTTGCCGAGAAGAACCCGGGGCTGTGTCGCCTCCTCAATGGTGATGCTCTCACCGGCGAGACGGCACGCCTGCGCACGCGCATGGCGCAGCTGTTCGAGCGTCTCGAGACGCAGATCAAGCAGGTGCTGCGCGAAGCCGAGCCTCGCGAAGGGCTGCGACCGGCCATCACCGTCACGGCAGCGGCCAATCTGCTGCTGGCGTGTGCGGAAGGCCGTATCGGTCAGTACGTGCGCAGCGACTATCGCAAGCGCCCGACCGAGCACTGGGAAGACCAGTGGCAGCTGCTGAGCCGCGATCTGCTGCTGAGCAGTAAGGAACGCATTGCCGTCTGAGGGTCTTGCCTCACGCGCATGAGCCGCACCAAGACGAACGCCCCGCCTGCAGTCATTGCAGGCGGGGCGTTTTTTGTGGGTCAGGCCTTCTCATGTCACCACCGGGTGGGGTGGGATGGGGTCGGACTGCACGGACGGCGCCTCAGGCGTTGACGCTGAAGCGCTCCAGTATGGCCTCGGCGGACATCGGCCGCGCCAGCAGGTAGCCCTGATAGGTGTCGCAGCCCAGTCGCTTGAGCTCCTCGAACTGCACGTCCGTCTCGACCCCTTCGGCGACAATCTCATGGCCCAGCGAGTGCCCCAGGCTGATCACGGCGCCGACCAGCTGGATGGCCTGCTGATTGGGGCAGCGGATACCGCCATCAGAGCCGGCGACCGCATCCATCTTCATCACGAAGCTGCGGTCGACCTTGAGCACATCCAGCGGCAGGGAGGACAGATAGGACAGCGACGAATAGCCCTGCCCGAAGTCATCCAGCGCCACACGCACGCCCAGCTCGCGCAGTGCGCCGAGCACGGCAAGCCCCCCTTCCATGTCCTGGATCAGCAGCGTCTCGGTCACCTCGACTTCCAGCCGCGTCGGCGACAGCTTCTGGCTTTCCAGCACGCCGAAGACTTCGTTCTCGTAGCCCGAGGTCAGCTGGCGCGCCGACAGATTGACCGCCATGCGCGGCATGTGAAGGCCGGCTTCCTGCCAGCGCACCATCTGGGCACAGGCTTCCTCGAGCACGAACCGTCCGAGGCGGAAGATCAGACCGGTCTCTTCGGCCAGCGGAATGAACTGGGCCGGCGAGATCATGCCCAGCTCCGGATGCTGCCAGCGCAGCAGCGCCTCGACACCCTGCAGCTCACCGTGGCTATCCAGCTGCGGCTGGTAATGCAGATAGAGCTGCTCGCTGCCGATGGCCTGACGCAGATCCTGCTCCAGCGTCATGCGCGAGGCGACATGCTTGTCCAGCGAGGACTCCCAGCGCAGCGCATGATCGCCGCGCGACTTGGCGTGATAGAGCGCCACATCGGCATTCAGCATCAGCGCCTGGGCATCGCCATTGGTCTCGGACAGCACGTAGCCGGCGGTCAGGCTGACGATCAGCGGGCGCCCCAGAATCGTGAAGGGACGCTCGACCTTCTGCTGGATCTCTTCCACCACCTGCGCCGGATCATCATTGCCATGCGGCAGGTAGAGACCGAACTCATCGGCCCCCAGACGTGCCACCAGACCACCCGGTGGCAGCAGACGACGCAGACGCTCGCCGACCGCGACCAGCAGCTGGTCACCGGCTTCATGGCCCAGACCATCATTGACGGTCGAGAAACGATCGATATCGGCGTAGATCATCAAGCCACCCGCCGCGACGCGCTCGTCGGCCGCCGCCATGAAGGCCTTGCGGTTATAGAGCCCCGTCAGGGCGTCATGGCGCGCCAGGAAATCGAGCTGACGCTCGGATTCCTTGTGCGCACTGATGTCGAGCAGCAGGCCTTCCCAGTAGCGCACGCCATCCTCGCCCTCGATCATCACGCTGCGGTCCAGCACCCAACGCTCATGGTCAGCGATGATGCGGAAGACCTGCTCATGGCGCATCTGCGCGCACATCGCCCAGTGGCGAGCGGCGCTGACGGACTGGCGGTCTTCCTGATGGATCAGCTCGGTCAGGGTGATGCCGGCGCCGACCAGTGATTCGGCCGAGCGACCGAACAGCTCGGCCGAGCCGTTGCTGATGAAGGTCAGCACACCGGTGTTGACCTCGATGCGATACACCACGCCCGGCAGGTTATCCATCAGCGTCACCAGGGTGCGAGAGCGCGCCGTCATCGACTCGAGTGCGCCCTCCAGCTCATCGTGGCGCTCAGCGCGCTTGCGCTCGGCACGCGCCACCACGACCACCAGCACGACCAGGAAGATGCCGCCGAGCAGCATGCCGAACCAGATACGATTCCACCACAGCCACCACAGGCTGGAGAGTGGCTGACTCACGACGCTGAACAGCTTGAGCGGTGCGATATAGCTGCCCGCCGCCATGCGCGGCCGGCCGTCAAAGCCCGGCACATGATAGCGACGCACACCACGCTCGGAGATGTACTTGCCCATGTTGGCCATCGAGGACAGCGGCAGCTTGCCGGTCACGCCCAGCGCATGCTCCTGGGGGCTCGAGAACAGCAGCAGACCGTTGGTGGAAAACAGGCGCAGGCGCTGCCCATCATCGGAATTCGGGTTGGCCAGCAGGCTGCGTGACTCGGAGAAATCCAGGCAGCCGATCATCAGCCAGGACATGCCTTCGATATCCATGTGACGGTAGAACGGCAAGCCCGGCTGACCGGAGGCCAGCGGCAGTGCGGAGCCGAACAGCAGACTGCTGCGTCCGGGCAGCGCCTGGGCTTCCGGCTGGGTCAGCTGCCAGCTGCAACTGCGCCCCACGCCGATCTGACGCAGGCTGCTGCCGCGGTAATCGGCAAACGGCACTACCATCAGCGAGACCAGAGAGGGATGGCGGCCCAGCGCGCTGTCCAGCGAGCCACGCCACAGCTCCTTGCCTTCACTGCTCAACACGCGCTCCAGCACCATCATCTCGCGCGAGACATTGGCGATCAGCTGCTCGGTGGAGATATGCAGCTGGGTATCCAGCAGCTCCAGGCGACGCATTTCCTGTTCACGCACATCAAACCATTGGCTGGCCAGAAACAGGCCACCCAATACCACCATCAAGGCCGCATTGAGCCCAAAGATTCGCCACAGCGAATGTGTGCCATTGACGTGCGAGGAAGTCGGGTCCACGGGGTCACCAGTAGAAATGTTTCATGTCTTAGTGTGACAGAATGAAACATTGTGTTGCAGTGTTCAACCAATAACGACGGATTCCTCGGGATCCACTCTCCCTCAACGAAAATGCCCCGCCGGGAAACCCGGCGGGGCATTTTCACGTGACAGCGAGCCTGAAAATCGCGGGCTCATGTCATGGGGTCATCCAGCTCAGGCAGCGAAGCCTTCACTCATGTCACCCATCGATTCACGCAGCTTCTTCATCGCGTTCTTCTCGAGCTGACGGATACGCTCGGCAGAGACGCCATAGATGTCAGCAAGCTCGTGCAGAGTCGACTTGTTGTCGCTCAGCCAGCGCTGCTGGAGGATGTCGCGTGAGCGCTCATCCAGTGCCGCCAGCGCCTTGAGCAGACGACCGTGGGAGTCGTCTTCCAGGTCCTGCTGTTCCACCTGGGCAGCCGGATCGAGGCTGTGATCTTCCAGATAGTTGGCCGGCGCCTGATAGGCAGAGCTCTCGTCGTCGCTGGGGCCGGCGTCGAAGCCTGCATCGTGGGCGGAGAGACGGCTTTCCATCTCACGCACCACGGCAGGTTTGACGTCCAGATCGCCCGCGATGGCATCCACTTCATCGTTGTTCAACCAGGCAAGACGCTTCTTGGCGCCACGCAGGTTGAAGAACAGCTTGCGCTGAGCCTTGGTGGTCGCGACCTTCACGATGCGCCAGTTGCGCAGCACGAACTCGTGAATCTCGGCCTTGATCCAATGCACGGCAAAGGAGACGAGGCGTACGCCCTGATGCGGGTCGAAACGCTTGACCGCCTTCATCAGGCCGACGTTACCTTCCTGGATCAGGTCCGCCTGCTGCAAGCCATAGCCGCTGTAGCTGCGCGCGATATGCACGACGAAGCGCAGGTGCGACATGACGAGTCGGCGGGCCGACTCCAGATGATTCTCTTCATGCAACCGCAGGGCCAGCTCATGCTCTTCTTCGGCAGTAAGCACAGCGATACGGTTCACCGACTGAATATAGCCGTTTAGATCTTGACCCGGTGACAGGTGGCCAAGTGGCTGAAGACTGGTGCTCATAGTGCAGATGTCTCCATGGTTGCCTAACACGCATGCAAGTAGTGAGACTGTGAAGGGTGGGACAGGTTCCCGTCAATAGCTGTACATGGCGTGTACAATTGTCATGACGAGTAGCACTTCGTAACGCTGTCGGGTGTGTGGTGCGTTTAACCACCCACCAGCCCCCTTCACTGACGCCCGACAGGAATGTTGTCGGAACGTAACTTTTGACCTTCCTGGGCAGAAATACTGGCTGAAAACCGCGAAAAATAATCGGAATCAGCGCGGAGAAATACTCGCCAGATGACGTCCGACCGCGATCCAAGCCCCTATCCAGCCCAATATTGTACTCGAAAACAGCAGCGTGGCACCCCCTGCAACGCCCAGCGCGGGCAACACATAGTTGCCGCCATAACTTTGTACAAGGGCCGTCACGGGTGCCGCCAGCCAGTTGCCGCCAAGTGCCAGGATTCCGCAGGCCAGCAGCCCTCCTCCCAGACCGTACCAGGCACCGCTGTAGAGGAAGGGACGCCGCACGAAGGCGTGGGTCGCTCCGATCAGGGTCACGACCTCGATCTCCTGGCGGCGACTCTCCACGGACAGGCGAATGGTATTGCCCACCACCAGCAACACGCCCAGCCCGAAGAGTAACGCGAGTCCCAGTGTCACTTTCTGACCCAGCTCACCCAATTGGCGCAGACGCTCGAGCCAGGCCAGATCCAGACGTGCGCTGGCGACACCCGGCTCGCCCTCGAGGCGCGTGGCCAGGGCGCGGACGGAGTCCGGCGTGGTGTCCAGCGGCGTGATGACGATGCTGGCCGGCAGGGGGTTATCATCCAGCAGACTCAGCGAGCGCTTGAGGTCCAGCGCCTGGGCGAACTCCTGCATGCCCTCGGCGGCGGTGATCAGCCGCACTCCCCCGACACCGGCAGCGTCGCGCAGCGAGTCCGACAGCGTCAGCGCCTGGCTCTCGTCGACCGAGGTCTCGAGATAGAGGGTGAGCTGGGCGCTGTCATTGAGTTCATTGTCGAGCAGGCGCGCGCTGTCCAGTGCCAGCCACAGCGCCGCCGGCAACGTCAGTGCGATGGCGATGGCCAGCATGGTCAGCAGGCTGGCGATGGGCGCGACCAGCAGGCGGCGTGCGCTGTCGCGCGCCATGGCAGCGTGATGACGCAGCCAGCTGCGGTAGCGGCTCTCGACCGAGACACGACTGGAGCGCGCACCCTTGCGCGCCGCACGCTCGGCGGCCTCCGGTGATTCAGGCGCCTGCGCGGCGGCCTTGCGGGTACGCGTCTCGGCGCGGGACTGGCCACGCTCGCGTGAAGAAGAGGGAAACTCGTTGCGGGAACGCGGGGGGCTCATCGGGCATCCTTGTCGGCGATCAGACGACCATCGGACAGCTCCAGCGTGCGATGGTGCAGGCGGGCGATCAGCGCCAGATCGTGACTGGCAATCATCACCGTGGTACCGATGCGATTGAAGTCCTCGAACAGACGCATGATGTCGGCGGACAGTGCCGGGTCCAGATTGCCGGTCGGCTCATCGGCCAGCAGCAGCGCGGGCTTGTTGACCACGGCGCGCGCGATGCCGACCCGCTGCTGCTCACCACCGGACAGCTCGATCGGCAGCGCCTTCTCACGATGCAGAAGGCCGACCTTGTCGAGCGCCGCCCGTACCCGCCGCGCCTGTTCACGCGGCGGAACCCCCTGGATCATCAGCGGCAGGGCCACGTTGTGGAAGATGTTGCGGTCGGTCAGCAGCTGGTGGTCCTGGAAGACCACGCCGATCTGGCGGCGGTAATACGGCACCTGGGCGGTATGCAGCCGCCCGATATCATGCCCCGCCACCAGAATGCGCCCACGCGAGGGGCGCTCGAGGAGCATGATCAGCTTGAGCAACGAGCTCTTGCCGGCACCGGAATGGCCTGTCAGAAAGACCATCTCGCCACGCTCGACCCTGAAGTCGAGCCCGGCCAGTGCATCGAAGCGCCCTCCATAGCGCTTGCCGACATGCTCGAAGGCAATCATGCCTCGCGCGACTCGGCGTTGGCCTCTTCGCTTGCCTCATCGCCCGCACGTGCAAACAGGGCACTGACGAAGTCATCAGCCGCGAAGGGACGCAGGTCATCGACACCTTCCCCGACACCGATATAGCGGATCGGCAGATTGAGCTGCTTGGCCAGCGCGAAGATGATGCCGCCCTTGGCGGTTCCATCCAGCTTGGTCAGCGTAAGGCCCGTGATGTTGACCGCTTCATGGAAGGTGGAGGCCTGTGACAGCGCGTTCTGGCCGGTACCGGCATCCAGCACCAGCATCACCTCGTGGGGCGCAGACACATCCAGCTTGGCCATCACGCGCTGCACCTTCTTGAGCTCTTCCATCAGGTGGCTCTTGTTGTGCAGGCGGCCCGCGGTATCGGCGATCAGGATATCGACGTTACGCGCCTTGGCGGCTTCCAGGGCGTCATAGATGACCGAGGCACTGTCGGCGCCGGTATGCTGAGCGATGACCGGCACCTTGTTGCGCTCGCCCCACACCTTGAGCTGCTCTACCGCCGCGGCACGGAAGGTATCGCCCGCCGCCAGCATCACGCTGCGGCCCTGGCTCTGATAGCGCTTGGCCAGCTTGCCGATGGTGGTGGTCTTGCCGACGCCGTTGACGCCGATCATCAAGATCACGAAGGGACCGCTGCCCTTGGCCGGCAGCTCCAGATCCTTGGCGACCGGCGCCAGCATCACGCGCAGCTCTTCCTGCAGCGCTTCGTAGAGCGCCTGCGGCTCCTTCAATTCCTTGCGCGAGATACGCGCGGTCAGGTTGTCGATGATCTCGGTGGTCGCCTCGATGCCCACGTCTGCCATCAGCAGCTGGGTCTCGAGGTCTTCCATCAGCTCATCATCGATCTGCTTCTTGCCGAGGAACAGGCTGGCGACGCCCTCGGTCAGATTGGCGCGTGTCTTGCCAAGACCGGCCTTGATGCGCGCGAAGAAGCCACGACGCGGCTTTTCCCGACCATCACGGGCCGTGTCACGCGCAGCGTCATCCTCGACCACGGCGTCTGCGCCAGCGGCGGCAGCCTCGGCGGCACGTGCTTCCTCTTCCTGGCGAGCCTGTTCCAGCGCGGCCTGCTCTTCGGCCTCGATGGCGGCCAGCTGCGCGGCGGCCTGACGCTCTTCTTCCTCGCGAGCCGCGATACGCGCCTCTTCGGCACGCGCTTCACTGGCGGCTTCTTCCGCACGGGCCTGAGCGGCCTGTTCGGCAGCGATACGCTCGGCCTCTGCCTGGGCGGCCTGCTCGGCAGCCAGACGTTCCGCCTCTTCCCGGGCGGCCTTTTCGGCGGCGACGCGTTCTGCAGCGGCCTGCTCCTGGGCGATGCGCTCCGCTTCGTCTCGGGCGGCCTGTTCCTGAGCGGCCTGCTCCTGCGCTGCGCGTTCCTGCGCGATGCGCTCGGCTTCGGCCTTGGCGGCCTGATCGGCAGCCGCCTGTTCAGAGGCGCGGCGCTCGGCTTCAGCTTCGGCCTTCTGCTCTTCGAGCTTCTGAGCCTCAGCCTGCTGTTCTTCAGCCTTCTGAGCCTCGACCCGAGCGGCCTCTTCACCGGCAAGGCGCTCTGCCTCTACCTTCTCGGCCTCGAGACGCTTCGCCTCGAGCCGCGCTGCCTGCTCGGCATCGGCTTGCTCGTGGGGCGTGGCGTCTTGTGTCTGTTCAAGAGCCTGTTGCTCGAGGGCCTGCTGCTCGGAGGCTTTCTGCTCCTGAGCCTTGTGTTTCTTGCGCTTGAAAAAACCGAACATGGCGAGACAGTCCTGAACTCGTGAAAGTGGCGTCATCCTACCATCCCTTCGGGGCTGAAGGTACGCACCGCGCGGCATCCGGCGTCGCACATGCTAGACTCGCGGCATGAAAAAACGCGCATCCTCCCAAGGCCCCGCACGGGGAAAATCCAACGCGCCCTCGCGCGCTGACAAACAGCACGGCAAGCAGAGCGGCAAGCGTGGCCAGGCCGCCGGCGGGCCAGGTCGCCTGCGCATCATCGGCGGGCGCTTCAAGCGCCGCCTGCTCAACGTGATCGACGCACCGGGTCTGCGCCCGACACCCGACCGCGTGCGTGAGACGCTCTACAACTGGCTGGGCTTTCATGTCGGCGGCGCCCGTGTGCTTGACCTCTATGCCGGCAGTGGCGCACTGGGTCTCGAGGCGCTGTCGCGTGAGGCGGCTCACGTCACCTTCGTGGAGCGCGACAGCCGCGTCGCGCGTGCGCTCGAGGCCAATCTCGCGACCCTCGCCAACGGCGACAGCCTGCCAACACAGGTGGTGACCGGCGATGTCCTGCACTGGCTCGAGACGGCCGCTCCCGCCGCGGGCGGCATGGACCTGGTGCTGCTCGACCCGCCCTTCCGGCTCGAGCTGGCCGCCGCGAGCTGCGCACTGCTCGAAGCGCATGGCTGGCTGAGCGATGACGCCATGATCTATCTGGAAGTGGAATCCGGACTCGACCCCGTGGTGCCCGCCAACTGGCAGCTGCACCGGGAAAGCCGCGCCGGCGACAGTCATGGCCGCCTGTATCGGCGCCATCCGCCCGCCTGAGCCACCTTCCCACTTGTGTCGACTCAGGCGGCGTCGTAGTCTGCCTGCAGGCGGGTATCGCTGCGCCATCCGGCAAGGATTCCCGACATGGCCGATATTCATCGCACCAGCATTTACCGCATACCTTTACCGCCCTCAACGAACCCCCTCGGGCCACGACCGTGACTCGACAAGGAGATAGCATGAGCACCGAACTCTTTACCCAACTTGAGCAGAAAGTCGGCCAGGCCATCGACAGCATCGAGATGCTGAAGATGGAAGTCGAAGAGCTGAAGGAAGAGAACCAGCGCCTGACCGAAGCCAAGACAGGTCAGGGCGAAGAGCTGGAGCAGCTGCGCCAGACCAACGCTCAACTGCAGGAAGAGCGTGACCAGTGGGCACAGCGTCTGGAAGCGCTGGTCGCACGCTTCAGCGAGACCGAGAGTGAAACCCAGAGCGCCTGATGCTCCCGCGCGTCCTGCGCGCTGGGCCGCGTGAACATGCACTCTTGAACAATGGCTCTTGAACAGGAGCGCTTGAACAAGAGTTCATGAACAGGGCCTCATGAAAACGCCGCCGACAGGAGACTGTCGGCGGCGTTTTCGTGTCGGCACCAGCACAAGGGAGATAGCCGGAACCCAAGACAGAAGGGCCAGGATCACACCAGCGGCAGCGACATGAGCCAGGCATCTTCTCGCCCGCCATCCGCCAGCGGATAGTAGCCCTTGCGCACTCCATCCCGGGTGAAACCGGCCTTCGCATAGAGGGCTGCGGCGGCGGCATTGCTGGCGCGCACCTCCAGCAGCAGACGCTCAAGCCCCGAGTCACGCTGCCAGTCACGCGCCCGCGCGATGGCGGCGGCCAAAAGGCGTGCACCGACGCCCTGCCCGCGCTGCGCAGCGTGCACGGTGATCGCCTCGATCTCGGCCTCGAAGGGACCGCGCGCCAGCACCACGAAGCCGATCAGCTCCGCGGCCGACGACTCACCGTCCGACGACTCACAGGCCTGCCACCAGGCGCCCAGCACGCAGCGCGCGTCATCGTTGAGCACATCGACCAGCTGTGACTGGCTCAGGCCGTGTGCCTGGCTGGCCTCGATGGCCTCAAGCGCCAGCAGAGTCGCTTGATCATCGGCCAGCTCACGCAGCTCGAGGCGCCGGGCAGCTGACTCGCTCATGAGGCGCCCGTCTGCGGCGATGCCGACTGCCACTCGCGCCCCCAGCGGATCAACAGCGGCCACAGTTTGCGTTTGGCCTCACTGGAGCGCGCCAGCGCCGGCAGTGCCGGCCCCTGCCAGACCGGCAGGTTCAGCAGACTTGAAGTCGCCTCGCCGCGCTGGGAAGCGGTGATGCCAAGCACCTCGCGCAGCGTCTCGCTGGCCTCATCGCTGCCGAAGATCAATAGCCGCTCCGGCTGCCAGCCGCGCCGCGCCGGGCCACTCAGGAAGGCATGCAATCCTTCGCGGGCTTCCTCGAGTGGCGCACTGGCCTTGAGGTTGGGCAACAGCGGCCAGCGGAAATGACTGAAGGAAAGCCCTGATGCTGCCTCGATGCCGGCGGCGCGCCACAACGCCTTGAGCAAGGCTTCCCCTTCCAGATGCGGTGCCTCGTCACCGGGCAGCATGATCAACCAGCGCCCTTCCAGCGCCGCCAGCTGAACGCTGAAGCGCAGTGGCGGCTTGTCTGCCGCTGGCGGTGTCACTGCCTCATCTGCTGCCGGCGCCTCGGCCGAGGCCTGCGTCGGCGGCGTCCCCCACGAGGCGGTGCTGCTGGTCTCGGCAGCGCCGGGCGCCGGTGAGGCAGCCGCAGCGGGGGCCTCGACCGCCGCCGGCGCCATGCCCAGCAAGGCGCGTGCACTCGAGGCCGGAGAAGGCCCTGCCGGGCGTGGCGTCGCGCTGCCGGCCATGCCGCCAGCCTGAGCGGAGGAGCCATGACTGGCATCCGCCGTCTGGTGGGCAGCAGGCGGACGCGGCGCCTCATCGATCAGCGCGTGCAGGCGCGCCTGAGGCGCGACCGCCTCCGCCGCTTGCGGCTCGGGCCAGTCACACGCCTGGGTGGGCAAGGCATTGGGCAGCTGATAGCGACCGACCCAGGCGGTCAGTCCCATCGCGTCCAGATATTGCAGGCGTTGCGGTTCAGGGGTCATGGTCAGTGCTTGCCGCCGCCCAGACAGTTGGGGGAATCCGGAATCTCGCCGCCGCGTGCCGCCCACTCCTGCGCGGTGTACAGGTGCAGTGCCAGTGCATGCACCGGGCCATCCAGCTCTTCGCTAAGCAAGGCATACAGCTGCTGGTGACGCTTGACCCGCGACAGGCCGCTGAAGCGATCGCTGACCAGGGTGACCTTGAAGTGGGTCTCGGAATTGGCCGGCACGCTATGCATATGGCTCTCGTTGACGACTTCGACCATCAACGGGTCAAGCGTTGCGAGCTTGGTGTCTATCTGGGTCTGGATGCTCATGCGCAATCTCCTTGAAGGGGGGAAGCCGCACGACGGACATGCGGAAAAATGAGGGTGACGATGCGATCGCCACAACGCAAATGGCCTCGGGCATTTTGCCCGAGGCCATTGTAGCGTCTGTCGCCATCACTGACAGTCATTGCTGACGGCGCTTGCTGGCGGCTCTTGCGGAAAGTACGGCGACGGCGTTCATCACGCGTCTGGCAATCGGCCAATCGGCGCGATCACACCGGAGATTCAGTCCAGATCGGCCAGCAGCTCGTCATCGACTTCGCTGACTTCCAGCGGTGCCTCGTCGTCCAGGTCGACCGCCAGATAGCTGTGCTCGACGGTCAGGAAGCGCTCGAAGAGTGCCTTGTCCATCGGCTCCGGCCAATGGCGGGTGTCTTCTTCCCAGGCGCGCAGCTCGCTTTCCAGCACGTCCAGCCAGCGCTCGGAGACGAAGCCGTCCAGCGCCTCACGCGTGTCCATCTCGGGAATCAGGTAGACGGTGCTCTCCTGATTGACATCCTCCAGCGCCAGATCCTCGCCTCCCTCGCCTTCGGATTCCAGCGAGTTGATCCAGTCGACAAACGCCTGGGTCGGCTTGACGCTCAGGGCGGAACGGTTAAGCAGCTTCATTCTGCACTCTCCAGGACATTCAGGGACAATTCCGAGACAGGACACACCGTGGATGGCAGCGCCGCTCATAAAGCAGGCACGCGATGCGGGTGAGCCTCGAGGCGTCCAGCGCGTCACCCTGGCAGTGCCAGGGCGCCAGCAGACTGGACGCCGACCATTATGGCCGCTCGCGGGCAACAAAGCCAAGCGCCACCTTGCCTCATCGGCACCGATCATGCCCCGCGAGGCACTCGTCGTCAGCCATTCGTGTGAGGCAGAGACCACAACGCCCCCGATCAGGGATCGGAGGCGTTGTGAGTGCCCTCAGCGTGGCCCGTCACGATGACGCGTCATGATGCGCCATCGTGACGGGCTGGCGGCCGACTGCTCAGCCCTGCTGCGGACGCATCGCCGGGAACAGCAGCACGTCGCGGATGGAGGCGCTGTCGGTCAGCAGCATCACCAGACGGTCGATGCCGATGCCTTCACCGGCGGTCGGCGGCATGCCGTATTCCAGCGCGCGCACGTAGTCGGCGTCGTAGAACATGGCTTCGTCATCACCGGCGTCCTTCTCGGCCACCTGGGCCTGGAAGCGTTCGGCCTGATCCTCGGCGTCGTTGAGCTCCGAGAAGCCATTGGCGATCTCGCGGCCACCGACGAAGAACTCGAAGCGATCGGTCACGTGCGGGTTGGCATCGTTGCGACGCGCCAGCGGGCTGACTTCGGCCGGATATTCGGTGATGAAGGTCGGCTGGTCGAGACGGTGCTCGGCGACTTCCTCGAAGATCTCGGTCTCGAGCTTGCCCAGCCCCCAGATCGGCTTGACCTGGATACCGAGACGCTCGGCCGTGGCGCGCGCGGCGTCATAATCGGCCAGGTCGGCTTCGGTGATGCCATCGCCGTACTTGATGATCGACTCGCGCATGGTCATCTGGATGAACGGCTGGCTCAGGTCGTACTCGCTGCCCTGACAGGTGATCTGCGTGGTGCCGAGCACTTCCTGGGCGGCGGTGCGGATCATGTCCTCGGTGAGCGCGATCAGGTCACGGTAGTCCGCGTAGGCCCAGTAGAACTCGAGCATGGTGAACTCGGGGTTGTGACGCGTCGACAGCCCTTCGTTGCGGAAGTTGCGGTTGATCTCGAACACGCGCTCGAAGCCACCCACCACCAGACGCTTGAGGTACAGCTCCGGCGCGATGCGCAGGTACATTTCCATGTCCAGCGCATTGTGGTGCGTGATGAACGGACGTGCGGTCGCGCCACCCGGAATCTGCTGCAGCATCGGCGTCTCGACTTCCATGAAGCCGCGATCGCTGAGGAAGCGACGGATGGAGGCGACGATGCCGGCACGCAGCGCGAAGGTGCGGCGTGACTGCTCGTTCATGATCAGGTCGACATAACGCTGGCGATAGCGCATTTCCTGATCGGACAGACCATGGAACTTGTCCGGCAGCGGACGCAGGTTCTTGGTCATCAGCTGGGCGCTTTCGATCATGACATACAGATCGCCCTTGCCGGATTTGTGCACCGGGCCACTGGCACCGACGATGTCACCGATATCCCAGCTCTTGATGTCCTCGAGCAGCGCTTCCGGCAGGCCCTTCTTGTCGACGTAGAGCTGAATCTGGCCGGAGACTTCCTGCAGCACGATGAAGGGGCCACGTTTGCGCATGATACGCCCGGCGACGGCGGCCTTGCGGTCCAGCGTCTCCAGCTCGGCCTTGTCCTTCTCGCCCAGCTCTTCCATCAGGTCAGCGGCGAGGCTGTCACGACGGAAATCATTCGGGAAGGCACTCTTGCCTTCGGCGGCGGCCTGCTCACGGCGGGCGTTCAGCTTGGCGCGACGTTCGGCGATCAGGCGGTTCTCTTCCTGAGCCTGTTCGGCGGCCTGCTGCTCATCAATGGCGGGGGTCTGCTCTGTCGACATGGAGGGGCCTGTCTCGTGTCAAAGGGTCATGGCCTGGGCCACGACAGATCATGGTCAGCCTGACGATTGTGACCATCAGGGCTGACCGCGATACGGGGATTCGTGGCCTCCGCCGGCGAGACCGGCGGAGGCGAATAGGCGCTGGGCCGCGAGGGTACTCGCGCTCAGAGCCCCATCTTGAGGCTGGCGACGATGAAGTCATCGAGGTCGCCGTCGAGCACCTTGTCACAGTTGCTCGACTGGACGCTGGTCCGCAGGTCCTTGATGCGCTGGTCATCGAGGACGTAGGAGCGGATCTGGCTGCCCCAGCCGATATCGGACTTGGAGTCCTCGAGTTCCTGCTTGGCGGCGTTGCGCTTCTGCATCTCGGCTTCGTAGATACGCGCCTTCAGCATCTTCATGGCGCGGTCACGGTTGGAGTGCTGGCTACGCTCGGTCTGGCAGGCCGCCACGATGCCTGTCGGCACGTGGGTGATACGTACCGCGGAGTCGGTGGTGTTGACGTGCTGACCACCGGCGCCGGAGGAGCGGTAGGTATCGGTGCGCAGGTCGGCCGGATTGATGTCGATCTCGATGTTGTCATCGATTTCCGGCGACACGAACACGGACGCGAACGAGGTGTGACGACGGCCGCCGGAGTCGAAGGGACTCTTGCGGACCAGACGGTGCACGCCAAGCTCGGTGCGCAGCCAACCGAAGGCGTAATCGCCCTCGACGTGGATGGTCGCGGACTTGATGCCGGCGACTTCACCGGCGCTCGCCTCGACGATCTCGGTCTTGAAACCGTGATGCTCGGCCCAGCGCAGGTACATGCGCAGCAACATGTTGCCCCAATCCTGCGCTTCGGTACCGCCGGAGCCTGCCTGGATGTCGAGGTAGGCGTTGTTGGCGTCCATCTCACCCGAGAACATGCGGCGGAACTCGAGCTTCTCGAGACTGGCCTTGAGCTGGTCCAGCTCGCGGACGACTTCGTCCACGGTGCCTTCGTCCTCTTCCTCGACCGCCATTTCCAGCAGGTCGGAGCAGTCGGACAGACCGTTGCTCATGTCGTCGAGGGTCTTGACGACCAGCTCCAGCGACGCACGTTCCTTGCCGAGCTTCTGCGCGTAGTCCGGGTCATTCCAGACATCCGGATTCTCGAGCTCGCGAGTGACTTCCTCTAGCCGATCCTGCTTTTCGGCATAGTCAAAGGTACCCCCTCAGGACTTCTGCCCTTTCGGACAGGTCCTTGATGAGGTTGGTGATCGGATTGATCTCTTGCATGGTCGTCCTGTCTTGAGGCGATGATGCGTGAATGGGTGCGCGGCGATCCTGTCGCAAGCGACGGGCTCCGCCACATGCCACCCGAGGGTGGATGTGCAGATCGACAGCGCGCAAAGCCCGATATTGTAGCCATTTCCCGGCGTGGCGACCATGCCCGGCCCATCATCCGTGGCCAGCGGGCAAGCGGCGGCTCTCGGCTGCCAGGCATGCCACCCATCAGCGGGCAGGCGACGAATACGACCAAAGTGATTCAAAGGTCCGTCAGCCCCGAATGGCCCGAGTTTCCACGCCTTGCATGACGTTTATCGAATGCATGCATAAGCCATCCATTTTTTAACATGGACAGCGGGCAGGAAAAGATTCGATGGTAGAAGGCGACACTCGTATTACCCCTAACAACAATAGCGAGCCTCCCTATCATGGCACGACTGTACTCCCCCTCTCGCACCCCGGTGCTCCCCGGACGCTTCGCGCTCAAACGCCTGGCAGGCTCTCTGCTGCTGGCCGGGGGCATCGTTGCCTCCCAGGGCATCATGGCCGACACGCTCAAGCTGGCGATCATGGGTGAACCGGCCTCGCTGGACCCGCAGCAGATCTCCGGCACCTGGGAAAATGACGTGGTGGGCGACCTCTTCGAGGGCCTGGTCACCGAAGCCGCCGATGGCGAGCGCATCCCCGGCGCGGCCGAGTCGTGGCAGATTTCCGACGATGGCAAGACCTATACCTTCACGCTGCGCGAGGACGGCAAGTGGTCAGACGGTGAGCCGGTGACCGCCGAGGACTTCGTGTACGCGCTCAAGCGCATCATGACGCCGGAAAATGCCTCGGATTACGCCTACATCCTGTATCCGATCAAGAATGCCAAGGCCATCAACAGCGGCGAGGCCGAGCCGGACACCCTCGGCGTGCGTGCCGTGGATGATCATACCCTCGAGATCACCCTCGAGCGCCCGACGCCCTACTTCCTGGATCAGCTGTCGCACTACACCGCCTACCCGCTGCCGAAACATGTGGTGGAGAAATACGGCAAGGACTGGACCGACCCCGGCAAGATGGTCTCCAACGGTGCCTTCGAGCTGAGCGAGTGGCAGCCGCAGACCCGCATCGTCGCGCTCAAGAATCCTGAGTTCCACGATGCCAATGAGGTCGCGCTGGATGAGGTGATCTACTACCCCATCGAGGAGCGCAACAGCGCCCTGAAGCGCTTCCGCGCCGGCGAGATCGACATCGCGCGCGAATTCCCGACCCAGCAATACGGCTGGCTGAAGGACAACCTGCCGGACGCCACCCACGTCGCGCCCTACCTGGGCATCTACTACTACGTGCTCAACTCGCGCGATGGTCATGCCACGGCAGACCCGCGCGTGCGCGAGGCGCTCAACCTCTCCATCCGCCGCAACATCATCACCGACAAGATTCTCGGCACCGGCGAAGTGCCGGCCTACAGCTTCGTGCCCACCGGCGTGAACCATTACGACATCCAGGAGATGGCCTTCAAGGACATGTCAATGGATGAGCGCATGCAGAAGGCCAGGTCCCTGATGGAAGACGCCGGCTATGGCCCGGACAATCCGCTGGAGCTGACCCTGCGCTACAACACCAGCGAAGACCACAAGAAGGTGGCCATCGCCGCCGCCGCGATGTGGAAGCCGCTGGGCGTGAAGGTCAATCTGCTGAATGCCGAAGTCGCGGTGCACTACGAGGACATGCGCCAGGGCAAGTTCGATGTCGGCCGCGCCGGCTGGATAGGCGACTACAACGACGCCCAGAACTTCCTCAACCTGCTGGAAAGCGGCGTGCCCAACAACTACGGCGCCTATTCCAACAGTGCGCTGGATGAGGACATGCACAAGGCCGCCAATACGCTCGACATGGAGGATCGCGAGGCGCTGATGCAGGACGCCGAGCGCAAGGCGCTGGATGACTACGCCGTGCTGCCGATCTACTACTACGTGTCGCGCAATCTGGTGAACCCCAAGCTCAGCGGCTGGAAGAACAACATCGAGGATACCCACCGCTCGCGCTGGGTCTCGTTCTCCGAGTGAGGCGAGCCCTGTGAGCCTCTGACCCGGCTCGCCGCTCTCTAGATCGTCATGGGTCCACGCTCGTGTCCGTCAGGGCAGGAGCGTGGCATCTGCCAAGGATGGCACCAGAAGATGACGTCGCGCCCCACGGGCGTGACAAGGAGTTCATGCATGTCCCCCACCTCACCGATGCAATGCGCGGCAAGCCTCAGCGCAGGCCTGCTGCTGTCCGTTCTCCCCCTCTCCCTCGGCGCTTCCGGCAGCGCCATGGCAGCAGAATCCACCAGCCAGAGCGAGCAGATCCTGCGTATCGCCAATGGCGCCGAGCCCGGCTCGCTGGACCCGCAACAGACCAACGGCACCTGGGAGACACGCATCACGCGTGATCTGTTCGAGCCGCTGATCGCCTACTCCGCCGATGGCGAACTGATTCCCGGGCTGGCAGAGCGCTGGGAGTCGTCCGCCGATGGGCTGAGCTGGTCCTTTCATCTGCGCGAGGGGCTCGAATGGTCAGACGGCACGCCGCTGACCGCCCAGGATGCGGTCTTCGCGCTGCGCCGCCTGCTGACACCCGCTACCGCGGCCCACAACGCCACGCTCTACTACCCGATCGTCAATGCCCGCGCGGTGAATACCGGTGCGCTGGCACCGGAGCAACTCGGCGTGGCCGCACCGGATGCGCGCACGCTCACCATCACCCTCAGCCACCCTTCGGCGACGCTGGAGCAGACACTGGCGATGAGCGAAGCCGCCCCGCTGCCACGCCATGTGATCGCGGCCAAGGGCGCTGACTGGACCCGACCGGCCAACATGGCCACCTCAGGCGCCTTCGTGCTCAAGACGTGGTCGCCCCAGGCCGAGATTCGCCTGACGCCCAATCCGCGCTATCACGCGGCGGACACGGTCACGCTCGATGAGGTGGTCTACCTGCCCATCGAGGAGAGTCATGCCGCGCTCAATCGCTTCCGCGCCGGCGAGGTCGAGATCGCCTACGGCGTACCCGCCAGCCATTACACCTGGATCCAGGACAATCTGGCCGCTGCCCTGCAGACCTACCCGATCCTCGGCGAGTACTTCTATGTCTTCAATCTGCGTGATGGCTCGCCGGTGGCCGACCAGCGCATTCGTCGCGCGCTGAATCTGGCCACGCGCCGTGAGGTGATCACCGAGCGCATTCTCGGCATGGGCCAGATTCCCTCCTGGCACTTCGTGCCGAAGGCATTGGGTGAGCATCAGGGCGCGCGCTTCGACTTCGCTGACTGGTCGATGGACCGGCGCATGGCGAAGGCGCGTGAGCTGATGGCCGACGCGGGCTACGGCCCGGATACCCCGCTTGAGCTGACCCTGCGCTACAACACCCTGGAAGACCACAAGAAGATCGCCGTGGCCCTGGGGGCGATGTGGAAACCGCTGGGCGTGAAGGTGACGCTGACCAATACCGAGGCTGCAGTGCATTACCGGGATCTGGCGCTGGGCGATTTCGAGGTCGGCCGTTACGGCATGATCGCGACCATCGCCGATGCCTACGACTTCCTGAATGCCTTCAGCAGCGACAACACCTCCAACGCGCCCGGGCTCAGCTCGCCGACCTACGATGCACTGATCGAGGCGGCGGCGCGTGAAGGAGACGTCGGCACCCGCCAGCGCCAGCTCCACGATGCCGAGCAGTATCTGCTCGACAACGATGTGGTGCTGCCGCTCTACGACTATGTCACCTCCAGCCTGGTCGACCCCGCCATCAGCGGCTGGGCGCCCAATGCGCTGGACGTGCACCCGAGTCGCTATCTGCAGCTCGATACCTCGCACTGACAGGCGACAGTCACCAATAACAACGACACACCCGGGCAGCGGCCCGGACGGAGCACTGGATGCTGAGCTACACCCTCAAACGGTTACTGCAGGCGATTCCCACCCTGCTGATCGTGATCACCCTGTCGTTCTTCCTGATGCGGGTCGCCCCGGGCGGCCCCTTCGATGGCGAGCGCCGCCTGCCCCCGGAAATCGAGCAGAACCTGCGCGCGGCCTATCACCTGGATGAGCCATTGCCGATGCAGTATCTGCGCTATCTGGGCGATCTGGTGCAGGGCGATCTCGGCCCGTCCTTCAAGTACAAGGACTTCGATGTCAGTGAGCTGATCAGCCAGGGCTTCCCGGCCAGTCTGGAGCTGGGCATGTGGGCGATTCTGGCCGCGCTGCTGATCGGAGTACCACTGGGGGTGATCGCGGCCATCCGGCGCAACTCGACGGCGGATTACGTAGTGATGAGTACTGCGCTGGCGGGGATCGCGGTGCCCAACTTCGTGATCGCCCCGCTGCTGGCACTGGTATTCGGCGTGCTGCTCGGCTGGTTGCCGGCCGGCGGCTGGAACGGTGGCGCCTGGCAGAACCTGCTGCTGCCGGTGGTGGCGCTCTCCATCCAGCAGATCGCCTACATCGCCCGCATGATGCGCGCCAGCATGATCGAGGTGCTCGGCAGTCACTACATCCGCACCGCCCGCGCCAAGGGCCTGAGCGAGTGGAAGGTGATTCTGCGCCATGCATTGCGACCGGCGATGCTGCCGGTGGTCTCCTACCTCGGCCCGGCCATCGCCGGCATCATCACCGGCTCGGTGGTGATCGAGCAGATCTTCGGCATTCCCGGCATCGGGCGCTATTTCGTGCAGGGTGCGCTCAATCGTGACTACACCCTGGTGATGGGCACGGTGGTCTTCTATGGCGCCTTGATCCTGCTGCTCAACCTGATCGTCGATCTGCTCTACAGCATGCTCGACCCGCAGATCCGCTACGACGACTGACCCGAGGCCCTGACATGTCACAGACAACTCCCGCTCCCCACGGCACCGGCGGTGCCAGTGCCTTCGACGGCCAGCCCCCTGCCGCGCCGGCAGGCGACAGCCTGACCCGCGACGCCTGGCGTCGTCTCAAGCAGAACCGCGCTGCCATGTGCAGCCTGGTGGTGATGGCCGTCATCGTGCTGGCCTGCCTGATCGGCCCGTGGCTGACGCCCTTCGAACTCGATGAAGTCGACTGGAACGCCATCGGCACCGGTCCGGACCTGGCCTCCGGCCACGTCTTCGGCACCGACGTCAACGGCCGCGACCTGCTGACCCGCACCCTGCATGGCGGCCAGATCTCGCTGTCGGTGGCGCTGGTCGCCACCTTCGTCAGCCTGGTGATCGGCGTGCTCTACGGCGCCGTCTCCGGCTACTTCGGCGGACGCACCGACAACCTGATGATGCGCTTCGTCGACATCATGTATTCGCTGCCGTTCATGTTCCTGGTGATCCTGCTGATGGTGGTGTTCGGTCGCAACATCTTCCTGATCTACGCCGCCATCGGCGCGGTGGAGTGGCTGGACATGTCGCGCATCGTGCGCGGCCAGGTGCTGGCACTCAAGAAGCGTGAATTCGTGGAGGCGGCGCATGCGCTGGGGGTGCGCGACCTGCAGGTGGTCACCCGCCACCTGATCCCCAATGCGCTGGGGCCGGTGATCGTCTACGTCACGTTGACGGTGCCCAAGGTCATCCTGCTGGAAAGCTTCCTGTCGTTCCTCGGTCTCGGCGTGCAGGAACCGCTGACCTCGTGGGGCGTGTTGATCTCCGAAGGCAAGGACATGATGGAGACCGCACCCTGGATGCTGCTGGTGCCCTCGGCCTTCCTCGCCGCGACCCTGTTCTGCCTCAACTTCCTCGGCGATGGGCTGCGTGACGCCCTCGACCCCAAGACTCGCTGAACCGGAGCGCTGATCATGACTTCTTCACCCTCTACCTCCGGCACCTCCTCCAGCCTGCCGCCAGCACGCAACGCCGCCGACCAGGCCCGCGCCGACACCCTGACTCGCCTGGGGCTGGCCGCCGAGGCGCCTGGCACGCCGCCGCTGATGGAGATCGATGACCTCAAGGTCGACTTCCAGTTGCCGGACGGCGCGGTACCCGCCGTCAAGGGCGTCAGCTTCACCCTCAACAAGGGCGAGACGCTGGCGCTGGTCGGCGAGTCCGGCTCCGGCAAGTCGGTCACGTCCACCGCCATCCTGCGCCTGTTGCCGGAACTCGCCGAGATCAAGGGCGCCATCCGCCTGCGCGGCGAAGACCTGCTGAGTGCCTCGACGCGCCGCATGCGCGAGCTGCGCGGCAACCGCATCGCCACCGTCTTCCAGGAGCCGATGACCTCGCTCAACCCGCTGCACCGCATCGGGCGCCAGATCATCGAGGTACTGGCGCTGCATCGTGACCTCAAGGGCCGTGCGGCTCGCCACAAGGCGCAGGAACTGCTCGAGCAGGTCGGCATTCCGGAGCCGGCGCGGCGTATCGACAGCTATCCCCATGAGCTGTCCGGTGGCCAGCGTCAGCGCGTGATGATCGCCATCGCGCTGGCCTGCGAGCCGGACCTGCTGATCGCCGATGAGCCGACCACCGCGCTGGATGTCACGGTGCAGGCGCAGATCCTGCGGCTGCTCAAGTCGCTGCAGCAGCGCTACGGCATGGCGATCCTGTTCATCACCCATGACCTGAGCATCGTGCGCCACTTCGCGGACCGCGTCTGCGTGATGCGTCACGGCGAGCTGCTGGAAACCGGCGCCACCCATGACGTCTTCGAGAGCCCGCAGCATGCCTACACCCGCATGCTGATCGATGCCGAGCCGGCCGGCGAGAAGGCGCCGGTGGCCGCGGATGCGCCGGTGCTGCTGTCGGCGCGCGATGTGCGTGTCAGCTTCACCATCAAGCGTCCGCTGTTCGGGCCCAAGGTCGCCTTCGAGGCGGTGCGCGGCATCGATCTCGAGGTGCGACGCGGCCAGACCATCGGCATCGTCGGCGAGTCCGGCTCCGGCAAATCGACGCTGGGGCGCGCCCTGCTGCGCCTGCTCAAGAGCCAGGGCCAGATCAGCTTCGATGGCGTCGATATCATGCCGCTGGACAAGTCAGGCATGCGTCCTTTGCGCTCGCGCATGCAGGTCGTCTTCCAGGACCCCTTCGGCTCCCTGTCGCCGCGCCTGACCGTGGGCGAGATCATCAGTGAAGGCCTGCGCGTGCATCACCCCGAGCTCAATCGCGCCCAGCGCGATGCGCGGGTCTGCGACGCCCTGAGCGAGGTCAGCCTCGACCCCGGCATGCGCAATCGCTATCCGCATGAGTTCTCCGGCGGTCAGCGCCAGCGCATCGCCATCGCGCGCGCCCTGGTGCTCAAGCCGGAATTCCTGCTGCTGGACGAGCCGACCTCGGCGCTGGACCGCTCGGTACAGGTCACGGTGATCGACCTGCTGCGCGACCTGCAGGCGCGCCATGGCCTGACCTATCTGTTCATCAGCCATGACCTGGCGGTAGTCCGTGCGCTGTCAGACCACCTCATCGTGATGAAGGAAGGCGAGGTGGTGGAAAGCGGCAGTACCCATGCCATCTTCGAGGCACCCCGTGAGCGTTATACGCGTGAATTGATGCAGGCTGCCTTCGCCCCGGACCTGGGCCAGACGCACCACTGACCCCCTGAAAAGACGACATGCCTGATGGGCGCTGCGGCGCCCATCAAGACCCCGCTTTGCCTGGGAAAAGGCGCAGGGCCTCATCACTGCCTGCCTGAAGGGTGGCGATGAGCGCCCGGCCTCGCCCCGGGCAAGGGCAGCCGAGTCGCTCACACGAATCGACATTGGCTGCCAACCGGGTGCTTGCACCCGACCGAGGCCGGAGCAGGACGCTCCGGCATGACCCACACCGATGGAAAGACATGCACAGGATGACGATGCAACCTACAACAACAGCCAGCATCCCCCTCCACACTCACTCACGACTGCGTCACGCGATTGGCGCAGCCCTGCTCGGCACGGGACTGCTGAGCATGAGCCCCATGGCCCAGGCCATCGAGGTCTACAAGACGGATACCGACCGCGTCGAGTTCAGTGGCCGCCTGGCGGCGTTTGCGGTGATCCAGGATGGCGCACACGACGAGATCTACAACGGCGGCTCGCGGGTGCGCCTGATCCACGAGCATCAGTTCGAGCAGGGCTGGAGCTCCATCATCCGCGCCGAATGGGGCTTCGATCCCTGGTTCAAGGACGGCACCGATGCTCACTACAAGCGCATGCTCTATGCCGGAGCGGCCCACGAGAAATGGGGCAGCTTCACGGTCGGCAAGCAGTATGGCCCCTGGTACGACATGGTGGCCGTCAACACCGACTGGTTCTGGATCAATGGTGGCGAGGCGTCCGGCACCTTCGAAGGCCGCAGCGGTGACGGCGGCCTGCATGGCACGGGGCGGCCGGACAACTCGCTCTACTGGAAGAAGGGCTTCGACGATGTCACTGTCGGCCTGCTCTACCAGCTCGGCCATGATGGCCAGCACAGCAACGAGACCTCACTCTTCGAGGATGGCGTCTTCACCACCGAGACCGAGTATTCGGGGTATGAGCGTGACTACAGCTATGAGGCCGCGCTCAACTGGCACCCGAACGAGGACTTCACGGTGGGCGGCGTCTTCCACCATACGGAGCTGAGCGACTACGAGAGCGGCAACAGCGAGAACGGCGATATCGATGCCTGGCTGCTCGGCGGTCACTGGTCACCGGGCAACTGGTACATCGCCCTCGTCGGCGGGGAGTATCGCAACCACATCGCCGGCAGCACCCTGGACTCCTCGGAAGATTTCGTCGACAAGGCGCGCGGCGCGGAATTCGTGGTCAACTACAAGTTCAAGGAGGTCATCTGGGGCGATGACAGTGTCGAGCTCTACGGTGGCTTGAATCACCTGGAGGACGCCGACAGCGAAGCACGCTACGCCTATCAGATTCTGGGCGCGGCCTGGCGGGTCAAGGACCTGACGCTGGCCACCGAGTATCGCTTCGACAACAGCCGCCAGTCAGACGGCAGCGAGTACAGCGCCGACCGCGACCAGCTGATGTTCCTGGCGCGTTATGACTTCTGATCGTCATGTCAGACGCTGGTGACGGTTCGCCAATGCTCGCGCTGAGGCGATAGTTCCGCCCTTGCCTGATGAACCCGGCAAGGACGACAAGAAAACGCCCGGTCATATGACCGGGCGTTTTTGTATCGGCTGTATCGGTTGTATCGGTTGTCCCGAGACCAGCTCAGCACTTCAGCCGCTACGCACTCAGAAGCGATAGGTCGCGCCGAGACCGAAGCCATGCGCTTCATTCTCGTAATTGGCTTCATAGGTGCCACGGTTGGGCTCGCTCAGGCTGACGGTAGCCGTCTCTTCCCACAGGTAGGTGTAGGCCATGTCGATGGTCAGCTCCGGCATCGGCGTCCAGCCGGCCCCCAGCGAGAAGATGGTCCGGTCACCGGACGGGATACGCGCGCTGCGATGCTCATCCACGGTCGGGCTGTCATCGAAGGCCATGCCGGTGCGCAGCACCCACTGCGGATTGAGCTGATAGCTCAGACCGACCGCGTACTGCCAGCTGTCCTCGTAGCCCTGCTCCTCGACGATGTCGCTCATGTTGTCGACTTCCACCGCGATCTCGTCGAAGCGGCTCCAGTGCACCCAGGTCACGCCCGCCATCAGCGTCCAGCGATCATCCAGCTTGTGCGTCACGGAGAAGTCGATGCTTTCCGGCAGGGTCACGTCCAGCGACGCATCCTGCTCGGTATTCGCGAAGCCCGTGCCAGTGAAGACATTATTGTACTTGGCCTCACCTTCCAGGCTGTAATCCACCTTGGAGCGATAGGACAGACCGAGACGGGTACTTTCCACCGGCTGGAAGATGACCCCGACGTTGTAGCCCCAGGCGGCGTCGTCGCCCTTGATCTTGACCTTGCCATCGCCTGTGCCAGCATCGAGAGTATTCGACGTCAGCTCACCCTTGACGCTGTTGTAGGTCACACCGGCGCCGATGGCCCACTTGTCATTGATGCGGTAGGAGATGGTCGGCTGGGCGGTGACCACCTCGACTTCACTGTAATTGGCGAAATAACGGCCGCGGAAATCAGAACCATAATCGGTGATCACGCCAAAGGGCGCGTAGACCCCGAAGCCCAGTGCTATCCGATCATTCATCGGCTGCACGTAATAGAAGGAAGGCACTGCCGCCCCCGGCACCATGTCACCGTCATCTCCGCCAGAGACTGGCCGACCGAGTGCATCATTCGCGCTGGCGACATCAATATCGGTATTGACGTCCAGATAGGTCACACCGCCGGTGATCTGGGCACGATCCAGGAAGGACATGCCGGCCGGGTTGCCGAACACGGTGGAAGCATCATTGGCGTTCGAGGCGCGCCCGGCGAAGGAGGTGCCCTGGGTACTGACACTCTGCTCGTTCAGCTGGAAGGCCCCCGCGTGAACGCCACCGGCATAAGCCGTGGCTACCGTTGCCAGAGCGACCCCGAGGGTGAGTTTGTTCATCTTGTTTTTCATTATGGATGGCGTCCCATTGCAGGTGGCTGGAGAGCCGCATGTTGTTGTTATCATTCGTTGATGCATAGCTCTGTCACCTACGTTTTGGGCGAGTCGTGCGTTCAAGTCAAGGGCGAACGTTTGTTTGAATAGGGAGATTTCTAGTATTCAGGGAACTTTCATTCATGTCTGCACTGTCACGTGCTGCTAAGCCCATGACCTGACGACGATTTAGTGCCTTGTCGCCAGCGTTTAAAACACGACAGTCCCCTCTGCTCCCCCCTCTAGCCTATTGGTCGAACATCAGCTTTTGCGTATGTATCGGCTCGCTTGACCTATGTGCAACACATAAGTCTTACACTGATGATCAGTCACGGAACATTGGCTGCCGACAGACCTTCAGGGCAGCCGAATGCTCTCTCCGCCACTCTTGATCACCAGGAGATGATGCAATGAAAGTCGCTGAACTGGCCCGCGCGGGGGGCGTCACCGCCGAAACCGTTCGCCATTACACGCGCCAGGGGCTGATCACGGCCCGACGTGATCCCGTCAACAACTACCAGCGCTTCGATGAGCAGGCGCTGGTACGCCTCAAATTCATCAGTCAGGCACGCCAGCTGGGCTTCAGCCTTGCCGACATCAAACAGATTCTCGAGCAGGCGGACCAGCACGACTCGCCGTGCCCGCTGGTTCGTGACCTGCTGCGACAGCACCTGCCGAGAGTGCGCGAGCGCATTCGTGAGCTGGAAGCCCTGGCAGAGCGCATGGAGCACGCGCTGGATTGCTGGCAGGACCTGCCGGATGGCGTGCCGGACGGCAACAGCGTGTGCTGCCTGATCGAAGGCTTTCCACAGGACGTGCCCGACACCGCTTCCACTTCCAAACGCCGCGACGGGGGGCAATCATGATGACCACATCACTTCCCGAGACACGCCTTCTGCAGGCGCCAGGCATCCATTGTCAGGGCTGTGTCAGCAGGATTCGTCGTGCCCTGCAGGCGCAGGACCCGCAGGCCGAGTTGCTCGGCGCGCCTGACGCAGAGCTGTTGCTGATGCACAGCCAGCTGTCATCCACGGCACTACAGGAAGTCGCGGCAGACAGCGGCTACCCCCTCAAGGAGGAAGCCCTGCCGGAACGCGCCCATCACGATCTGTCGGTGTACGGCATGCACTGCCAGAAGTGCGTCGCCAGATTGCGCGAGGCCATCCAGCACTGGGATGGCACCGCGCAAGTCAGTGGCACGCCGAAAGAAGACACTCTCAACGTGGACACCTGTCTGCCGCGCGGGCTGCTCGAGAGAATCATCCTCGAGACGGACTATTCGCTTGAGGCCCCCGCCGAGGCGGATGAAGCTCAAGCCGCACCGGCTGCTGATACGCCGGCCGTTGCGAGCAAGTCAGCGACTGAGAGCCAGCCAGCCGATAGCGCAAGCACCGAGTTCTCACTGTCCGGCGTCACCTGCGCCAGCTGCGTGGCGACGATCCAGAAGGCACTGGATGGCCTGGATGGAGTGGAGCAGGCGCAGGTCAACTTCGCCTCGCGCACCGCCCAGGTCACGAGCCGCCTCGCTCCCGACGAGATCGTCTCTGCCATCGAGGGTGTCGGCTACGGGGCAAGCCTGGTGGAAGACGCGCAGGCCGGTGAGCAGCAACAGCAAGAGGACGCCGATCAGGAATATCGCTCTCGTGTCCGTGACAGCGTGCTGTCACTGGGCATTGGCATCCCCCTGATGATCAGCATGTTCTTCCATCACCCCGGCTTCGAGGGGCTCGAGCGCGGGATGTGGCTGGCGATCGGCGTCGCCGTGCTGGGCGTGCTCGCCACGGCAGGACGCAGCTTCTTCACCAGCGCCTGGAAGGCCTTTACGCACCATCAGGCCAACATGGATACGTTGGTGGCGCTCGGTACCGGGGCGGCATGGCTTTACTCCATGGGCGTGCTGCTGTTTCCCGACAGCGTGACCCCGGCGGCGCGCGGGCTCTACTTTGAAGCCTCGACCATGATCATCGGCTTGATCAGCCTGGGGCAGGCGCTGGAAGTCCGCGCCCGGGGCCGTACTCAGCAGGCGCTGCGCACGTTGCTGGATCTGCAGACTCGCACGGCCCGCGTGATCCGCGACGGGGAAGAGCGCGAGATCGATATCAACGAGGTCCGCAGCGGGGACCAGGTGCGCATTCGCCCCGGTGAGCGCATTCCGGTGGACGGCAGGGTCATCGAGGGCCAGAGCCACATCGATGAATCGATGCTCAGCGGTGAGCCACTGCCCGTGTCACGCGGTATCGGCGACGAGGTAGCCGCCGGTACGCTCAATACGCGTGGCAGTCTGGTCTTCGAAGTCGAGCGAGTCGGTAGCGAGACGCGCCTGGGACGCATCATCAGCCAGGTGCGTCAGGCGCAGAATTCGCGCCCGCCGATCGGTCGGCTGGCTGACACCATCTCCGGCGTGTTCGTGCCCAGCGTGATGATCATCGCCATCATCGCGGCGCTGGTGTGGTTCAACTTCGGGCCTGCGCCGACCGGCGTGCATATGCTGGTGGTCGCGACAGCGGTGCTCGTCATCGCCTGTCCGTGTGCGCTGGGTCTGGCGACGCCGATCTCGACCATGATCGGGGTCGGCAAGGCGGCGGAACATGGCGTGCTGGTACGCAGCGGTGAGGCACTGCAGACCGCCAGTCGCTTGACCGCGCTGGTGGTCGACAAGACCGGCACCCTGACGCGCGGCAAGCCGGAGGTCACCGAGGTCTCGCTCCTCGAAGGGGAAGACGAGGAAGCCGTGCTGGATGCAGCATATGCACTGGAGCGGGGCTCCGAGCACCCGCTGGCCGCGGCGCTGCTGGCACATATCGAAGCCAGACGCCCCGATGCCTCACGCAGCAAGGCCTTCCATGACTACCAGACCATCAGCGGACGCGGCATTCAGGCTCAGGATGATACAGGGCGCACCTGGCGCATGGGCAACGCTGCCATGCTGGAAGAGGCCGGCATCAGCCTGGCTCCTCTCAGCGAGCAGATCACGTCTCTGGAAGACAATGCGCGCACCTTGATCCTGATGGCCCGCGACGATGAATTGCTCGCCGTCTTCGGACTGGCCGATCCGCTACGTGACGATAGCCGCGATGCCATCGCTCGCCTGCATGCCATCGGTCTGAAGGTGATCATGCTGACCGGTGACAACCCTCACACGGCAGCGGCCGTGGCGCGCGAGACCGGTATCGATGATTACCGTGCCGGCGTCTCACCGGATGACAAGCACGATGAGATCGCGCGGCTGCAGCAGGAAGGTCATGTGGTGGGCATGGTCGGCGATGGCATCAATGATGCGCCGGCGCTGGCGCTGGCCGATGTCGGCTTCGCGATGGGCGAAGGTACCGACGTTGCCATCGAGACCGCCGGTATCACGTTGATGCAGCCGTCGCTGGGCGGGGTCGCGGATGCGATCGCGATCAGCCAGGCCACCCTGCGCAACATCAAGCAGAACCTGGTGGGGGCCTTCGGCTACAACCTGATCGGCATCCCGATTGCCGCAGGCATCCTCTACCCCTTCACGGGCATGTTGCTGTCGCCGGTAATCGCGGGACTGGCCATGTCCCTGTCATCGGTCACCGTCGTGACCAATGCCAATCGTCTGCGTCGATATACGCCCCCGAGTGCAGCTGGATCCGCAACGAGTAACCCCGAGAATACCGCCACCACCTCACAAGGAGCGTCAGCATGATCTGCATGGCCATCAATCTGCTAGGGCTCGGTCTGATCGCCGCCATTGTCTGGTGGTTCTGGCTCGCCAAGTCATGAAACACACTCCAGGCCTTGCTCTGTAGTCGCTGAAATCGAGCAAGATGATTGCACAAGACAATCGCGCAAGATCATCATTTCAAAGCCCTGTCACATCCTGTGTGGCAGGGCTTTTTCGTGACTGTTTCCTGATCAAAAGCGCACCAGACGGCTCTCGCAAGACTCGTATCGAGAGCGCTCATGACATGCCGTCCTGCGGCTCCGAGACCTGGGCCACCCGGCAAGCCCGCTGGAGGGAAAGCAGCTGTCGCGAGGCTGTGTGGATAGCTCCTGCACTGCCAAATCTTGAGTTTTCCACAGCCGCTTTGCTCTTCTTTACCCCGCGTGCCTCTTCTTTACCCCGCTTGATCAAAGTGCCGAGAATGCAAAAACGCCCCTGCCACATCAGTGACAGGGGCGTTTCCTTTGGCCTTCTTTCTGCACAGCGTCTCTGCTGACGTCTCTATGCGCGCCTTACCACACATGTCACACACGGCTTCTCCCACGCATGACCTTCGCGCCTATGATTTTTCCTGCGCACAAAGAGAACCGCCCCTGCAGCAAGGCTGCAGGGGCGGTTCGGGATAAGTGCCTGACGATGACCTACTCTCACATGGAGAAACTCCACACTACCATCGGCGCTAAGCGGTTTCACTTCCGA
>NZ_JALNTQ010000004.1:0-353173 GCF_023161745.1 Cobetia sp. 1CM21F | reverse complement strand
TTAAAGAGCGTCGCTGTTAAGCGAGGAGGCATATTCTACCCGGAACGCTTGAGAAGTCAAGCACTTGATGATGAGTCAGTCGACTGCCTCTAAGCATCATCAAGCGGTGAGGAGCATTGCTCGATCACCTGTTCCGTAAGGAGTGCAGCGTATTCTAGCGAATCGCCCGGGATTGTCAATCGATGAATTCGAAGCGGACTTCAAAAACATCAAGCAAAACAATCACCTGCAAACCTCTTTCACCGCTGGCAACGCCATGCGTCCCCGGCAGCGGATGCGTACTTTACGCACGAACCGCCGTGAGGGCAAGGGCTTTCTTGAGAGAATCTCGCCGCGGTGATGTCAGGCGCTCACAACGCGTTCGGCCCCACCATGTCTGGTGGGGCCGAACGGGAGGCGACATACGCCAGCGTCTTCTCAATACCTGTCAGTACCTCAGCGCGTCACGGTCACTCGTGCGTAACGCTTCTTGCCGGCCTGGATGACGATGGCAGTATCGAAAGGTGCCATGTAGGAAGGCTCGACCACTTCGCCATCCACTTTCACGCGACCATTCTTGAGCATGTCCTTGGCCTGGGCACTGTTGTTGGCCAGGCCCGCGCGGTTGATGACCGCCGCGATCGGCGCCACCTCGGCGCCTTCCAGGCTGACGGTGACATCCGGCATGTCCGCCGGCAGCTCGCCGTCGGCCAGCTGATTGCCGCTGGAGAGGTGCGCCGTCGCCGCCGCTTCTTCATCGTGGAAGCGTGCCACCAGCTCGCGCGCCAGCTCCATCTTGATATCACGCGGGTTGGCACCGTCGTCGATGCTGGCCATCAGCGCCTTCACTTCATCGAGAGGACGCAGCGACAGCAGCTCGAAGTAACGCCACATCAGCGAATCCGGCATGGAGACGATCTTGTTGAACATCTCGCCCGGGCGGTCGTTGATGCCGATGTAGTTGCCCAGCGACTTGGACATCTTCTGCACGCCATCCAGGCCCTCGAGGATCGGCATGGTGATCACGACCTGCGGCTCCTGGCCACGCTGGCGCTGCAGCTCACGCCCCATCAGCAGATTGAACTTCTGATCGGTGCCGCCAAGCTCGATGTCCGCTTCCAGTGCCACGGAGTCATACCCCTGGATCAGCGGATAGAGGAACTCATGGATGGAGATCGGCTGATTGCCGGTATAGCGCTTGTCGAAATCGTCACGCTCGAGCATGCGCGCGACCGTACTGGAGGCCGCCAGCTCGATCATGTCACCCGCGGAGAGCTTGTTGATCCATTCGGAGTTGAAGGCGATGCGCGTCTTGTCCTTGTCGAGGATCTTGAAGACCTGCTCCTGATACGTCAGGGCGTTGGCCTTCACATCCTCTTCGGTCAGCGGCTTGCGCGTCACGCTCTTGCCGGTGGGGTCGCCGATGCGGCCGGTGAAATCACCGATCAGGAAGATGATCTCGTGACCGAGGTCCTGCAGCTGGCGCAGCTTGTTGATCAGCACCGTATGACCGAGGTGCAGGTCCGGCGCCGTCGGATCAAAGCC
This sequence comes from Cobetia sp. 1CM21F, assembly GCF_023161745.1. Taxonomy (NCBI): domain Bacteria; kingdom Pseudomonadati; phylum Pseudomonadota; class Gammaproteobacteria; order Oceanospirillales; family Halomonadaceae; genus Cobetia; species Cobetia sp. 1CM21F. The sequence continues at coordinate 351,649 of NZ_JALNTQ010000004.1, read as the reverse complement.
TGCCTTGACCTTGAGCTTGCGCCCGGACTCGAGCTTCTTGATCAGCTCTTCCTCGACCAGCACCTCATCGGTACCGCGCTTGATGATCTCCAGCGCTTCCACTACTGACTTGTCGCTCATCCTGCCCTCTCTGACCGTTGCTGCTCCCCTCGTAACGGGGCATGTTGGCCGAGAATGTTAGCATGACGAGCATGGCATGCACCCCCTGCTGCTGAGCGGCGTGCTCACAAGCTTCACCCCCCTGTTGCACGCCCCCAATGATCGGGAGACCCCCAATGGCGCTCTACCTTGGCTTGATGACCGGCACCAGCCTGGACGGACTGGATATCGCCTTGCTCGATATCACCCCCTCCTCGCCAGACCACGAACGGATTCGCTTCATTGATGGGCTCGATCTGCCGCTGCCCGAGACACTGCGGACTCGGCTCTGGCAGCTGATGCATTGCGATGAGGCATGCTTCGCCGATCTCGCCGCCGCCGAGCAGGCGTTGGCCGAACTGGCCGCCAGCGCAGTGACGCGCTTGCTGACCCGCCAGCAACTGAGTGCAGACGATATCGCGGCCATCGGCAGCCATGGCCAGACCATCGAGCATCGCCCCTACGGCTTCAGCGATCAGCCATGTCACACGCCCTACACCCTGCAGCTCGACAACCCCAGCCTGCTGGCCGAGCTGTGCGGCATTCCCGTCGTCGCTGACTTCCGGCGCCGTGATCTGGCCGCCGGCGGTCAGGCGGCCCCGCTGGCGCCCGCCTTCCACGCTGCTCTTTTCAGTCAGCCAGACCAATGGCATGGGCTGCTCAACCTGGGTGGCATCGCCAACCTGACGCTACTTCCCCCTCAGGACTCCACGGCTGACGTCATCGGCTTCGACACCGGCCCCGCCAACTGCCTGCTGGATGCCTGGCATGCGCGTCATCGTGGCACCGCGGTGGATCAGGACGGCCAATGGGCCGCCAGCGGCAAGGTGATCCCTGACTTGCTCGAGAGATTGCTGTCGGCCGATTACTTCCGCCGACCACTTCCCAAGAGCACTGGCCGCGAAGACTTCCATCTCGACTGGTTGGCACAGCACCTGACCGGCGACGAGGCACCGGCCGACGTGCAGGCCACGCTCTTGAGCCTGACCGTCGAGAGCATCGTGCGGGCTCTGGAGCAGACCGGCGTGTCACTGGCCGCGCTGACTCCCTGTGGTGGCGGGGCACGCAATGGCGCCCTGCTCACTCAGCTGGAGCAGCGCCTGGCGCAAGGCGAGCAAGCGACGCCCCTCGTGCCCTGCGCTGACATGGGCTGGAACGCAGACCTGCTCGAAGCCAGCGCCTTTGCCTGGCTCGCGGCGCGCAGAGTACTGGAGCGTCCCGGCAACCTGCCCAGCGTGACCGGCGCGAGCGGCCCGAGAGTGCTGGGCGGCCTCTACGCCCGCTGATCCTCATCGGATACGAAAAAGCCGCCCTCTTCCTCAGAAGAAGGGCGGCTCTTGGTTGACTGATCTCTACGCCAACATCACCGACAGCTGACATCACCGACACGCCTCAGTCGTCATCCCCTTGCAGCGAGAAGCGACTGGCGGCATTCAGGACATCCAGCTGGGCTTCCTGGGCGCTGTCGGAATCACCGAACTTGATCATCAGGCGCAGGTCATTGGCGGAATCGGCATGCGCCAAAGCCACTTCCTCGGTGATCAAGCCCTGCTGATGCAAGGCGTACAGCGATTGATCGAAGGTCATCATGCCCTGCTGCTGCGAGCGCTTCATGACGTCCTTGATCTCGACCACCGCGCCCTTGCGGATCAGGTCGACGATCAGCGGTGAACGCAGCATCACCTCAATGGCCGGCACGCGCTGGGTGGTGTTGCCACTCTTGTGAGGCAGCAGCTGCTGGGCCACGATGCCCTTGAGGTTCAGCGACAGATCCATCCACACCTGTTCATGACGCTCCTCCGGGAAGAAGTGGATGATGCGGTCCAGCGCCTGGTTGGCATTGTTGGCATGCAACGTCGCAAGACACAGGTGACCGGTCTCGGCGAAGGTCAGCGCATGCTCCATGGTCTCACGCGAGCGGATCTCGCCGATCATGATCACGTCCGGCGCTTGGCGCAGCGTATTGCGCAGTGCCACCTCGAAGGACTCGGTATCGATCCCCACTTCACGCTGCGTCACGATGGAGCGCTGGTGAGGGTGGATATACTCGATCGGGTCTTCGATGCAGATGATGTGCCCGCTCGAGGTCTGGTTGCGGTGCTGGATCATCGCCGCCAGCGAGGTCGACTTGCCGGCGCCGGTACCGCCGACGAAGATCACCAGACCACGCTTGGTCTCGGAAAGCCCCTTGATGATCTCCGGCAGCCGCAACTCTTCCAGGCTGGGAATCGACAGCTGGATGCGGCGAATCACCATGCCCATCTGGCTGCGCTGGTAGAAGGCGCTGATCCTGAAGCGCCCGACTCCCGGCAAGCTATGCGCGAAGTTGGCCTCGCGCTCTTCCTCGAAGCGCTCGCGCTGCATGTCACTCATCGGTGCGAGCACCAGCTCTCTCACCTGATCGACACTCAGCTTCTTGTCACCCAGCGCCACCATGCGGCCATTGACCTTCATCTGCGGCGGTGTGCCGGTGGAGATGAACAGGTCCGAGCTGCCCTTGCTGACCATCAACTGCAGAAGTTCATGCAGCCATTCATGAGGAGTCATGAGTTGTATCCCGATATGCGCCTTGAGAGTCGCGCCCAAGGCCTCGCGCTGAAATGCCGTCCCATGAACCTGAAAAGTTGACGTGTTCCGGCCCCTGCCCCACCTACCTGCAACGTGATTGTCGGTACTCCTGGCGAATTCAGCTCAACAAGCCCTTGGCTTTCGCCTGAGCATCTTCATTGGTCACCAGCCCTTCCGCCAACAGACGCGTCAGCGCTGCATCCAGTGTCTGCATGCCCAGGGCGCCACCGGTCTGGATGGAGGAATACATCTGCGCCACCTTGTCCTCGCGGATCAGGTTACGAATGGCAGGCGTCGCGATCATGATCTCGTGAGCCGCCACCCGGCCACCGCCAATCTTCTTGAGCAGTGTCTGGGCGATGACGCCCTGCAGGGACTCGGACAGCATCGAGCGCACCATCGACTTCTCCTCGCCGGGGAAGACGTCGATGATACGGTCGACGGTCTTGGTCGCGGAGGTGGTGTGCAGGGTGCCGAACACCAGGTGACCCGTCTCGGCCGCGGTCAGCGCCAGGCGGATGGTCTCGAGATCTCGCAGCTCGCCGACCAGAATGACATCCGGGTCTTCACGCAGCGCCGAACGCAGCGCGGGCGCGAAGCCGTGGGTATCACGGTGCACTTCACGCTGGTTGACCAGACACCGCTTGGACTGGTGCACGAATTCCACCGGGTCCTCGATGGTGAGGATGTGGTCGTACTTGTTCTCGTTGATGTAATCGACCATCGCCGCCAGCGTGGTGGATTTACCGGAGCCGGTCGGCCCGGTGACAAGAATCAGGCCGCGCGGCAGCATGCACATCTTGCGGAAGGCTTCACCGAGCCCCAGATCCTCCATCGTCAGCACTTCCGAGGGGATGGTACGGAAGACGGCCCCCGCGCCACGCCCCTGATGGAAGGCGTTGACACGAAAGCGCGAGACACCCGGCACCTCGAAGGAGAAATCGGTCTCGAGGAATTCCTCGAAGTCACGGCGCTGCTTGTCGTTCATGATCTCGTAGATCAGCGCGCGCACCTGCTTGTCATCCATTGACGGCACATTGATGCGCCGCACATCACCGTCGACACGAATCATCGGTGGCAAACCAGCGGACAGGTGAAGATCCGACGCGTTCTGTTTTGCCGAAAAAGCCAGCAGTTCGGTAATATCCATGCAGTTCCCTCGCGAAGACCGAAGCTCTTGTACCAACGAGTCTTGTGTACTCTGGTGAAAGTGTGAAGTGGCTCTTCAGTAGATAGTGCGATGGGCACCATGTCACCAGGCCTGTCACGCTCATGCTATTGATGACACGCCTGATACCGTGCCAGCCATCGCCAGGTTGTTCCGCAAATTCTGGAGCCGAGCCGCATGACCGCAGTCCCCGACGACGAAGCTTGTGTTACCCAGTGTATCCTAGAGGCCCGCGCGCGGCTGGAAAAGGCATTGCAGACAAGTAAACGCAACGCTGATTCGGCGCAAGTGCTGGCCGTCAGCAAGACCAAACCCGCCACGCTGGTGCGCGCAGCCTGGCAATCCGGCCAGCGGGCCTTCGGCGAGAACTACCTGCAGGAAGCGCTGGACAAGCAGCAGGCGCTGTCGGACCTCACCGATATCGAATGGCATTTCATCGGCCCCATCCAGTCCAACAAGACGCGCGCCATTGCCGAGCACTTTGCCTGGGTGCATACCGTGGAACGCGAGAAGATCGCACGCCGCCTGAGCGAGCAGCGCCCCCGTGAGCTTGGCGCGCTCGATGTCTGCCTGCAGGTCAATATCTCCGGCGAAGCCTCCAAGGCTGGCGTGGCACCGCAGGAACTGCTGGCGCTGGCCGAGGCGGTGATCACGCTGCCCGGGCTGCGCCTGCGCGGCCTGATGGCGATTCCGGCCCCCTGCGCCGCCGATGCCAGTGAGACCGAGCGCCGTGCGCCCTTCCGCCAGCTTCGCGAGCTGCTGGAGCAACTGCAGACGCGCTTCCCCGCCGCCAGCTACCCGCAGGCCCGGCTCGATACGCTCTCGATGGGCATGAGCGCGGATCTTGAGGCCGCCGTCGCTGAAGGTGCGACACTGGTACGCCTCGGCACTGCCATCTTCGGCGCACGTGACTATTCCCACGTCCACTGAGTCCAACGCTCGCTGATGCAAGGCTCTCGAGCTTGCCGCCAGCCCTCCCACTGAATGATCAGGAGCACCGCATGACGCACCAGAGCACCGCTACACCGCGCACCATCGCCTTCATCGGCGCCGGCAACATGGCCAGTGCCATCTTCGGCGGCATGGTCGATGCCGGCTATCCCGCGGACCGCATCATCGCCACGGCTCGCTCGCGCGAGACACTCGATGCCCTCGAGCAGCGCTACGGCGTGAGCACGACCCAGGACAACGCCTACGCCGTCTCGCAAGCCGATGTCGTGGTGCTGGGCGTCAAGCCGCAGATGATGCATGACGTCTGCCAGGCGCTGACCCCTGCGGTTCAGAACCGCAAGCCGCTGATCGTCTCGGTCGCGGCCGGCATCACCTGCGACAGCCTCGAGCGCTGGCTGGGCGGCGACCTCGCCATCATCCGCTGCATGCCCAACACACCGTCACTGGTCGGTGTCGGTGCCAGCGGCCTCTATGCCACCGCCCAGGTGACGGAGGAGCAACGCGGCTTGATGGATGAGATGCTGACTGCGGTCGGTATCGTCGAGTGGGTCGAGGAAGAAGGTCTGCTGGAAGCCGTCACCGGCATTTCCGGTTCCGGCCCGGCCTACTTCTTCCTGTTCATCGAGTCACTCGAAGCGGCAGGCATCGAGCTGGGGCTGAATGCCGAGACCGCGCGCCGCCTGGCGATCCAGACCGCCCGCGGTGCCGCCGAGATGGCCTTCTCCAGCGAGCATGAGCCTGCCGAACTGCGTCGCCGCGTGTGCTCGCCGAATGGCACCACGGAGCGCGCCATCAACAGCTTCGAGGAGGATGGCCTGCGCGATATCGTCGAGCGCGCCGCCAAGGCCTCCAGCGTGCGCGCCGCCGAGCTTGCCCGCGAGCTGGATCGCTGACAGCCTCTGCCCCACTGACAACTCCTGCAGGCCGCTGGCAGCCCGGGTCACAACAGGCCATCATGCGCTGTTCATCTGTTGTTGGCATGCTAGCGGCATGACGCGTGCACAATCGCGCGCCCACTTCTCACCGTCTTAAGGAAAGCCCCATGGGTGCTATGGGTAATATCGGACTTCAGCTGGTCACCATCCTGCTGCAACTGTTTGTCTACATCCTGATGCTGCGCTTCCTGCTGCAGCTGTCCCGCGCGGACTTCTACAACCCTGTCACCCAGTCAGTGGTCAAGGCGACCAACCCGCTGGTAGCCCCGTTGCAGGGCATCCTGCGCCCGCTGGGACGCTTCGACATCGCCACCCTGGCCGCGGCCTTCATCGTCGTCAGCCTGGTGCTGGTCGCGATCGGCGCCCTGTTCGGTGGCGGCATGCTGCCGGTCGGCTTCATCGCGCTGACGGCACTGGGCACCATCCTCGACAGCATCATCAACATCTACTTCTTCGCCCTGATCGCGATGATCATCCTGTCGTGGGTCGCACCGCAGGCCAACCACCCGGGCGCCATCCTAGTCCACCAGCTGGTCGATCCGATCATGAAGCCGGTGCGCAAGGTGATTCCGTCGATCGGCATGCTCGATCTGTCCCCGATCTTCGTGTTCATCGCGCTCAATCTGGTCGGCAGCCTGATCAACCAGACCCTGCCGTCACTGGGCATGCTGCGCAGCGCCTTCAGTTAAGCCGGCGCTCCGCCAGCAAGGATGGCTCGCACGCGCCCAGCGCACAGGCCGACGAGATCAGCGCCCGCCACGGACTCCCGTGGCGGGCGCTCTTGCATCAAGTCTCACTGGATCACGCGTGCGCACGCTGTGCTAGAGTGAGCCCTCGGCCGAAGCCAGAACCACGGTGCACGAGACGCCCACAAGGCGCATCACCGCGGCTTCGCGCCCCGGACACGGGCCTTGCCCCGAACACTCTGCTGGACATGATGCTGGAAACCTTCACCACGATGCCTGATTCCCTGCCCCCGGATTCGGTCGGTCTCGTCACGCCTCAGACTGCCCACTTCAATACCCCGCTGGAGCTGGCCTGCGGCAGACGCCTCGAGCAGTACTCGCTGGTCTACGAGACCTACGGCGAGCTGAACGCGGACGCCAGCAACGCCATCCTGATCTGTCATGCCCTCACCGGCCACCATCATGCGGCCGGCTATCACGCCATGAGCGACCGCAAGCCTGGCTGGTGGGACGACTACATCGGCCCCGGCAAGCCCATTGATACCTCGCGCTTCTTCGTCATCGCGCTGAACAACATCGGCGGCTGCCACGGCAGTACCGGCCCGACCTCGATCAACCCGGAGACGGGCGAGCAATGGGGGCCTGACTTCCCATTGGTTACCGTGCCGGACTGGGTCGAGAGCCAGAAGCGCCTCGCCGAGTCTCTCGGCATCACCCGCTTCGCGGCAGTGGTCGGTGGCTCGCTGGGTGGCATGCAGGCGCTGCAGTGGGTAATGGATCACCCTGATCGCGTCGGTCATGTCGCCATCATCGCCTGCACGCCGAAACTCTCGGCGCAGAACATCGCCTTCAATGAAGTCGCGCGTCAGGCGATTCGCTCTGACCCGGAATTCCATGACGGCTGGTACTCGCGTGTCGATGCCGTGCCCAAGCGCGGCCTCAAGCTGGCGCGCATGGTCGGTCACATCACCTATCTTTCCGAGCATTCGATGGGCACCAAGTTCGGGCGTGATCTGCGTCAGGACCGCCTCAACTTCGGTTACGACGTCGACTTCCAGGTCGAGAGCTATCTGCGCCACCAGGGCGATACCTTCTCCACCGCCTTCGATGCCAATACCTACCTGCTGATGACCAAGGCGCTCGACTACTTCGATCCTGCCGCCACGGCAGGCGAAGACCTGTCCGCGGCCATGGCGCCGATCAGCTGCCCGGTACTGGTAGTCAGCTTCACCACCGACTGGCGCTTCGCGCCGTCACGCTCTCGCGAGCTGGTCAATGCCATGATCCATGCCGGCAAGTCGGTCAGCTACGCCAACATCGACTCGCCGCACGGCCATGATGCCTTCCTGCTGCCGGGCGAGCGCTACGAGACGGTGCTGGGCAACTTCCTGACTCGCGCTTACGACCACGCCTGTGGCGCGCCAGCCACGCAAAAGCCGAGCACCAAGGAGACCAGCCATGCGTAACGACCTCGCCCAGATTCATGACTGGATTCCCGAAGGCGCGCGCGTGCTGGACCTCGCCTGCGGTGACGGCACCCTGCTGGCCTCCCTCAAGGAGACCAAGCAGGTCTTCGGCTATGGCCTGGAGATCGACCCCGACAACATCAGTGCCTGTATCGCCCGTGGCGTGAACGTCATCGAGCAGAATGTCGATGATGGCCTGGCCAACTTCGCCGACGACACCTTCGATCGCGTGGTGATGTCCCAGGCATTGCAGGTACTGCGTCGCCCGGACCGTGCGCTGGAAGAGATGATGCGTGTCTCGCGTGAGGCCATCATCACCTTCCCCAACTTCGCCTACTGGCGCCACCGCCTGCACCTGGGCATGAAGGGGCGCATGCCGGTCTCCAAGTCGCTGCCTCACGCCTGGTACGACACGCCGAACATCCACCTGTCGACCTTCGCGGACTTCGAGCGCCTGTGTCGCGCCCAGGGCCTCAAGATCATCGATCGCGCGGTCGGCAATGGCGATCACGAGCCACACCCGGCGGCGACCTGGTGGCCGAACCTGTTCGGGGAAGTGGCCATCTTCCGCGTCTGCCGCGACAACTGCCCGCCCGACCAGCGCTGAGTTCAGGCGCCCTACAGCAGTCGCCACAGACCAAGCGCCAGGCACCGCAAGAAAACGGCCGACAGGACACTCCTGTCGGCCGTTTCGCGTCATGACACTACCGATTCTTCCGCGCCGCGATAGTGCTGCGCTATCCGGGCCATGCACAGACAGTCGCAACTAAAGTCTATATACTTTCGGGGTAAACGCAGCTGAGGATCACGGCACGCACTTCCGGTGAGGTGCGCCGGCATCCCGAGGAGAGAGTGCATGAACTTCCATACCCGCAAGTGGGTCAAGCCTGAAGATCTCAACCCCAACGGCACCCTGTTCGGTGGACGCCTGCTGGCCTGGATCGATGAAGAAGCGGCCATCTACGCCATCGTCCAACTGGGCACCTCGCGCGTGGTCACCAAGTTCATGTCGGAGATCAACTTCGTCTCCAGCGCGCGTCAGGGCGACATCATCGAACTGGGCATCACCGCCAGCGCCTTCGGTCGCACCTCGATCTCGCTGTGCGTCGAGATCCGCAACAAGATCACCCGCGAGCGCATCCTGACCATCGACCGCATCGTGCTGGTCAGCGTCGATGCCGACTTCAAGCCGGTGCCCCACGGCCGCACGCGCATCACCTATATCGAAGACCGCTTCCGTGAGCAGGCCGGCAGCAACGATAGCCATAACGACGGCCACAACGACAATCACAAAGACGAAACGCCGCAGAAGGCACCGCGTCGGCGTGCCGACAGCGCCTCGGACCTCAAGAACGCCTGATCGCGTCGCTCTTCAGGTCGCGCCACGCAGGTCGCACCAACGAAAAAGGCACCTCCGAGAGGTGCCTTTTTTCATGCCGGCAATTCAGGCCGCTGTTGTGTTGCTGATGTCCGAGGGCTGACTAAGCAGGGCCTGACTGGCCGCTAGCTGACGGTCGTCTGCATCGTCTCACGCAGGCCTTCACAGGCATCCGCGACTGGCGCCGTCGCCGGCGTGAACCACACCAGATCATAGGCCGGCGCCGCACCGGCGCTTTCCGGCAGATAATCGGTGAGATGTGTCAGCGGTTGGCCCGCGTCATCCCAGGCCACCGGCATCAGCGCCACGGACAGCGTGCTGCCGTCCAGCCAACGCGGCACGCCGATATCGCGACGGGCATGGCCGGAGCCACACACCAGCAGGCTGGTGGCGCCGTCGGCCGTCAGGCCCTCCAGGCGCTCTGCCATCTGCTGATCCCGCGCCAGCTGTGCACGCAACATCGCATCCAGGCGCTCTGCACCCAGCAGGCCGCAATGGCCTTCATCCAGTGCCTCACGCTGCAGGCGCAGTACCGCTTCCGGCAGTGCCAGCGGCGACTGTCCCGGTGCCATGCTGGCCTCCAGCTGTGCCGCCGACAGGCTGGCAGAGGCCAGTGGCGCGCCACTGTCCAGCGCTCCGCGCAGCAGAGGGGCGTAGTCGGTGAAGGGCCAGCGCGCATTCCAGGCCAGCAGCTGCTGAAGCTCGTCATCCGGCAATCCCGCGACCGCAAGCGAGGTGCGGTTGGCCAGCGACAAGGCGGCATCCTGGGTCGTGTCCAGCATCTCCAGCGCCACACCGCCCAGCTGACGCCGCGCGACCAGCGCATCGATCAACCAGCGTTCCAGCTGGTGATGGTCCGGATTGTCGTGATGCTCGCCCAGCAGCACCATCGAGTGCGCCTGACTCCAATCGACCAGCGCCGCTGGCGACAGACGACGATTGCCCTCCGCGACCAGAATGCTGCCCAGCAACGGGTGGGACGCCTTGGGGTCATGCCAGGCCGGCAGTGGTGGCAAAGGCCCGTTGGCCGGCTGAGCGGCCTGTGCGAGCGGGCTTCTCAGTGCCGTGCCCAGCACGGAAAGCCCGCCCGCCGAGGCGACCATGCCGGCCAGCAACTGGCGACGGCTCACCCCGGCCGTGCGCTCAGGCGTCTCGGATTCGTTGCTGGAGCGGAAGCTGGAAGTGATCGAGCGGCGAAATAGCGACATGAAGATGACCCGGCATGGAAGGAAGCGGCAAGACACGGTAAAAGACCACAAGAGAGCGTGCCAACGCTGCCATGATACCCGATGCGAGCCCCCTCATGTCCGAAAGGCCACCAACACTCCCCCAAGGGCCCTCATCCAGGCTGTGCTTGAGACTGCCGCTGCCATCACTGCCCATCGGCCGCAGCATGGCCCTGACACTCGATGATGGCCGTCCGGCCTTGCTGGTGATGCAATCCGACGGCCCGCGCGCCTTCCTCGACCGCTGCCCGCACCAGGGCAGCCGAATGCTGACCGAAGACGAGACTGGCGATCCCTACATGGACGCGACCGGCGGCTTGATCCTCTGCCACCGCCATCAGGCCTGTTTCGAACCGCATCACGGCACCTGCATCAGCGGACCCTGCGTCGGCCAACGCTTGACCGCGCTGGACGTTGAGCTGGTGCACAACGACGCCTCGCCAGCACAGCTGCTGCTGTGGGAGGTCGCAGGCAGCGGTGGAGAAATGAGGGAGAGATGATAGAGAGATGATGGAGAGATTATAGAGAGAGACGAGCGCTGACTGGCAGGCTGAACGCCAGCGACCTGATCAGCCAGCAAAGCGCGCGTCATGCAGTGACAGCGCGCGCGTCAGACCCAGTCTTGCTCGCCACAGCGGCTGACCCGCGTCCGAAAGAGACTCCTCGAGCGTGATCTGCATGCCCAGCGCCACTACCTCGACACCGGCGGCCTGCGCCCGGGCAAAGGCCTGCGCATAGGCCGGATCGAGATGCGCCGCCGGTGCGACATCCTCGATCCCGTCATGGGCGACGCAGAACACCAGCACGCAGCGGTGGCCTGCTGCGACCAGCGCCGCGAGGCTGGCCAGATGGCGCTGGGCACGCGTGCTCACCGAGTCCGGGAAATAGCCGTGACCGTCGGCTTCACGCAGCGTCAATTGCTTGACCTCCAGATAGATCGAGGCCGCGCCCTCCTCCTTCGGCCACATCTGGAAATCAAGCCGTGAACGCTCCGGCGTGTCATTGCCCGGCAGCAGGACCTCGACACGCGACTCGCGCTTGAGGCGCGCAAAGTCGGCGAGCCCCATGTCGTGCAGCACGCTGACGCTTGCCTGCTGCAGCGCCGCCTCGACATGGGCATTGGCACGTCCGGTATGCACCGCCACCAAGGCCTCACGCCGGCCGTCAGCGCCGGGCGGGTCCAAAGGCAGGCGAATCAGCTCCCAGGTCCAGGCGAGCTTGCGCTTGGGGTTGTCGGACGGCGATAGCCATACCTCACAGCCTTCGACGCACACCGCGCGCATCGAGCCGGTATTCGGGCAATGCGCCGTCACCACTTCACCGGCCCGCTCACCCTCGAGCAGCTCCACCTCGGCGAAGAAGCGCTTGTAGCGACGGATCAAACGACCACGATACAGTCCCTCAAGCAACATCATGCCGACACTCCCGCCTGAGTGGCACGCCGCTCAAGGAAGCGCTCCATGCGGGCCAGGGCCTCGCGCAGACGCGCCTCATCAGCGGTGAAGGCGATACGCACATGGCGACGCCCTTCGGCCAGCGCGAAGTCCGTGCCCGGAGTGATGGCGACATTCTCTTCTTCCAGCAGTGCGCGGCAGAAGGCCTCGCTGTCATCACTCAGATGCGAGATATCCAGCCAGACGTAGAAGGCGCCCTGCGGCGGCACCGACGGCGCCAGCCCCAGGCGTTCGAGCCCGGCCAGCAGCACGCCACGGCGGGCTTCCAGCACCTGCCGACGACGCTCGAGCTCTGCTTCGCATTCCGGCGTGAAGGCCGCCAGCGCCGCATGCTGGGCAGGCGTCGACGCAGCCAGGAAGACATTCTGCGCCAGGCGTGACAATGGCTCGACCGCGGCTTCCGGCGCCACCAGCCAGCCCAGCCGCCAGCCCGTCATGCCGAAGTATTTCGAGAAGCTGTTGATGACGAAGGCATCGGGGCACTCCGCCAGTGCGGTGTGCGCAGGCACGCCATAGGTCAGCCCCTGATAGATCTCATCCACCAGCAGGTGCGCATCACGCGTCTGGCACAGCTCGCCCAGCGCCTTCAATTCCTCGGGCGACAGCACGTGTCCGGTGGGATTGGAGGGCGATGCCACCATCACGGCCCGCGTGTTCTCGCGCCAGAAATCATCGGCAAGTTCGGCGGTCAGCTGCCAGCCACTCTCCGCATTGACGGGCACCACATCCAGCTGGGCATCCACCAGGCCCATGAAGTGGCGATTGCAGGGGTAGGTCGGGTCGGCCATCAACACGCTGTCGCCACGTTCGGCGCACAGCAATGTGGCCAGCAGCAAGGCACCGGAGGCGCCGGGCGTGATGATGATACGGGAGGGAGACACCGTGACGCCGTGGCGGCGCTGATAGTCTGCCGCGATGGCCTCGCGCAGGGCCGGCAGGCCGCAGGCAGGGGTGTAGCGCGTCTGACCGGCCGCCAGCGCCGCCTGCCCGGCGGCGATCACCGGCGCGGGGGTCGGGAAGTCGGGCTCGCCCACTTCCAGATGAATGACGTCATGGCCCGCGGCCTCGCGCGCCTGGGCGGCTTCCAGCAGCGTCATCACGCGAAAGGCAGCGACGGATTCAAGACGGCGGGCAAACGGCATGACAACACTCCTCAGGATGGGAGCTTCATTCTAGGCGCCTGCCAAGGCCCATTCCCAGCCCCTTCGTGCAGGAAAATCGGTGTTTGCCGGTACACGCCGGACCACTGCCCGCTACAAACTATCGTCGGAGATCGGTTGCAAACTTGTCATTTTTACGCTAAATAAGCTGATCTTCTCGCGAGGGCAGCAGTCAGGACAGCCCCCTCGCCGTGGCCAAGGAGGCAGTGCAACAGACTGTCGACGGCCCAAGTCACCTTGCGGAATGAGGCGGTCCCATGCCCTTAGCTGAAACCAAGCCGGAAGCGCTTAAGAAATTCACCCCGTATGAGCCGGCAGCGGGTGAAGAGTACATGAACGAGAAGCAGCTAGCGCACTTCCGTCAGATCCTGCTGGACTGGAAACAGGAGCTGATGGAAGAGGTCGATCGCACCGTGCGTCACTTGCAGGAAGATGCCAACAACTACGCGGACCCTGCAGACCGTGCCACTCAGGAAGAAGGCTTCAGCCTCGAACTGAGAACACGTGATCGCGAGCGCAAGCTGCTGAAGAAGATCAACGAGACCATCGAGAACATCGATGAAGACGACTACGGCTTCTGCGAAGCCTGCGGCGTCGAGATCGGCATTCGCCGTCTGGAAGCACGTCCGACCGCTACCCAGTGTGTCGACTGCAAGACGCTGGCCGAGTTGAAGGAAAAGCAGCTGGGCCGCTAAGCCCTGCTGTCGATGAAGCGACGTCAGGCCGTCGCCCTCATCCCCCATACGGGCACCCTCCTCGGAGCGGTGCCCGTATGCGTTCAGGCCCTGCTGCCTGCGAATTCCCCACCACGAAGGATGACGGAGCCCACATGCCTACCGCCTACCGTGGCCGCTTTGCCCCTACCCCTTCCGGTCCGCTGCATGCGGGCTCGCTGCTGGCCGCCGTCGCCAGCTATCTCGATGCCCGCCATCACGGCGGCGAGTGGCTGGTGCGTATCGAGGATATCGACCCACCACGCTGCCCCACCGGGAGCGCCGATACCATCCTGCGCCAGCTGGATGCCTTCGGCCTGCAGCGCGATGGCGAGCTCCGCTACCAGAGCCAGCGTCACGCCGCCTACGCCGAGGCGCTGGAGCAACTGAAGGCCAGTGGTATCGCCTACCCGTGTGACTGCTCGCGCAAGCAGTGGCGCGAGCATGCCATCTACCCCGGCTGGTGCCGTGAGCGAGCTGAACCTCCCACGGGCGAGCATGCCTGGCGGCTGGATGTGCGTGCGGCAGAGCGCTTCGGCGGCGCCCGGGCCATCGCTGGCTGGCAGGACCGCCTGCAGGGCGCGGTCCAGCTGGATCTCGCCGCGCTCGGCGATGTGGTGCTCAAGCGACGCGATGGCCTGTGGGCCTATCAGCTGGCCGTAGTGGTGGATGATGCCGAGCAGGGCATCACCGATGTCGTGCGTGGGCTCGATCTGGTCGATAACAGCCCCTGGCAACGCCTGCTGCAGGCCGCGCTCGACCTGCCGATGCCGCGCCTGACGCACCTGCCGCTGATCACGGCCGCCAATGGCCAGAAGCTCTCCAAGCAGAATCTGGCACCGGCCCTGCCGGAAGACGCCAGCGCGATTCGAACGCTGCTGCACCATACCCTGACGCTGCTCGGTCAGGCGCCGCCACCGGCACTGGCGACCGCCAGCCCCGCTGAACAACTCGCCCACGCCACTCCTCGCTGGTCACTCGCGGCGGTCGGCACCGCGCCGTCACTCAGTGCGGCCACTGCTCCAATGTGAAGGACTGCTGAGGGAAGTTGAGGGAAGTTGAGGGAAGCTGAGACCAGGCACGCCATGCACTCGGGACGCCTGACAACAGCCACGATTGTCGGATTGCCTCCCCTGTGGGAACAGGACAGACTCGAACGACAGTCATTCCCTCATGCACACCCTCAGGCGAGCGACATCACCCCATGGCCCGGATTCTGATCGTCGAAAAGGAAGGTGCTTCGCGCAACACGCTGCAGCATCTGCTGGAGCGCGAGGGTCACGACGTGGTGCAGGCCAGCGGCCTGGAGGATGCCCGTCTGCAACACCCCGCCGACTTCGCGCTGGTGATCTGCGACAGCGAACTGGCCGGAGAGCATGCCGACCCGATCCTGCGTGCCAGCCGGCCAACTCCCGTGCTGCTGCTGGCCGACAACCCCAGCCTGCACGCCGCCATCGGCTGTCTGAAGGCAGGGGCAGCCGACTATCTGCCCAAGCCGTTCGATCAGCAGGCCTTCGCGCGCAGCGTGCGCGATGCGCTGTCGCTGCCACGCCAGGGGGCGCCGAGTGCCGCGCCCCCTCCGCCCCAGGCGCATGCTGGCACGGCCAACAAGCCGGTGGAGATGATTGGCCACTGTCGCGCCATGCAACAGGTCTATACCCGCATCCGCAAGGTTGCGCCCGCCGATGTCACCGTGCTGGTACTCGGTGAGTCCGGCACCGGCAAGGAGCTGGTCGCGCGCGCCATTCACCGCCAGAGTGAACGCCATCAGGCGCCGCTGATCTGCGTCAACTGCGCCGCCATTCCCGAGACGTTGATCGAGTCCGAACTGTTCGGCCATGAAAAAGGCGCCTTCACCGGCGCCACCAGCTCACGCACCGGTCTGATCGAAGCCGCCGACGGCGGCACACTGTTTCTGGATGAGATCGGCGAACTGCCACTGGATGCCCAGGCACGCCTGCTGCGAGTGCTGCAGGAGGGCGAGATTCGCCGCGTGGGGGCCATCGAGACGCGCTACGTCGACATCCGCCTCATCGCCGCGACCCACCGCAACCTGCATCAGCTCTCGGCCAGCGGCGAGTTCCGCCTCGACCTCTACTATCGCTTGAACGTGATGGAGATCGACCTGCCGCCCCTGCGTGAGCGCGGCGATGACGTGCTGGAACTGGCTGAGCACCTGCTGGCCGGCATCGCCCGCAAGCATGGTCGGGACGGCATGCGACTCTCTCAGCGGGCGCGTCAGGAAATCCACCACTACGCCTGGCCCGGCAATGTCCGTGAGCTGGAAAACGCCCTCGAGCGGGGCGTCATCCTGGCGGAGCGCCGCATCATCGCCCCGGAAGACCTCGGCCTGCGCACGCCCTCAGGGCAGCCGCTTCAGGCAACGCCCGCCGCAACGGCCGTCCCGGCGGCACCCTCCACTGCTCAGACGCCGAAGACAGCGGGCAGAGGGGCGGCGAAAGGTGCGATTAAAGGGTCGATGAAAGGCACAGTGAAAGGCGCCGCCAGGGGCGCAAGTCCCGAGACGGCCGCAGCGCCTGTGACAGGTCAGCCCGCAGCCGGCCAACAGGACATGGGCCAGCCACCGCCTGCGGACACCCCACGCAGCGGCCTCTCGGTGGTCGGCGATGCCGGTGAGGAGGAAGACCTTTCGCTGGAGGACTACTTCCAGCACTTCGTGCTCGAGCATCAGGACCACATGAGCGAGACCGAGCTCGCACGCCGCCTCGGCATCAGCCGCAAGAACCTCTGGGAGCGACGTCAGCGCCTGGGCATTCCACGTCGCAAGGGCCGCCGCAGCTCTCCCGCAAACTGACGTTGGCGCAATGAAGCTGGAGCGACGCTGGAGCACTGACGCTGGCGCACAGAAGTCACTGCGCTGAAGTTACTGCGCTGAAGTCACTGCGCTGAAGTCACTGCGCTGAAGTCACTGCACCATGCAGGTGCCCTCCCGAGCGAGCAAGCCGCCTGCGGCGCCACCTTGCCTGCCAGAGATCCCCGCATCATCGAGGGCATCGCTAGACTTTAGTGTCGAAAGACTCGCAAAAAACCCAGCTCAATCATTAGCTTGCAAGGCACTTCGTTAGACCTTCGCACCAATTGTTACCATCGACCCCAAATCATGACCCCATCCAGCGCACCAATGGGCACGTCAGGTAACACCTCGCACCTCTCTACACCTCACGTCTCAGCGACCTATGTCTAAATGACTGAATTGCTGGTTTTTTTTAAGCTGTGGCACATCCGATGCAATAACACGGTCAAGAAAAAGAACAACCGGAAATACGAAGCGCGCCCAACAACAACAAGAACGCGCAATGCTTCGAAAACCCTCGACACCAACAAGAACAATACCCGTCGAGCGCGTGACATTGATGATGAACCGCATGCCTCACTACATGAGTGGTGACAGGCAAGAGCCAAAACAAGAACAAACGGCCGCAGTTCATCATCCGCCGATCCAACAACAACAAGATATCGGCAGTCCGGAATCTACTGACCAGGACGCGACGAATCCGGCCTCGAGCACCAACAAGAACAACAGGCTCGACCCCGGATCACCCCCGAAACAACAACAACTCGCGGGGGGAGGCTACTCAGCCGTCGGTGAATGGAAGATTGTTTTGAATACGAGATGGTCACCGAACAGACAGCCAGACAACAACAACATGATCTGCAACACGAAGGATCTGTCTGCATTGATTTGTGACTGTGGTGCGTATTCAGGGCGATGCGCCATCACGAAAAAGAACATCCGCTCAAGGATGCGTGTACCCTACCTGCAAGGGAGACCGAGTGATCGGTCTCCCTTTTTCCTTGTCTGAGAGGTGATTTTCGCCTCGTCAGACGCCTTGAAGTGCAGAGTCGGCCCCTGGATGGCAGACCGGCGCTTTGCCAAGGTATCTGCCCTCGGCTACACTGGGCGGCCTGCCACGCACGAGTCGAATCGCTGCATGCTCAAAGGATTTACCCGCTTTCTACAACGCCCCGGTGACCGCTTGAAGACGCTTTTCAATGCAACTGACGCGCCCGCGGCCCCATTGCCCAGCCTGCGTGTGATACCGCGGGATGAGCATCCCGTGTCCCGCCGCCAGCTCAGCGAGAATGCGCTGAAGGTACTCTATCGCCTGCAAAGCGGTGGATATCAGGCCTATCTGGTCGGTGGCTGTATCCGTGATGCCCTGCTCGGACAACGCCCCAAGGACTTCGACGTGGCCACCAACGCCACGCCGGAACAGGTCCGCGAGCTGTTCCGCAATGCCCGCATCATCGGCCGTCGTTTCCGTATCGTGCACGTGCGCTTCGGTCGTGAGGTGATCGAGGTCACCACCTTCCGCGGCAAGCCGGCCGATAGCACGCCCAGCCAGCATACCCAGCAGTCGGAAGACGGCATGCTGCTGCGTGACAACGTCTTCGGCTCCATCGAGGAGGACGCGCTGCGCCGCGACTTCACGATCAATGCCCTCTATTACGACGTGTCCGACTTCACGATCCACGACTGGGCCAATGGTGTACGCGATATCGAAGCGCGCATGATTCGCCTGATCGGTGATCCGGAAACACGCTATCGCGAAGATCCGGTGCGCATGCTGCGTGCCGTCCGCTTCGCCGGCAAGCTGGACTTCGACATCGAGGAGGCCACGGCCGAACCGATGTACGAACTGGCCCCGCTGCTGCTGCAGATTCCGCCGGCGCGCATGTTCGAGGAAGTGCTCAAGCTGTTCATGTCCGGCTATGCACTGGAAACCTTCCATCTCCTGCGTGAGTTTGGTCTGTTCCAGATGCTGTTCCCCGAGACGGAAGAGAGCTTCGCGCATTATCACTGGTCCATGCCGCTGATCGAGAAGGCGCTGGCCAGCACGGACGACCGCATCCGCGAAGACAAGCCGGTCACGCCGGCCTTCCTGTATGCCGCCCTGCTGTGGCCGGGCGTCAAGGCGCGTACCGACCAGCTGATCGCCAGTGGCATGCCCGATATTCCGGCAGCCCACCAGGCGGCCCAGCAGGCGATTGCTCGCCAGCTCAACCACACCTCGATCCCGAAGCGCTTCAGCATTCCGATGCGCGAGATCTGGGACATGCAGGCCAAGTTGCCGCGCCGTCGTGGCAAGCGCGCCTTCCAGACCCGCGAGCATCCGCGCTTCCGCGCCGCCTACGACTTCCTGCTGCTGCGCGAATTCGCCGGCGAAGTGAAGCCGGGGCTGGGCAAGTGGTGGACCGACTTCCAGGAAGTCGATGCTCGCACCCAGGTCACGATGATCGAAGGTGTCTCCGATGAAGGCCCCGCCGGCAGCAAGCCGGTCGGCACCAAGCGTCGCGGCAAGCGTCGGCGCAATGGTCGCGGCCAGGGCTGAGCAGTGGCTCATCTGAGCCACTGCCGTCTCCACGCAGGAACTCCGCATGATTTCGACAGCCTTGATTGGCCTCGGTGCCAATCTTGACGATCCGCGCGCTCAACTGGAGCGCGCGCTTGAGGCTCTCGACCGGCTGCCGCTGACCCGCTGCACGCGACACTCTCGCCTGTATGCCAGCAAGCCGGTCGGCCCGCAGGACCAGCCCGACTTCGTCAATGCCGTCGCCGAGCTATCGACCCGCCTGTCTCCCCTCGCCCTGCTCGATCAACTGCAAGCCCTCGAACAGCAGCATCGCCGCGTGCGGCTGCGTCACTGGGGCCCCCGCACGCTGGACCTGGACCTGCTGCTCTTCAATGACAGCAGGATCTCGACGCCGCGTCTCGTCGTGCCCCATCGCGAAATGCTCAAACGTGGTTTCGTGATGCGTCCGTTGGCTGACCTGCTGGGCCCGCAGCGCCTCAGCGTGCTGGGCGAGGAGAATCTCGAAACACTGGCGTCTCGAGTTGAGGGCGATGACTTGCTCCCCCTCGGACCTCAGGAGTAGAGTTTCGCCATCTTGTTACCGTCGTGCCCACTTTGGCCTGTGCGGTAACACTTTCTGGTAACACCGGCCCGTGTCGCCCGCAGTCCGCCCTCGGCGGCCTTCTCGCGATCGCGGCTGCTCGACGCCACGGGCAGCCGCGTCATACGCGCCGCAACGAGTAAGCGTCCCGATGAAAAACGTCACCCTGAGCACCCTGCGCCGCCTCAAGGCCGATGGTGAGACGTTCAGTTGCCTCACCGCCTACGATGCCACCTTTGCTCATCTTGCCAGCGATGCCGGCATTGAAGTGCTGCTGGTCGGCGACTCTCTCGGCATGGTCCTGCAGGGCCATACCAGCACCCTGCCCGTCACCATCGATGACATCTGCTACCACACCGCCGCCGTGGCACGTGGCAAGCAAGGCAGCCTGCTGATGGCCGACCTGCCCTTCATGAGCAATGCCAGCACCGACATCCTGCTCGATCATGCGGCACGTCTGATGCGTGCCGGCGCCGAGATGGTCAAGGTCGAAGGCGAAGCCTGGCTGGCCGATGCCGTCACCGCGCTCGTCCAGCGTGGCGTGCCGGTCTGTGTGCACATGGGCCTGACGCCACAGCACGTGCATGCCTTCGGCGGCTACAAGGTGCAGGGTCGCGACGAGGCACGCGCCGAGCAGATCATCGCCGATGCCCGCACGCTGGAAGCCGCGGGTGCCGCGATCATCCTGCTCGAATGCGTGCCGTCCGAGCTGGCCGCGCGCATTCGTGATGCCGTCGAGGTGCCGGTGATCGGCATCGGTGCCGGCGTGGACGTCGATGGCCAGATCCTGGTCATGCACGACATGCTCGACCTGACGCCTGGCCGCAAGCCACGCTTCGTCAAGAATTTCATGAGCGATGCCGGCAGCGTGCAGGAGGCCTTCGCCGCCTACCACCAGGCGGTCAAGACGCGCAGCTTCCCGGCACCGGAGCACGGCTTCTGATGAAAACCGTCTCCCAGATCAACGTCCTGCGTGAGCAACTCGCCCAGGCGCGCCGCGATGGCCTGCGTATCGCGCTGGTGCCGACCATGGGCAACCTGCATGCCGGCCACCTGTCACTGGTCCGTGAAGCGCGCCGCCACGCCGACATGGTCGTCGCGAGCATCTTCGTCAATCCGCTGCAGTTCGGCCCCGGCGAAGACCTCGACAGCTATCCGCGCACCCTCGAGGCCGACCAGAATGCGCTGGCCACCGAAGGATGTGACCTGCTGTTCGCCCCCTCGACGGCGGAACTCTACCCCACGGGCCGCGACGGACTGTGCAACGTGCAGGTGCCGGGCGTTTCCGAAGGCCTGTGCGGCGGCAACCGTCCGGGGCACTTCGATGGCGTCGCCACCGTCGTCAGCATCCTGTTCAATCTGGTACGCCCTGAAATCGCCTGTTTCGGCGAGAAGGACTTCCAGCAGCTGGCCGTGATCCGCAAGCTCAACCGCGACCTGCACTTCGGCATCGAGATCATCGGTGTGCCCATCGTGCGTGCCGAGGATGGTCTGGCGCTGTCATCACGCAACGGCTACCTGAGTGAGCAGGAGCGTGCCATCGCGCCGCGTCTCAAGCAGTGCCTCGATGCCCTGAAGGCTCGCCTTGAGCAGGGCGTGGCGCGTGATGTGGCGCTGCGCGAGGCACTGGCCGCCATCAGCGAGAGCGGCTTCAAGCCGGACTACCTCGAGCTGCGCCGCGCGGCTGACTTGGGGGCGGTCGAGGATGACACGCGCGAGGCGGTGATTCTGGTCGCCGCTCATCTGGGCCGTACGCGCCTGCTCGATAACCTGAAGGTCGCCTTGCCGGTGGCCTGATGCCTGATTAGACTGCGCCGCCTTGCACCCTGGCGTGGCACTGTCCGCCACGCCATACGCGCCATGGCCCTGGTCCCAGGGCCTTGATCTGCGCCCGGCGGCGCTCAACCGGAGACATCCTGATGCAAGCCATCATGCTCAAGGCCAAGCTGCACATGGCCCGCGTGACTCACGCCGTCCTCAACTACGAGGGCTCCTGCGCCATCGATGGCGACCTGCTCGACATGGCAGGCATTCGTGAGTACGAACAGATCCAGATCTACAACGTGGACAACGGCAAGCGCTTCACCACCTATGCCATTCGCGGCGAAGAGGGCTCGAAGATCATTTCGGTGAACGGCGCCGCAGCCCACCAGGCCGACGTCGGCGACCGCGTGATCATCTGCGCCTTCGCCCACTACGCCGAGAGCGAACTGGACGCGCACAAGCCCTCCATGGTCTATCTGATGGAAGGCAACGAGGTCAGCCATACGGCCAACGCCATCCCGGTCCAGATGGCCTGAGCCCCCCTTGCTGCCTGCCGCTCCACGCCCTGAGGGCTGATGCTTTCAGGCCTTGAGCCTGCCGCGAGCACTCCAACACGACGCCAGCCCTGCCTGTCAGAGCGCTGGCGTCGTGCCGTCTGGACAGGCGATACGTATGGCTAAAGGCTGACACTGGAGATGCCCTTTGGCGATTGCCGCACCGCACAAAACTGCCTTATGCTGGAATCTCACCTCAGCAGGACTGCGCCTCGCCTGCTTGATGGCATGGCCATAGTCGCAGCCAATTGACTCAGACAGTCTCGCAAGAGAACAGGAGCGTTCAGATGCAGGATGTGGTGATCGTAGCAGCCCGTCGTACCGCCGTAGGCGCCTTCGGTGGCAGCCTGGCTGGCATTTCCGCCGCGGATCTCGGCGCACATGTCATCAAGGATATCCTCGCCAGCACGGGTGTCAGTGGCGATCAGGTCGATGAAGTGCTTCTGGGTCAGGTGCTGACAGCAGGATGCGGTCAGAACCCGGCACGTCAGGCGGTCATCAAGGCAGGCTTGCCGGAAGGCGTGCCCGCCATGACCATCAACAAGGTCTGCGGGTCTGGCCTCAAGGCGCTGCACCTGGCCACCCAGGCCATCCGTTGCGGCGATGCCGAGCTGATTCTGGCCGGCGGGCAGGAAAACATGTCCCTGTCTCCGCACGTGCTGCCCAACTCGCGTGACGGCAAGCGCATGGGCGACTGGAAGGCGATCGACTCCATGGTCCACGACGGTCTGTGGGATGCCTTCAATGACATCCACATGGGCATCACCGCCGAGAATCTGGCCGAGAAATACGAGATCAGCCGTGAAGCCCAGGACGCCTTCGCGGCCGCCTCTCAGCAGAAGGCCTGCGCCGCCATCGAAGCTGGCCGCTTCAAGGGCCAGATCGTCCCGGTCGAGATCCCGCAGCGCAAGGGCGACCCGATCGTCTTCGATACCGACGAGAACCCGCGCGCCGGCACCACGGCCGAGAAGCTCGGCGGCATGCGTCCGGCCTTCAAGAAGGACGGCACCGTCACCGCCGGCAACGCCTCAGCGCTCAACGACGGCGCTGCCGTGGTCATGCTGTGCTCCGCCGACAAGGCCCGCGAGCTGGGCCTGACGCCGCTGGCGACCATCAAGGCCTACTCCAACGCGGGTGTTGATCCCAAGATCATGGGCATCGGCCCGGCGCCGGCGACTCGCCTGTGCCTCAAGAAGGCCGGCTGGAGCCTGGAAGACCTCGACCTGATCGAAGCCAACGAAGCCTTCGCCGCCCAGGCCCTGTCGGTCAACAAGGAGCTGGGCTGGGATGTCGACAAGGTCAACGTCAATGGCGGCGCCATTGCCCTCGGCCACCCGATCGGCGCCTCCGGCTGCCGTGTGCTGGTCTCGCTGGTGCACGAGATGATCGAGCGTGATGCCAAGAAGGGTCTGGCGACCCTGTGCATCGGTGGCGGTCAGGGTGTCGCGCTGGCCATCGAGCGCAGCTGATCGCTCACATATCTGAACCCCCGCCTGAACCCTCCCTGCTCGCGCAATCTCGAGCAGGGAGACACGCAAAAGCCCCCGCCAGGTTACTGGCGGGGGCTTTTTCTTGCCCGGAGGGCTCACCTCTCATGCAGAGCAGGCAAGACCGAGGCGGGGGCGATCCGCGACGATCGGTCAGTCCTGGGCGGCGGCCTCTTCAGCCTGAGCAGCGGCAAAGGCCGCCTTCTCTTCTTCGCTGATCTCTTTCAGCGACAGCTTGACGCGATTGCGGTTGTCGATGTCGAGCACCTTGACCACCACCTCATCGCCTTCATTGAGGTAGTCACGTACGTCATTGACCCGCTCCTCGACGATCTGCGAGATATGCAGCAGACCATCAGTGCCCGGCATGAAGGTGATGAAGGCACCGAAGTCGGCGATGCGCGCCACCTTGCCGGCATAGAGCTTGCCGATCTCGGCCTCGGCAATGATGCCCTCGACGTACTTGGCAGCCGCCTGCGCCTGCGCCTTGTGCTCGGCATAGATGCGCACGCTGCCATCGTCGTCGAGATCGACATTGGCCCCGGTCTCTTCACAGATCTTGCGGATGGTGGAGCCGCCCTTGCCGATCACGTCACGCACCTTGTTGGGCGCGATCTTGAGGGACAGCATCGCCGGGGCATTGTCCGAGACTTCCTGGCGACTGGCGGCCAGCACCTCATTCATCTGCGCGAGGATGGTCAGACGTGCCTCGAGGGCCTGTTCCAGCGCCTGCTCAAGAATCTCCTCGTCGATCCCCTCGATCTTGATGTCCATCTGCAGCGCGGTAACGCCTTCCGCGGTCCCCGCGACCTTGAAGTCCATGTCGCCGAGGTGATCCTCATCGCCGAGGATATCGGTCAGTATCGCGACGCCATTGGCGTCCTTGACCAGCCCCATGGCGATACCCGCGACCGGTGCCTTGAGCGGCACACCGGCGTCCATCAGCGCAAGCGAGGCGCCACAGACGGATGCCATCGAGCTCGAGCCGTTGGATTCGGTGATCTCGGAGACGACACGGATCGCGTAGGGGAAGGCCTGCAGCGACGGCAGCATGGATTCGATGCCCCGACGCGCCAGACGCCCATGACCGATCTCACGCCGCTTGGGCGCGCCGATGAAGCCCGTCTCGCCGACGCAGTAGGGCGGGAAATTGTAGTGCAGCATGAAGCGGTCCTGCTTCTCGCCGGACAGCCCTTCGATCAACTGTGAGTCGCGCGTGGTCCCCAGGGTGGCAGTGGCGATCGCCTGGGTCTCACCGCGGGTGAACAGCGCCGAGCCATGCGCCTTGGGCAACACGCCGACCGCCATGTCCAGCGGTCGCACGGTGCGCGTATCACGACCATCGATACGCGGCTCACCGGCGATAACGCGCTGACGCACGATACGCTTCTCGAGCGCCGCGAAGGCCGTGGCGACGGCCTCGACACTGAAGCGCGCATCATCCTCGGCGCCCAGCAGATCGATGGCCTGCGCCTTGAGCGCCGACAGACTGTCCTGCCGCGCCATCTTGTCACTCAGGCGATAGGCATCACCGATCCGGGTGGCGAAGCTCTGCTCCAGCGCCTCGACCAGCACGCGGTCGAGCTTCTGCGGCACCCACGCCCACTTGGGACGATTGACCTTGGCGGCGAACGTCTCGATCCCCGTGATGGCCTTCTGCATCTCGTGATGGCCATAGAGCACGGCGCCGAGCATCTCGTCTTCCAGCAGCTCCTGGGCTTCGGACTCGACCATCAACACGGCCTTCTCGGTGCCCGCCACCACCATGTCCAGCTCGGAATGCGCCAGTTCGCTGTAGCCGGGATTCAGGAAGTAGCCGCGCTGCTCGCTGAAGCCGACGCGCGCCGCGCCCACGGGGCCAGCGAAGGGCACACCAGAGATGCAAAGCGCTGCAGAGGTGCCGAGCAGTGCCGCAATGTCCGGGTCGACATTGCGCTCCGCCGACATCACCGTGCAGACCACCTGCACCTCATTCATGAAGCCTTCGGGAAACAGCGGGCGCATCGGACGGTCGATCAAGCGCGAGGTCAGGGTTTCCTTCTCGGTGGGACGCCCTTCGCGCTTGAGGAAGCCGCCGGGGATACGCCCCGCCGCGTAGGCCTTCTCCTGATAATGGACCGACAACGGGAAGAAGGACTGGCCGGGTTTCGGCGACGCCTTGGCCACCACGGTGCACAACACCGAGGTATTGCCCATGGTCACCATCACGCTACCGGTCGCCTGACGCGCGATGCGGCCGGTCTCGAGGGTGATGGTGTCATTACCGTACTGGAAGCTGTGCGTTACCGGGTTCACGGCGCATGTCCTTTAATCTGATAGTCATCGATGCCAGGCGCTCATGGTAAAGCGCGCCACAGGCAATGAAAAGCGGGTTGATCCCACGCGACAAGCGGGCTGCAGCGCGGGTCGAGCCTCTGATCTGAAGCCCGGATCACCTCGGTATCAGGCACAAAAAAACCGACACCGCCCGCAGGCAGTGTCGGTTTTCCTGTGCCCACCGGGGGCCCGCCATGCACCGAAGTGCATGGCGGCAACATCGCTGATTAGCGACGCAGACCCAGACGCTGGATCAGAGCGGTGTAACGCTCGAAGTCCTTGCGCTTGAGGTAGTCAAGCAGCTTGCGGCGCTGGTTGACCATGCGGATCAGACCACGACGGGAGTGGTGATCCTGCTTGTTGGCCTTGAAGTGACCCTGCAGGCCATCAATGTTGGCGCTCAGCAGAGCAACCTGAACTTCCGGGGAACCGGTGTCGTTCTCGCCACGGCCGAATTCGGTAACGATCTCAGCCTTCTTCTCAGCGGTAAGTGCCATCTGTCTCTCCAGTAAGCAATATGCTTGATAGATTAG
Source organism: Cobetia sp. 1CM21F (assembly GCF_023161745.1). Classification (NCBI taxonomy): domain Bacteria; kingdom Pseudomonadati; phylum Pseudomonadota; class Gammaproteobacteria; order Oceanospirillales; family Halomonadaceae; genus Cobetia; species Cobetia sp. 1CM21F. Next base: position 325,236 of record NZ_JALNTQ010000004.1, on the reverse strand, counting down.
AAATGTCGAAGACCACGCATATTTGCAGTCTTCATGCGGCTTGCGGCGAGGCCGCAATCAGCTCACCCAGCCGCCGCCTCGACGGCAGAACTGAGCAGTCGGCGAGGAGCGATGACGCCCTCCGCCGCAATCCGGACCAGCCCGAGCAACTGCTGGTCCTGATACACACGAGCCAGGGAGTCCACTTCCAGCGACCCTGTCGTCGTTTCAGCCTGTTGACCACGCAATATCATCCGCGCCATCTCGGCAGTGATGTCGAGACGCGGGAGATGATCGAGCAGGATGTCGACAGGTAACAGAACGCCTTCACGTGCCTGCTGGTCAGCCAGCGCCTCGAGGCGCTCGAAATCCAGCATGGCATCACCCGTGAACGGGCCCGTCTTGAGACGACGCAGTGCCGTGAGGTGGGCTCCACAGCCCAGCGCCTCGCCGATATCCTCGGCCAGACTGCGTATGTAGGTACCCTTGCTGACCGCCACTTCGATCTCGATGCCATCGGAGTGCCGCGCAAGAAGCGCCATATTGTAGATGGTAACGCGACGGACTGCACGCTCGATTTCAATCCCCTGGCGCGCCAGCTCATAGAGCGGACGTCCCTGGTGCTTGAGCGCGGAGTACATCGGCGGTACCTGATCTATCTCGCCACGGAACCTGTCCAGCACCGCGTCCAGCTCGGCCTGCGCAATCTCGGGAATCTCCCGCTCGCGAATCACCGTGCCTTCCGCATCACCGGTATCGGTGACCTGGCCAAACTTGATCCGTGCCCGATAGACCTTGTCTGCCTCGAGAAGATGCGAGGAGAACTTGGTCGCTTCACCGAAGCAGACCGGCAACAAGCCGGTCGCCATCGGGTCGAGCGTGCCGGTATGACCGGCCTTCTGCGCCTGGTAGAGGCGACGAGCCTTCTGAAGCGCATAGTTGCTGGACATGCCCTTGGGCTTGTCCAGCAACAGAACGCCATCGATCGGCAAGCCGCGACGACGACGCGCCATCAGGCGTCCGGCGTGGTGCCCGGGGCACCATCTTCGCTGTCATCATCACCGCGTTCAGCACTGCGCTTGCGATCGTCGGCGACCGCATCGTTGATCAGTGAGGACAGGTGATGGCCACGAACGACGCTTTCATCGTAATGAAAACGCAGTTCCGGCACGTGGCGCAGCTGAATGGTGCGCGCCAGCTGGGAGCGCAGGAAACCTGCCGCGCGCTTGAGCACGGCGAGGTTTTCCTTGATGCGTTCCGGGCTGTCGTCACCCAGCAGGGTCACGTAGACATCGGAGTAGGACAGGTCGCGGCTGACCTTGGCGGCGCTGACCGTCAGCATGCCAAGGCGCGGGTCCTTGACCTCGCGCTGAATCAACAGCGCGAGCTCTTGCTGGATCTGGTCCGCCACGCGGTCAGTACGGCTGTATTCACGCATCCGTGATCTCTCCTTGCAGGGGCGCTATCAGAGCGTGCGCTCGACCTGGATCTGGTCGAACACCTCGATCTTGTCGCCAACCTGCACGTCGTTGTAGTTCTTGACGCCGATACCACATTCCATGCCGTTGCGGACTTCGTTGACGTCATCCTTGAAGCGACGCAGGGATTCCAGCTCGCCTTCATAGATGACCACGTTGTCACGCAGCACGCGGATGCGCTTGGAGCGGTACATGTTGCCTTCGACGACCATACAACCGGCGATCGCGCCGATCTTCGGTGCCTTGAAGACATCGCGCACTTCGGCAACACCGACGATCTGCTCGCGGAATTCCGGTGCCAGCATGCCAGTCATGGCCAGCTTGACCTCGTCGATCAGCTGGTAGATGACGCTGTAGTAGCGCAGATCCAGACCTTCACGTTCGACGATCTCACGCGCGGAGGCGTCAGCACGGACGTTGAAGCCGACCAGGATCGCTTCGGAAGCGAGCGCCAGGTTGGCATCGGTACCGGTGATACCACCGACACCGGAAGAGACCACGGCCACCTTGACTTCTTCGGTGGAGAGTTCTTCCAGCGCGCCACGGATGGCTTCCAGAGAACCCTGCACGTCGGCCTTGAGGACGACGTTGACCTTGGCGACTTCGTCCTGACCCATCTGGGAGAACATGTTCTCCAGCTTGGCCTTCTGCTGACGTGCCAGGCGCACTTCGCGGTACTTGCCCTGACGGAAGTTGGCGACTTCACGTGCCTTCTTCTCGTCCGGGACCACGGTGAACTCTTCACCGGCGTCCGGCGTGCCACCCAGGCCCTGGATCTCGACCGGCATGGCCGGACCCACGGAATCGACCTGCTTGCCGAGTTCGTTGATCAGCGCACGCACACGGCCGTAATGCAGGCCGGCGAGGACGATATCGCCCTTCTTCAGCGTACCGTTCTGGACCAGCACGGTCGCGACCGGGCCACGGCCCTTGTCGAGACGGGACTCGACCACGACGCCTTTACCCGGCGCGGACGGCACGGCCTGAAGTTCGAGAACTTCGGAGACCAGCAGGACACCTTCGAGCAGCGCGTCGATGTTTTCGCCGGTCTTGGCGGAAACGTGGACGAATTGGGTATCACCACCCCATTCCTCGGAGATGACACCGTGCTGGGACAGCTCATTCTTGACGCGGTCCGGATCAGCACCCGGCTTGTCGATCTTGTTCACCGCCACGACCATCGGGACACCCGCGGCCTTGGAGTGCTCGACAGCCTCGATGGTCTGCGGCATCACGCCATCATCGGCAGCCACCACCAGGATGACGACGTCGGTCGCCTTGGCACCACGAGCACGCATGGCGGTGAACGCCGCGTGGCCCGGGGTATCCAGGAAGGTGATGTCGCCGTTGTCGTGTTCGACGTGGTAGGCACCGATGTGCTGGGTGATACCACCCGCTTCACCTGTGGCCACCTTGGTGCGGCGGATGTAATCCAGCAGCGAGGTCTTGCCGTGGTCGACGTGACCCATGACGGTAACGACCGGCGCGCGGGTGATCTGCTCACCTTCGTAGGAGATGCCTTCGAGAACGGCTGTCTCGAGTGCGTCATCCTTGATCAGCTTGGGCGTGTGGCCCATTTCCTCGACCACGATGGTCGCGGTTTCCTGATCGATCGTCTGGTTGATGGTGACCGCAGCGCCCATGTTGAACATGGTCTTGATCACTTCAGACGCCTTGACGGCCATCTTGTCGGCGAGGTCTGCCACTGAGATGGACTCAGGGATGGAGACTTCACGGACAAAGGTCTGGACCGGCTTCGGCGGCTGACGGTTGGCATCACGGCCACCACGACGACCACCGCGACGCTCGGCGCGCTTGACCTTCTTGGCCCCGCCACGCTTGCGTTCGCTACGGTCTTCACGGGCTTCGCGACGATCACGTGATTCATCACGCGGCGCAGCCTTGGCGCGACGCGGTGCATCACCACGCGGCTCCTTCGGCGGCGCATTGACTTCCGGCGCAGCGTCGGCGGCCGGTGCAGCGGCAGCAGCCGGTGCACTCTGACGCGGACGCTCTTCGCGACGGTTGTCATTGCCACGACGCTCTTCGCGCTGCGGTGCCGCAGCCGGCTTGTCCGCAACGGCAGCTGCCGGTGCAGCAGCAGCCGGCGCTTCTGCAGCCTGCTCTTCGCCCTCTTTGACGTAGGTACGCTTCTTGCGCACCTGCACCTCGATGGACTTGCCGCGACCGCTACCCGTGTTGATGCGAGACTTGGTCTTGCGGGTCAGGGTAATGCGGTTCTTGGGCGCTGCCGGAGCGGCGCCACCACCGTGGCTCTTGGTGAGGTGATCAAGCAGCTTCTGCTTGTCGACCTCAGAGACGGCGTCGTTCTCTGACTTGTGCTTCAGACCCGCTTCATGCATCTGTTCCAGTAGGCGGGCTGACTCGCGGCCCACCTTCTTGGCGAATTCTTTGACTGTCATTTCTGACATGTACGACCCTCCTGAGCCCGTGACCTAGTTACTGTTCGCTTGCGAACCAGGGCGCGCGGGCGGTCATGATCAACGCCGCTGCTCGCTCTTCGTCGACGCCTTCGATGTCTTTCAGATCATCGATGGCCTGCTCAGCAAGGTCTTCCATGGTGACGATACCCTTGCTGGCCAGGATGTATGCCAGATGACTCTCCATGCCTTCCATGTTGAGCAGGTCTTCGGCCGGCTGTGCGCCGTCCAGTTGCTCTTCAGTGGCGATGGCGAGATTCAGCAGTTCATCCTTGGCCCGAGCGCGCAGCTCCTCGACCAGATCCTGGTCAAAGCCCTCGACCTCGAGCATTTCCTCGAGCGGGACATAGGCGATTTCCTCGAGTGAGGTGAAGCCCTCGTCCACCAGGACACGGGCTAGATCCTCTTCAATCTCGAGATGAGTGATGAAATATTCGACGAAACTGTCGATTTCCTGCTCGCGCTTGCCCTCGGCTTCCGCCTCGGTCATGACGTTGAGCTGCCAACCGGTCAGCTCACTGGCCAGACGAACGTTCTGACCGCTGCGACCGATGGCCTGAGCCAGGTTGTCCGCAGCGACAGCGACATCCATGGAATGGGTGTCTTCGTCGACCAGAATGGAACCGACATCTGCCGGCGCCATGGCGTTGATGACGAGCTGGGCAGGATTGTCATCCCACAGGATGATATCCACGCGTTCGTTACGCAGTTCATTGGACACGGCCTGCACGCGTGAACCACGCATGCCGACACAGGCACCGATCGGATCGATGCGCTTGTCGTTGCTCTTGACCGCGATCTTGGCGCGCGAGCCCGGATCACGGGCAGCACCCTTGATCTCGATCAGCTGCTCGGCGATTTCCGGGACTTCGATCTTGAACAGCTCGATGATCAGCTCAGGACGCGTACGCGACAGGATCAGCTGAGAACCACGAGCATCCGCGTCGACTTTCCACAGCAGGGCACGAACCCGCTCGTTCAAGCGGTAGCGCTCGCCGTGAATCATCTCACCGCGCGGCAGGAAGCCTTCGGCGTTGTCGCCCAGATCGATGATGAGGCCATCACGTGTCGTCTTCTTGACGATACCCGCGACCAGCTCACCTTCACGTTCGGCGTAAAGGCGCACCACTTCCGCGCGCTCGGCCTCGCGCACCTTCTGCACGATGACCTGCTTGGCGGTCTGTGCAGCGATGCGACCGAACGCTTCGGATTCGATCTGCTTCTCGACCACGGCACCCAGCGCCAGCGGCTCTTCGCGCTGTTCGGCGATGCTGGCCTTGATCTCGTAGTCCGGCGTCTCGAACTCGTCGTCTTCGACGACGGTCCAGCGACGGTAGGTCGCGTAATCACCGGTGACACGATCGATCTTGACGCGGATATCCGCCTCTTCCTGATCGAAACGCTTGCGTGACGCCGAAGCCAATGCCGCTTCGACGGCTTCGAAAATCACATCCCGCGGCACGCCTTTCTCGTTGGAGATGGCGTCAACGACCAGCAGAATCTCTTTGCTCATGACTTTGCCTCGCCAGAAACCTGTCCTTGCGCATCGACCCGGGCTCGCAACGCGAGCGGTGTGCCGACAACGTCAGTTATTTGAACTGCGGCACAATGCGTGCCTGGTCGATGCTTTCAATGGGAAAACAGTATTCTTCTTCATCGACCCGGATCACGACATCACCGTCTTCGGTGCCAGTCACCAGCCCCTGGAACTTGCGCTGGCCATCGAAGGCCTGGCGAAGTCGCAGTGCCACCACGTGACCGATGTAGCGCTCGTACTGGTCAAGCGTGAACAACGGACGATCCATGCCTGGAGACGAGACTTCAAGCTGGAACTGACCGGTAATGGGGTCTTCGACATCCAGTACGGCACCCACCTGACGACTGACGTTTGCGCAGTTGTCCACGGTAATGCCATCGGGATGGTCGATATAGATCACCAGACGGGACTGCTTGCCTTGGGAGAGATAGTCGATACCCCAGAGCTCGAAGCCCAGAGCAGAGACGACTGGATCGATAAGCGCGTTAAGCGCAGCGTCCTTGGTTGACACAGACGAGGCTCCTACAGCAGTTGCATCAGGCACCTGACCGGGAGTAGAGAAGAGAGCTAGGTGGCTGATTGGCACTGGTGCTAACAAAAAGCCCCTTCATAGGAAGGGGCCTTTCAAGAAACTTGGTAGCGGGGACCGGATTTGAACCGATGACCTTCGGGTTATGAGCCCGACGAGCTACCAGACTGCTCCACCCCGCAACAATAGTCGGACGATGGTAATGTCACCGAAAAAGGAGGTCAAGGAATGACGTCTTTCCAAGGTGGCAGAGTTGCGTCCAGACTGCCAATCGATCTAACAAGATGGTGCCGAAGGGGGGACTTGAACCCCCACGACCATAAGGTCACTACCCCCTCAAGATAGCGTGTCTACCAATTCCACCACTTCGGCACGGGGGCGGGTATCGCCTGAGACGTTACCCGGAAGAATTCAAAGTTAACGCCTTGAATTCCTTAGAGTGCTGGTTGGTCTGCGTTGCCGCTTTCCTCAAGCACTGGCGACGTATTCTCCACACTTTCCTCGGAGTCGTCAAGTGATGGCAGTGAATTTTTCTGCTGCTCGATCACGCTGGCATTCGGAATGCCCGCTTCGACTGACGGCTGGTTGGCGTTGGACGCGAACCAGGCCAGTGTCAGAGAGGTCGCGAAGAAGCCCGCGGCCAGAACACCCGTGAAGCGCGCGAGGAAGTTGCCGCTACCGCTGGACCCGAAAACGGTCTGGGAAGCACCACCGCCACCAAAGGCAGCGCCAGCTTCGGCACCCTTGCCCTGCTGGAGAAGGACGAGCACGATCAGCGCGACCGCGAGTACCACATGGACCATCAGAACGGCTACTTGCATGAGATTCAACCTGCAGACTGGCAAATGGCTAGGAATTCGTCGATCTGGAGCGAGGCACCGCCCACGAGACCGCCGTCGATATCCGGCTGCGCAAGCAGCTCGGCGGCATTGGCAGCTTTCATGCTGCCGCCGTACAACAATTGCATTGCCTCGGCGAGCGAGGCAGACCACTCGGCCAAGCGCGCGCGAATGGCCGCATGGACCTCCTGCGCCTGCTGGGGCGAGGCGGTGCGCCCGGTACCGATGGCCCAGACGGGCTCATAGGCGACGACCAGACGCGTGCGCGCATCGGCGGAGAGCGCGGAGAACACCGCCTCCAGCTGTCCCAGCACGACACGCTCCGTGTCACCGGCTTCACGCTCTTCGAGCGTCTCACCGACGCACAGCACCGGTGTGAGGCCAGCGGCAAGCGCCGCCTCGACACGCGCCAGTACCGCCGCATCGTCTTCAGCATACAGGCTTCGACGCTCCGAGTGGCCGACCAGCACCATCGCGGCACCGACATCCTTGAGCATCTGACCCGCCACTTCGCCGGTAAAGGCACCCTCGCTCGCCGGGTTCAGCGTCTGCCCCGCCAGTGCCACGCTCACAGGCATGCTCGCGCGAGCGGCGCTCAGATAAGGGAAAGGCACTGCCAGCGCCACCTGAATGCCCTGCGGCAGCTCAGCCGCCTGCAGACCCCGGGCAAACTCATCGACCAGGGCAAGATCACCATTCATCTTCCAGTTTCCGGCAATCAGCGGTGTACGCATGTGCTTCTCCCTTGTGAGCAGTGCGAGGATGGTAATGGAGCCGCCCTTGACTGACAACCTTCGCGACCCCTGTCAAGCCCCGTGATCCGGCACGATCAGGCTCGGGGCAACTGCCAGAAACGACAACAGGCGCACTCGGCGCCTGTTGTCGTCCTGTGCAACCCGACCACTCAGCGACGTGCACCGTCGCCCCGGCGAGCTGCCTTGTCAGCGCATCACGCCGACATGCTGGATTCGACCGTCGCGGCGATCTGACCCGCCAGCGCATCGACATCGAAGTGCGGACGCCCTTCGACCATGACACGAATCAGCGGTTCCGTACCGCTGGGACGCAGCAGCACGCGCCCTTCGTTGCCCAGCGTCTGTTCCACTTCGACCACCGCGGCCTGCACGGCGTCCGCCGCCATCAGCGCCTTGTTGTCACACCCCGGCGCCAGACGCACATTGATCAGCGCCTGAGGAGCCTTTTCGAAGCCGACCAGCAATTCACTGAGCGAGCATTCTTCACGCGCCATGATCGCCAGCACCTGCAGCGCCGAGACGATGCCATCACCGGTGCTCTGGATATGGCTGCAGACGATGTGGCCGGAGGATTCGCCACCCAGCTGCCAGCCATTGGCTTCCAGACGCTCGATGACGTAGCGGTCACCGACCTTGGCACGCTCGAAGGGAATTCCCAGGCCTTCCAGTGCTGCCGCCAGGCCGAAGTTGGACATCAGGGTGCCGACGACACCGCCGCCCAGCACGCCGCGCTCGTGACGGTCACGCGCGATCATGTAGAGGATGTCGTCACCATCGATGACACGGCCATCGGCATCGACCAGGATCAGGCGGTCACCATCCCCATCGAAGGCCACGCCCAGATCGGCGCCCTGCTCGATGACGGCCGCGCGCAGCGCCTGCGGGTGCGTGGAGCCGACGCCCTGATTGATGTTGAGGCCATCCGGCTCACCGCCGATGACGCTGACCTTGGCACCCAGCTCACGGAAGACGTTCGGCGCGATGTGATAGGTCGCGCCATGCGCGCAATCCAGTACCACCTTCATGCCGTGCAGACCCAGACGACCCGGCAGCGTGGACTTGCAGAATTCGATATAGCGGCCGGCCGCATCCTGGATGCGTGACGCCTTGCCCAGGCTGTCCGGGCCGACGATCACGATGTCGCGGTCCAGCTCGGCTTCGATCTCGGCTTCCAGCGCATCATCCAGCTTGGTGCCGGCAGCGGAGAAGAACTTGATGCCGTTGTCCGGATAGGCATTGTGGGAGGCCGAGATGACGATACCGGCATCGGCGCGGAAGGTGCGCGTCAGATAGGCGATCCCCGGCGTCGGCATCGGGCCGAGCAGGGACACATCGACGCCCGCTGCCGAAAGGCCGGACTCGAGCGCGGATTCGAACATGTAGCCCGAGATGCGCGTGTCCTTGCCGATCAATACCTTGCCGCGGCCGTGGCGGGCAAATACGCGGCCTGCCGCCCAGCCCAGCTTGAGCATGAAGTCTGGCGTGATGGGGAACTCCCCGACCGTGCCGCGAATACCATCCGTACCAAAATAACGTCGACTCATCGTATCGTGCCTTCCTGTAGCACGGCCCATGCCATGTCGACAGCGTCGACAGTCGGGGCCACGTCGTGAACGCGAAACAGTCTGGCCCCGTCACGAACGGCCAATGCCGTCAGTGCCAGGTTACCAGCCAAGCGATCCTCTACCGCGCGCCCGAGGGCATTGCCGATCATGCTCTTGCGTGACGTGCCGATCAGCAGCGGGAGGTTGAATTCATGCAACTGCGCCATGCGGTGATACAGGCGCAGATTGTCTTGCAGTGACTTGCCGAAGCCGAAGCCGGGGTCCAGCAGCAGTCGCTCACGCGCGATGCCCGCCGCCTCACAGGCCGCGATACGCGCCGCCAGGAACGTCCGGACTTCCTGCTCGATGGACTGAGCATAATGCGTATCCTGCTGCATGGTGTCCGGCTCGCCGCGCATGTGCATCAGACAGACGGGCAGCCCGCTGTCAGCGGCGGCCTCGAGCGCGCCGTCTCGATTCAGCGCACGCACGTCATTGATCATGCCGGCCCCCAGCCGTGCGGTTTCGCGCATGACTTGCGGGTTGCTGGTATCGATGCTCACCAACGCGCCCAGCTCGCTCACCAGCCGCTCCACCACCGGGCAGACCCGCTCAAGCTCTTCTTCGGTGCTGACCGGCGTCGCCCCGGGTCGTGTCGACTCACCGCCGACATCGATCATCGCGGCACCATCGCCCAGCATCTGCTCGGCATTGCGCAGCGCGGCGTCCAGGGTCGCGCTGCGGCCGCCATCCGAGAAGGAGTCCGGCGTCACGTTGAGAATCCCCATCACCCGCGGACGCGAAAGATCGAGAAGGCGTCCAGCGCACTCCAATGACATCAGATGGCCCACTCGAGGCTCGAGAGGCGCACTCAAGGCAGAATTCGTCATGGCATTCCATGCAGGCGAGAGGGACACGAAGGTGGCTTCGCAGCCCGGTCAGAAATGATTGGGCACCACTTTAAAGAGCCAGCCCATGGTGCGCAAGGCGTGGAATGGCCACCACACGGGGCGTCAGCAGATGGCAACGCCATTGGCTCAGACCTTTCACCCCACGCTCATCATGGCGCTGACAATGCCCGTGCAGAGACATGAGTCAACACCGTCACGCCGCGGCGTAGGCCACTCATCAGCAGCACCTTAACTTCACCAGCGTCATTGCTGCAGCGGCACAGGCCACCATTGCTGCAGACAAGAAAACGCCCGACTGGCAAGCCAGTCGGGCGTTTTTCCTTTCAGAGACTCGGACATCGCATGCGATATCGGGCGCCCCTTATGCCTACATCGGGCCTAGTTCAGGCCTACATCAGGCGTACATCAATGACCGCTCGGACCACCCAGCGGATCAGACGGGCGACGGCGATTGCTGTCGTCATCTTCACTGCCATCAGCGTCATCATCCGCCTTGGGAGCTTCCGGCGCTTCCGGCGCTTCCTCCTTCGGAGTGTCGGCAACCGGGGCCACCAGGCCACCGTCACCGCCGCTCGCCGGGCCACCCCAGTCCTTCGGCGGACGCGGAGCACGACCCGCCATGATGTCCGCCAGCTGCTCGGCATCGATGGTCTCGTAGGTCATCAGCGCTTCGGTCATCGCATCCAGCTTGTCGCGATTCTCTTCCAGGATCTGCTGCGCCTTGGCGTAGCACTCGTCGATGATACGACGCACTTCCTTGTCGAGACGCGAGGTGGTGTCGCCAGACTTCAGCTTGCCGCCACCCTGACCCGGGCCACCGAGGAACTGATGGGACTCGTCCTCGTCGTACATGATCGGGCCCATCTCGCTGGAGAGACCCCACTTGGCGACCATGTTGTGGGCAAGCTCGGTAGCACGCTTGATGTCGTTGGACGCGCCGGTGGTGACACCGTTCGGGCCCAGCGTCATCTCTTCGGCGATACGGCCGCCGAACAGCGAGCAGATCTGACTGATGATCTGCTGACGCGAGTAGCTGTAGCGATCCTCTTCCGGCAGGAACATCGTCACACCCAGCGCACGACCGCGCGGAATGATCGACACCTTGTAGACCGGGTCATGCTCGGGCATCACCAGGCCGATGATGGCGTGGCCAGACTCGTGATAGGCCGTGTTGCGCTTCTCCTTCTCGGACATGACCATCGATTTGCGCTCGGCGCCCATCATGATCTTGTCCTTGGCCAGCTCCAGCTCTTCCATGCCGACCAGACGCTTGTTGCGACGCGCGGCAAACAGGGCGGCTTCATTGACCAGGTTGGCCAGGTCCGCACCGGAGAAGCCCGGTGTACCACGTGCAATGTTGACCGGTACGACGTCATCGCCCATCGGCACCTTGCGCAGGTGAACGCCGAGGATGTGCTCGCGACCACGGATGTCCGGCAGTGCGACGGTCACCTGACGGTCGAAGCGGCCCGGACGCAGCAGCGCGGGGTCAAGCACGTCAGGACGGTTGGTCGCGGCGATGACGATGATGCCGTCATTCGCCTCGAAGCCATCCATCTCGACCAGCAGCTGGTTCAGGGTCTGCTCACGCTCATCGTGACCACCGCCCATGCCGGAACCACGGTGACGGCCGACGGCGTCGATCTCATCGATGAAGATGATGCACGGCGCCTGCTTCTTGGCCTGCTCGAACATGTCACGCACACGGGAGGCACCGACACCGACGAACATCTCGACGAAGTCAGAACCGGAGATGCTGAAGAACGGCACCTTGGCTTCACCGGCGATCGCCTTGGCGAGCAGGGTCTTGCCGGTACCCGGCGGGCCTACCATCAGGACGCCACGCGGAATCTGACCGCCAAGACGCTGGAACTTGCTGGGGTCCTTGAGGAAGTCGACCAGTTCCTCGACCTCTTCCTTCGCTTCGTCACAGCCTGCGACATCGCTGAAGGTGGTCTTGATCTGGTCCTGGCTCAGCAGCTTGGCCTTGGACTTGCCGAAGCTCATCGGACCACCCTTGCCGGCGCCGCCACCCTGCATCTGGCGCATGAAGAACATGAAGATGGCCAGAATGATCAGAATCGGGAAGCTGGCAATCAACAGGCGTGTCCACAGCGACTGCTGCTCAGGCTTCTTGCCGATGACCTCCACCTTGTTGGCAAGCAGGTCATCCATCAGCTTGGGATCGGACGCCGCCGGCCGGATGGTGGTGAAGCTGGAACCATCGGCCCGCTCACCCTCAATGGTGTAACCATCGATGGTCACACTCTTGATCCGGTCGTTCTGCACCTGCTGGACGAACTGTGAATAGTTCATCGCCTGCGGCGAGGTATCGACGCTGAAGTTGTTGAACACCGTCAGCAGCACTGCTGCGATGATCAACCAGAGAATCAGGTTCTTCGCCATGTCGTTCAAGGGGACACCCTCATTGCATGAATCTGTCTTGGCATGCCGTGAATACTCCGACTGCCGTCTTGTGGTGGCCTGCCATGCTATCTGATCGTGCCTGCGGGGTATCAAGTCAGCGCAACGCGCCACTTCGCCTACCGAGTCACTCAAAGCTTGCCGTGCATTGTGCTACTTGCCTGCCAGCATCGGTAAGGCATTGAAACCCACCGAACTGTCACTGGCCCATCGTACTCAAGACCCAATGATATCGACACTACACCAGATGGGGGCTGGCAACCATTGCTTAAAGCCCGACAATGGACTATTGCGCCGATAGACAGCCTGCATCAGCCAGCGCCGCGACTCGCCCGGACACATTGGCGCCAGTCTGGACGAGCATCGCATGGCTCGCCTTAACCCGCGATGAAGCATGCGACCAGCAACGTGGAAATCTCGCCACCGCGAGCCGATGCCTGCCGCGTGCAGCGGCACGCAAGGACACTGACCATCAGCCCTTGAAGCCCTGCCCCAGCAGATAGACTTCGCGTGAGCGTGCACGCGATGCTTCCGGCTTGCGGGTCACGACCTTCTTGAAGCTGCCACGCATGTCCTTCAGATAGGCATCGAAGCCCTCGCCCTGGAAGACCTTGACCAGGAAATTGCCGCCCGGCTTGAGGGTCTGGCGCGCCAGATCCAGCGCCAGCTCGACCAGGTACATGCCGGCAGGCTGATCGATCGCGCTCATGCCGCTCATGTTGGGCGCCATGTCGGAGATCACGAGATCTACCGGGCGATCCCCCAAAGTGGCCAGAATCTGGTTCAGCACGGCCTCTTCGGTGAAGTCGCCCTGAATGAAGTCGACACCGGCCAGGGCGTCCATCTCGAGAATGTCGGAGGCGATGACCACGCCTTCCATGCCGACGCGGTCCGCGGCGATCTGGCTCCAGCCACCGGGGGCTGCGCCGAGGTCGATGACGGTGGCACCCGGCTTGAGCAGGCGGTCCTTGTCATCGATTTCAATCAGTTTGTAGCTGGCACGGGAACGATAACCGTCGGCCCAGCTGCGCTGGACATAGGCGTCATCAAAGTGTTCCTTCATCCAGCCAGCACTGCTCTTGCTGGGGTGAGCCACGTTGTCACCTGGAATGTCGGGGAAAATCGAATACTGGCGGGAGATAGCGCGGGGGATAACGACGACACGAAAGGCGTGGCAAGCATGCGCACGGGTCGTGTCATGAGCGTCGTCATGGAGTAGAATGGCGGGTCCTGCGCGCGGTTCCGCCCGTGGGCACAGACATTGCCTGCGCAACAGACGGGTTCACACCCCTGGATTTCAAGCCCTGGAGTCGACCCTGTCTTTCGCTACGCTCCCCGCTCCCATCGGACGCCAACAGGGAAACTTTACGATACCATGAGCTTGTCACAGTCACAAAAGAAAGCATTTCGCAGCATCGGGCACCATCTTGACCCGATCGTCACCGTCTCGGAAAACGGCCTTTCCGAAGGCGTCGTGACCGAACTGGAGCGCGCACTGCACGATCACGAACTGATCAAGCTGAAGCTGGCGATCAACGATCGCGAAGCGCGCGGCGAGGTGGCTCGCCACCTATGCAGCGAAACCGGCGCGACCCTGATCCAGAGCATCGGCAAGATCGCTCTGCTGTATCGCCGCAACCCGCAGGCCAAGCCGAAGCTGTCGAACGTACAGCGCTTCAGCGAGAAGTAAGCCGCCGGGCCCAGGCCTGACGAGGCTCACCTCGCACGCCACGCCTGCCGCAGACAGAAACGCCGCCCTCATCGAGGGCGGCGTTTCTGTTTTCTGTTGCTGACAATCACGACCTGATGACGCCGAGAGCCGTCTGCCTGAAGGATTTCGTGCCCGCAGGCAAAAAAACAGCCCTGCCGGGATGACCGGCAGGGCTGTCACGACATCAGGATCTGACGAATCAGAGGCGATGCTCTTCAGATGTAACGTACTTCAGATGTGACGTGCTTCAGATGTGATGCACTTCGGAGATTTCATACTCCACATCGCCACCCGGGGTACGCACGACCACGACATCCCCTTCTTCCTTGCCGATCAGCGCACGCGCGATCGGAGAGGTGACGGAGATCTTGCCGTCCTTGATGCTGGCTTCATCTTCGCCAACGATGCGGTAGCGCACTTCGCTATCGTCATCGAGGTTCATCAGGTCGACCGTGGTGCCGAAGATCACCTTGCCGGTCTTCGGCAACTTGGTGACGTCGATCACCTGGGACATGGAGAGCTTGGACTCGATCTCCTGGATACGACCCTCGATGAAACCCTGCTGTTCACGCGCGGCGTGGTACTCGGCATTCTCCTTGAGATCGCCGTGCTCACGGGCTTCCGCGATGTCAGCGATGACCCGGGGACGCTCAGTGCCCTTTAGGTGCTCGAGCTCCTTGCGAAGGCGGTCTTCGCCTTCGACGGTCATCGGACTTCTACTCATATCATGACTCCTGCATGCATATCCTGGAGACGACGGACCTTGACGTCGTTGCCGTAGGCAAGCGCCATGCACACGGCATTGGCACCCGCCAGCGTCGTGGCGTAGGGCACCTTGTGCGCCAGCGCCGTGCGACGGATCACGGACGAGTCATTGATGGCCTGACGTCCCTCTGTGGTGTTGACGATATAGGCGATCTCGCCGTTCTTGATCATGTCGACGATATGCGGCCGCCCTTCGAACACCTTGTTGACGGGTTCAACCTCGAGGCCGGCAGCGGCGATCACCTCTGCCGTGCCACGGGTAGCACAAAGCGTAAAGCCTAATGTTACCAGAGAGCGGGCCACCTCGATAACGCCCGCCTTGTCGAACTCACGCACGGACAGGAAGGCCTTGCGATCGCCAGTCAGGGTCGGGATGGCTTCACCGGCACCCAGCTGCGCCTTGTAGAAGGCTTCCGCGAAGGTATCGCCGGAGCCCATCACTTCGCCGGTGGACTTCATTTCCGGCGACAGGATCGGGTCGACCCCCGGGAACTTGGCGAACGGCAGCACCGCTTCCTTCACACTGTAGAAGGTCGGCACGATTTCCTGGGTGAAACCGATCTCTTCCAGGGTCTGGCCGGCCATGCAGCGTGCAGCGATCTGCGCCAGCGACTGGCCGATGCACTTGGAGACGAACGGCACGGTACGTGAAGCGCGCGGGTTGACCTCGATGACGTAGATCACACCATCCTGCCAGGCCAGCTGCACGTTCATCAGACCGACGACGTTGAGCTCCAGCGCCATGCGCTTGACCTGCTCGCGCATCTCTTCCTGGACGTCTGCCGGCAGCGAGTACGGCGGCAGGGCGCACGCGGAGTCACCGGAGTGGATACCGGCCTGCTCGATGTGCTGCATGATGGCGCCGATCACGACCTGCTTGCCGTCGGACACCGCGTCGATGTCGACCTCGATGGCAGCGTTCAGGAAGTGGTCCAGCAGCACCGGCGAGTCATTGGAGACCTTGACCGCGTGGGTCATGTAGTTCTCGAGCTCGGCGGCGGAGTAGACGATTTCCATCGCGCGGCCGCCCAGCACGTAGCTCGGGCGCACCACCAGCGGGTAACCGATGACCTCGGCCTTGACGAAGGCTTCCTCGAAGCTGCGCGCGGTGGCGTTTTCCGGCTGGATCAGACCGAGCTTCTCGATCATCTGCTGGAAACGCTCACGGTCTTCGGCGCGGTCGATGGCGTCCGGCGTGGTACCGATGATCGGCACACCGGCGGCTTCGAGCTCACGCGCCAGCTTCAGCGGCGTCTGGCCACCGAACTGGACGATGACACCGACCGGCTGTTCCTTGTCGGCGATCTCCAGCACGTCTTCCAGGGTGACAGGCTCGAAGTAGAGGCGATCGGAAGTGTCGTAGTCGGTGGACACGGTTTCCGGGTTGCAGTTGACCATGATGGTCTCGTAGCCGTCCGCGCGCATGGCGAGGGAGGCGTGGACACAGCAGTAGTCGAACTCGATGCCCTGACCGATACGGTTCGGACCGCCACCCAGCACCATGATCTTCTTCTTGTCGCTGACTTCCGCCTCGCACTCTTCCTCATAGGTGGAGTACATGTAGGCGGTGTCGGACGCGAATTCGGCGGCACAGGTGTCGACGCGCTTGTAGACCGGACGGATGCCCTGCTTCTGACGGTGCTTGCGGAAGGCCTTCTCGGACACGCCCATCAGACGCGCCAGGCGCGCATCGCTGAAGCCCTTGCGCTTGAGACGGAACAGACGATCAGCGTCCATCTCGCCCAGCGAGCTTGCAGCCACTGCGCCTTCCTGAGCGATCAGGTCGGCCAGCTGCACCAGGTACCAGCGATCGATGTTGGTGAGGCGGAAGATCTCTTCGATATCGAGGCCGGCACGCATGGCATCGGCGATGTAGAAGATACGCTCGGCACCGGCGGCCTGCAGCTCACCTTTGATGCGCGCCATGTTCTCATCGCTGAAGTTCTCGACGATCGGGTCGAGACCGTCAACGCCGGTCTCCATGCCACGCAGCGCCTTCTGCAGGGATTCCTGGAAGGTGCGGCCGATGGCCATGACTTCGCCGACCGACTTCATCTGCGTGGTCAGGCGGTCGTTGGCCTGCGGGAACTTCTCGAAGGTGAAGCGCGGAATCTTGGTGACGACGTAATCGATGGACGGCTCGAAGGACGCCGGCGTCTTGCCGCCGGTGATGTCGTTCTGCAGCTCGTCCAGGGTGTAGCCGACAGCCAGCTTGGCGGCGATCTTGGCGATCGGGAAGCCGGTGGCCTTGGAGGCCAGTGCCGAGGAACGCGACACGCGCGGGTTCATCTCGATCACGACCATGCGGCCAGTGTCCGGGCAGATGCCGAACTGGACGTTGGAACCGCCGGTCTCGACGCCGATCTCACGCAGAACGGCCAGCGATGCATCACGCATCAGCTGGTATTCCTTGTCGGTCAGGGTCTGGGCCGGGGCGACGGTGATGGAGTCGCCGGTGTGCACGCCCATCGGGTCGAAGTTCTCGATGGCGCAGACGATGATGCAGTTGTCGTTCTTGTCACGAACGACCTCCATCTCGTATTCCTTCCAGCCCAGCAGCGATTCGTCGATCAACAGCTCGCGGGTCGGCGACAGCTCGAAGCCGCGATGGCAGATCTCTTCGAATTCTTCACGGTTGTACGCCACGCCGCCGCCGGAACCGCCCATGGTGAAGCTGGGACGGATGATGGACGGGAAGCCCAGCTCGGCCTGGATTTCCCAGGCTTCTTCCATGGAGTGCGCGACCTTGGCCTTCGGGCACGCCAGACCGATCTTCTTCATCGCCTTGTCGAAGCGATCACGGTCTTCGGCCTTGTCGATGGTGTCGGCGTTGGCACCGATCATCTCGACACCGTACTGCTCGAGCACGCCTTCGCGCTCCAGCGCCAGCGCACAGTTCAGTGCGGTCTGGCCGCCCATGGTCGGCAGGATGGCGTCCGGGCGCTCCTTCTCGATGATGCGCGCCACGGTTTCCCAGGTGATCGGCTCGATGTAGGTCGCATCGGCCATCACCGGGTCGGTCATGATGGTTGCCGGGTTGGAGTTGACCAGGATGACCCGGTAACCCTCTTCACGCAGGGCCTTGCAGGCCTGTGCGCCGGAATAGTCGAACTCGCACGCCTGGCCGATGACGATGGGGCCGGCGCCGATGATCAGGATGCTGTTTAGGTCTGTACGTTTCGGCATGTCTCTTCCCGCAATGATCTGGTGACTGAACTCAACGATGGATCAGGCCCTCGGGCCTGCGCTCGGCTCAGCGTCGCGCGCGCATCATCTCGATGAAACGATCGAACAGCGGGGCGACGTCCTGCGGGCCGGGACTGGCTTCCGGGTGACCCTGGAAGCTGAAGGCCGGGCGGTCGGTGCGCTCGATGCCCTGCAGGCTACCGTCAAACAGCGACTTGTGGGTCGCGCGCAGGCTGCTCGGCATGCCCGCTTCATCCACTGCGAAGCCGTGGTTCTGGCTGGTGATCATCACCACACCGCTGTCGAGGTCCTGCACCGGGTGGTTGGCACCATGGTGACCGTGGCCCATCTTGACCGTAGTCGCGCCGGAGGCCAGCGCCAGCAGCTGGTGACCCAGGCAGATGCCGAAGACCGGCGTGTCGGTCTCGAGCACTTCACGAATCGCGGTGATGGCGTAGTCGCAGGGCTCGGGGTCGCCCGGGCCGTTGGACAGGAAGACGCCATCCGGGTTGAGCGCCAGCACCTCGGCGGCAGGCGTCTGCGCCGGCACGACGGTCAGGCGGCAACCGCGGGAGGCCAGCATGCGCAGGATGTTGTGCTTGACGCCGTAGTCGTAGGCGACCACGTGGAAGGGACGCTCGGACTCACGGGTATCGGCGTAGCCTTCGCCCAGTGTCCATTCGCCTTCGTGCCACTCGAACTGCTCGCTGCAGGAGGCTTCCTTGGCCAGGTCCATGCCCTTCAGACCCGGGAAGGCGCGGGCCGCTTCCAGCGCGCGTTCGACGGCATCATCACCCCGGGCATCTTCACCGGCGAGGATGGCACCGTTCAGGGAGCCCTTCTCGCGCAGGATGCGCGTCAGGCGACGCGTGTCGATATCAGCGATGCCGACGACATTCTCGTCGCGCAGGTACTGATCGAGGGAGCGAGTGGAGCGGAAGTTGCTGGCCAGCAGCGGGAGGTCGCGGATGACCAGGCCGGCGGCTGCGACGCTGTCGGACTCGGTGTCCTCGTCGTTGATGCCGGTATTGCCGATGTGCGGATACGTCAGAGTGACGATCTGTCGGGTGTAGGAGGGATCGGTCAGGATTTCCTGGTAGCCGGTCATGGCAGTGTTGAACACTACCTCGCCGCTGGTCTGCCCATCAGCACCGATGGCGCTGCCGTGAAATACACTGCCGTCTTCCAAGGCCAGTATCGCGGGTTTGATCAACGCAACGTCCTCCCCATAGTGTCCACTTTCCTGCCCGGAATCCGCGGTCGAACACCGGACATGCTGCTTGATTATCGTGCTCGGCATTCGCCGAGCCTGTGTCCCGCTGCCGACTTCTGCCAGGTGCCTGTCACTGGACAGACGCGCGCCAGAAGCGGCAAATTCAGGTTGCAAAAAAGCGGGACGAAACCGAAAAATCAGGTTTCATCCCGCTTGTTATCATTCTTCGGAATGCTGCTGGCCCGAGCGCTGCCAAAACGGCAACCAATAGGGCGGCCAAGAACGTGGCCAAATTGGGTAGAGATTACCGGAATCCTTGAGTGCTGACCACCCCGCGCATGCCCCGCCAGCAGGCGACAAGGCCCACGATACGGTCGTTTCGTCGCCGCGGTCAGCTTGACGAAACCCTTGGCCGAGTCGGGACACTGCACAGCGCTTGTAAAGCGAGGCAGTCCAGCGGCGCAAGGCGGCCAGAATGGCTCACGCGTGCGCCGCATCCTGCCCACCGAGACAGCTTTCAAGAAATTCTCCTGAATGCCGCCAGACTGTCATCTCAGCGCTTGGCTCTCCATTCCGCTCCCCACTTTGCTCTCTACTTCGCTCACTTGAGCCCCAGCACATCCTGCATGTCATAGCGGCCGACTTCGCGCCCTGACAGCCATTCGGCCGCGCGTGCCGCGCCCTTGGCGAAGGTCATGCGGCTCGACGCCTTGTGGGTGATCTCGATGCGCTCGCCTTCGGTGGCGAACATCACGGTGTGCTCACCGACGATGTCACCGGCACGCACGGTGGCGAAGCCGATTTCCTTGTCGGTACGCGGGCCGCATTGACCTTCACGCGCGAAGACACCGTGGGTGGCGAGATCACGCCCGATGGAATGCGCCACGGCTTCGCCCATCGCCAGCGCCGTACCGGAGGGAGCATCGACCTTGTGGCGGTGGTGCGCCTCGATGATCTCGATGTCATAGCCGGCATCGCCGAGGGCACGCGCGGCGGTTTCCAGCAGCTTGAGGGTCAGGTTGACGCCGGAACTCATGTTGGCCGCGAACACGAAGGGCACGCAGTCACGGTAGCCATCCAGCTGCTCGAGCTGCGTCGGCGTGAAACCGGTCGTGCCGATCACCATGCGCTTGCCGTGCTCGGCGCACAGCGCCAGATTGGCCAGCGTCACCTGCGGTGCGGTGAAGTCGATCACCACATCGAAGTCATCCACCACGGCAGCCAGACTGTCGCTGGCGACCACGCCCAGACGGCCCTGACCGGCCAGCTCACCGATGTCGACGCCCGCCAGGGAGCTGCCGGATTCGACGATGCCCGCCGCCAGCGTCAGACCTTCCACTGCGCCGACGGCCTCGACCAACGTGCGTCCCATGCGTCCGGCGACGCCCATGATTGCGATACGGGTCATGCTGACTCCTGCCTGTTGTGGGTCTTGAGGGTGACAGCCCGCGAGCATGCCCCGAGCGTGCCACCTATGCTGTGCCACGAGTATATCAGCCGCCTGCAGCGTTGGCTGACGTCATGTATTTGTGCCGGTTACGCGCTAGAGTAGCCTCGTACCAGGTTGTCTCCTGTTGATCGTCATTTTTCTCATCACCGCTCAGTCTCCGGAGTCAGCATGCCTGCACGCCAATCCCCCACCTCGCGCCGCTGGCGCATGCTCCAGACCCTCGCTGTCACCACGGTGCTCGCCAGCCTGTTGAGCGCCTGCGGCGTTCACCCGCGCCCCTACACGCTGGCATCGCCGGAACAGAAGAGCGAGTTCCCGGAAATCCAGTGGTGCGGCACGCTCAGGCTGCCGGGCAAATGGCTGGATGAGACCCCCGTCGGGGGCCTGTCGGACATCGGCTGGGACCAGGACGAGTCACTGCTGTATGCCGTGTCGGACCGCGGCTGGCTGCACCGCCTGCGGCTCGCCTTCCGTCACGGTGAGCTGGTCGGGGCCAAGGCGCTCAACACCTACACCCTGCGCGACGAGACCGATGTCTCGCTGCGCGGCGCCCTCAGTGATGCCGAGGGCCTGCAGCTGCTGCGCGCGAACAATGACCGCCGCGGCGACTCCCGCCTGGTGATCAGCTTCGAGCAGCAGCCACGCGTCGAACACTTCCTGCCCAGCGGCCTGGCCGTCAGCGAGCCCTTCACCCCGATGGGCGCGCGTGGCGCGGCGCCCAACAACGGCATGGAAGCCCTGACCCTGCACCCGGAATACGGCATGCTCGCCGGACTGGAAGCCACGCCGGAAGGCATGAGCGAGGGCATGACGCGCATCTTCAGCCTCGACGACAAGCACGAGTGGAGCTACCCGCTGGCCAGCGACACCGGCTCGAGCCTGACCGCGATGGAGATGCTGCCCGACGGTGACATGCTGATGCTGGAGCGCGCCTTCTCGCCGCCCTTCCCGCTGGTGATCAGCCTGCGCCGCGCGCATCTCGGTGAGCCCGGCACCCAGGCCGAGGTGCGCACCCTGGCACGCCTGTCGAGCGGCGATGGCTGGTCGCTGGACAACTTCGAAGGGCTGACGCATCTGGAAGGCAATCGCTTCCTGATGATCTCGGATGACAACTTCAGCAGCTTCCAGACCACGCTGCTGAGCTGCTTTGCCGTCATCGAGCCCGAGGCCTTCACGGCTGAATCAGCGCCTGAATAGCCATGCCCCCGGGCTGTGTTACTGGGCTGAATTGCTGGACAGAGCAACTGGCCTGAATTGACTGGCTGAGCCACCGAGCCTGAAACGCGAGAGCCCCGCACTCGACAAGTCGAGTGCGGGGCTCTCTGGCATGAAGGCCATCCACGGGGCTGGCCCGCAGACGGCAAGGCGAATGCCTAGGGCTTCATGTCTTCGAAGAACTTCTTCACGCCATCGAAGAAGCTGTTCTCCTTCGGTGAATGGCTCTTGCCGGTATCACCAAGGCTCTGCTGGAACTGACGCAGCAGCTCCTTCTGCTCTTCATTCAGGCTGACCGGGGTCTCGATGACCACCTTGCACAGCAGGTCCCCGGCGGGACCGCCGCGCACCGGCTTGACGCCCTTGCCGCGCAGACGGAACAGCTTGCCGGTCTGGGTCTCGGCCGGAATCTTCAGCACGACACGCCCGTCGAGGGTCGGCACGTTGAGCTCACCGCCCAGCGCCGCATCGACGAAGCTGATCGGCACTTCACACTGCAGGTGACGACCATCGCGCTTGAAGATCTCGTGCTCGCGCAGGTTGACCTGCACATACAGATCACCTGACGGCCCGCCGTTGACACCGCCCTCGCCTTCGCCGTTCAGGCGGATGCGATCGCCGGTGTCGACGCCCGGCGGAATCTTGACCGAGAGGGTCTTGGATTCCTGGACGCGGCCTTCGCCGTGACACTTGCGGCACGGCACGCTGATCTTCTCGCCACGACCGTGGCAGGTCGGACATGCCTGCTCGACCGCAAAGAAGCCCTGCTGCATGCGCACCTTGCCCATGCCATTGCAGGTCGGGCAGGTTTCCTTGCTGGAACCCGGCTCGGCACCATCGCCATCGCAGTGGCCACAGGCCGCCAGACGCGGCACGCGGATATCGACCGTGGTACCGGCAACCGCCGATTCCAGATCGAGATCCAGGTTGTAACGCAGGTCGCTGCCGCGCTGCGGAGCGTTCGGATTGCGACGACCACCGCCGCCACCGAAGATGTCACCGAAGACATCGCCGAACACATCGCCGAAGCCGCCGGCACCACCACCGCCAAAGCCGCCGCCACCGAAGCCACCGCCGCCCTGACCATCGACACCGGCATGACCGAACTGGTCATAGGCGGCGCGCTTGTCAGCATCGGACAGCACTTCGTAGGCCTCAGAGACTTCACGGAACTTCTCGGCCGAAGTTTCATCATCCGGGTTGCGGTCCGGGTGATGCTTCTGGGCCAGGCGTCGGTACGCCTTCTTGATGTCCTTGGTGTCGGCGCCACGCTCGACACCAAGCACTTCGTAATAATCACGCTTGGACATGGATCAGGTCCGCCTGGATTGCTGGCAGCCTGAGGCTGCCGGTCTGTTCTGGAATGCCGGTTGTCACCGGTGGCTCGCGGCTAGCGCAGGGCGCCACCGATGCAAACGACAACGCGGGACACCTTCACAAGGCTCCCGCGCTGTCATCAGACGTCGTTCAAGAAATCCCTCAGGACTTCTTGTCGTCGTTGACTTCCTCGTACTCGGCGTCAACCACGTCGTCGTCCTGCTTCTTGCCAGCCTGACCTTCGGCAGCCTGCTCACCCTGGGCGCCCTGCTCGGCGTAGAGCTTCTGCGCCAGGTTGCCGGACGCTTCGGTCAGTGCATCCAGCTTGGCCTGGATCGCATCCTTGTCGTCGCCTTTCAGGGCTTCTTCCAGCTCGGAGATCGCCGTCTCGATGGCTTCCTTCTCGCTGGCTTCGGCCTTGTCACCGGCTTCGGTCAGGGTCTTCTTGGTCGCGTGAATCATGCCGTCGGCCTGATTGCGCAGCTGGACCATTTCCTCGAACTTCTTGTCTTCGTCGGCGTTGGCTTCCGCGTCACGCACCATCTGTTCGATCTCGTCGTCGGACAGGCCGCCGGAAGACTTGATGACGATGGACTGTTCCTTGCCGGTCGCCTTGTCCTTGGCGGACACGTTCAGGATACCGTTGGCATCCAGGTCGAAGGCGACTTCGATCTGCGGCACACCGCGCGGTGCCGGCGGAATGTCGGCCAGGTCGAAACGACCCAGAGACTTGTTCTGCGCGGCCTGCTTGCGCTCACCCTGCAGGACGTGGATGGTCACCGCGCTCTGGTTGTCGTCTGCGGTGGAGAACACCTGGGACTTCTTGGTCGGGATGGTGGTGTTCTTCTCGATCAGCGGCGTCAGCACGCCACCCATGGTCTCGATACCGAGGGTCAGCGGGGTCACGTCCAGCAGCAGCACGTCCTTGACGTCGCCGCCCAGCACGCCGCCCTGGATACCGGCGCCGACGGCGACCGCTTCATCCGGGTTGACGTCCTTGCGAGCTTCCTTGCCGAAGAACTCGGCCACCTTGGACTGCACCAGCGGCATGCGGGTCTGACCACCGACCAGGATGACGTCGTCGATCTCGGAGGCGGACAGGCCGGCGTCGGACAGTGCGGTCTGGCACGGCTTCAGGGAGCGTGCGACCAGGTCGTCGACCAGAGACTCGAGCTTGGAACGGGTCACCTTGACGTTCAGGTGCTTCGGACCGGTGTTGTCAGCCGTGATGTACGGCAGGTTCACGTCGGTCTGCTGAGCGCTGGACAGCTCGATCTTGGCCTTCTCGGCGGCTTCCTTCAGACGCTGCATGGCGAGGTTGTCGCCGGACAGATCGATACCGCTGTCTGCCTTGAACTGGTCAACCAGGTAGTTGATCAGGTGCATGTCGAAATCTTCACCACCCAGGAAGGTGTCGCCGTTGGTGGCGAGCACTTCGAACTGGGTCTCACCGTCGACGTCGGCGACTTCGATGATGGAGATATCGAAGGTACCGCCGCCCAGGTCATAGACCGCGATGGTCTTGTCACCACGAGACTTGTCCATGCCGTAGGCGAGGGCTGCGGCAGTCGGCTCGTTGATGATGCGCTTGACGTCGAGACCCGCGATGCGGCCGGCGTCCTTGGTCGCCTGACGCTGGGAATCGTTGAAGTAGGCCGGCACGGTGATGACGGCTTCGGTGACTTCTTCACCGAGGTAGTCTTCCGCGGTCTTCTTCATCTTTTTGAGGATTTCCGCACTGATCTGCGGCGGTGCCATCTTCTTGTCTTTCACCTGCACCCAGGCGTCGCCGTTGTCGGCTTCGACAATCTTGTACGGCACCATCTTGATGTCTTTCTGAACCACATCATCCTTGAACTTGCGACCGATCAGGCGCTTGACCGCGAAGAGAGTGTTCTCCGGGTTGGTCACTGCCTGACGCTTGGCCGACTGGCCGACCAGAATCTCGTTGTCGTCGGTGTAAGCGATGATGGACGGTGTGGTGCGACCGCCTTCAGCGTTTTCGATGACCTTGGTTTTCTCGCCGTCGAGCACTGCCACACAGGAGTTGGTAGTACCCAAGTCAATACCGATGATGCGTCCCATAATCGTATACCTCGAATCTGTTGCTAGCCTGAAAGATAAGTCTGGATGTCGGCACCTTGTGTCGGTGCCTGAACTTGTTTCTCTAGATGGGGTCGCGTGTCAGGGTTTCAAGACCCGGCCGGGCAAATTTTCCCGGGCCGGATCGCCCTGAGCCCCCACAGGGCGCGATCCAACGCCTATCGGACGTCGGGAGCGCGCAGGCCTCAGGAGGCCTTGCTGACTGCCACCATCGCCGGACGCACCAGGCGGCCATTGAGGGTGTAACCCTTCTGCATCACGTCGATGACGCTGTTCGGCTCCGCGTCCGGGGACGGCACCATGGCGACAGCCTGATGGTATTCCGGATCGAAGGGCTCGCCGTGCGGATCCAGCTGCTCGACGCCTGACTTGTTCAGGGCATCCAGCTGCATTTTCAAGGTCATCTCGATGCCTTCGACGTGGGTCTTGGCCGCTTCGTCACCCGACATGGATTCCAGTGCCTTCTCGAGGGAATCCACCACCGGCAGCATTTCCTTGACGAACTTCTCCAGCGCGAACTTGCGCGCCTTCTCGGCGTCCTGCTCGGCACGACGGCGCGCGTTCTGCGCATCGGCAGCCGCACGCAGCGCCTGGTCCTTGGCTTCCTTGACGGCCTGCTCAAGCTCTTCGACCTGGGCGGCCAGCATCTCGGCTTCCGGGTTGTCCACCAGAGAGCCTTCGGCGCCGGTATCGTCGGCATCCAGTACGTTGTCGATCACTTCACCTTCCGGCGTTTCCGGCTGCGGCTCGGCATCGCGAGCGGCACGCTGAAGCTCTTCATCCATCGGGGTCTGCGGGTCCTGAGCCATGCTGATCTCCTGCGGGCCGGCGTCTATGCGCCATTGCCCTGATTCGTGGCCTGCTGAGCTTGTCGCGAAGCATCACGCGCACTGGCTGACAGACAGGCCATGAGTTGCCTTGAGAGGCAGCAAGGCCAGGCCATTGCTGCCGACTGAAAGTGTCAGTGCCTCTATATGGGGACAGCACATCGCTTCTCAAGCCTTGCCGCGGGCTTTTCTCCCCACTGAGTCCGGCATGGATTGAAGGCCACCCGAACGTGCTGTATAAAAAGCCATGCTCACTGTATAAACATACTGTATGGCGACACCGTAGCCCGCCCATCGAGTCCGGGTCCGCTGATGTTCCCCCAGCACGGCGTACGTCAAAGCCCCCCTCGGAGGTAGTCATGCTGCTGCAACTCGCCATCCAAGATTTTGCCATCGTCGAAACGCTGGAACTCGATTTCCGCCGCGGCATGACCGCCATCACCGGCGAGACCGGTGCCGGCAAGTCCATCCTGCTCGGCGCCCTTGGCCTGTGCCTGGGCGAGCGTGCTGATGCCGGCAGCGTGCGCCATGGCGCCGACCGCGCCGACCTCATCGCGCGTTTCGATATCAGTGAGCTTGGCGACGCCCGCCAGTGGCTGGATGAGCGCGAACTGGGCAGCGACGACTGCCTGCTGCGTCGCGTTATCACCGCCAGCGGCCGCTCCAAGGCCTGGATCAACGGCACGCCCTGCACCATCGCCGACCTGCGCGAGCTGGGCGAGCACCTGATCGACATCCACTCCCAGCACGCCCATCACTCCCTGCTCAAGGAAGAGACGCATCTGCGTCAGCTCGACGAATATGCGGGCCTGGAGACTCAGGCTGCCCAATTGCGCGAGGACTTCCGTCACTGGCAGGAGGCGCATCGTCGCCTCAAGCGCATGAGCAATGATGGCGATGAGGTGCGTGCGCGCCGCCAGCTGCTGCGCTATCAGGTCGAGGAGCTCGATGAACTGGCGCTGTGCGAAGGGGAGCTGGAAGCCCTGGAGCAGGAGCAGGAAACGCTGGCCAATGCCGAGCAGATTCTGGCCGAGGCGCAGTCCGCCGCCGAATGCTGTGATCACGACGAAGAAGGTGCGTTGCCGCGCCTCAACCAGGCCCTGGCGCGCCTGGCGCATCTGCCGGGCAACGAACACGGCTCACTGGCCAGTGCGCTGGGCATGCTCGAGGAAGCGCGCATCCAGATAGAAGAAGCGGCACGTGAGCTGCACCGCTTCGTGGAAGTCACCGAACTCGATCCCGAGCGTCTCGCCTTCGTCGATGAGCGCCTGAGCCGCATTCACCAGATCGCGCGCAAGCATCATGTGATGCCGGACGAGCTGCATGGCCTTCATCAGCGCCTGAGCGAAGAACTCGACGGCCTGGGTGGCGATGAGGAGGCCATCGAAGCCTTGCGCGAAGAAGTGGCTCAGCGTCGCGAGGCCTGGAAGGGGCTGGCGAGTGAGGTAAGCGCCAAACGCGCCACGGCCGCCCCGCAACTGGCCAGCGACATCCAGGACCAGCTGGCCTTCCTCGGCATGGGCAAGGCCACCTTCGAGGTCGCCATCGAGGCGCGGGAGCGCCCGCAGCCGGAAGGCATGGAGCGTATCCACTTCCGCATCAGCGCCAACCCGGGCCAGCCGCCACGTGCGCTGGCCAAGGTGGCCTCCGGCGGCGAGCTCTCGCGTGTGTCACTGGCGATCCAGGTCGTGGCTGCCAGTCGCTCGACCATCCCCAGCCTGGTCTTCGATGAAGTCGATGTCGGCATCTCCGGCGCCACCGCCGAGATCGTCGGTCAGCTGCTGCGTCGCCTGGGCGACAAGGGCCAGGTGCTGACCGTCACGCACCTGCCGCAGGTCGCCGCACAGGCGCATCAGCACCTGCATATAGAGAAGCAGGCCGAGAAGGACACGACCCGCACCCATATGGCGCTGCTGGATGAAAGCGGCCGCGTGCGCGAGCTGGCACGCATGCTGGGCGGCATTCATCTCTCCGAGCAGACCCTCGCCCATGCCCGCGAGATGCTGGGCGCTGCCGACAGCCGCCACTGAGCGCTGTCGTCAAAGTCGCCGTCGCCGTTCATGCACTGCCAGCGACGTCCATTCGTCCAATGACGCTCCTCAACAAGACGAACGCCAGAGTCATGGATTGAGGAAACATGAACGCCAGATACACGAACGGCCGCCCTGAGGGCGGCCGTTCGTGTATCTGGCCGGAGAAGGCTCTCCGGCCACGTCATCCCTGACGCAACCCGCGTCAGCTATCGCTCTTGTCGCCCTTGGGGCGCACGTAGAGCACTAGCGCATGCTCGACCAGCTCATAGCCGTGCTCCTCGACGATCTCGCGCTGACGGCGCTCGATCTCGGGATCACAGAACTCTATGATCTCGCCGCTGTCCAGACATACCATGTGGTCATGGTGCTCTTCCTGGGACAGTTCGAAGACGGCGTGACCGCCATCGAAGTTGTGACGCATCACCAGTCCCGCTGTTTCAAACTGGGTGAGCACACGATAAACCGTCGCCAGACCGACATCTTCGCCAGCCTCAAGCAACGCCTTGTACACGTCCTCGGCACTCAGGTGTCGATCCGTCGATTTCTCGAGGATCTGCAGGATCTTGACTCGCGGTAGGGTTACCTTGAGTCCCGCCTTGCGCAGTTCATGGTTCTGATCGGCCATGCTGGGGTACTCTTCGCAGTCGCTTGATGTATCAGGTATGATCGGCCAAGGCAAAACGATAGGGAATCTTCAGGGCAAATGCAAAACTTGATCAAAACAGTCGCCTTTTGCAGCGCCCTGTCGCTGCTCACCGGGTGCAGCTACTTCAGCGTCTACAAGCGCGACCTTCCTCAGGGCAACCTGATCAAGCCGGAAATGGTCGAGCAATTGAAGCCGGGCATGAGCCGCGAACAGGTCATCTACGTGATGGGCTCACCGCTGCTGACCGCCCCCTTCAGTGAGGATAGCTGGGACTACGTCTATCGCCTCAAGAAAGCGGATGGCGAAATCATCAACAAGCGCGTGACGTTGACCTTCGCAGGCGATTCACTCTCCAACATCGACAAGAGCGGCGACATCGACCAGGAAACCGTCATCGTGCCGGACCTGGACATCGACCCTCGCGCGGCACAGCCTAACCGTGCTGAACCCAAGGCAGGCGCAGCCGACCTGCCTGAAGAGCGCTGATCACTGTCCTCTTCACTCAGTGACAAGCCAGAACAACAGCGGGGCACCTTGAAAGGTGCCCCGCTGTTTTTGATTCTCGCCTGTCTCTCGTCTTACTGAGCGGCGCGAGCGGCCTTGTCGGCGCGCCGCTTGCGCGCAAGCTTGGGGTCGGTGATCAAGGCGCGATAGACCTCGACCCGGTCCCCGGCGTCCAGCACATGCTCATCGGGCTTGCGCAGCGCCTTGCCGAAGATACCCAGGTCCGCCTCGAGAAACACCTCGGCGGCAATCGTCGGAAAGTGCTGCTCCAGACGCGCCATGCGCACGGCCTCGCGCGCCGTGGTACCGGGGGCGACCGCCAGCGAGACGATCTTCTGCTTGTCGGGCAGCGCATAGGCCACCTCGACCGTGATTCTGTCTGTCATGTCTGCTCCTTTGCTCTCGCCACCTTTATATACCACCTGTGCGATATATCACCTGCGCGGCGTTGCACCCTGGCCAACGGCCAGGTGTCAGCGCTGGGTGTAGATCTGGTCAGCGCGGCGCGTGAAGGCCTCGACCATCTGAGCGGCGACCTGACTGAACAGCTTGCCGAACGCCATGCCCAGTAGGCGATTGCTGAACTCGAAGTCCATCTCGAGCGAGACCTTGCAGGCGTCTTCGCCCAGTGGCGTGAACAGCCAGGTCCCCTGCAGGCGCTTGAAGGGGCCATCGACCAGGTTCAGCTCTATCCGCTCGGGGGCATACAGGTCATTGCGCGTAACGAAGCTCTGCTGCATGCCTGCCTTGGACAGGGTGAGCCTGCCCTTGAGATGGTCCTCATCACGTTCCAGCAATTCCGCGTTGCTGCAGCCGGACAGGAATTCGGGATAACGCTCGAAATCATTGACCAGATCGAACATTGCCCGGGCCGAATGCCGCACCAGGGCAGACCGGTTGACCGTAGGCATCTAGCTCTCCGCTGACTTGGATACGCAGCATGCGTATCATGAACAATGGGCCGGCGCATGAAGTGCCGTCTGGCCTTGAATGGTAACACGCCTCCCCCCATCCAGAAGGATGTGCCATATCCACACTGGATGACGGCAGGCGCACACGACAAATGAGGCAACATGGGCAAGAAAAAGAAACCCGAACAGGGCGGCAATCTGATCGCCCAGAACAAGAAGGCACGCCACGAGTATCACATCGAGGAAACCTTCGAAGCGGGTCTGGTACTGGCAGGCTGGGAAGTGAAGGCGCTGCGCGCAGGCAAGGGCCAGCTGACCGATACCTATATCGTGATCAAGAATGCCGAAGCCTGGCTGCTGGGCTGCCACATCCACCCGCTGGAAACCGCCAACACCCATGCGGTGGCGGACCCGCAGCGCACGCGCAAGCTGCTGTTGCACAAGAAGCAGATCGCACGCATCTTCTCGCGTACCCAGGACAAGGGCCACACCTGTGTGCCGGTCAAGCTGTACTGGAAGAATGCGATCGTGAAGTGCGAGATCGCGCTGGTGGAAGGCAAGAAGCTGCACGACAAGCGCGCCACCGAGAAAGACCGTGACTGGAACCGTCAGAAGGCCCGTATCCTGCGCGACCGCTGAGGGCAGCGTGAGGCAGCTCACGCCAGCAAGCTACTGTCAGGTCAGAAATTTTCCTGAACGCTTGAACTGGCGTAGCACAGTCCCCACCTGTTATGATGAAGACGTAGCAACGCAGTAAAGTGGTAACACTGTTATGGGGGCGTTCTGGCATTCGACGCTGGTGGCAAACCCTGAGGTGCATGCCGAGATCGTAACGTATCTCGTAAATAAAACGTTGCAAATATATAGTCGCAAACGACGACAACTACGCTCTAGCTGCATAAGCTGCTCATGATACCGTTGCGCCTGTTCAAGGTGGATTGAGAACGAGCCCGTATAAACAGGATCGTCTTGGCCGACGTCTCTAAGGTCGAGATTAAAACTCAGAGAATCGCATTGCTGTAGCCTGTTCATTGGCGGCAGTCGTGTTAAATCAAATAATGAAACTAAGCATGTAGAGCCGAAGGCGGAGTGCCGGCGGACACGGGTTCGACTCCCGTCGCCTCCACCATATCCGTGACAGAAAGGCCTCCCTTCGGGGAGGCCTTTCTGTTTGTGGGCGATTTGTTCTGGCTGGGGCTTTCCTGTCAGAGGCAGACCGCTCTCTCAAGTCACCCTCTTCAGGCCTTCTCAAGGCCCGGCAGCGGCCACGCAGGCGCCACAGCGCCCGTCATGGCCACAGTCTCGGGTTCAGGTCGCGCTGCCGCTCAAGCGCTCGCTGGTGCGGCGTACACCGATCAGCAGCGGCGTGCCAGTGTCGGGATCGGGGATCAGGCGGCACTCGACCCCATAGAGCTTGCGCACCAGCTCCGGCGTCACCACCTCGGCGGGCGCACCCTCGGCGATCACGCGACCTGCGTGCATGGCCACGATGTGGTCGGCATAGCGGCAGGCGCTGGCCAGGTCATGCACCACCATCACGATGGTCTTGCCCTCTTCATGGGCCAGACGCTGGATCAGCTCGAAGACCTCGATCTGGTGGCCGAGATCCAGCGCCGAGGTCGGCTCATCCAGCAGCAGCAAGGGCGTCTGCTGTGCCAGCGCCATGGCGATCCAGGCACGCTGGCGCTGCCCACCGGACATCGAGGCCAGCTCACGGTCCGCCAGGCTCTCGATGTCGGCGGCGGCCATCGCCTCGGCCACCAGCCGCTGATCTTCCTCTGACCACTGACTCAGCGCACCCTGATAGGGCTGACGACCGAAACGCACCAGCTCATGCACCGTCACCCCCTCGGGCGAATGCGTCTCCTGAGGCAGCAGCGCGATGCGCTGGGCCACCTCGCGCCGCTTATAGGCGTGAATGTCCTTGCCTTCCAGCAACACCGCGCCTGACTCAGGCAACTGCAGGCGAGCCAGCCCTGCCAGCAGTGTCGACTTGCCACAGCCGTTGGGCCCGACGATCGCCGTCACCTTGCCGTCGGGCAGCCCCAGGGTCAGCGAATCGATCACGGTGACATGGCGCTGGCGCGCGCCGTAGCCCAGCGACAGCTCGTTCGCTCGCAGGGTGTCGGTGGTAGCCGCGGCGTGGCGATCGGCCGGGGAATTCATCGCTCGCGGATCAAGCATCGTCTCAGCGCTCATGGCGCACTCTCCTGAAACATCATCGGCCGCTGGAACATCATCAGCCGCTGAAACATGTCGTGCGACGCTGAGCGACAAGGGCTGGCCCTGGACCGCTCAGCAGGAAAATAGGGGCAACGGCTAGCGCGGGCTGCGCAGCAGTATCCACAGCAGATAAGGGCTGCCGACCACGGCCATCACGATACCTACCGGGATTTCCAGCGGCGACAGCAGGGTACGTCCGGCAAGGTCGGCCAGCACCATCACCAGCGCACCGGCCAGCGCCGAAGCCAACAGCGGCACGCCCTTGTGGCGCGACAGGTAGCGTGCGATCTCGGGGCCCACCAGCGCCACCATACCTACCGGCCCGGCCACCGCGACGGCCGCCGCCGTCAGCACGACCGACAGCCACAGCGTGATCAGGCGTACACGCGACACCGGCTGCCCCAGCCCGGTCGCCACGCGGTCGGTGAAGCGCAGCGTATTCAGCCCGCGTCCCAGCCAGAGCGCGATCGGCACGCCGATCAGCAGGGCCAGCCCCAGCCAGGTGAGCGAATCGGCATCACGCGCATTGAGGCTGCCGACCGTCCACGGATAGGCACTGTTGGCGGCATCGATGGAGACTCTTGCCAGCATCAGCTGCGTCCCGGCACCGAACAGCGCCCCGACCCCGATACCGGCGACCAGGAAGCGATAACCGCGCGTGCCGATGCCGCCGGAGAGCCCGAAGGCCAGCGCAGTGGCGATCACGGCACCACTCAACGCCATCACCGGCGGCGCCAGCGAGATGCCCATCCCGACCACGGAGGCCACCGCGAAGGCGGTCGCGCCATTGTCGATGCCGATGATGCCCGGCGTCGCCAGGCGATTGCCGGCCAGGGTCTGCATCAGACAGCCCGCCAGCGAGAAGGCAGCGCCTGTGGCAATACCGGCCAGCAGGCGCGGCAGGCGCAGTTCCTGCACCACGAAGACGGTGGCGAACTCGCCGTGCCCGAAGGCCGCCTTGAAGGCATCCCACGGCCCGAGGCCGGCACTGCCCAGCATCAGCGAGGCGACACTGGCCATCAGCAGCGCCAGCAGCAGTATTCCGGCCGCCAGCAATGGCGCACGCAACAGCAGCAGGGACAGCTTGCCATGTCGCCACCAGAGCGTGCCTGTGGGGGCCGAGCGAAGGGGATCAAGCGGTGAAGGTCTAGACATCATCGATTCCAAACAAGGCCCTGTCAGGACAACGCCTGACAGGGCCGGTCGATTCAAGCAAGGAGGCGATGGCGCCGGCACGCGCGCCAGCCTGGCCTCCATCATCGTTCACGCCGCAAGCGCCAGAGGCACCAGTCGCTACAGGGTGGGCAGACGGCGGGCACGCACCACGGCAATCAGCACGGGCGCGCCCATCAGGGTCGTCAGTACCCCCAGCGGCAGCTCCGAGGGCGGCACGACCAGCCGCGAGACCACATCGGCGCTCAGCAGCATGGTCACGCCCAGCGGCAGGCACAGCCACAGCGTGCGCCGCACATCGGCGCCGCACAGCGCTCGCGCCACATAGGGCACGGCGAGGCCGACAAAGGCCACCGGCCCTGCCAGGGCCGTCGCGGCACCGACCAGCAGCGCCACCACCAGGATCGCGACCTTGCGCACGCGCTTGGGATGATGGCCCAGGCCACTGGCGACCTGCTCACCCAGCACCATCGCGGAGAGCGGCCGCGCCAGCCACAGCGTCAGCAGCACCGCGAGCAGGATACTGGGCAGGCTGCTGTAAAGCGCCTCCAGCGAGCGCCCGGCCAGACTGCCGATCACCCAGAAGCGGATCTCGTCGGCCGCGCGCTGGTCGATCAGCAAGGCCAGAGACGTCAGCGCCACCAGCAGGCTCGACAGCGCCGCGCCGGCCAGCACCAGACGCACCGGGTCCTGACGTGCGCCGCTCATCCGCACGGTGCTCATCACGAACAGGCAGCCCAGCAGCGCACCACTCTGCGCCACCATCACGTGCATGCCGGTCGCTTCCATCCCCAGCAACAAGGCCACGGCCACGGCAAAGGAGGCCCCGGCACTCACGCCCAGCAAGCCCGGCTCCGCCAGCGGGTTGCGTGCCACCACCTGCATCAGGGCGCCGCCACAGGCGAGCATCATGCCGACCACCATGCCGATCAGGGTACGCGGCGCGCGTAGCTCGAGCACCACGAAGCGCGCCTGATCGCTGCCCTGTCCGGCCAGCACCTGCAGCGCCTGCCAGGGGCCGACATCGCCAGCCCCCCACAGCAAGCTGGCCAGACAGGTCAGCAGGGCACTCAGACAGGCCAGCGGCATCACCTGACGCAACGCAAGACGCCCGGAGACCTTGTGGGTCATCCGGGCGGCATGTGCGCGTGGCCTGCGGACCTGTGGAGAGGTCTCTTCAGCCTGCATACCACCTCCCGCGTCGCGGTTGCGGGAGGTCCCCTGCCAGCGCAGGGGTCAAACGTCGTGCACCGACATGACTGCGACTAGCCATCATCGCGCGCCCGGTCGATATCCTTCAGCAGTGCTTCCGCGGCCAACGGGCCGCTGGCGCTGGTCCACAACTGGCCATTCACGCCGACCAGGCTGTCGCGGTCCGCTGTCTCGAGACGCTGGAAGGCCGGCTCTGCCGCCAGGGCGTCGACCGCGGCATCAGAGGAGTCATCCATGGTGGCGAGGAAGATGGTCTGCGCATCGATGCGTGCCATGTTCTCGTCGCTGAGCGGATCGGAATGCGGGCGACCCGGCTTGACCAGATCACCGCCGACCAGCTCATAGCCGCTGGCTGCCATCAGGCCGGTCGCGAACAGCTGGTCGGACATCGCCATCAGGCCGCCCGGCATGCGACGCACCAGACTGGCGGTTTCCGGGGTGGTCATCTCGGCCTTCAGACGCGCGGCGTGAGCGTCGATGGCGGCCAGACGTGTCTCGAGTTCCGCTTCGGCCGTCTCGCCCAGCGCCTCGGCATAGACACGACTCTGCTCCTTCCAGCCCTGCTGGCTCAGCGCCGAAGCGCTCGGCACGACGGTCGGCGCCAGACGCGACATCAGCTGGTACTGGGTCTTGTCGAGGCCCGGCGGCGCCAGGATCAGGTCCGGCTTGAGCGCGACGATCGCCTCGAGATTGAACTCACGCGGCGTGCCGATGATCTTGATGTCCGGCACCTGCGACTGGATATAGCTCGCCACGCCATCACCGCCACGCGTGGTCACGGTGCCCAGCGGCGTCACCTGACTGGCGACGGCCACATCCAGCGCGCCTTCGTACAGGGTGACGACACGCTGCGGCGAGCCCTCGATGTCCAGCTCACCGTAGGCCGTCTCGACACTGCGTGCCTCGGCAGACAGGGAAGCCCCCATCAGCGCTACCGCCAAGGTCGCCATCAGGCCCTGTTTGAACCATGCAGGCCGGGTCATGCCACGAGCAGTAAAAGCAGTCGACGAGACGGTCATGCAGTACTCCGAAATGAAGGAAATGATCTCGCACTCAAGCGAAGGCAGGCGTGATCCTGCGCAGGACGATACCGCAAGGCGGCCCCTGTGCGCATGACTATCACACCTGAACAACGAATAATAATCAATCGCAACAATACCGACTCATCCTGTGACTCACCACACCAGTTCATGCAACGCGACATTGCAACATCCTGCGTGGCAGCAGGTCACGCCTCTTCCCCGAGCAGCGCCTGAAGACCTTGAAGGTTGGCGACGCCTGCCGCAGGCTGTGCGCAAGAATGTCTCTGGCGGAGTCCCCGCAGGGGTTGGGATAGCACCAAGTGCCCCGATAACTGAGGGATGGACTCTCGCTCGGCGTGCGCGCAGGACGCGCGTGACGCCCCTTCAACATCTACCTGACAGATCCTCGCGTTATTGATGGGACGCTTGCGAGCCTCTGATGCACCTGCGGAGCCTGCTCTCACTCTCTACCCCGACGCCTCACACACTCACCGACATGGAGAAGCCATCTGTGGCGATTCCGACACCCCCGCACTCCCCTCCCGCCCTTGCTGCCTCGCGCCAACCGGACTCATGGCGACCTGCCTGGCTGATGTCCGCCCTGATGATGCTGTTGATGGTGTTGAGCCTCGGGTTCAGCAGCCTGTCCCATGCCGCCCCGGCCGAGGACGGCAGCGGCGATGGCGCGACATCCTCCTATGAGAGCCTGGCCACGCTGCTGGAAGACCCCAGTCAGCGCGAGGCCCTGATCGAAGGCCTGCGACAGCTGGACAGCAAGGCGAGTGAACAAGCTGTCGAGGTGGCGGGGGAAGACGTCACCCTGAGCGAGGACTCGCCGTCACTGTCGCGTCAGCTGGCGGCCATCAGCCAGGACCTGGTCGCGGATCTCTCCGCCACGCTGGACCGCATGCTGGGCACCCTCGATGGTCTGGCCAACGAGGACGCCGACGAGATCGACTGGAGTCGCTTCACCAGCGAGGCCGTGAGCCTCGGGCTTGTCGTCATCTCGACCATCGCGCTGTTCCTCGTGCTGCGCAGACTCGCCAAGCCGCTGTTCTCGCGCGTCAGCCAGTGGTCACTGGATGGCCAGCACCGCAGCCCGCTGCTGCGCACCCTGCTGGCGGTACTGGTCGCGGCGGTGGTGGACATCGCGGTCATCGGTCTCGCCTTCCTCGGCGGCTATCTGCTCGCCATCTTCGCCTATGGCGAACAGGGCGTGATCGGTCAGCGCGAGTCGATGTTCCTGAACGCCTATCTGGTCATCGAGCTGTTCAAGGCCTTGATGCGCATGCTGTTCTCGTCCGGTTACAAGGGGCTGCGTCTGCTGCCGATGCCGGATGACGTGGCGCGGTACTGGAACCGCTCCCTGGCCATGCTGGCCGGCTTCATCGGCTACGGCATCCTGGTCGTGGTGCCGATGATCAACAACAATCTGGCGCCGGCCGTCGGCAGCTTCGTCAATCTGCTGATCATGGCCATCACCCTCGTCTGGGCCATCGTGGTGATCTCGCGCAATCGCATCATTCTGCGTGACCGCCTGCTCACTCAAGCCCGCGAGGCGAACAACGCGCTCATCGCCGTGTGTCTGCGCATTCTGGCGTGCACCTGGCATCTGATCGCGCTGGCCTACTTCGCCACCCTGTTCATCATCTCGCAGACGACGCCTGAAGAGGCGCTGCCATTCATGATGGGGGCAACGCTCAAGACGCTGCTCGCCATCGGCGGCGGTGCTCTGCTGTCGCGCGTGGTGACACAGCTGATCGGCAAGCGCATCCAGATCTCCGACAAGCTGCGCGGTCAGCTGCCGCTGCTCGAGAAGCGCCTCAACTCCTACATTCCCACCGCGCTGCGCATCATGCGCGCCATCATCCTGATCGTGGTGGTCGGCATGGTGCTGAATGCCTGGCACATCGTGGCGCTCGGCGAGTGGCTGGCAACCGATGCCGGTGCCCTGCTGCTATCGCGCATCTTCCATGTGCTGTTCATTCTCGCCTTCGCCATCGCGGTCTGGGTCGGCATCGCCAGCCTGATCGAGCACAAGCTCAATCCGGACACCGGCAAGGGCAAGCCGTCCTCGCGGGTAGAAACCCTGCTGGCGCTGTTCCGCAATGCCATCGCCATCGCGATGATCGTCTTCACCGCGATGATCGTGCTGTCCGAGATCGGCATCGACATCGCGCCGCTGCTGGCCGGTGCCGGCGTACTGGGTCTGGCGATCGGCTTCGGCGCCCAGAAGATGGTGCAGGACATCATCACCGGGGTGTTCATCCAGCTGGAGAACGCCATCAACACCGGCGATGTGGTCTCTGCCGGTGGCGTGACCGGTACTGCGGAACGCCTGACCATCCGCTCGGTGGGCATCCGCGACCTGTCCGGCACCTTCCATATCGTGCCGTTCTCGTCGGTGGATACCGTCTCCAATTACATGCGTGACTTCGCCTACCATGTCGGCGAATACGGCATCTCCTATCGCGAGAATGTCGACCACGCCATCGTGCACCTGCGTGCGGCCTTCGATGAGCTCGAGGCAGGCAGCTATGGTCCGGAGATTCTCGAACCGGTCACCATCGCCGGCGTCTCGGCCCTGGCCGACAGCTCGGTCAACATCCGCGTGATGATCAAGACCAGCCCGGGCAACCAGTGGGCTATCGGCCGCGAGTACAACAAGCTCGTGAAGCAGCACTTCGACGCCGCAGGCATCGAGATCCCGTTCCCGCACATGACCATGTACTTCGGTCAGGACAAGGACGGTGGCGCGCCGCCGGCCAACGTGCGCACCATGCAGGCGCCGTTCGTGATCGATGGCTCGGCCGCCGGTCAGCCGAAGACTCCCGAGCAGCGCGAGGCAGCCGCCAAGGTCGCCAAGCGTCGCGAGGAGAATCCGCTGACGCGTCATGCCACCGAAGACGGGGAGGTCGTGGATGCCGAGGAACAGCGCATCCGTCAGACCACCCAACCGGATGCCGACGGCGACTGATCAAGCGCCTGCACTATCCCGACACGGCTGCCTGCGCAGGCAGCCGTCCTGAAACGAAAACGCCCCCGAGCCAGTGGCTCGGGGGCGTTTTCATGTGCGGGCATAAAACACTGCCTCACACCTCATGCACGAGGCTGGCTCAGGAGCCGGTGCCCCACATGCTGGACAGCGAGCTCAGCAGCGTCGAGCTGACGCCTTCGCCGCCCATGTAGCTGAGCAGCACTGGCGCGAACTGGGAGACCATGCTGCTGTCCATGCCCAGCGCGGAGAAGGCGCTGTCCAGAGACGCGCTGTCATCGACATTGCCGACGGTGCTGGCCAATGCCGTGGCATTGTCGTTGCCGCTCAGGCTCGCCAGGCTGGAGAGCGTGGACAGCGAGCTGCTGCTGGTCAGGCTGGACAGCTGCGGCACGTCGGTGGACAGCTCGGAGGTCGCGCTGGTGCCAAGCTGGGACTGGGCCAGCGCCAGCATGGCAGCAGAGCCACCCAGCGCCTGAGTGGAGGACACACCCAGCTGGGAAGTCAGGCTGGACATCAGGTCGGCCGCCGGCAGGGACTGGCCTGTCTGGCTGCTCAGCATGCTGCTGGCGAGGCTCATCATGGAACTGGACGAGCTGGAGGAGCTGGCGGCGTTGCTGGAAGAGCTGTTACCGGTAGCGGCACAACCGGCCAGTGACACGGCCAGTACAGAGGCGCCCATCAGGGCCAGGGACTTATGCAACATGCAGACTCCATCATCGCTTGGGGAAACGGACCGGACTCGGCCCGTAGATGCGCCACGTGCATGGGCGCATCCGACACGCAGAATCATCGCACGGAGGAATCGCTTCCAGCCAGCGCCACACGCTCACGCTCCGGCCGTGCAGACCCGGACGCATCGTTGCCGGATCAGCAACGAGAAATCCGGCACCGGCCATGCCCACGCCAGCATGCACCCGCCGACATCTCACGGCGGCGTGCTGACAGGGCGAAAGCCTGGGCGAGAATGCCCACAGCGCCCGTCATACGGGCAAAAAGAAGGGCATCCCGTCACACAGCGTGCGAACGTGGATACCCCGGAGAGAAACCTGCATCACCGGCCGACAGCGCGACCGGTGCAATTGGGCAATACCTTTCATCAAACAAGGAAACATCGTGCAAGCCGCCGAGTGCCTTGTCCGCCAGCCTTCTTCATGACGCCTGGCATGCCCTGGTTGGCACTAGACGGCTGTAGCTCGACGGTTGACTGACACTCGGCGGCCGCCCCTCAGGCGTTGTCCTTGCTCGGCTGCGGCAGGGCCGGCAGTGAGCGATCCAGCAGCTCGACGCTCTGACGGTAGTAGAGCTGACTCTTGTTGTGCTCGCCCAGGTTGGCGAACAGACGCGCGAGTTCAGCACACACCGTACCGCTCGGACGCTGGCGCTGGCTAGCCTCGAAGTACTCCTGAGCCTTGCCCCAGCTGGCGTTGCGCAGTGCCAGACGGCCCAGCGACAGCAGCAGGTCCGGATCATTCGGACGCTCCTGCAGCCACTTCTCGGCATACACCAGCTGACGCGGTGCATCCACGTCCAGCAGGCCGTAACGCAGCACCAGACGCGAATCCCAGCACTCCTTGAGGGAGTGACGCAGCAGACGCTCGGCCAGACCTTCCTGGCCACCGGCGATCAGCGCCTCGGCGTAGAGCGCGACCAGATTCACGTCGGTGCGCAGGTGGTCCGGCATGTCGGCCCACAGGTTGCGCACGCGCTCGATGTCTTCCGGATTGCGCGCGGCCTGCTGGATCAGCGCCACATAGGCACGCTGTTCCAGCTCCTTCTTCTCCTCGGGGGAGATGAGGTCCTGCTTGTCGAGACGCGGCATCAGACGACGCAGACCATCCCAGTCATTGACCGCCAGATAGGCCTGCTTGAGCAGCTTGAGCACCTGCGGGTGCTCGCCCAGCTGCTTGTCGAGACGCGTCAGGGTCGCCAGTGCCTGTTCGTGCTGCTGGCGGTCCAGCATCAGCTGCGCCTGCACCAGACCCACGGCACTCTCGGAGCCCTGGGTGGACTCGTGCGCCCGCTTGAGCAGCGTGTCCGCCTGCTCGAAACGTCCCTGATAGTGCGCGGCCAGGGCGGCGGACAGGTAGTTGACCAGCGGCGTGCTGGAATCTTCCGCCGAGTGGGTCAGCGACTTCTCGGCCCGCTTCCAGCGGCCTTCGGCCAGCGCCACCAGGCCCCGTACGGTCTTGCGCGTGGCATTGCGGTGACGGGTACGGCTGTTCCACACCTTGAGGCGGGAGAACGGATGCGCGAAGCGCGACAGCAGGCGCAGACCGAAGTGCAGCACCACGAAGCCCGCGAACAGCAGGATCAAGCCGAACCAGAAGGAGGTCTGGACCGAGGTATCGCCGACGCGAATCAGCCAGTAGCCCGGGAAGGCCTGCATCAGTTGCCCGAACAGGGCACCGATGGCCAGCCCGATGATGATCAGCAGTATCAGGACTCTCATGCGTTGCCACCCCCTTGCTGGGCGCGACGCTCGATCAGCTCACGCAGCTTGCTCAGAGAGGCGGAGATGTCAGGCAGCTCCGGACGGATGGTCTTGCTCTTGAGCTCTTCCAGCTTGGCGACGGCATTCTGCACGCCATCGGTCTTGGTGTCGTAGTAGCCATTGACCAGCGTGATGGCCTTGTCGATGGCGGCCTGGTAGAGCTTCGGCTCCTCCTTGAGCAGCGCCAGCTGCGCCTGCTCCAGCACCAGACGCACGTTCTGACGCAGGTAGGATTCCTGCTCCGGCGTGATCAGGGCTTCCAGTGCCTCGTCATGACGACGCACGGTGACCAGGTCCTTCAGCTCGTTGCCGAAGCGGGCCAGCTGCTGCTGCCAACCGCCTGTCGGCGCTGCGTCGTTCTCGACCTTGGCGGCGATCTCGGCCACGTCCTGCTTGAGCGGCAGACGCGCCAGCTGTTCCTGCTCGGCGAGCAGCGCCAGATAGATACCGCTGCGGTCGACGCGCGGCACGCTGTCCAGGCTGGCCAGTTCGGATTGGATGGCCTTGCGTACCGGCAGCAGCGCCGGGTTGTTGGCCGCCGCGATACGCGCATCCGCGTTCTCGAGCAGCGCATCGGCACCGTTCACGTCACGCTCCAGCTGCAGACGCTGGTTGGCGAGGCGCAGCAGATACTCGGCTTCCGCGTAGTGCCAGTCACGCGCGTCGGTCTGCTGGGACTTGCTGAGCTCCTCGAGCACCTTGTTGAGGGCCTGCTCGGTGTCCTGGCTCTCGCTGGACAGGCGCTTGTCGAGCTCGCTGACGCGGGATTCATTCTTTTCGAGCGTGCTCGACAGGCCATCGACCTTGCTGGAAACCTGGCCGACCTGCTGGGTCACGCTCTCGCTGACCTGCTTGTCGAGGCCCTGGGCATCCGGCAGCGCATTCAGACGCTGCCAGCCGAACCACGCCAGCACCGCGACCACGATGGCCAGCACGATGACGAGAATCAGCGCGATGCTGCCGGCCTTGCTCTTCTTGCCCTGCGGCTCGCCGGGCGGCGGCGTGCCGGGTGCCGTCGTGCCACCCAGGCCTGCACCACCCGCGCTGGCCGTCTTGCCAGCCGGCGTGGAGGGCTTGCCGGGAGTCGCCTTGCTGGAAGAGGCCTTGTCAGCACTCGGCTTGGCGGCAGACGCCTCCTTGGCGGGTTCGCTACGCTCCGGAAGCGGCGATTTTGCGCCGGAAGGCGTCGATGCGTTGTCGTCTGAAGTCTGGCTCACGGGCGTGGACTCACTGGCAGTGGAGGATGAGGTTGAAGAGGAGGAGCTGCCCTGCCCCTTGCCACGCCCACGACGATTGCGCCCACCTCGCGAGCGGCGCTCGCGCGGGGCATCAGCCGTGTCGGATGACGAGGAAGAGGACGAACGGGAGGCCTCGGCGCCAGGGCGGCCAGAGGCAGTGTCATCGGCGGAAACGCCGGAAGCGGAAGAAGCATCTGATGCGCGAGCGGCAGCATCCTTGTCGCCCGACTTGCCGGGCGTCATGCCGGCAGAGCCGTTATCTTCCTGATCGTGTTCTCGGTTGCTCATCTACGCTTGCCCTTTTCCGGATTCTTGGGAATCGATGGCCTCACGCGGACCAGGCGCAGTGGCGCCGGTCACTGCATGGCGAGTCTTGCTGATGGGGGCGCAGGCGCGAAGTACTGCCTGCGTCAGGGCCCCGGGTGAAGCGTCCTCGGCGACCGTCACGCGCTCGAAACCATGAGCGTGTGCCAGTGTAGCCAAACGGTGGCTCGACACGATTAGCGGTTGGTGCAAGGCCTGCGGCGTCACCGACGCCATCACCGTCTCGAGCAGTTCATTGCTGGTCACCACCATTGCATCATACGCGCCCGCCGCCAGACGGCCAGCCTGTTGCGGCGACAAAGCCAACGGAAGGCGTCGATAAAGTGCCAGACGCGTGACCTGAGCACCCCGTGCCACCAGCGTCTCTTCCAGCAGCGGACGCCCACCTTCACCAGCCACCAGCAACCAGCGCTGACCCGCAAGCATCCTGAGCGATGGCAGCGACAGCAAGGCTTCGCTGGTGGTGCCGACCGGCGCATCGCGCTCGGCATGCTCACCACGCGTGGCGCGCGGCGGGACACGCACCGGCACGCCCAGCCGCGAATGCAGCACTTCGGCC
Source organism: Cobetia sp. 1CM21F (assembly GCF_023161745.1). Classification (NCBI taxonomy): domain Bacteria; kingdom Pseudomonadati; phylum Pseudomonadota; class Gammaproteobacteria; order Oceanospirillales; family Halomonadaceae; genus Cobetia; species Cobetia sp. 1CM21F. Next base: position 281,678 of record NZ_JALNTQ010000004.1, on the reverse strand, counting down.
GTGGCTGCGCCGACGGCATAGAAACTGACGCCTTCAGGCAGCTGTGGCCACCACTCCTCCAGCCAATCGGCCAGATAGCCGGCGGCCTGGGGCGAGATCACGATCACGCCGCGATACAGATCGACATCGATGATCGCCTGGCGCGCGGCGGGTTCCAGCGGCAAGGCCTCGAGCGCCATCAGCTTGAGGCATTCCACCTCGCAGCCGGCCTCACTCAGCATCGCATCGAGAACCGCTCCGCGCGAGCCCGGCCGCGTCGTCAACACCTCAAGACGCGACGCCTTTGCCATCGCTGACACCTCAGCCACGAGCGTCGCCGTAGACCGCCGCCAGAATCTCTCCGGCACCCTGGGAGAGCAGGTCTTCGGCGACGGCGACGCCCAGCGCTTCCGGCGCATCGGACGGACCACGCGCTTCGGCGCGCAGGATGACCGTCCCGTCGGGGTTGCCGACCAGCGCGCGCAGCCACAGCTGGCTGCCGCCTTCCTCGAGCACGGCATAGCCGCCGATCGGCACCTGACAGCCACCTTCCAGATGCGTGTTCATGGCGCGCTCGGCCAACACGCAACGGCTGGAGTCTTCGTGGGCCAGCGGCTCGAGCAGCGCTAGAATCTCCTCGTCCTGCAGGTTGCACTCGATGCCGAGCGCGCCCTGACCACAGGCTGGCAGGCAGGTCTCGGCATCCATCTCGGCGGTGATGCGCGCATCCAGCTCAAGGCGCTGCAGGCCGGAGGTGGCCAGGATGATGGCGTCGAACTCGCCGGCATCCAGCTTGCCGAGACGCGTCTGGACATTGCCGCGCAGGCTCAGCACTTCCAGGTCCGGGCGTGCCGCCTTGGCCTGCAGACCACGACGCAGGCTGGAGGTGCCCAGGCGCGCGCCCTGCGGCAGGGCATCGAAGTTGGCACAGGTGTTGGACACGAAGGCGTCGGTCGGGGCGTGACGCTCGAGAATCACCGCCAGACCCAGCGACTCCGGGAAGTGCATCGGCACATCCTTCATGGAGTGCACGGCGATATCGGCGCGACCATCGAGCATCGCCTCTTCCAGCTCCTTCACGAACAGCCCCTTGCCGCCGATCTTGGCCAGCGGGGTATCGAGAATCTTGTCACCACGCGTCGACATCGGCACCAGCTCGACGCTCAAGCCAGGATGCAGGGCCTCGAGTCGCGCCTTGACGTGTTCGGCCTGCCACAGGGCGAGCAGGCTCTTGCGGGTCGCGATACGCAGAATCTCACGGCGGGGCACGGCATTCTCCTTGCTGGCGCGCAACGCACGCCATCTGATTCGAAGTTGTTGAGCAAACCTGACTGACGAACAGCGCTGCCCTCTGATGACACTTATCATAAAGCCAGTCACCTCAGGGGGAAAATCCGTGGCACGCTTTCCTGCGATCCGCCGGACTGGCCGCGGCCCCTCGCCCACGCGCAGGAGTCTGGTACACTCCAAGGTCAACGATACCGGCTGCGCGACCGTGCACCGGACGCCGAACTCTGGACACGTCACCACAATTCGAGATCCCGATGAGCGAATCTACCAATCAGTCCTGGGGCGGCCGCTTCAGCGAGCCGACCGATGCCTTCGTGGCACGTTTCACCGCCTCCGTCGATTTTGATCAGCGCATGGCGCAGCACGACATCCAGGGCTCCATCGCCCACGCCACCATGCTGGCCGGTGTCGGCGTGCTGAGCGAAGAAGAACGCGACGTCATCATCGCGGGACTGAAGGAAATCAGTGAAGAGATCGCGCGGGGTGAATTCGAGTGGTCCGTGGCACTGGAAGACGTGCACATGAACATCGAGGCACGCCTGACCGCCAAGATCGGCATCACCGGCAAGAAGCTGCACACCGGCCGTTCACGCAACGACCAGGTCGCCACCGACATCCGCCTCTATCTGCGTGACGAGATCGACGCCATCGACGCTGAACTGACTCGTCTGCGCGAAGGCATGCTGGGGCTGGCCGAGCAGGAAGCCGACACCATCATGCCGGGCTTCACTCACCTGCAGAGCGCTCAGCCGGTCACCTTCGGCCACCACCTGCTGGCCTGGCAGGAAATGGTCGCCCGCGACCAGGACCGCCTGCGTGACTGCCGCGTGCGCATGAACGTGCTGCCGCTGGGCGCCGCGGCGCTGGCCGGCACCACCTTCCCCATCGACCGTCACGTCACCAGCGAGCTGCTCGGCTTCGACCGTCCGACCGAGAACAGCCTCGATTCGGTCAGCGATCGTGACTTCGCCATCGAATTCACCAGCTTCGCCAGCCTGCTGATGATGCACCTGTCACGCATGAGCGAAGAGCTGGTGCTGTGGACCAGCGCCCAGTTCGACTTCATCGACCTGCCTGACCGCTTCTGCACCGGCTCCTCCATCATGCCGCAGAAGAAGAACCCGGACGTGCCGGAGCTGGTGCGCGGCAAGACCGGTCGTGTCTATGGCCACCTGATGAGCCTGCTGACCCTGATGAAGTCCCAGCCGCTGGCGTACAACAAGGACAATCAGGAAGACAAGGAGCCGCTGTTCGATACCATCGATACCGTGCGCGGCAGCCTGCGTGCCTTCGCCGACATGATTCCGGCGATCCGCGCCAAGTCCGACAACATGTACGCCTCGGCCAGCAAGGGCTTCGCCACCGCGACCGACCTGGCGGACTACCTGGTGCGCAAGGGCGTCGCCTTCCGTGATGCCCACGAGATCGTCGGCAAGTCCGTCGCCTTCGGCATCGAGCAGCAGCGTGACCTGTCCGAGATGACCCTGGCAGAGCTCCAGCAGTTCTCCGACACCATCGAACAGGACGTCTTCGACGTGCTGACGCTGGAAGGCTCCGTCGCGGCGCGCAATCACATCGGTGGCACCGCGCCGAACCAGGTCCGCGCTGCCGTGCAGCGTGCGCGTGACGCCCTGGCCTCGCGCGCCTGATCATCCTCTTTCGGGCCTGGTCGCCACCCATGGCAACCGGGCCCGCATCGCTCTATCGCTTGCTGCCAGGAGGCCGCCCGATGCGTCATCTGATGAGCCAGTCCGCCCGTCATACCCTTCGCACCCTCGCGGCGCTGCTGCTGGGTGCTGGCCTGCTGGCCGGCTGCGGCCAGAAAGGCCCGCTCTATCTGCCGGCGGACGCCGATGCCGGCGGTCAGCGTGCCGAAGCTCCCGCACCGGCAGCTGACGCCTCCGAGACAGAGAGCACCGCCGCTGCCGAGACTTCCGGCAGCGACGCCTGAGCCCCCTTATTCATCTCCGGCGGGTGATGCCCGCCGGCGCGACATCTTGCAGGCCGGATCATGGATCACTTCGTTTATCAGGATGGCGTGCTGCACGCCGAAGACGTCTCGCTCGCCACGCTGGCCGAGCAGTTCGGCACGCCGTGCTACGTCTACAGCCGTGCCACGCTCGAGCGCCACTTCAAGGCCTATCAGGATGCGCTGGGCGACCACCCGCATCTCATCTGCTATGCCGTGAAGGCCAATTCCAACCTGGCGGTGCTCAATGTGCTGGCACGTCTGGGCGCCGGCTTCGACATCGTCTCCGCCGGTGAGCTGGAGCGCGTCATCAAGGCCGGCGGCGACCCCGCCAAGGTGGTGTTCTCCGGCGTCGCCAAGCAGGCCGGCGAGATGGAGCGTGCACTGGAGCTTGGCATCAAGTGCTTCAACGTCGAGTCGCTGCCGGAGCTTGAGCGCCTCAACGCCGTCGCGGGCCGTCTCGGACGCGTCGCACCGGTGTCACTGCGCATCAATCCCGACGTCGATGCCGGCACTCACCCGTACATCTCCACTGGCCTCAAGGCCAACAAGTTCGGCATTCCGGTCGAACAGGCGCTAGAGGTCTACGAGATCGCCAACGCCATGGAGCACGTGCAGGTGGTCGGTGCCGACTGCCATATCGGCTCCCAGCTGACCGAGCTGGCGCCCTTCCTCGATTCCCTCGAACGCTTGCTGGTCCTGCTGGATCGCCTGCGGGAACGCGGCATCGTCATCGAGCACCTCGATCTCGGCGGCGGCCTCGGCGTGCCCTACCAGAACGAGACTCCGCCGGAGCCCTTCGCCTACGCCAGCGCCCTGCTGGAGCGTCTGGCCCGCTATGAGCACGGCAGCGAGATGACGCTGCTGTTCGAACCGGGCCGCTCCATCGCCGCCAACGCCGGCGTGCTGCTGACCCGTGTCGAATACCTCAAGCCCGGTGAAGAGAAGAACTTCGCCATCATCGATGCCGGCATGAATGACCTGATCCGTCCGTCTCTGTATCAGGCTTGGCAGAACATCGTCACCGTCGACACGCGCGAGACACGCAAGTCCGCCAGCTACGATGTGGTCGGTCCGGTCTGCGAGACCGGTGACTTCCTCGGCAAGGACCGCGAACTGGCCATCGCGCCGGGCGACCTGCTCGCCGTGCGCTCTTCCGGTGCCTACGGCTTCGTGATGGCCTCGAGCTACAACAGCCGCTGCCGTCCTGCCGAGGTGATGGTCGATGGCCCCGAGATGCACCTAGTGCGTCGTCGCGAGCGCCTCGAAGAACTGTGGACCGGTGAGCAACTGCTGCCGGAAGGTGGTGCCTGATGCTGGTGAACTTCACCAAGATGCACGGACTGGGCAATGACTTCATGGTCATTGACCTGATCTCGCAGCGCAGTCGCCTGCGCGATGCCGATATCCGCCGTCTGGCGGACCGCAACTTCGGCATCGGCTTCGATCAGCTGCTGGTGGTCGAGCCGCCCCGCGACCCGGACATGGACTTCCGCTATCGCATCTACAATGCCGATGGCAGTGAAGTCGAGAACTGCGGCAACGGGGCGCGCTGCTTCGCGCGCTTCGTGCGTGAACAGCGCCTGACCACCAAGCGCGAGATTCGCGTCGAGACGGCCGGCGGCCCGCTGACCCTGGTCGTGGCCGAAGATGGCCGTGTACGCGTCGACATGGGGGCGCCGCGCTTCGCTCCCGCCGCGCTGCCCTTCGAGGCCGAGGCCGACCTGCCGGTGCACACCCTGGATGTCGACGGCGAGACGCTGGAAATCGGCGTCGTCTCGATGGGCAACCCGCATGCGGTGCTGCTGGTCGACAGTGTCGAACAGGCCCCGGTACTGACGCTGGGCCCACTGATCGAGGCGCATCCGCGCTTCGCCAAGCGCGTCAATGCCGGCTTCCTCGAGGTCGTCTCGCCGCATGAAGCGCGCCTGCGTGTCTTCGAGCGCGGTGTCGGCGAGACGCTGGCCTGTGGCACCGGCGCCTGTGCAGCGGTCGCGTCCGGCATTCGCCGTGGCCTGCTGGCAAGCCCAGTCAACGTCACGCTGCCCGGCGGCACCCTGAGCATCGAATGGGGTGGCGACGGCCAGCCGGTATTCATGACCGGCCCCGCCGAGACCGTCTTCGAAGGCCGCATCATCCTGTAGATCGCCAGCCCCAGCCGAGAGACGCTGCCGGAAACATGGCCGACGGCGTCCCGCTGCCAACCGTCCGCAAGGAGTCCCACATGGCCGAGTCACCCGTGTCACGTCGCCCGCGCACGCTGGACCCGGATCGGGTCGCCGAATGGCTGGCCACGCATCCCGATTTCTTCGAGGGGCGTGAAGGGTTGCTGCAACGCATGCGGGTGCCACACCCGGAAGCGCGCGGCGGCAGCATCTCGTTGCTGGAGCGGCTGGTACATGACCTGCGCGGGCGGACCGATCAGGCAGAAGAGCGCCTCGAGGAGCTGTTGACCGCCGCACGCGACAACGAGAGTCGCTATCAGCGTCTGCGTCAGCTGGTGCTGGATCTGCTCGATGCCGAGTCCGATGATGCGCTGGCCGAAACGCTGGCCACGCGTCTCAGCGAGCTGTTCGACATCGCGGCCGTCTGTCTGTGGCAGCGCGACGCCGGCGCCTCGGCACAGCCACCGCGCCAGGCGCTCGACGATGCGCGCGGCGAGCAGTTCGAGCGTCTGCTCGAGGGTCGCGCCAGTCGCTGCCTGGCCATGCCGCGCACGCGCTGGGAAGCTCTGCTGCCCGACCATCAGTGGCCACTCGGCGCCGACTGCGCAGACCTCGTCGATGCCAGCCAGGCCGATGCCACGCGCGGCTCCGCCGTCATCGTGCGCCTGACCCGTGGCGAGTGCCTGGGCTATCTGGTGGTGGCGAGTGCCGATGCCGAGCAGTTCCGTGCCGGTCTCGACACCCTGTTTCCCGAATACCTCGGTGACGTGCTGGCCCGCTGCCTGGGCCGCGATGTCCCGGGCCAGGCGCCACTGCGCTCCTCGAGCCGTGACGACCAGGCCAGCCGATGAGCCGCCTCGAGTCGGACCACGGCGCCTCGGTCGTCGACACATCCGCCGATGGCACCTCAGCGAGCAGCGCCGAGCGTGTTGCCGCCGAGCAGGCGCTGTCCGCGACCTGTCGGGAATTTCTGGCAGAGCTTGCCATCGACAGCAGCCACGCGACCGTCAGCGCCTACGCGCGCGATCTGCAGGCGTTGACCGCCTTCATGCTGCGTCCAGCGGCGGACAGCAGCGCCGCTGGTGCAAAGGATGCGCCGCCCCTGCCGCAGGATTGGCAGGCGCTGGACGTACCGACGCTCAGACGTTTTCTGGGTGCCGAGCGTAGCCGTGGCCTCGCACCGCGCTCATTGGCACGGCGGCGCGCGGCGATCAGCCGTTTCTGTGGCTGGTTGGTCGAGCAGGATGTGCTGCCACACAACCCGGCGGGACTGGTGCAGACACCACGCCTGCCGGACCACCTGCCACGCCCGGTGGATATCGACAGTCTGGCGCGCTTTCTCGACTGCCCACATGACGGCACGCCGCTGGCGATCCGCGATCAGGCGATGCTGGAACTGCTCTACGGCGCGGGCTTGCGTCTCTCGGAGCTGGTCAGCCTCGACCTCGACATGCTGGAAACCCGCCGCCTGCGCGTACGCGGCAAGGGCGACAAGCCCCGCCAGCTGCCGATCGGCTCACGCGCCCGCCAGGCGCTGGATGCCTGGCTGGTGGTGCGTGGCCAGCTCGCCGCCCGGGACGAGCCGGCATTGTTCGTCGGCCAGCAGGGGCGTCGCCTCGGTCAGCGTGGGGTTCAGCTCAGGCTGGTGACGCAGGCGAAAGAACGTGGCCTGCCCGAGCATCTGCACCCGCACCGCCTGCGCCACTCCTTCGCCAGTCACCTGCTCGAATCCAGCGGCGACCTGCGCGCCGTGCAGGAACTGCTGGGACACGCTCACCTCTCGACCACCCAGGTCTATACGCGCCTCGACTGGCAGCAACTGGCCAGCGCCTATGATCAGGCCCACCCTCGCGCCCGCCGCCAGCGCGGGTCAGCGACGGCAACGTCAGACACCGACGCCACCTCCCCTATTGATGCTCCACTCAAGGATGACACCCTGTGACGCCTGCCAATGCGCCTCGCCTGACGGCCTTGACCTTCGATCTCGATGACACCCTGTGGGCCAATCGCGCGGTGATGGAGCGCGCCGAGGCCGAGCATTACGCCTGGCTGGATGGCGAGATCGGGCATGCCAACGACTTCCCCCTCGAGGAATACACGCGTCGCCGCATGGCGCTGGGGCTGGAGCACCCGCTGCGCCGCGGTGACTTCACCTGGCTGCGGCGCGAGGCCATGCACGCCATGCTGCGCGATGCCGGGCATGATGATGAGCAGGCGGGCCATTGGTCACGCGCCGCCATCGAGCGCTTCCTGGCGCTGCGCCACGAATTGACGCCCTTCCCGGAAGCCAGCGAGCTGCTCAACTCCCTCGCCCGCGGTTACCGCCTTGGTGCCATCACCAATGGCAATGTCGACCTGGCTCGCCTAGCGCTGGATCATCATTTCGAGTTCAGCATCGCCGCCGGCGAGTGGCTGGCGCCCAAGCCGGATGCGCGCCCCTTCCTCGCCGCCATGGCTCGCCTGGGCAGCCGACCCTCCACCACCCTGCATGTCGGTGACTCATGGAAGGAAGATGCCTTGCCTGCCGCGCGCCTGGGCATGCAGGCCGCCTGGATCGACGTCAAGGGCCAGGGCGCCCCGGGCCCCGTCCCGGCAGGCGTACATGTCATCTCGCATATCCGCGAACTGCCGGCGCTGATTGCACGCCTGAATGACTGAGTGACGGCTGAGGCTCAAGGTGTGGCGCGCCTGATGCGCCTGATGTGCCCGATGGCTGAGTGAATTAAAACTTGTACAAAAATGACGCCTCAACCATATTTCATGTACAAGTTTCTCAGCGTCGTCGATATTGAACCCTGTCCGGGGTTCCTGAGTCTGCGCTGGGAGATGCCTGCCACCTCGACCTCAAAAGGAGAGGCCAGCATGAGCACCCACTCACTCCCGCGCTACCATGTGTCATCTTCCTCTCCCCAGAGGCCGCCCCTGCATGGTGAAGGCGAGCAGCGTGCGCCGATCATGACGCCCTCGCGTCAGACCAGCCGCGCCCTGCTGAAAGGCATGGCCATCGTGCTGGCATCCGCGTTGCTGGTCATCGTGGCGGTCTACAGTGGGCGTGCCAGCCTCGCGACGCTGCAATCCGGCGTGCAGGAGGCCCCGGCGGCCTCACCACAGGAGGCCATGCGCAACCTGCTCGTCCCCAGCGAGGCCGTGACGATGCCGGAAGTCGTCGAGCCCGCGGCAAAGGTCCCGCATATTCTCTCGGCGCCCAGGGAGACGAGCTCTCTGACCCGCCTTGACCCCATCAGCAGCGCGCCGCGCAGCCTATTCATGTGAGTAGCCCTGGGGAAGCGCAAAAGCGCAGAGGTGAGTGACAGCGTGCCTGTCGTAACGCAAACGGCCACCCCGAGGGGTGGCCGTTTCGTCATGCAAGGTGGCGTGGTTCGAGGCTTCGCCCCAAATCGCCTTACACTTTCTGTCAGTCGTCGAAGGGGTCCTGCGGTGCCTCATCGCCTGCCATCTCTTCCACGCCGTCCATCACCGACGGGTCCGCCAGCCACTCGTCGAGCTTGGCATGTACCTGCTCGACACCAGAGTACTTCAGCGACGAGAACAGCTGCACGGTGACCAGGTCTTCCCACTCCTTGAGCGCGTGACGTACCTTCTGCAGGCTTGCCGCAGCAGGCCCGCGCTTCAGCTTGTCCGCCTTGGTCAGCAGGATATGCACCGGCATCTTGGCCTCATCGGCCCAGCCCAGCATCATCTGGTCGAATTCGGACAGCGGATGGCGCACATCCATCAGCAGCACCAGGCCCCGCAGCGACTGGCGGTTGCGCAGGTAGTTGGACAGATGTGACTGCCACTCGCGCTTCACCTTGTCCGGCACCTTGGCATAGCCATAGCCGGGCAGATCGACCAGATGGCGGCCCGTTTCACCGATGGTGAAATAGTTGATCAGCTGGGTGCGGCCGGGGGTCTTGGAGGTACGGGCCAACGCCTTCTGCGAGGTCAGCGCATTGATGGCGCTGGACTTGCCGGCATTGGAGCGGCCCGCGAAGGCCACTTCGGCACCCACGTCCGTCGGGCACTGGGCCAGAGTCGCGGCACTGATCAGGAAGCGCGCCTGACGATAATGGAGCTTGGGGGTCGAAGGAGCTGATTCGGCCATGGGAGTTCTGAATACCTGTTGAAGGCGGACGTCTCGCCCGCGCGACATCACGAGAGAGCAGAAGAAACGACCGGTGTAACGAAAAGAGTGCCGCATGCCTTGCCATCGGCGCTGCAACTTGCCGACGACAGCGGGAAGATGCTCTGGATTACTGCGATGACACGACTGGCGACAGGCACGCTCACGCGCCCTGAGGGGATTCGCTATACTGCCTGCAAGGTCAGCATGGCGATCATGAGGCCTAGTGTACCACCCCGCTCTCACGGGCTGCGAGAGTGGGGTGCACTTCTCACCGCGCGCAGCACGGCGCGGGCACCGGGGAAATGACAGAGGCCACCATCCACGCCGGATGATACAAGCCCCGAACGGGCCTCTTCGTGAAACAGGGACCAGTGAAATGGATGAGCTGATGAGACCAAGGCAGACCCCCGAGCGCCCCGTGCGCCTGCTGCTGGCAGTTGCTGCCACGACGCTGGCCGCCACCTTGCCGACGGGGGCCACCGCCGAGTCGCTGGTCGGCGATGCCGCGGCAGGCAAGGCCAAGGCTGCCGTCTGTGCTGCCTGTCATGGCGCCCAGGGCATCTCGCCGACGCCGGCCTTCCCCCATCTTGCTGGCCAGCAGGCCCACTACCTGCGCAAGCAGACGGCCGACATCCGGGATGGTCGCCGCTCGGTGCCGCAGATGGCCGGTATCGCCGACAACCTGAGCGATCAGGATATCGCCGATATCGCGGCCCATTACGCCGCGCAGCCCGCCAATCGCGGCCAGGCCGAGCCAGAGGCGGCCCGTGCAGGCGAGGTGCTGTATCGGGCCGGCTCGCTCGAGCGCGGCATCGCGGCCTGCACAGCCTGTCATGGTCCGCGTGGTGAAGGCATCGACTCGGCAGGTTATCCGGCGCTGGCCGGACAATTCTCCGCCTATACCGTGGCGGCGCTCAAGGCCTTCCGCGACGGCAGCCGCGACAACGACCCGAACGCCATCATGAGCAGCATCGCCGCGCGCATGAGTGACAGCGACATGCAGCAGGTGGCCGAATATCTCCACGGCCTGCGCTGAGGCATCCGTTCATCCGGTTGTCGCGTATGACTGACTTGATGACGACCGGCACCAGCACGCCATTCACGGGGCGTGATCGAGCGACGCCTTGTACGGCGCGTGATCGAACGGCGTTCATCCAACGGTCAACCTTGTCACGCTAGGCTGGCCCGACAGTGATCCGCCGTGTCCCGCCCGGCAGTCTCGACAGCAGTGGTGGCTGACACGCATACTCGATGCATCACTAATGTTGCCGGGTATCATGCCCGGGCATGCCTCAATCCGATGGAGATGTTCCATGAAGTGGAAACCCCTACTGACTCTGGTGGCGGGCCTTGGCCTGTCAGCAAGCGTGTTCGCCGCTGAAGCTGGCAAGGACTATCAGGTACTCGACGAGCCGGTGAAGACCGACGCGCCGGCGGGCAATGTCGAAGTGGTCGAAGCGTTCTGGTATGGCTGCCCGCACTGCTACAAGCTGGAATCCAGCCTCGAGCCGTGGGTCGACGAGCTGCCGAGTGACGTGACCTTCAACCGTCTGCCGGCCACCATGGGGCAGGACTGGGTCAAGCACGCCTATGCCTTCTATGCCGCCAAGGACCTGGGCATCCTCGACGAGACCCACAAGGCCTTCTTCGATGCCATCCATCAGGACCACCAGCGTCTGACCGATCCGGATGATATCGCCAAGTTCTACAGCGACTACGGCGTCAGCGAAGAAGACGCCAAGAAGTCTCTGACGTCCTTCGGCGTGAAGAGCCAGGTCAATCAGGCCCACGCCCAGATGCGCGCCTACAAGATCATGGGCGTACCGGCACTGATCGTGGATGGCCGCTATGTCATCTCGCCGAGCACGGCTGGCTCACTGCAGAACATGCTCAAGATCACCGACGAGCTGGTCGAGCAGGTGCGTGAAGAGAAAGCCGGCAGCAAGGACGCCGCTTGATGGCAGCGGCTGCTGACCCAGTGGCCGCCAGCGCCGCGGGAGGTGCCGGACTCGACGAGACGGCACCTCCCCTGCGTCTGCTGACCTTCAACATGCAGGTCGGTATCCATACCGCGGCGTGGCATCACTACGTCACCCGCGGTTGGCAGCATGTGCTGCCACACCCGATGCGCCGCAAGCGTCTGGAGCTGATCGCCGCCGCCATCACGCCCTACGATATCGTCGGGCTGCAGGAAGTCGACGGTGGCAGTTTCCGCTCCGGCAACGTCAATCAGGTCGATTCACTGGCCGAGACGGCCGAATTCCCGCATCGCTATCAGCAGCTCAATCGCAATCTGGGCCGCCTGGCTCAGCACAGCAACGGCCTGCTGTCGCGCCTGCCGATCAGCCATCTCGAAGAGCACAGCCTGCCCGGTACCCTACCGGGACGCGGGGCCATCCATGCCCGCTTCGGCGAGGGCGAACACGCCCTGCATGTCTTCGTGACCCACCTGGCACTCGGTGCCCGTATCCAGCATCGTCAGCTGCAGTACCTCGGCGAGCTGATCGCGCCCCTCAAGCATGTCATCGTGATGGGCGACCTCAATTGCACGCTGGCCCAGCTTCGTCAGCACAAGGCGTTCAGCGAGGCACTCGACTCCCGCCCCAGCAAGGCCATCAACAGCTACCCGGCCTGGCAACCACGCCGTGGACTCGACCATATCCTGGTCTCCTCGACGCTGCGCTTGAGCCACCCGACCACGCTGTCGCACCTGTTCTCCGACCATCTGCCGCTTGCGGTAGAAGTCCATCTGCCAGCCGCATGCCGCAAGGCGATCGGGCTCGCCTGACGCCTGTCTCTCTTGCATAGGCATCTCTGACGCCTGCCCCCCGGATATCGCCCCCTCTACTGCCTGGCTCTCCCGCCTGGCTTTCCCGACCCAGGCTTCCCTCAGCTACGGCTTGCCGGCAGCTGTCTGCGCCATGACGCTTACCCCTGCCGCCGCGTCTGCGGCGCATCGCTTGCGGGCTGCTTGATGCGCATGGCGCGATCTGCCGCGCCCTTACTTGCCCGTCTCCTTGCCTGCCTGCCGGTATTTCTTCGCCTATCTCACTGTAAGCAAAGACAAAAACCGCCTGTCAGACCAATGATCCATTTGTTGTTGCGGCGCCGCTCGCTACTCTTTGTCTGCCAATGACGTGGATTAATCGTTGACTTAGCGATGACTGATGGCATGCCGCATCCGAGCGACGTCACTTACAGGGATGAAGCGTGGAATAGCGTTGTTCAAAGCGATGCCATCACGGCTTGCTGGACACAGCGACTGACCACAACATGAGCAACATCTGAATTGGCGACCTTGCCAGCAATCGCTTGCAACACAAGCGCTTGGCAAAGACACAGCAGACGCTGTCGGCAAAGCAACAACAACACCAACAATCATCACCTGCTACCCGCAGGCCAAGGGGACTCCATGTCTGCCAATGCCTCTACCCCCGGCTGGCTCACAGGGCTCGACCGCATGACCGAGGGGCTGGGACGCTGCGTGTCCTGGCTGGTCGTCATCATGATGCTGGTCGAATTCACCATCGTGATGCTGCGCTACGCCTTCAACATCAACAGCATCCCCATGCAGGAATCCGTGATGTACATGCACGCGGCCGTCTTCCTGCTCGCCGCCAGCTACACGCTCAAGCACGACGGCCATGTGCGGGTGGATATCTTCTATCAGCGCATGTCGCACCGCGGGAAGTCGTGGGTCGATCTCGGCGGCACCCTGTTCCTGCTGTTCCCGGTGATGACCTTCATCCTGCTCTCCAGCCTCGGTTACGTGGGCGATTCCTGGGGCATCAAAGAAGCCTCACCCGAATCCGGCGGCCTGCCGGGCGTCTACCTGCTCAAGACCCTGATCCCGGCCATCGCCATCCTGATGATGCTGCAAGGCGTGGCGGAAGCCGGCCGCCATCTGCTGTTCCTGATGGGCCGCCTGCCCTCTCCGCATGCGAGCGATGACACCCCTGACCACGATGAGGAGCTGGTGTAATGCTCGAGACCATGCCACTGCTGCTGTTCGTGTGTATCTGTATCGTCTTGATGCTGGGCTATCCTGTGGCGCTGTCACTGGCCGGCACCGCGCTTGCCTTCGCCGGACTCGGCATGGGGCTGGATGCGCTGGGCATTACCCAGGGCGTATTCGATGCCAGCTTCCTGTCCGCGATGCCCAACCGCCTCTACGGCACCATGACCAACCAGACCCTGCTGGCCGTGCCATTGTTCGTGTTGATGGGCGTGCTGCTGGAGAAGTCCAAGGTCGCCGAGACGCTGCTCGACGCCATGGCACTGATGTTCGGCTCGCTGCGTGGCGGGCTGGGGATTTCCGTGACCATCGTCGGCATGCTGCTGGCCGCCTCCACCGGTATCGTCGGTGCGACCGTCGTCACCATGGGCCTGCTGTCACTGCCGACCATGCTCAAGCGCGGTTATGACCCGTCACTGGCCACCGGCGCCATCTGTGCCACCGGCACCCTGGGGCAGATCATTCCGCCGTCCATCGCGCTGGTCCTGCTGGGCGACGTGCTGTCTTCCGCCTATCAGCAGGCGCAACTGTCGATGGGTATCTGGAGCCCGAAGACCGTCTCGGTGGGTGACCTGTTCATCGGCGCACTGATTCCGGGCCTGATCCTGGTGCTCGCCTATATCGTCTACATCGCCATGGTCGCCTGGCTGAAGCCGGAGAAGGCGCCGGCCGTCGATCGTGATGCGCTGATGGAAGAGCTGGGGCATACCGGCAGCATCTTCTGGCTGCTGATGAAGGGCCTGGTGCCGCCTATCGTGCTGATCGTCTGTGTGCTCGGCTCGATTCTCGGCGGTCTCGCGACCCCGACCGAAGCCTCTGCCGTGGGTGCCTTCGGTGCGCTGATGCTGGCCCTCGCCAACCGCAAGCTGAGCCTGAAGACCCTGACGGAAGTGGTGCGCTCCACCACCAATGTCACCTCGATGGTGTTCCTGATCCTGATCGGTGCGGCGCTGTTCTCGCTGGTGTTCCGCGGCTTCGGCGGCGAAGAGGTCGTCACCGAGATCTTCGAGAACATGCCCGGCGGCGTCATCGGTGCCACCCTGGTGGTGATGCTGGTGATCTTCCTGCTCGGCTTCATCCTCGACTTCATCGAGATCACCTTCGTGGTGGTGCCGATCGTCGGCCCGGTGCTGCTGGCCATGGGCCTCGACCCGATCTGGCTGGGCATCATGATCGCCATCAACCTGCAGACTTCCTTCCTGACACCACCCTTCGGGTTCGCGCTGTTCTACCTGCGCGGCGTGGCCCCCAAGGAAGTCAGCACCAAGCAGATCTACAAGGGCGTCATCCCGTTCATCCTGATCCAGCTGTGCATGCTGGGAGCACTCGCCGCCTTCCCGGGCTTGGCCACCTGGCTGCCGGCCCAGTTCTAGACGACGACTAACGGGCCAGAACCAAGAGCAGGACAAGAAACAGAACAAGGACAGAACAGCAACTGAATTGGCGGGGCCTGCCCCGCCAGCTGATGGGAGAGCCGCCAGTCGGCTCATGCAGATGCACGGGAGCCGTTCGCGGCCCACCTCTTGCCCAGCGCCGGTCGATGACCGGTGCACAACAACAATCGGGCACTTCAAGGAGCATGCCATGCAACTCAACAAACTCGCCTTCGGCATCGCCGTCGGCACCATGACCGCCATGGGCACCCTGCCGGCCGTCGCCAATGCCGCGGATACCTATACCTGGAAGATGGTCACCTCATGGCCCAAGAACTTCCCGGGGGTCGGTCAGGGGCCAGAACGCCTCGCACGCCTGGTCGATGAGATGTCCGACGGGCGTCTCAAGATCAAGGTCTACGGGGCAGGCCAGCTGGTGCCGGGCTTCGAGGTACTCGACTCGGTATCTTCCGGTACCGCGCAGATCGGTCACTCAGCCTCCTACTACTGGAAGGGCAAGGCACCGGAAGCCCAGTTCTTCGCGGCAGTGCCCTTCGGCATGACCGCGCAGGAAATGAACGCCTGGCTGCATTACGGCGGCGGTCTGGAGCTGTGGAACGAGGTCTACGACAAGTTCGGCGTCGAAGTCATGGCGGGCGGCGCCTCGGGCGTGCAGATGGGCGGCTGGTTCAACAAGGAGATCAACTCGGTCGCCGACCTCGATGGCCTGAAGATGCGTATCCCGGGTCTGGGTGGCGATGTCATGCAGCAGATGGGCGTGGCGACGGTCAGCATGCCGGGCGGCGAGATCTTCACCTCGCTGCAGTCCGGGGCCATCGATGCCACCGAGTGGATCGGCCCGTACAACGACCTGGCCTTCGGTCTCTATCAGGCCGCCAAGTACTACTACTATCCGGGCTGGCACGAGCCGACCGTCACCTTCGAGGCCATCGTCAATGACGACGCCATGGCCGAGCTGCCCAAGGACCTGCAGGCCATCCTGCGTTCCGCGGTACGTGACGTGAACCAGGACATGCTCGACGAGTACACCGCGCGCAACAACGACGCCCTCGAGACACTGCTCAACGAGCACAAGGTCGAGCTGCGCCGCTACCCGCAGGACGTGCTCGACAAGGCACGTGAGCTGTCCGGCGAAGTGGTCAAGAAACTCGGCGACTCCAACGATCTGGCCGGCCGCATCTACGAGTCCTACACCACCTTCGAAGGCAAGGTCGAGAAGTGGCATGAGGTCTCTGAGCAGGCCTACCTGAACGCACGCAATCCGGAAGGCGTGCAGTAAGACTGCGTTACCTGCGCCGCGCTCCCGTGAGACGGCGCAGTCCCGTCATCCAATGCTTGCAGCCGCCCCCCTCGGGGGCGGCTTTTTTGGGCCTGCGCGATCAGCTCTCGAGCAGGAAGGTCACCGGCCCGTCATTGAGCAGCGAGATCTGCATGTTGGCACCGAAGCGTCCGGTCTCGATTCCCACCCCGAGTTCTCGCCCGCGCTCACGCGCCTTGTCGACCAGGTAGGTGAACAGCCGCTCGCCCTCCGCCGGTGGCGCCGCCGAGGAGAAGCTGGGGCGCATGCCACTGCCGGTGTCCGCCGCCAGCGTGAACTGCGAGACCAGCAGCAGACTGCCGCCCGCCTGCTGGACGTTGAGGTTCATCTTGTCGTTCTCGTCAGCGAAGACCCGGTAATGCAGCAGCTTGTGCAGCAGCTTGTCGGCACGCGCCTCATCATCGCCCTTCTCGACGCCCACCAGTACCAGCAGACCGCCCCCGATGGCGCCGACGCTCTCGTCCTCGACCACGACTTCCGCCCGTGTGACGCGCTGGATCAATGCTCGCATGCCGCTTGCTCCTTCAAGAGATGGATGATGTTCATGACATTTCGTGTTCGGGAGCATACCAGACGCGAACGCCCCGCAGACTGAGCCTGCGGGGCGCGACAGGTGCTACTTGAGTGGGCGAGCTGCTAGTTGGCGAGGCTCGGCAGGAACAGCGCGATCTGCGGGAACAGCATCAGCAGCACCGTCGCCAGCAACAGCAGGGCAATGAAGGGTGGCGTCCCCCGGATGACCTCCATGTACGGTTTTCGGAACACCGCCACCGCCGTGAAGATGTCGCAGCCGAAGGGCGGGGTCGCCGAACCTATCGCCGCCTGCAGGGTGACCAGGGTGCCGACCAGCACCGGGTCCAGCCCGGCGGCATCGACTGCCGGCGCAAACACCGGCGCCAGAATCAGGATCACCACGATGGGGTCCACGAACATGCAACCGACGAAGTAGGCCGCCGCGATCACTGCCAACAGCGCCAGCGCGTGCTCCGACAGGTAGGGGATGTAGCCGCCGAGGATGGCATCCGGAATCTTGGCGAAGGAGATCATCCACGAGAAGCCCGCGCCCGCCGCCACCAGGATGAACACCACCGCGGTTATCAGCCCCGTGGAGAAGGCCACACTGGGCAGGTCCTTGAGGGTCACGCCGCGATAGATCAGCATCTCGAGAATCAGCGCATAGATCACCGAGACCGTGGCGGCCTCCGTCGGCGAGAACATGCCCGAGTAGATGCCGCCGATGATGATCACCGGGAAGCCCGCCGGCAGGCTGGCGCGCTTCAAGGCCTTGAGGCGTGCGGGCCAGTCCGCCTTGGGCTGCGGGGCGATGCCCAGCTTCCACGACTTCCACATGCAGTAGAGCGAGAACAGCACCAGGATCATCAGCCCCGGGCCGATACCGGCGATGAACAGGTCACCCACCGAGGTACCGGTCGCGACGCCGTAGATGATCATGCCGATGGAGGGCGGAATCAGCAGCGCGATATCGGAGGCATTGATGATCAACGCGATGGTGAACTTGTCACTGTAACCGGCTTCCAGCAGCCGCGGGCGCAGCGGGCGCCCCATCGCCACCACCGTGGCCTGGGTGGAGCCGGACACCGCGCCGAACAGGGTGCAGCCCAGCGCGGTGGTCACCGGCAGGCCACCGCGCCAGTGGCCGACGAAGCGCTCGACCAGATCCAGCAGGCGCTGGGCAGTGGAGCCCTTGAGCATGATATCGGCCGCCAGAATGAACATCGGCACCGCCGTCAGCACCACCGGCTGCAGGCCACCGATCATCTGCTGGATCACCAGCTCCGGCTTGAGGAAGGGAAAATCGCTGAACAACAAGAAAAAGGTGCCGACGCTCAATGGCACCATCATGGGTACCCCAAGCAACAGCAGCCCCACCATCACGAGCAGAATCCACATCGCAGCTTCCGTCCCTGGGTCAATGAAGTGTGATCAATCGTCTATCGAGGCATCGAGAAGACATTCCAGACGCAGTGGCTAGAGCGCGCCGCTACCGTCGACTTCCTCGTTCTCGTCCATCTCCGCCGTACGCCATGACAACCAGGCGCCCTGCGCCAGCAGGTTGCGCAGGATCGCCATCAGGTACTGGAGAGCCCCGAGCGCCAGTCCCAGCGGGACCACGGCATAGAGCGCCGCCAGCGACCAGCGCAGCGACGGCGTGACACGCCCGGACTTGGCCAGGCTCTGCAGATAATCCACCGCCAGCCAGGCGAGGTAGGCCAGCAAGGCACAGGTGATGACCTGTCCAGCGATCAGCAGCACCTTGCGCAACCACGGCGGCATGAAGTCCAGCAACGCCGTCACGCGGATATGGCGCCCGGCGCGCGCGCCGTAACTGATGCCGAGGAAGGTCAGCCACAGCTGCAGGATCTGCATCAACTCTTCGGTGAACGGCAGGCTGTAGTTGAAGACGTTGCGCCCGATGACGTTGGCGATGCTGGCCGTCGCCATGCCCAGCACGCACAGGGCGATCAACCAGCGCTCGACATGCGCCAGGCCCTGGTCACCACGTTCGAACCAGGCGGCCAGACGGCGCAGCGGCGCGGGCAGATGTGCGAGGGGGTCCTGACCGCCATTCGTCTCGGCCGGGGCAGGGCGGGTCTCGTCAGCGGACGGAGACTTGGAGGGGGGCGAGTTCATGAAGCGGCTTCCTGTTGATGTGGCATCCTGCCAGATAGGCTCTCTACCAGACGTCATGAGCGCAGTGGTTTGCGCCAGACAGCCTGCGTTTGCCAGTACGATCCATTGAAATTTTCCGCGGTGCCGCCGTGATTTTCACTTTGGCTACTCTTGTTCTAGCTTTATTAGCGGCGCTTGAAATCAGTATGCGGCCGATGCGCGGCATGGCGGTCTGGCGCCGAGGCAGATCGTGAAGACCGAGCGCGAAGCTCTGGCGAGCGACGAGCAGGTCCTCGAGTACCAGAGTTCAGGTACCAGAACTCAAGCACCAGAGCTCGAGTACCAGAGCCTCATGCGCACAGGCTCAGCTTATTCATAATAAATTCTAATCATACTATCCAATTTGGTAATTTTTTTATTATATTAAGAATGGCAATATTATCTAAATGATGCAAGTTGCACGCCGGGTATGCCCAGAGCCGCCCGACGCTGATGGAAATCACACAAGGAGAACAAGATGACGATGCAATGGAACCCGTCACCCGAGCAGAATCGCGAGACGTCCAGGACTCCTGTTCCCCTTTCTCGTCTCGCCGCGTTCATCAAGGGAGGCGCCCTCGCGTCCGGCCTGGGCATGGCGGCGCTGGCCTCCGCGGGCGTGCAGGCGGACACTTGGCGTTTCGCGCTGGAGGAGGTCTCCGGCAGCGTGCAGGATGCCTACGCCCAGGAATTCAAGAAGCGCATCGAAGAGGCTTCCGGTGGTGACATCGATGTCGAGATCTACCCCTACGGTGCACTGGGTACCTCCTCACAGCTCACCGAACTGGTGCAGAGCGATGCCATCCAGCTGACCTTTGCCTCACCGGGTCACCTGGCCTCGGTGATTCCGGAGTCGGGCGTCTTCACGCTGCACTTCCTGTTCTCCGACGACAATGCCGTCAATGAAGAGGTGCTCGGCAACTCCAAGGCCATCGACATGCTGTCCGAGGCCTACACCGAGCAGAACCTCCAGCTGCTGGGCGTGATTCCGGAAGGCTGGATGGTGTGGACCGGCAACCGTGACATCAAGACACCCGAGGACATGGAAGGCTTCAAGATCCGCACCATGACCTCGCCGATTCTGGTCGAGAGCTATCGCGGCTACGGTGCCAACCCGACGCCGATGCCCTATTCCGAGGTCTACTCCGGCCTGCAGCTGGGCCAGATCGACGGCCAGGTGAACCCGGTATTCGCCATCCAGGAAATGAGCTTCTACGAAGTTCAGGACTACATGATCCAGGCCAAGCAGGCGCAGTTCATCACCACGCTGGTGGCCTCCAGTGACTTCTATTCCGGACTGGATGACGAGCAGCAGCAGATGCTCGACAAGGTCACCAACGAGATGCGTCCGTACATCTTCGAGAAGCAGGAGGAGTACAACGCCGACCGTCTGGAGAAGATCAAGGAAGACAGTGACATCGAGATCATCACGCTGACCGATGAGCAGCGCGAAGCCTTCCGCCCCGTCGGCGAGAAGGGCTGGGAAGTCTACCGTGAGCAATCCGGTGAGCGTGGCAGCAAGATCCTCGACACCCTGCAGGCCGACATCAAGGCTGCCGAAGGCAAGTAAGCCCCAGGCACGCGCGTCTACCCCGCCAAGTAGATAGCAAGGATCGAAAGAGTGATGGAAAGATAGAAAAACGAGCATGAAAAAACGCCCCTGCCGGGACTCCCGGCAGGGGCGTTTTTCGTGGTGTCTCGATAGAGGCGCGATAAGAGGTGCAAGACGATGGCGATACCACGACAGATGGGCCAGATAGGCTAGAGAGGGGCTAGATGGGCCAGAGAGGGGCTAGAGGAGCCAGATGGAACGCGCGCGCTACTGCCCCAGCAGCTGGGTACGGAAATCCTGCTGGGCCGGTTCATCGCCAAGCCAGATCGCGAACAGGCCGTTGGCCAGCGCCAGTGAATCGCTTTCGAAGATGACCTGCCCGTTCAGCATCAGCGACAGCGTGCCGCTGCCGCTGCCGCCACCGGCGGACAGCCATTGCAGCGCATAGCGATCCCCCGGCACGACGTCCTGATAGGCACGATTGAAGCGCGCCAATTCAGGCTCGATCGCCGCGAAATCCGCCGCTGACAGGTTCTTGCGCACACCCTTGGTGGTCGCCTTGGCGAAGTCCTCGGCATCGATGGCATGGAAGTACTCCAGCACCAGGCGACGCGAGACATCCTTGAGCGGCGCCGGGCGCGGGCGACGCGCATCCTGATAATAGGCGCCGACATAGGCGTCCCACAGCAGGTAGGTGAAGAGCCCACTGCCGATCAGCGTCAGCGGCTGGCCGGACTGCGTGGTCACCTGATTCGCGAAGGTCACCCCCTTGATCTCGACGGCGAGCGCCGCGGGGCTGGTGGTGGCCAGCAGCGCCCCCATCACGCCCGCGGCCAGCCAGCGCGGCGCACTCGCCACCGGCAGGCTGACGGCATGACAGGCGGCGTTCAGGCTGCAAGCGGCGCCACGGACAGCTGACACGGACAAGCGATACAGCGGCGATATAGGCATGGCATCTACTCGTTGGCTGGCAGGGATCAAGGGGAGCTTGCGGGGTTCATCACTCCTGCAGACCGGGTTTCACAGGCCTGGCTCTCGCTGGCTTACCACAGGGCGTGGAAATGATGCACCGGCCCACGGCCCTTGCCGACGCTGAGCTGGTCGGAAGCGCGCAACGCGCCCAGCAGCCATTCGCGCGCCTCGACCACCGCCTGCGGCAACGGCAGACCGTTCGCCAGTCGCGCCGTGATGGCGGAAGACATCGAGCAGCCGGTGCCGTGCAGGTTGTCGGTCTCGATACGCGGTGCGCACAGCCATTGCTCACCGGCATCGCTGACCAGCAGGTCATCGCAGGCCTGTCCCTCAAGCGCCCCACCCTTGATCAACACCGCCTTCGCGCCTCTGGCACGCAGCTCGCGGGCGACCTCGGGCATGTCGGAGCGCCCGATCAGGCGCCGCTCACCCAGCAGCACCGCGGCTTCATGCAGGTTGGGCGTGATGATGTCGGCCAGCGGCACCAGGTGCTCGGCCACCGACTGGATGGCAGCATCATTGACCAGCGCATCGCCACTCTTGGCGACCAGCACCGGGTCGAGCACGACCCAGCGCGGGCGACGCTGCTGAAGGCGGTCGGCGAGCATTTCCACCACCAGCGGATCGGCCACCATGCCGATCTTGGCGGCGCGGATATCGAGATCATCCAGCACGGCGTCCAACTGTGCGGCGATGAATTCCCGCGAGACCGCCTCCACGCTGCGCACGCCGCAGGTATTCTGCGCCGTCAGCGCCGTGATCACGCTGGCCCCGTAGGCGCCCAGCGCAGAGAATGTCTTGAGGTCCGCCTGAATGCCGGCTCCCCCGGAGGGGTCTGAGCCCGCTATCGTCAGGACGCACGGAATATGCATGCAGGAAGCTCCCGAAATATGGCTTTGACGTGCCAACAGCATACCCGAGCTGAGGAGGGAAGAAAGCCACCCCCAGCGCCCTGCCACCGTGAAAAACAGAAGAAATTGATATGAGTGAAGTGGCCCTACTGTCATTGCCGGCATTGACCTCGCTCGCCGTGATCTCGCTGGCCAGCGCCACCCTGCTGCCCGGCGGATCGGAGGCGGCCTTCGCGGGGCTTTGGTGCCAGGGGCACGCGCCCTGGGCGCTATGGATCGCGGCGACGCTGGGCAACACGCTCGGCAGCCTGATCAACGTCGCCCTGGGGCGTGGCGCCCGCCGTCTGCGCACACGGCGCTGGTTTCCGGTCTCGCGACGCGCATTGGCGCGCGGCACCCTGTGGTATCGCCGTTTCGGCGCCTGGAGCCTGCTGCTGAGCTGGGCCCCGCTGATCGGCGACCCGCTGACGGTGCTGGCGGGGGTCTTCCGGCTGGCGTGGTGGAAAAGCATCGTCCTGATCGTGATCGCCAAGGGCGGACGCTATGCCCTGTTGCTGCTGGCAGCCGACCTGTGGCTGACGCCCTGGTGCCAATGACCGCAGCACGGCTGCTGCCCCTGCTCCTGTTCCTGTTCCTGTTCCTGTTCCTGACCTCTCCCTCGTCTTTTCCCCTGCCGCCTCAGTCAGTCGCTTGAATGAGATCGCAGACACGCAAGGCGAGGATGCGTGCTATGCTGACAAGCGCCATGCTGCACTGCACAATAAAAGCACTTCGATTGCTTTTCACCAGTGTCTCATTGCCTTGATCAGGTGCTTTGCTGCCCTTGATATGCACCTCGTCACCCTTGCGCCGCCTCCACGAGTCCACGCCTCCCCCATCACATGGCGTCTCGCTCGCGACGGTCCCCCTGACCTCGGGCATTCCCCGGCGGAGTGCTGCACTGCTAGAGAGGAGAAGGTTTCATGCGTGATACATCCTGCGACTTCTGCGCCGATGCGCTCAATATTCTGGTGCTGCAAGGCGGTGGCGCGCTCGGCGCCTACCAGATCGGCATCTTCGAGGCGCTGGCCGAAGCCGGCATCCAGCCCGACTGGGTGGTCGGCACCTCGGTCGGCGCCATCAATGGTGCCCTGATCGCCGGCAATCCGGAGGGCGAGCGCCTCAAGGCCCTCGAGTCATTCTGGTATGGCATCGCCCAACCCGCTGCCAGCATGGGCCCCGCCTTTCATCCATGGGAGCGCAGTGTCGCGCGCACCTCCGCCATGCTGTGGGGCATTCCGGGCTTCTTCCGCCCGCGCCCGCTGTGGACGGTACCGATCTGGCAGAGCTTCTTCGGCGAGCCGCCCAGCCTCTACGACACCGAACCGCTGGGCGACACGCTCAATCGGCTGGTGGACTTCGAGCGCCTGGATGCCCGCCACCCGGAGAACGTTCGCCTGTCGGTGGGGGCAGTGAATATCGGCAGCGGCGCGCTGCGCTACTTCGACTCCTCGCATGAAGCGCTGGACCACCGCCATATTCTGGCCAGCGGCGCCCTGCCACCGGCCTTCCCGCCGGTGTGGGTCGATGGCGAAGCCTATTGGGATGGTGGCCTGTACTCCAATACGCCCGTCAGCTGGGTGCTGTCGGAGCGTCCGCATGGCGAGACGGTGGTCAACTGCTACGTGATCGACCTGTGGAGTGCCGATGGCAAGGTGCCGGAGACATTGCAGGAGGCGCAGCTGCGCGAGAAGGATATCCAGTATTCCAGCCGTGCCGGCGAGCACCTCAATCTGCTGGAGGAGAATCAGGCGCTGCGCATGGGGATCGAGAATCTCGCCGATCATCTGCCGGAGGAGCTGCGCCAGTCGCCGAAGATCCAGCGCATCCTCGCCATGACCCAGCAGCCCTCGATCAACGTGGTGCGTCTGCTGGCCTCGGCGCGCCCGGGCGAGACCTCACTGAAGGATATCGACTTCTCGCGCGCGACCATCGACTCGCGTCGCGACAGTGGCTATCAGGACATGCAGGAAGTGCTGAGCCGCTGCAGCCAGTTTGCGCCGCTGCCGGAGGATATCGGGGTCATCGTGCGCAACTTCACGCGCAACGCCGAGGGCGAGCTGGTCAGCCTGTCGACGCCGGAGGCAAGCTCCAGCGACGATGACGAGGCGAGCATCACGGCAGAGGACCTGCCCAGCCAGGCGACCGGCAGCTGAGCAGCGCTGACGACGATTCAGAACGATCTATCCACATCCCATCGCAGCCGTCTCGCGCTGGCGGCGCGCCAGGCGGGCGTGGATAACCCGGTGTCGACAAGACGCCACCCGCCGGGTGGCCTCACCCGCGAGGCTGCGCGGCCCCCAGCCGTGAACACTCCTCGCGGGTAAGCTCGCGCCACTCCCCCGGCGCCAGCCCCTCGAGACTCAAGCCCGCCACCGACTCACGGTGCAGCCACACCACGCGATTGCCCAGGCTGCGCCACAATCGCTTGATGTGATGATGGCGGCCCTCGTGCAGCGTCAGGCGTGCCTGATCCGCGGTGAGAAACGCAAGCTGGGCCGGCAGTGTCGGGCGCGGATCATGTTCGAGCAGCACCCCCTGGCGAACCTGTGCGATGGCGCTTTCCTGTTCGGCTTCCGTCAGGGGCCGCTCCAGCCCCATGCGATAGCGCTTGGCGGGCCCCTCGAGCCCCGCATCGCTGATGCGCGCCGAGACATCGCCGTCATTGGTCAGCAGCAGGGCACCGGTCGTCGCCCGATCGAGGCGCCCGACATGGTGGATCTCGGCCAGCCAGCCGCTGTTCTCGCCGCGTGCCTTCAGCGTGTCACGCAGGACATCGATCACGGTGGGGTGTTCGGGGTCATGACAGGCCGTCACGACCCCGGCAGGCTTGTTGAGCAGGATATGACGCGGACGCCGCGCGACCTGCAGGCAGACGGTCGCGTCACTCGCTGACAGGTGGATGTCATCGAAGGGGCCGACTTCATGCAGCGGGTCACTGATCGTCGCGCCGTTGACCCGCACGCGCCCCGCCGCCAGCGCCGAGAGCGCATGACGACGGTTGAGCTGTGGCTGACGTGTCAGCCAGCGGTCCAGCCGCATGGCCTAGTCCGCCGCCTTGAGCTGGGCTTCCATCTCTTCCAGCGCTTCCTGAGCCTCGAACCATTCGGCTTCGGCCTCATCGAGGCGACTCTTGATCTCGCCCTGGCTGGCCAGCAGCTTGGTCAGCTCCGCCTTGCGGTCCGCCTCGTAGAGCGTGGCATCGCCCAGCGCTTCCTCGATCTTGTCCAGCTCGCCCTGCGCCTTGCTCATCTTCTGCTCGGCCTTGTCGCTGACCTTCTTGAGCGGACGCAGCTTCTCGCGCAGTTCAGCCGCCTGGCGGCGCGCTTCCTTGCGGTCCGGCGTGCGCGTGCTGTCTGTCCCTGCATCGGCATCCTTCTGGGCGCGCGCTTCCCGCCGCTCGCCCTCGACGCGTGCCTTGAGCCAGGCACGGTAGTCATCCAGGTCACCATCGAAGGGCGTCACGCGGCCATCGGCGATGCACCAGAATTCATCGACGCAGGCACGCAGCAGGTGGCGGTCGTGGGAGACCAGAATCACGGTGCCCTCGAAGGTCGCCAGTGCATCGGTGAGCGCCTCGCGCATGTCGAGGTCCAGGTGGTTGGTCGGCTCATCCAGCAGCAGCAGGTTGGGCTTCTGCCACGCGATCAGCGACAGCGCCAGACGCGCCTTCTCGCCACCGGAGAACGACTCCACCGTGGCGTAGACCTCATCGCCGTGGAAGCCGAAGCTGCCGAGGAAGGTGCGGATCTCCAGCTCACCCGCCGACGGTGACAGGCGCAGCACATGATTGAAGGGCGTCGAGGACAGGTCGAGCCCGTCCACCTGGTGCTGGGCGAAGTAGCCGATGGCCAGATGCTCGCCGGCGGTCCGCTGACCCTCGACCAGCGCAAGCTCGCCGGTGAGCGCCTTGATCAGCGTCGACTTGCCGGCGCCGTTGGGGCCGAGCAGACCGATGCGCTGCCCCGGCAGCAGCGAGAAGCGCACCCCGGAGAGCTGCGGCGGCTGACCGGGATAGCCGATCACCGCGCGGTCCAGCCCCAGCAGCGGATGCGAGATCTTGTCGGAGCACGGGATGGTGAAGTGGAACGGGGAATCGGCCTTGACCGCCGCCGTCTCTTCCATGCGCTCCAGCATCTTCATGCGGCTCTGGGCCTGACGCGCCTTGGTGGCCTTGGCCTTGAAGCGACGCACGAAATCCTCGATCTCGGCACGGCGGGCCATGGTCTTCTCGTGCTCGACCTGCTCGCGCACCAGGCGCTCGGAACGCGTGCGCTCGAAGCGGCTGTAGTTGCCCTTGTAGACCACCAGCTTGCGGCGATCGAAGTGGATGATGTGATCACACACCGCATCGAGGAAGTCGCGGTCGTGGGAGATCAGCAGCAGCGCGCCGGGATAACGCGCCAGCCATTGCTCCAGCCACAGCAGCGCATCGAGATCCAGGTGGTTGGTCGGCTCATCCAGCAGCAGCAGGTCGGATGGCGTGAACAGGGTACGCGCCAGATTGGCACGCATGCGCCAGCCACCCGAGAAGGCCGCCAGCGGCTGACTGAGCTGCGCCTGGCTGAAGCCGAGGCCGACCAGCAGCTGCTCGGCACGTGCCCGCGCGGTGTAGCCATCGAGGGTGTCGAAGTGGGCGTGCAGCTCGGCCTGACGCTGGTGCTCGCCGCTCTCTTCGGCGGCTGCCAGGGCGCGCTCGGTCTCGCGCAGCGCGTGGTCCCCGTCCATGACGTAGTCGACGATCGGACGCTCCAGCGCATCGATTTCCTGCGCCATGTGCGCGACACGCACGCCACCGGCCAGCGATACCGTGCCGCTGTCGGGCGTCAACTCGCCGAGGATCAGGCCGAACAGGCTCGACTTGCCGGCGCCATTGGGGCCGACGATACCGGCCTTGTGACCGGCATGCAGCGTCAGGTCCGCTTCGTCGATCAGCGGTGCTCCGCCGCGTTGCAGGGCGAGCTGGCGCAGTGCAATCATGACAACCTCGATCAGAAAATACGGGGGACGTCGGACTCCCGTTCACCGCCACCGACACGAGCGCTACGACTCAGCAAGCTGCTGGGCGCGACTCGTGAAGAGACATCATCGGTGGCACGTGAAGAGACATCATCCGTGACACATGAAGAGACATCATCCGTGACACACGAAGAGGCCGACTTGATGGGCGCATATTCTATCGGATTGTGGGACTACGCGCTGTCTCTGTATGCCCTGCCCGGCGAGGTCGGCTCTGCGGGCAACCCTCAGCCGACGCCGGACATGATGAGTACCTGCCTGCTGCTGCAGGACGAGGCGGGCCTCGATGTCTGCGAGCTGCTGTGGATTCACTGGCTGTCCGCCCACGGCATCGCCCTGGCCGCCTCGCCCACTCGCCTGCTGGAAGATGTGCGCGACTGGCAGGACTGGATGACCGGCATGCTGCGCGAGCGCCGCCGCCAGCTGAAGCAGGAGCTGACGACGCTGCCCGCGACCCAGGCCCCGGCAGCGGTGCAACGCCTGGAACGCCTCTATCAGCAGCTCAAGACCTGCGAGCTTTCCGCCGAACAGGAGACCCTCGCTCAGCTGGAAGAGCTGAGTCCTGCGCTGTCGTCAGCCGAAGGCGTAACCGGCCTGCGGGCGCCCTTCGCGCATGTCGCGGACCCGCTGCAGGCCTTTCAGCAATCGCTGGCCCTGCTCAGCGGCAAGACGACGCTCGCCGTGGGGGATCACCCATCGGCACGTGCCCTGCGCCGCCTGGCACTGGCCCGCGTGCCCGCCGGCGCCTGACAACGCCAGCGAGATGCGGAACTTGTACGCGGCTGGTAGAGTCGGAGTAACACTAGTGCCCGAGGCAGGCCATGCCGCCTCGGTGCCAATTGCGTGTTTCGGGCCCGTCTCAGGCCCATTCCATCCTGAAGGAGTTTTCATGAAACAGCTGGTCAGTGCCGTCGCGCTCGGCGCCCTCCTGGTCACCCCGTTCAGCTTTGCCGCCGATGACAGCCTCGCAGACGAGCAGGCACAGCTCAGCTATGGCATCGGTGCAACTCTGGGCAAGAGCCTCTCCCAGGACATCACCGATCTGGATCTCGACGCCTTCACTCAAGCCGTTCGTGATGTCTACGCCAAGGGCGACATGAAGATGAGCGACCAGGAAATCGCGGATTCGCTTTCCCGCTTCCAGCAGAAGAAGATGGAAGAGCAGAAGAAGATGGTCGAGCAGGAAGCGACCGACAACAAGGCAGAGGGTGACAAGTTCCTCGCCGACAACGCCAAGAAGGACGGCGTGAAGACGCTGGATTCCGGCCTGCAGTACAAGGTGCTGGAATCCGGTGACGGCGCGACCCCGTCCGCTGAAGATACCGTCAAGGTGAACTACGAAGGCAAGCTGCTGGACGGCACCGTCTTCGACAGCTCCTATCAGCGTGGCGAGCCGGTCAGCTTCAAGGTCAACCAGGTCATCAAGGGTTGGCAGGAAGCACTGCAGGAAATGAGCGTCGGCGACACCTGGATGCTCTACGTCCCGGCCGAGCTTGCCTACGGCAAGGCTGGCACCGGTGGCCCGATCGGTCCGAACGAGACGCTGACCTTCAAGGTCGAGCTGCTCGACGTGACCAAGGCCGACGCCAAGCAGTAATGGCGGCGTGAGCCTCCCCTGCTGGTAACCGGCAAGCACTGCTGCAGGTAGCAACGAAAGAGCCGCCCATCGGGCGGCTCTTTGCGTTTCTGGCAAGGCTGGATGAGGGCCAGTGGCAAGCTCATCCAGGCGCATGCTGCGCACAGGACAACGGGGCATGCCATCACTACGGCAATGGCTGATGTCCGCTGATTTTCCCCTCCAGAAAGCGCTGTGCGGACGCCGCCAGCCTGTGGATAAATCTGTGGGGAAGCTATTGACCACAGGTTGACAACCGGCCTTTCCGGTGCCTGTCGCGGCAGTGATGCTGGTTGAACGCAAAGCAACCACTGACTTGATATTTTTAGTCGATATCGCGTAACAGTTTGTTTTTACTAGTCTTTATAAATCAGCACTTGACGGCACTGCGTTGCGTGTTCGAGGCGTCATGATTATCCACAAAATTTTCCTTGAGCGCTTGCCAACTTGTGGACAATGTGTATTTCACCCCTGAGAAAGGGCTCAAGACGCGGCGCGATCAACGGGTGCCACGCAGCGCTCAATCAGCGGTCGCGCTCAGGACACGCGTCACGCCAGCGCGAACACCGGCCGGCCCCGGCGTGAACGGAATACGATCGTAGATGCGCCCCTGGGCAGAGACGAGATAGAGCGCGGCGCCATGATCGATGGTGTAACCCAGCGCGGAGTCCTGCGCCTCGACACGCCGATAGCTGACGCCATAGCGCCGCGCCACATCGGCGAGTGCCGCCTGACTGCCGGTGATGCCCTGAAAGCGCGGCCCGAAGTGCCCGGTGTATTCGGCCAGCCGGGCAGGGGTGTCGCGCTCGGGGTCCAGCGACACCATCACCGGCACCACGCGCGCCGCCGCCTGGGGTGGCAGTTCAGACATCACCTGACGCAGCGCCGCCAGCGTCATCGGGCAGACATCCGGGCACTGGGTATAGCCGAAGTAGAGCGCGACGACCGGCGTGGCCTGCGCGTCTGCGGCCTCGCCCATCGTCACCTCCGCGAGCGTGAAGTCACCCTGCTGTGACTCGAGCTGGATGGGGCCGCCCAGACTGGCCCAGGCCTGCATCCCCGCGACCGGTGCCAGATCCTGCTGCGCCTGCTGCCAGGCAACACCGGCACCGATCACGGCCGCCAGACCGACGGCGCCCAGCAGCCACCAGCGTCTGGCGACGCCCTTGTCCAGCTGATGGCTTTCTTGTCGACTATTGTCCAGCTGATGGCTCTCTTGTCGGCGAGTGCCTGCCTGCCCGTCCTGTGACTTTCGCTCTGCGCCCATCCCTGCCTCCCGGAGCCTTCATGCCTGAAACGACGTCCCTGCCGGCCGGGCTCAGCGCCAGCGGCTAGCTGCCCTGATGCGTCGGGCGGGTATCACTGCGAAACAATTGATCGACCGAGCTTTCGAGCTGCTCTGCCGTGGTGGCCTGCGGGTGGCTATCGAAATCGAACCAGCTGCCCAGTCGGCCACGCTCGGTGGTCACGATCACCTGCGCACGCCACGCCATGGTCGCGCTGCTGCAGAACCCCAGCTGCCCCTCCCCCTGCCAATGCTGGCGCTCGAGGCTCTGGGCATCGGTGGTGTTCAGCACGCTGCGCTTCACGCCCATGTCCATGTGGCGGCCGATGAAGTCCACCTCGACCCCCTCCGGTGAGACGCCTTCCGTCATCACGCGAATGCCCAGCGGCGTCAGCGGACTGATATCGCCCTCCAGCGCCAGGGTAATACGCCCGAAGCGGCCCAGCTCGGCAGTACAGGGGGCATGATTGAGCTCGCAGGACTGATTGGGCGCAAACCAGGTCACCTTGCCGTTGCTGCCGTCGCGTACCAGGTAATAGTCGATCAGGTAATACAGCGAGACCACGATGGTGATCAGCGTGACGATGATCAGCAGATTGAGCAGCCGCGGGCGGGCATTGTCTTCTTCTACGCGATACATGGCAGTTCCGGCAACGGTCCGGCAGCGCATCGACAGGCAAGGCGCCCCGAATGGGAAAGAAAGTGACGTGATGGGAATGGTCTGCGCTCAGCCACGACATGACGCCAGCGCGTGACCGGCGAACAAGACCTGAGTCCAAGTGCAGCGCTGAGCGAGTCATGACAAGCTTACCAGCCCGCCTCACCGCGGCAGCAGGCGAGACATCATGTCACGCGCACGCCACATCGCTCTCAAGGCATTCGCACTCAGCCCCGACAAGGAGTCAGCATGGCAAGTGTACAGCAGGCGCTCGGCCCCCTCTTCCTGTTGATCCTCGCGGGGGCGCTACTCGGGTGGAAGCGCTTCCCCGGCGAAGGCTTCTGGAGCGAACTGGAACGCCTGATCTATTACGTGCTGTTCCCCGCCATGCTGGTGTCCACGCTGGCACGCGCCGACATGGCCAGCGTGCCGGTCGTGGCACTGGCCAGCGTGATGCTGGGCGCGATGCTGCTGTTCGCCGCCGCGCTATGGCTGAGCTGGCGTCACGCGCCGGCCTGGCTGAGCCGTCATATGGGCGACGCCGCCTCCTTTACCTCGCTCTTCCAGGGCAGCATCCGCTTCAACAGCTACGTCGGTGTGGCCGGGTCAGCAGCGCTGCATGGCAGTGCCGGGGCGACCGTCGCGGCCGTGGCGCTGGCGCTGATGGTGCCGGCCGCCAACCTGCTGTGCGTGATGGCCTTCATCGGGGCTGGCACCCTGGGCGAAGGCGGCCTGCTGCGCTCGCTCAAGGCGCTGACCCGCAATCCACTGGTGCTGGCGTGTCTGGCCGGCACGGCGCTCAACCTGAGCGGCATCGGCTTGCCGGGCTGGAGTGGCGACGCCATCAGCCTGCTGGGGCGCGCCGCCTTGCCGCTCGGCCTGGTCGCGGTGGGCGTGGCGCTGCGCCCGCGTGTACTAGTGAGCAGTGGCAGCGTGGCGTGGCTGGCGAGCCTGCTGAAGCTGCTGGCGATGCCGGCACTGGTGGTCGTGCTCTGCCGGTGGTTCGGCCTTGAAGGAGTGGCGCGCGATGTGGCGATTCTGTTCGCGGCGCTGCCCACCGCGACCTCCGCCTATATTCTGGCCCGCCAGCTGGGCGGCAATGCCGAGCTGATGGCGGCCTTGATCACCGCCCAGACGCTGCTGGCGATGCTGACCCTGCCCCTGTGGCTGGCGACCTGAGCTCCTGTCGAGCTGACGATCTATCGAGCTGACGACCGCATATCCGAACGCGACGTGAGAGCGCGCAGCGTGCGTAGCGCACAACAAAAAGGGCATCCCCAGATGAGGATGCCCAAGACCGTGACTAGCTTGATGAGGAGAAACACCGTAGCGGGGGCCTGACTCCGCCGCTACGGCTGGGCTTGCGCCCTGCGATGTCTGCCCGGACACCGCACAGACAAGATAATCATTCTCATTTGCTTTTGCAAGGCAAATGCGAAGAATTTCTATTTAAGCTTTATCTTGTGCATCCTCGAGCGAGAACACCCTCAGCTCCGCATGCAGCTCGACCTCCAACGCCGTCATGGCTTCCGCACGCGCCAGGCCATCACGCTCGGCGCGATACAGGTGCGGGGTCATGGTCAGCAGGTCCCGAATCTGCTCATTGCTGGTCAATGACAGCCCCGCATGCAGATGCTCGACTTCGCCACTGATGACGAAGCCAGCAGACTCGGCAGCGCTCAGCCCGGCCTCGCCACGCGCGGGCTTCAGCTCGCGGTAGAGAATCTTGCGCAACGCCAGCAGGTGCTCGGCCCCCGCTTCCAGCAACACGACGTGGCCACCGGGCTTGAGGACACGCGCGAACTCCTGCCAGACAGGGAAGCCGAAGGCGCAGATTACGACATCCACACATGCATCTTCCAGCGGCAGAGCGGCGTTGGTGCCCACCAGCCAGGCGGCATCACGTGACTGCTTCGCCGCGGCCAGCACCGCGTGCTTGGAGATATCCAGCCCCGCCGCCGTCAGCGAGAGATTCTGCTCACCGGCAGCGCACGCCAGCTGACGCAGATAGAAGCCTTCGCCGCAGCCGGCATCCAGCACGGCCAGCGGCGCCTGAGACGTCTGGGCCGCTGCCAATGCCAGCACACGACTGGCCAAGGCTGATGCAAGAGGCTGATAGCCGCCCAGCGCGAACAGGCGCTGACGGGCGCTCACCATCGCCTTGCTGTCGCCGGGGTCCAGGCTGCGCTTGCGCTGCACCGGCAGCAGATTGACATGCCCCTGGCGTGCGATATCGAAGCGATGCCCGTCGGCACAGCACCAGCTCTGGCCATCACGTACCAGCAGCTGGGCATCCAGCGGACAGGTCAGGGCCATCAGCGGGGTCATGGTCGGGCGATCAGCCGAGTCGGCGGTAGGCGTCGTCATGGTCAGCAACTCTCGGGACGAGGAAAGAAAGGGACAGCAAACACGGCAAGCGGCACAGGCCGCCACGCAGGCAAATGGCCTTGGCACGCAGAACCGCGCCATGGCGATGGGCCTCACACGCAAGCGGCCACCCGAAGGCGGCCGCGATGCAGCGTCATGAAGACGCCGCCACTGCGCACGAGGCGCTGATCAGTCCTGCTTGACGAAGATCAGGTCCCACACGCCGTGGCCGAGACGCTCGCCGCGCTGTTCGAACTTGGTCAGCGGACGGTAGTCCGGACGCGGCACGTAGGGCGCGGTTTCCGCCGGAGCGGTGTTGGCAAAGCCCGGCGCTTCGGCCATCTCTTCCGCCATCGCTTCGGCGTAGTTGGCCCAGTCGGTGGCCATGTGGAAGTGGCCGCCCGGCTTGAGCACACGACGCACCAGCTCGACGAAGGCCGGCTGAACGATACGACGCTTGTGGTGCTTCTTCTTCGGCCACGGGTCCGGGAAGAACAGCTGGAAGGTGTCGGCGCAACCGGCCGGCACGCAATCCGCCAGCACTTCCAGCGCGTCGTGACGATAGACACGCAGGTTGGTCAGGCCCAGCTTGTCGACATCATCCAGCAGCTTGCCGACGCCCGGCGCGTGCACTTCGATGCCGATGAAGTCGGTGTCCGGGTTGGCCTGGGCCTGTTCACACAGTGACTTGCCCATGCCGAAGCCGACTTCGATCACCAGCGGCGCCCGACGCCCGAACAGCGCTTCGAGATCCAGCTCGCCCTGCTCGTGACGCAGGCCAAGGCGCGGGAAGACCTCTTCGAGCCCGCGGGTCTGGGCCTGGGTCATGCGGCCACCACGAATCACGTAGCTCTTGATGCCACGCTTGCGGGCGACGGCTTCATCGGCAACGGAAGGGGTCGCTGGCGCGCTATCGGTCTGCACGCTCTCGGGCTGCGCGCGCTCGTTCTGCACACTCTCTTGCTGCGCATCGTCAGCGGGAGCAGAAGTGGACGTGTCGTCCTGCGGCTTGGAAGTCTCGTCAGTCATGGGGTCGTCTTGGTCTTTGCATGAACGATGCGCGAGCATCGGATTCGAATGTTTCAGGGCTCAGCCGGTGATCAGTCCAGCGCCCGGTGAGGAAGCACGTGCCGTCAGGCGAGTCGGCATGCGGCCGGCCAGGAAGGCACCACGGCCGGAAATCACGGCCTGACGCATGGCATCTGCCATCAACAGCGGCTGGCGCGCGTGGGCAATGGCACTGTTCATCAGCACGCCATCACAGCCCAGCTCCATGGCGAAGGCGGCTTCTGACGCCGTACCCAGACCAGCATCGACCAGCACCGGCACATTGGCGCGCTCGATGATCAGCGATAGGGTGTGCGGGTTGAGAATGCCGAGGCCGGAGCCGATCAGCGAGCCCAGCGGCATGATGGCGCAGCAGCCGATTTCCTCGAGCTGGCGCGCGACGATGGGGTCGTCGGAGGTATACACCATCACGTCGAAGCCATCGGCGACCAGCTCTTCAGCGGCCTTGAGCGTCTCGACGATATTGGGATACAGCGTGTCCTGATCGCCCAGCACTTCCAGCTTGACCAGGTTGTGGCCATCCAGCAGTTCACGGGCCAGCTTGCAGGTACGCACCGCGTCACGCGCGTTGTAGCAACCGGCGGTGTTGGGCAGGAAGGTATAGCGATCCGGTGACAGCACGTCGAGCAGGTTCGGCTCGTCAGCGTTCTGACCCAGATTGGTACGGCGGACCGCAAAGGTGACCACTTCCGCGCCGGACGTCTCGATGGCGGAGCGTGTCTCGTCCATGTCCTTGTACTTGCCGGTGCCGACCAGCAGGCGCGAGGAGAACTCGCGGCCGGCGACGATCAACGGGCTGTCGCCGGCGACCTGGGTGACGGGGTTGTTCAATGTCGGGGCAGAACTGTCTGTCATGATGACCTCATCGAGCTGGACGTGAACGCGCTGAGCGCGAGCGAGTAGTGAAAAGTGTCAATCCTGGAAACAGGACGGATCAGCCACCACCGATGGCATGGACGATCTCGATGCGGTCACCGGCATGCAGACGGGTGTCGGCGTGCGCGCTACGTGGCACGATGTCTTCATTGCGTTCCACTGCCAGTCGGCGGCCCTGAAGACCGAGACTCTCGACCAGAGCGGCAATCGTCGTGGCGTCCTCCACCACGTGGTCTTCACCGTTGAGCTGTATCTGCATGCTGTCCTCCCGCGAAAAGAGGCCGCTATTGTAGCGGCTTTACGTGGACAGGCGTAGGCACATCGTGCCGCGCCACCTGCCCTCAAGGAATTATTGTCTATGCGTCACAACGACTCCCACTCCCGCCACTGGTGGCTGGCCATGGGACTGGCCGGCATGTCCACCGTCGCGCTGGGTGCCTTCGCCAGTCATGGCCTGCGCGGCACCCTGAGCGCGGACATGCTGCGCGTGTTCGAGACCGGCGTACGCTATCAGATGTGGCACGTGCTGGCGGCGGTCGGGGTACTCGCCTGGCGCTCGGTGCAGCCACTGCGCGGCCAGATGCTGACGCTGGGGCTGTGGGCCGCCGGCATCCTGATGTTCTCGGGGTCGCTGTATGCCCTGGCGACCACGGCGCGCACCCAGCTGGGCATCATCACGCCCATCGGCGGCCTGCTGCTGATCGCCGGCTGGCTGAGCCTGGCCGTCACCGGCTGGCGTCAGCGCGGCAGCGAAGAGAAGGACATCAACAAGCTGTAGTGGACTGGCCCAAGGCGTTGCCCACGACCGTCCCGGGGTCAGTCATCGCTGTCCGGCAAGGTATAGGTCGCGGTCACGATGGCGACCGGGTCGGTGTCACCGTGGCTGAAAAGCTCGATCTCGCCGACGGCCAGCCGCCGACCCAGCTTGCGGATACGCGCGGTGGCCATCAGATCGCGGTCGCCGCGCGCGCGACGCAGGAAGTGGATGCTGAGGTCACTGGTGACGGCCATCGGCTCCGGGCCGATCTCGCCGAGAATCGCGACATACAGGCAGACATCCGCCAGCGCCATCATCGTCGGCCCGGACACACAGCTGCCGGGACGCAGATGCTCGTCCTCGATGGCCAACCCCATGGTCGCCCAGCGATCGCCGACGGCCTCGATGGTACCCAGACGCTGGGGGAAGACTTCATCGAGGAAATCCTCGATGGCGGCGGCGCTCATCACGGGCATGACATTCTCCTCGACACACTGGGTCCGATCGCGCGGTTACGCGGTTTCTGGGGCAAGGCTAGCGGCAAATGCGGTCTCGGGAAACATGCGCCTGGCAAAATAGTGGCCGGGCAATTCCTGCTCGCCGACAGACGACAACGGCGACCCAGGGTCGCCGTTGTCGTGTTCAGTGTTTCCTGTCGTCAGCCGCCCTGCGATCAGCGCGCCTGCTGCTTTTTCTCGAGACGACGGCGATGCAGGACCGGCTCGGTGTAGCCACTCGGCTGCACGCGCCCCTGGAAGACCAGCTCGCAGGCGGCCTGGAAGGCGATGGAGCCCTCGAGGTCATCCGTCATCGCCTGATAGCTGGGGTCCGCGGCATTCTGGCGGTCCACCACGCCGGCCATGCGCTCCAGCGTGTCCTGCACCTGGGCACTGTCGACGATGCCGTGATGCAGCCAGTTGGCGATGTGCTGGCTGGAGATGCGCAGCGTGGCGCGGTCTTCCATCAGGCCGACATCGTGGATGTCCGGCACCTTGGAGCAACCGGTGCCGTGATCGATCCAGCGCACCACATAGCCGAGAATCCCCTGGGCATTGTTGTCCAGCTCGGCCTGGATCTCCTCGGCACTCCACTGGGAGTCGAGCTCCAGCGGGATGGTCAGCAGGTCATCGAGGCTGGCACGCGGACGGCTGAGCAGATCATGCTGCACGTCCTTCACCGAGACCTGGTGATAGTGCAGCGCATGCAGCACGGCGGCGGTCGGTGACGGCACCCAGGCGGTGTTGGCACCGGCGCGCGGATGGCCGATCTTCTGCTCGAGCATCGCGGCCATCAGGTCGGGCATGGCCCACATGCCCTTGCCGATCTGGGCACGACCGCGCAGGCCACATTCCAGGCCGACATCCACGTTCCATTTCTCGTAGGCCTGAATCCAGGCGGCGCCCTTCATGTCGCCCTTGCGCAGCATCGGGCCGGCTTCCATCGAGGTGTGCATCTCGTCACCGGTGCGGTCCAGGAAGCCGGTGTTGATGAAGGCCACGCGTGAGCTGGCGGCCGCGATGCAGGCCTTGAGGTTGACGGTGGTGCGGCGCTCCTCATCCATGATGCCCATCTTGAGCGTGGAGTCCGGCAGCCCCAGCAGCTGCTCGACCCGCGCGAACAGCTCATCGGCGAAGGCGACTTCCTCGGGGCCATGCATCTTGGGCTTGACGATGTAGACGGAGCCGGTGCGCGAGTTGCAGATGCCGCCGCGGTCCTGCTTGTCGCCCTTGAGGTCGTGCAGCGCGATCAGGCTGGTGAAGATGGCATCCATGATGCCTTCCGGCGCTTCGCTGCCATCCTCGAGCAGGATGGCCGGGTTGGTCATCAGATGACCGACGTTGCGAATCAGCATCAGCGAGCGACCATGCAGCACGCGCGTGGTGCCATCGGCGCCGGTGTATTCGCGGTCCGCATTCAGCTTGCGCGTCATGCTGCGGCCATTCTTCTCCAGCGTCTCGGTCAGGTC
This sequence comes from Cobetia sp. 1CM21F, assembly GCF_023161745.1. Classification (NCBI taxonomy): domain Bacteria; kingdom Pseudomonadati; phylum Pseudomonadota; class Gammaproteobacteria; order Oceanospirillales; family Halomonadaceae; genus Cobetia; species Cobetia sp. 1CM21F. Next base: position 243,727 of record NZ_JALNTQ010000004.1, on the reverse strand, counting down.
GCCCTTCATCAGGCCCAGCCAGTTGCGATAGACCGTCACCTTATCTTCGGCATCGACGGCGGCCACCGAGTCCTCGCAGTCCATGATGGTGGAGAGCGCGGCCTCCATGATCAGGTCACTGACGTTGGCGGGATCGGTCTTGCCGATGGGGTGCTCGGCATCGATCACGAGCTCGGCGTGCAGGCCGTTGTGGGCGAAGATGATCGCGCTCGGCGCGCTTTCATCGCCGCGATAACCGAGGAAGCGTTCCGGCGACTTGAGGCTGAGGTCACGCCCTCCGGCACGCACCAGCAGATGACCATCACGAATCGTGTAGCCTTCGCTGTCGTGGTGACTGCCGCCGGCCAGCGGCGCGATGGTATCCAGCACCTGGCGCGCATAGGCGACGACCTTGGCGCCGCGCGCCGGGTTGTAGTCCTTGCCACGCTCGGCGCCATCTTCCTCGCTGATCGCGTCGGTGCCGTAGAGCGCATCATAGAGGGAGCCCCAGCGCGCATTGGCGGCATTCAGGGCGTAGCGGGCATTCATCACCGGCACCACCAGCTGCGGGCCGGCCTGCTGGCAGATCTCGCTATCCACGAAGGCGGTGCTGGCTTCGACCGTATTCGGCTCCGGCAGCAGATAACCGATCCTGTGCAGAAACGCCTTGTAGGTCTCGAGGTCTACCTTGCCCGGATGCTCGCGGTGCCAGGCGTCGATCTCGCTCTGCAGCTGCTCCCGGGTCGCCAGCAGTTCGCGGTTGCGCGGTGCCAGTTCGTGCAGCAGTGAATCGACACCCGCCCAGAAGGTCTCCGGCGCGATCCCTGTGCCCGGCAGCGCTTCCTGCTCGATGAAGCGGTGCAGGCTGGCGTCGATGGCCAGGCGCTGAAGTTGAATACGGTCGGTCATGCGTTTGCTCTCCCTGAAAACGAATCGCTGGAAACCCTCAACGGCTGACAACACTGCAAGCAGTGGTGTTCAAAAGGATTTTCGCCAGACGGCACTCACTGGCGCGGCGTTTGACGCGACTGCTGACGCGCGACTGCCAGACAAGCGTGAGCCATCGAGGCGCCGGGCAGGAAGACGCTGTCACCTGCCGGGCGGGGACGAATCCCATCACCATACCCGATGGCGAGGCCGGCGAAAGGACTGCTATGACCAATGAACAAGCTCATGGAGCCCGATTACCCGCCCAGCGTTGATTCCGCGTCGCTGTTGTTGCTCGGCGACAGGCGGGGAAAACAGTGAAGAAACACTGTTCTTTGTGTAGCTCGCAGCCGCGCCAGCCGCTAGCATGGCAGCATTATGGAGATGACCATGCCCGATTTCAGTGAACTGCTCGACCACGGCCCCTTTATCCGCCTGCCTGACATGCTGCCGGGCCAGACGTCCAGTCCACTGGAGCGTTACCTGGGCCATTATGGTCTCGATGCGCTGCGCAGCGAGGACATCGCCGTGCATGCCGGCCACCTGGAGGCCGGGGGCTTTCGCCTGTGGGCCCAGCTGTGGACACCGCGCAAGCCGCGCGGCACCGTCTTCGTGGTCCACGGCTACTTCGACCACCTCGCCCTCTATCGCCATCTGCTGGCGCACCTGCTGCGCAACGGCTGGCAGGTCGCCTTGTGGGACCTGCCGGGCCATGGTCTGTCATCCGGCGAGCCCGCCTCCATCGATGACTTCGGCGACTATGTCGGCTGCCTGCAGGCCTTCCAGGATTACCTGGAAGACCACAGCCTGGCGCCGCACCCGTGGTTCGGCATTGGCCAGAGCACCGGCGGCTCGGTGCTGGCCACCGATGCCCTGATGCGCGGCGATGAATCGCGCTGGCAGGGAATCGCCCTGCTCGCACCGCTGGTAAGGCCGTGGGGCTGGTCGCAGTCACGCTGGCTGCACAGCATGGCGCGCCCCTTCATCGATTCCATTCCGCGCAAGTACCGCGCGAATACCAATGACGTGGCCTTCTACGAGTTTCTCAGCACCAATGATCCGCTGCAGGCCGATCGCCTCGCGGTGAAGTGGGTAACGGCGATGCGGGAGTGGATTCCCCGTCTGCGCGCCCTGCCCCCTTGCTCACTGCCGACCCTGATCCTGCAGGGCGAGCAGGACACCACCGTCGATTGGCAGTGGAATCTCGGCGTACTGGCCAGCAAGTTCCCCAATGCGCGCATCTACCGCCATCCCGAGGCCCAGCACCATCTGGTCAATGAAGCCGAGCCGATTCGCAAGGAGCTGTTTGCCGAGCTGGACGCCTTTCTCGATGCCCTGTCGCAGCGCCCGTCAGACCTGCCGCAGCAGGGGCGCACGGCATGATGGCCATGCATCGCCTGCGCATGCTGGCCGCGACCCTGCTACTCTCCACGCTGGCGGGCTGCATGAGCCTGGACCAGGTGCCGCGTGCCGAACGCGACCCCATCTATGGTCTCGGCCAGAGCGCGGCGCGCCTGATCGCCGAGCAGCCCTGGACACCCCCGCTCGAACAACAGGTATTGCTGCTCGCGCCGCCCGAGGTGGATGCCACGCTGCAGGCCAACCCGGGCGCGCTGAACGAGGCGCTGACCCGCGCACTGCTGGCGCTCAAGAACGGGCCTCAGGTGCTCAACTGGAGCACTGACCGCCCCGCCGTCGATAGCCGTCAGTGGCGTCTCGAGACCACTCTCGAGGCCAGTGGCGTCGCACTGACCCTGTCAGACCGCACGCTGCAGCCGTATCAGCTGCAGCTGACGCTGGTCCGCAGCGCCAGTGCCGAGCGCAATGAGACGCGCACCTTCACCCTGAGCGGCGCCTTCGACCAGGCGGCCCTCGAGTCGCTGGCGCGCAATCCCCCCGCGCCCTGAGCTCCAGGTCTTGAGTCCAGAGTCTTGCGCCCGGCTGCGCCGTGGCCCCCGCCACCCCTGATTCACCCTTTACCGCTTTCTGCTTTTCCGGAGCCAACATGACCACCGCCAGTCCCCGTCGCTTTCTTGCCCACCTCTATCAGGATGGGCCGCATAACCCGTTCCCCGGCATCAAGGCGCTGGAACGCAGGCTGGGACACGCGCTGCCGTATCAGTATGGCTCCAACGAAGGGCTCGACATGCCCCACCACACGCTGGGCGGCGCGCTGGGCACTGCCCTGGCCGACCTGAGCCGCAGCTATGCCGACGCCGATGCCTGGCAACTGCGCCAGCAACTGGCTGAGCGTCTGGGAGTCGCGTACGAGAATCTGCTGGTCGACGCCGGTGCCGACAGCCTGCTGGCACTGGTGATGCGCGCCACTGTCTGTGCGGGCGAGCGCGTGATCACCAGCGCCGGCACCTATCCGACCCTGGCGTACTTCGCCCGCGGGCTGGGTGCCGAGGTCATCGAGGTGCCCTACAGCGAGAGCTTCGCCACGGCCGATGACGCCTCATCGTCGCGACTGGCACCGGACCTCGCGGCTCTGCTCGCCGCGGCAAGGCAGCATGATGCCCGCGTCGTCTATCTCGCCAACCCCGATAACCCCAGCGGCCACCTGCATTCTGACGCCGATGTGCGCGCTCTGCGCGACGCCCTGCCGGAGAACTGCAGCCTGCTGCTGGACGAGGCCTATCACGACTTCCGCCCGGACGCCGCCCACGCCGACCATGCGCCGATGGCACGCACCTTCCGCCTGCGTACCTTCTCCAAGGCCTATGGGCTGGCGGGCCTGCGTCTCGGCTTCATGATCGCCGAGCCTGACGATGTCGCCATGCTGACCAAGGTGCGGATTCACTTCGCGGTCAGCGCCCCGGCAATGGCGGCAGGTGAACTGCTGCTGGCGCACCCTGAAGAGGCGGCAGCGCACGTCGCCGGCGTGATCGACTGTCGCGATCGTCTTGCCGAGCATCTGCGCTCGCTGGGCGCGGAAGTGCTGCCCAGCGCGACCAACTTCCTCTGCGTGCGCCTCAAGAGCGCCGAGCTGGCAGCGCAGGTGCAGCAGCAGCTGATGGCTCAAGGCGTACTGATCACTCGCTCTCCGCATCCTTCGCTTGGCCACATCCTGCGCATCTCGACTCTCGAAGACAGTCTGGTGCCGGGCCGTCTCGCGCGTCTCGAGCAGGCCATCGCCGAAGAGCGCCGTTCATGAACGATTTATCGTGAGGGCCTCGCGATGACCCTGGTCAGCCTCGCGGCCCGCGCCTTGAGCAGCCTCGCCGTGGTGGGCGCGAGCCTCTGGCTGGTGCCCGCACTGTGGTTCCGCCTGCCGGGGCCGGAAGGGCTGCGCACCACCGTGGCGGCTCTCGCAGCGGTGCTAGGCCTCGTGTGCGTGATTGTCCTGTGGTGGCCGCAGGCCAGCGCGATTCGCTGGCGGCTGATGGGCAGCTACCTGATGCTGCTGGTCGCAAGCCTTGCCTGGTGGGCCAGCATCACGCCACGGGCGGACCGCGACTGGGCACCGGAGGTGGCGCATCTGGTCGAGGGGCAAGTGGTCACGCCAGCACGGGACGAGGCATCGACGGCAAGCGCCAGGGCCGAGGCTGCCACGCAGGGTGAAGTGCTGCATCTCGAGCAGGTACGCAACTTCGTGTGGCACAGCGCCGAGGATTACACGCCGCGCTGGGAAAGCCGTGACTATCTGCTGGAAGAGCTGACCTCGGTGGACCTGCTGACCAGTCACTGGATGGGCCCGCAGATCGCCCATACGCTGGTCAGCTTCGGCTTTGCCGATGGCCGCTATCTGGCCTTCTCGGTGGAGATCCGCAAGGAGCGCACCGAGCAGTTCTCGACCCTCGGCGGCATGTTCAAGCAGTACGAACTGGCGGTGATCGCCGCCGACGAACGCGACATCATCCGCGTGCGCAGCAACGTGCGCGGCGAGCAGGTACACCTCTATCGGGTGCAGATGCCGCGCGAGATGATCCGCGAGCTGTTGCTGGCCTACGTCGACGAAGCCGAGACATTGCGTACTCAGCCACGCTTCTACAACACCGCCACCAGCAACTGCACCACCCTCGTCTACGCGATGATGACGCGCCTGACCGACGGCCTGCCGCTGGACTACCGTCTGCTGCTCTCCGGCTATCTGCCGGAATATGTCGCGGACCAGGACGCCCTGAGTGACGCTGCGCCCTTCGCGGAACTCAAGGCCAGCAGCCTGATCAATCCCGCCGCCATCGCCGCCGATGAGCATCCGGACGGCGACTTCTCACGCCTGATTCGTGCAGGCATTCCCGGCGCGAACAGCCCCTCCTACTGAGCCCGAACAGGGCTGACATCCTGACCCGCCGACATCAGGCGCTGCGCTGCTGGGCGCCTGCCCCCGGGCGAGCCGGGTCCCTGCCCATCATGCGGTCCAGCTGGCGATAGCCGATGGCCTCCATCAGCTGCGGCCGCTGCACACCGTCCTGATCGATCAGATCACTGAGTGTCAGCGCGACCCGCAGCACCCGGTGATAGGCGCGCGCCGAGAGATTGAGGCGTGACAGTACGCCGGCCAGCCACTGGCGCTCGCCGTCTTCCAGCTGACAGGCGGCTTCCAGCGCGTGGGTATCCAGATGGGCATTCAGGCCGCCGCGTGCCAATTGGCGCGCGCGAGCGGCCAGCACTCGTTCGCGCACGCCGGCCGAGGCCTCGCCGGGAGTGGCGGACGTCAGCTCCTCGGCGGGCAGGCCCGGCACCTCGACCTGCAGGTCGATGCGGTCCAGCAACGGGCCGGACAGACGCGCCTGATAGCGCTGGATCTGCGCTGGGGTGCAGCTGCAATTGCGGCGACTGTCGCCGAGGTAGCCGCAGGGACAGGGATTCATCGCCGCGACCAGCTGGAAGCGCGCCGGGAAACGGCGTTGATGGCTGGCGCGCGAGATCAGGATACGGCCACTCTCCAGCGGCTCGCGCATCACTTCCAGCACGCCACGGTCGAACTCCGCCAGCTCATCCAGAAACAGCACCCCATGATGCGCCAGCGACACCTCGCCCGGGCGCGGCTTGGAGCCACCACCCACCAGCGCGACCCCACTGGCCGTGTGGTGCGGGGCACGGAATGGCCGCTGCCCCCAGCGCTCCATGATCGGCAGACCACATACCGAACGCACCGCCGCGACTTCCAGCGCCTCGCCTTCGCCCAGTGGCGGCAAGATGCCGGACAGGCGACTGGCCAGCATCGTCTTGCCGGTGCCCGGCGGACCAGCGAACAGCAGGTTGTGGCCGCCGGCCGCGGCGATCTCCAATGCCCTGCGTGCCTGATGCTGGCCACGCACCTCGCTCAGGTCGGGCTCCGGCAGGCGCGCCTGGGGAATGATCGAGCACACATGCGGCGTGAGGCGCTCGCGCCCCAGCAGGTGAGCCACCAGCTCCAGCAGATGGCCCACCGCCAGTACTTCCAACTCCTCGGCGAGTGCCGCCTCGTCGGCATTGCCGCGCGGCACCACCAGCGTCCGCCCCGCCTTGCGACAGCAGAGTGCAGCTGGCAGCACACCGGTCACGGCGCGGATGCTGCCATCCAGCGCCAGCTCGCCAAGACACTCCATCGCTGCCACGGCCTCTTCCGGTATCTGCCCGGAGGCAACCAGAATCCCCAGCGCAATGGGCAGATCGAAGCGCCCGCCTTCCTTGGGGAGATCCGCTGGCGCCAGATTGAGGGTGATACGGCGCGCCGGAAACTCGAACCCGGCATTGAGCAGCGCACTGCGCACCCGCTCGCGACTCTCCTTCACCGCCGCTTCCGGCAAGCCGACGATGGACAGCCCCGGCAAGCCGTTGGAAAGGTGTACCTCGACCTGAACTTCCGGTGCCTCGAGACCAAGTGACGCGCGCGTGCGCAACATTGCCAATGACATGAGCCTTCCCTGCGTGATGCCGCCTCTCAGTTGCACGGCGCAATCGGAGCAGGCACTGGCCTGCCATGAGCGCGAAGGCACACACCGCTGCCAACCCTCCCAGCATGGCAAACCTCATACTCCCCAGAAGGCGAGCGCCTCAACGCTCTGGCGCTCGACAATTGCCGCAAGGCTTCGCATGCCCCCACGACACTTCCATGCGCCGCCTGGAAATACGTGTTCAGGTGACGATTCTTGCGTCTATAACGTAAATTTCTTTACGCCCCAGACTCCCGCAATTACTGGATACGTAACAAACAGGCAGGCTGTGGATAAGATTACATAATCATCGCTTGTGGACATTTTTTGAGCGCTCAAAACTTCATCATTCGAGGCACTGATGCCATCGATGATCAAGCGAGCCAACGTCGGACCAGGACACCCACAGCCCGATCTCAACTCACAAGCACCAACCAACAGAAATTAAACCCAATAACTGCAGGCAGGGTGCTTGGACTATCGACTCAGTCGAGTGATGAAAGCCATGTCAGAGATCAGAGATTGAGCCAGAGGAGCTCATGAGGCGCCTGTCAGGGAGAGATCAGCGAGGCGCATGCGCTGCGCTCGAGGAATTTGCACGAGCATCGGGTCGTTGATACTCGGGGATTGGCGCCTGAGGACCTGGCGCTGGGTGCGGCTTATTGCTGCCTGGTGATTGAGAGCGTCTGGCGCCCTGCGGCTGCAGCTGCGGCTGCCATTTCAGCTTCACGCGCCGCGACGCGCCTGGGTGCTGACGCTGCGGGTCTCTCGCCGGCATGACGCTTATGCTGCCAGCATTGCCGACAAACGCTCGCGGCGAGTTAAAAGTAGCGGTTTTGGCAGCATTTTCCACGCAAAAGCGCCTGTTTTGGCGCATTTCAGCGCCACCATTCGTCACATGGGCATGGTGTAAGGCCGACTCGATACCTGCCTGCACCAAGAAAGTGCTCATACAGGGGCGATAGCGTCCTCGAGAGAGCCACAAGAGTGCCGCCGGACGGGGACTGCTGTATATTTGATCGGTTGTCCCGGCCTTGCCGGGATGACCGCCAAGCTGTCTCACGGAACGCCGCCGCTGCGCGGCAGAGAATCGTCCAACCCACGGAAAGGGCCAGCCATTCAGGACGACTTCGGCTTGTTTCAGGAGCACTACCCATGCAAGACATGCTTGCCCCGCTGGCATCCCTGGCGGATGTGATCGGCATGCTAGGCACCACTCTGGTCGTCGGCGCCTTCTTCCTGCTGCAGATCGGCAGACTCGATGCCCGCAGCCTGACCTACAACCTGATGAATCTGAGCGGGGCGATCCTGCTGTTGATCAGCCTGTGCATCAATTTCAACCTCGCCAGCTTCGTGATCGAGATCTTCTGGATCATCGCCTCACTGGTAGGTCTGGTGCGCTGGATGCTGGGCACTCGTCCCCAGACTGCCTGAGGCCGCCCCTCAGAATCAGCGGCGCCCATGACGCAAAAAACCGCCACGCCCCGAAAGGGCGTGGCGGTTTTGGTTCAGCCGTCACCTGACGGGATCAGGCGTCGCGCTGGCGCTCGATTTCCGCGGCGTGACTGGCGGCTTCACGCTTCGCTACCGCGGCTTCCCCCTCGTCATCCACTGGCGTGGTGGGCTCGGCAGCCGGTGCATTGCCCGCCACCAGCCCCTGCTTTTCCAGCAGTGCCTCGAGGGCGATGACCTGCTTTTCCAGCGACTCGACGCGGCTGCGCGTACGCGTCAGCACATCCATCATGATGTCGAAGTCTTCACGCGAGACCAGTTCCATGCGGTCGAAGGCACCGCGCATCACCCCTTGCACGGACTTCTGCAGCTCTTCCGGGCCATGCGAGGCATCCTGCAGGCGCTCACCGATCTGCTGGGCCATACGCCCGATGACGTCATTCTTGAACATGCTGCACCTCAGCCGTTGCGGGCCGGCGGCCGCGTCGTGCGGACTGCCGGTCAGAAAATGATGACACCCCTGTACATGGGGCCGTCGTGTCCTGCTGCAAGGATACGCAACCCTGGAGTCGGGTGCATGCCCCGCATCGTCCTGCACCAGACAATCCTCATCGGCAGGCACACACCTGCACCACATTAGCACTTTCCCCCACACCCAAAGGCGCAGAAACAGCACCATTACGGTGCATGCCAGGTGACCTTCGGATTCAGCCATCTTTGCACAGGCCGAAAGACTGTCAGCCATCCTGCGATAACCAGATGAGTTACAAGGATTTTCAGCCGCATGGCACATCTCGTGCGATGCACTTGTCAGGAACAGGCCGCCAGCTCATCTGACTGGCCATGCTTAACAAGAATGATCATTCCGGTAGCGAACGGGGGCAGCACATGAAACTGATCACCGCCATCATCAAACCCTTCAAGTTGGACGACGTGCGAGAAGCACTGGCCGACAACGGCGTGCAGGGGATTACCGTCACCGAAGTGAAGGGCTTCGGACGTCAGAAGGGGCACACCGAGCTGTATCGCGGTGCCGAGTACGTCGTCGACTTCCTTCCCAAGGTCAAGATTGAAGTGGCTGTCGATGACAGCAGTGTGGAATCGGTACTGGACGCCATCACCCAGGCGGCCAACAGCGGCAAGATCGGCGACGGCAAGCTGTTCGTCACTCCGCTGGACGATGTCATCCGTATCCGCACCGGTGAACGCGGCGCCGACGCTGTCTGAGCCCCGCGCACAATAACAAGGAGAACCCCGCATGAACGAGATCATCGAGGTCAAGTACGCACTTGATACCTTCTACTTCCTGGTCTGTGGCGCCCTGGTGCTATGGATGGCAGCCGGCTTTGCCATGCTCGAGGCCGGTCTGGTCCGCGCCAAGAACACCACCGAGATCCTGACCAAGAACGTGGCGCTGTTCGCCATCGCCTGCACCATGTACATGGTCGTCGGTTACCACATCATGTACTCGAGCGCCGAAGGCGGCTTCCTGCCGAGCCTGGGCTTCCTGATCGGTGCCGAGAATACCGCTGAGGAAGCGCTCGCTTCCGGTGGCGACATCTACTACAGCGCACGTTCCGACTTCTTCTTCCAGGTGGTGTTCGTGGCTACCGCCATGTCCATCGTCTCCGGTGCGGTCGCCGAGCGCATGAAGCTGTGGGCCTTCCTGGCCTTCGCCGTGGTCATGACCGGCGTCATCTATCCGGTGCAGGGTTACTGGACCTGGGGTGGCGGCTTCCTGAGCGCAGCGGGCTTCAGCGACTTCGCCGGTTCCGGCATCGTGCACATGGCCGGCGCTTCCGCCGCACTGGCAGGCGTGCTGCTGCTGGGCGCTCGCAAGGGCAAGTACGGCAAGAATGGCGAGATCAATGCCATCCCGGGCGCCAACCTGCCGCTGGCCACGCTGGGTACCTTCATCCTGTGGCTGGGATGGCTGGGCTTCAACGGCGGCTCCGAGCTGGTGCTGTCCAACATCGATGAGGCCAACGCGGTCGCTCAGGTCTTCGTCAACACCAATGCCGCCGCCTGTGGTGGTGTCATCGCCGCGCTGATCCTCGCCCGTCTGTGGTTCCGCAAGGCCGACCTGACCATGGCCCTCAACGGCGCGCTGGCTGGCCTGGTCGCCATCACTGCGGGTCCGCTGGCTCCGAGCGTCGGTGCTGCCACCCTGATCGGCGCCGTCGGCGGTCTGCTGGTCGTGTTCTCCATCGTCGGTCTCGACAAGCTGAAGATCGATGATCCGGTCGGCGCCATCTCCGTGCACGGTGTGGTTGGCCTCTGGGGTCTGCTGGCCGTGCCGCTGACCAATGACGATGCCACCTTCTCCGCACAGCTGCTGGGCGCCGCCTCCATCTTCGCCTGGGTGTTCATCGCAAGCTTCGTGGTGTGGCTGATCATCAAGGCCATCATGGGGATTCGCGTCAGCGAGGAAGAAGAGTACGAAGGTGTGGATCTGGCCGAATGTGGTATGGAGGCCTATCCGGAATTCACCTCCAGCCGCAAGTAAGCCTGGACGCGACAGCACCTGCAGCATCAAGACTCCCGCCACCTGGCGGGAGTCTTTTTTCCTGACTGGATAAGCGGTGTATGCTTGAGTCAGAGACCGGCGTGACGAGCAGGCCTCGTTACCCGCACCATCACCCAAGGAGAGACACGATGAAACTGGTCACTGCCATCATCAAGCCATTCAAGCTCGACGACGTGCGCGAATCCCTGTCGGAGATTGGCGTGCAGGGTATCACCGTGACCGAGGTCAAGGGATTCGGCCGCCAGAAGGGCCACACCGAGCTGTATCGGGGTGCCGAGTACGTGGTCGACTTCCTTCCCAAGGTGAAGCTGGAAGTCGCGGTGGATGACGCCATGATCGATTCCGTGATCGAGGCGATCACCAATGTCGCCAACACCGGCAAGATCGGCGACGGCAAGATCTTCGTCTCGCCGCTGGAGCAGGTCATTCGCATCCGTACCGGCGAGACCGGCAAGGACGCCGTCTGAGCCTCTGGCGCAAGCCCCTGGCACTGACGTGCTGCCCCCACGGGTGACATGAGCACAAAAAAACCGCAGGCCATCGGCCTGCGGTTTTTTCGTTTCAGCAATTGTCGCTCATGCGTGATGCTCGCGGATCATGCTCTGCTGAGCCTCACTGCTCGACAAGCTTACTTCTCGACGAAGGCACGCTCGATCACGTAGTCACCCGGCACGCCCATCTTCGGCGAGATGGCGAAGCCGCGCGCATCCAGCATGGCGCTGATGTCGTCGAGCATCGCCGGGCTGCCGCAGATCATGGCGCGATCGCGCTTCGGGTCCAGCGGCGGCAGGCCGATGTCCTCGAACAGCTTGCCGTTCTCGACCAGATCCGTGATGCGGCCCTGGTTGCGGAACTCCTCGCGCGTCACGGTCGGGTAGTAGATCAGCTTCTCGGCGATCTCTTCGCCCAGATACTCGTGCTTGGGCAGCTCTTCCGCGATCATGTCGGCATAGGCCAGCTCGGAGACATGGCGCACGCCGTGCATCAGGATGATCTTGTCATAGCGCTCATAGGTTTCCGGGTCCTGGATGACGCTCAGGAACGGCGCCAGGCCAGTGCCGGTGGAGAACAGGTAAAGGTTCTCGCCCGGCAGCAGGTCGTCCAGTACCAGCGTGCCTGTCGGCTTGCGAGAGACCATGATCTGATCGCCCGGCTGCAGGTGTTGCAGACGTGAGGTCAGCGGGCCGTCCTGCACCTTGATGGAGAAGAACTCGAGGTGCTCCTCGTAGTTCGGGCTGGCGATCGAGTAGGCGCGCATCAGCGGCTTGCCTTCGACTTCCAGGCCGATCATCACGAACTGGCCGTTCTTGAAGCGCAGGCTGTCTTCACGCTGAGTGCGGAAGCTGAACAGCGAATCGTTCCAGTGATGGACGTCGATGACTTCGGTTGTGGTCAGACTGCTCACCTGATGGCCTCCCGGGGCGTGGCCCCTCGAATTCGATATTCTCTATTGGCATAAACAAATAACAGCTTATGACCCAATGAACTATGCAGCGATTGTAGTCACTGCAGGGTTATGCGTTAAATGGTTTATCTGGATATAGGTTATCTAGTTTACCAATATTGGTTGCGAATGAATCGCATTTCAACCTCGATCGTGCAGGGTCTGCCCGCTCTGACGGCGAATCCTGCGTTGCGTTCACTTTCGCCTCCTCATCTCTGCCCCTTCACTGCATGCCCCGGGAGGTCGAATGCGCTACAGCCTTCGCCAGCTGGCCGTCTTCGTGGCGGTCGCGCGGCATGACAATGTCTCGCTGGCCGCCGACAGTCTGGCCATGTCGCAATCAGCGGCCAGCACGGCACTGGCCGAGCTGGAGCGTCAGTTCGATTGCCGGCTGTTCGATCGCCATGGCAAGCGCCTGCGGCTCAATGGTCTGGGGCGTGAGCTGCTGCCCAAGGCGATCGCGCTGCTGGACCAGGCCGAGGAACTGGAGCAGCTGCTCGGTCAGCAGGACGCCACCGGCTCGCTGGAGATCGGCGCGACGCTGACCATCGGCAACTATCTGGCGCCTCAGATCATCGGTGACTTTCTGCATCATCACCCCGCCAGCCGCGTCGAGTTGCACGTGCACAACACCCATCAGCTGATCGACAAACTGGTGCACTTCGAACTGGACATCGGGCTGGTGGAGGGCGAGGTGGAGCACCCGCTGCTGGAGGCGACCCACTGGGTCAGTGATCGGCTGAGCATCTTCTGTGCGCCATCACACCCGCTGGCACAGGGCGAGGTCACGCTTGAGCGCCTGCTGGCGGCTCGCTGGATCATGCGCGAGCGTGGCTCCGGCACACGCGGCACCTTCGAGCAGGCATTGCGCCCACATCTGGACGGGCCTTCGACCAGCGTCTCCCAGCGCCTCGACATCATGCTGGAGCTGGAACATACCGAAGCCATCAAGCGCGCCGTGGAAGCGGGGCTCGGCATCGGCTGCATCTCGCGTCTCGCGCTGAGAGATGCCTTTCGGCGCGGCAGCCTCGTCGAGCTGCCCACTCCATGGCTGGAGCTGACGCGCGCCTATCGCTTCGTCCACCATCGTGACCGCTTCATCACCCAGGCGATGCGCGAATTCGTCGCCGGTTGCCGCAACCTGAGCGGCAGCGCCTCACGCAGTGACGAGATCATCCTGCCGCAGGTGCCGTGATTCGCACATGCACGGCCTTCAGCAACCGAGCCTGCTGACACTACCACCTCACGTCATGAGCCCCACAGGAATAGTGACCGCTCACACACAGACGCCGCCAGCGTTTCCGCTGGCGGCGTCCTGGTCTCTGCATGCCGGGGGTGTGATCAGTGAGTCAGGCCGGTGAAACGTGCCTTGATCTCATCAGCGCTCTCGTGGGAGAGGTCCTTGTCGACGGTTTCCGTCACCAGCTTGGCGACCGGCTTGTCGAGCTTGTCGCGCAGCGCCCCCAGGAACTTGGGCGCGGCGGCGATGATCAGCTGATCGAACTTGCCGTCATTGGCCGTCTGCTTGAGGTATTGCGCGACTTCCTTGGCGAAGAAGTCCTGATGCTTGTCGGAGGTCGCGCCATCATCGCCAGTCTGATGCAGGCTGCCGTGCCCGCCGCTGGATTCACCCTTGCCACCGGTTCTCAGGTCACCGGTATGCTGGCGGCTTTCAGGATGTACGAGGCTTTCCACTTCGGTGACCTTGCCAGCGGCACGGGCAAAGATACGTGCACGTGCGGCGTCGGCAGCAACGATGTAAGTAACCATTTACACACTCCCTGTCTCTCGTGAGGCGTCGTTGATGAAGAATGACGATCATCGCTTCGCTTTCAATTGACTACATGCTGGCACCCTTGCGCACATTCAACCCTTGCCGCTCATTTCCCGCACACCACCCTGTCAGCCCGACGCCTGAAGGTCGACAGGCAAGCAGATAACCCAAAAACGCCAGGGCCGCCCCGAAGGGCGGCCCTGGCGTCTGATGCCTGTCACTGGCGACTGACAGGCTCGCATGCTGACGGCCTTACCAGGCTTGCCAATCCAGCTCCTCTGATGCGACGGGGCTGGCAGCACGGGGACTGGAGCCCTGTGCGGACAGGGTGCCTGCGCTGCGCGGCGCCATTGCGGGCGGCTGCGCAGGGCCATCAAGACGGAAGCGGCCCACCATCTCGGCCAGACGCGCCGACTGCTCGGAGAGCGCATCCGCTGCCGCGGCGGATTCCTCCACCAGCGCCGCATTCTGCTGTGTCACCTGGTCCAGCTCGGCCACGGCGCTGGAGACCTGTCCGACACCGTGATTCTGCTCCTGGGTGGCATGGCTGATCTCGCCGATCACCTCACTGACACGCATGACGCTGGCGACGATCTCGTTCATGGTGCTGCCGGCCACCCTGACCTGTTCGGCACCATTGCGCGTGCGCTCGTTGGCGGAGCTGATCAGCGTAGCGATTTCCCGCGAGGCCTCGGAAGAGCGCTGGGCGAGGGTACGTACCTCACCGGCCACCACCGCGAAGCCACGCCCCTGCTCGCCGGCGCGTGCCGCCTCGACGGAGGCATTCAATGCCAGCAGGTTGGTCTGGAAGGCGATGGAGTCCATGACACTGACGATCTCGGTGATCTTGCGCGAATCATCATCGATGCCCTGCATGGTGGTGACGACCTCTCCGATCACCTCGCCCCCGCGACGCGCGACCTCACTGGCCGACTTGGCCAGCCCGTCAGCTTCATGTGCGGAGTCCGCGGACTGGGCGACGGTGCCGGAAATCTGCTCCATCGAGGCCGAGGTTTCCTGCAGATTGGCCGCCGCCTGCTCGGTACGTGACGACAGATCCTGACTGCCCTGACTGATCTCGGCGGCGGCGGTCTGCACCGCGCCGCTGGCGAGGCGAATCTCGCTGAGCACGCCATTGAGAGTCGAGACGAAGCGATTGAAGGCATTGCCGATCTCGGCGACTTCATCACGCCCGCTGACCTGAATGCGCCGCGTGAGATCGCCCTCGCCCGCGGCGATATCCACCAGTGCATCACGCACCAGCGCCAGGCCGCGCAGACTGCGGCTGGCGATCCACGACATCACGGCGGCGGCCCCCAGCAACACCAGCAGCGTCATGGCCAGCGTGGTCCACAGCTGGGCATAAAGCGGTGCATCCGAGTCGGCCACATCCAGGGCCAGCGCCAGACGCCAGCCGGTGTCGCCCAGCCCTGCCGAATCCAGCTCGGCACTGAACATGCGGTAGTTACGCTGCTGGATATCGACCACCAGTGCCGACTGGCCAGCGGCCACCAGGCGATTGCTGCTGGCCAGGGTCTCGGGCGTCAGCACCGATGCGAGTGCACTCATCGGCTTGAGCACCAGGGCATCATCCGGGTGGGCGATCAGCGTGCCGGTATCATCGATCAGGAAGGCGAAGCTGTTGGGCGTCGGCGAGAGTTCGGCAACCGTGCGGGTGATGAACGCCAGCGGCAGATCACCACTGACCACGGCGACCAGCCGTGAGCCGCGATAGACCGGCGCCGCCACGCTGATTTCCAGTTCGCCACTGGTGGCACCGACATAGGGCGCCGTGATGACGGGCTTGCCGGTCGCCACCGCCGCCTGATACCAGCCACGTTGGCGTGGGTCATAACCCGCCCGCCCCGGGCGCCCATCGAAGTAACGGAAGCGACCATCCGGGAAGCCGACATAGGTCTTGCTGAAGTCGCCCTGCTTCATCGCCTGGGTCAAGGCGGCATCGGGGAAGTTCTCGAGGCTACTGGCCGCGATGCCGCTCACCGCGTTGATATGCACGCTGAACCACTGGCTCAGCTGGGCGGCGTTCGATCTCAGCAACTGTTGCTGGTAGTCGCTCTCATCGGCATGCGTATTGCGGAACGTGGTCCAGGCATTCAGGCTGCTGACGACCACCAGCGCCACCAGCACTATCGCCACACAGGCTAACGTGATGCGCGCACGTAACGAGGCAAACATCGCCACTCCTTGGTTCAAATCCATCGGGAAGGGGGCCGGGGGCGCCAGCGCAGAGCGCGTCGGTCTGCCCCTCGGTGGCAAGGCATGCAGGCATGCGGTGTACCGGCGTCATCATCGGTACGTGCCGCCCTCTGTATCGGCATGCCCGGCCTTTCCTTTACCCCGCAAGCCGCATGCAACGCTCCTCCATCGTTGCCGGAACCGACACTGGCGTCGCGACTCCCGGACATGACGTCGATGGCGAAGTGCGTGCTAACATCCGCCCAACGCGGGGTGCCGCCTGCCCGTCTGCCACCGCTCCCCTCATCCTGTGGTCTTTTCTCGGAGAAGTTTCGATGCGCAATCTGCTCCTGATGCGCCGCCCGCTGCCCCGGCGCGTGCTGGTCACCGCTCACCTGATGTTGCAGCTGGGATTGCTGGCGGCTGCCAGCGGCTGGACGCTGCAGCACTTGACGCCCATCGGGCCTGACAATTCGCTGGTCGCGCAGTGGCCGATACTGGCGCAAGGTGTCGGTGGCTTCCTGCTGGCCTTCGTGATGACGCGCCTGCTCTTCGAGTTGCTGATGGCGCCGCATCACCTGCTGAGCATTCGCGGGGGCAATCACACCCTGGATGCCGCGGCGCTGGTGACCCGCTCCATCTCGCGCCGCCCTGCAGTGCACGACAATGACGACAGCTGGGTCGGCAAGCCGCGCAGCGTCACCTGGCCGCGCGAAGGCGAAGAAGCGCCCGCTGCCACAGCGGCGACGGCGACATCTGCCGATACACCTGCCGCTGCATCGCCCAAGGCCGCGGCCAAGCCGCAGGAGCCAAGCCTGGGCAGCGATGAAGAGCTGCCAGACACCCACAGCAGCGAAGTACGCCGCACCGAGCCCAGCCTCTAGGCGAGCCTCTTTATTCAGAGGAATGAGTTGATAGTGAGCACCCACTGACTACCTTTCGGCTCACACACGAAAACGCCCCGCGTGATGGAAATCACGCGGGGCGTTTTCTTTTTCGGCTTACAGCATCCGATCAGTCCGTGGCCTCAATGCCCCAGAATCTGGCTGAGGAACAGCTGGGTCCGCTCGGACTGCGGATTGTTGAAGAACGGTTCCGGCGCGTTCTCTTCGATGATCTGGCCCTGATCCATGAAGATGACGCGGTCGGCGACGGTCTTGGCGAAGCCCATCTCGTGGGTCACGCACAGCATGGTCATGCCTTCATTGGCCAGTTCGACCATGACATCCAGCACTTCCTTGATCATCTCCGGGTCCAGCGCCGAGGTCGGCTCATCGAACAGCATCACTTCCGGGCTCAGACACAGCGAGCGCGCGATCGCGACACGCTGCTGCTGGCCGCCGGACAGCTGACCGGGGAACTTGTGAGCCTGATCGGCGATGCGCACGCGCTCCAGGTACTTCATGGCTTCGGCTTCCGCCTCGCGGCGCGGCCGCTTCTGCACCCAGATCGGCGCCAGACAGCAGTTCTCGAGCACCGTCAGATGCGGGAACAGGTTGAAGTGCTGGAACACCATGCCGACGTTGCGACGGATCGCCTCGATCTGCTTGATGTCCTGGGTCAGCGGCATGCCGTTGACCACGATATCGCCTTCCTGATGCTCCTCGAGATGATTGATGCAGCGGATCATCGTCGACTTGCCGGACCCCGAAGGGCCACAGATGACGATACGTTCGCCCTTGCGCACGCTCAGGTTGATGTCGCGCAGCACGTGGAAGTCGCCGTACCACTTGTTGAGGCCCTTGAGCTCGATCATGGGGCGCTCATCGGCGCCGGTGTTGCCCTGCGAGGCGGATGTTGTCGTTGTCATGATGAAGATTCCTTGGCGCCGTGATCAGCGCTTCTTGTGACCGGTATGCAGCAGGCGCTCGAGATACTGGCTGTAGCGCGACATGCTGAAGCAGAAGACCCAGAAGACCAGCGCCACGAAGGCGTAGCCCTCGATGGAGTAGCCCAGCCATTTGGGGTCGGCGAGACCGGCCTGCACGATGGCGAGCAGATCGAAGAGCCCGATGATCAGTACCAGCGAGGTGTCCTTGAACAGGGCGATGAAGGTGTTCACGATGCCGGGAATCATCAGCTTGAGCGCCTGGGGCAGCACGATCAGCCCCATGTTGCGCCAGTAGCCCAGCCCCAGCGCCATGCCGGCCTCGGTCTGTCCCTTCGGGATCGCCTGCAGGCCACCACGCACCACTTCCGCCATGTAGGCACTCTGGAACAGGGTGATGCCGATCAGCGCGCGCACCAGCTTGTCGAGGTTGACCTCGCCAGGCACGAACAGCGGCAGCATCACCGAGGCCATGAACAGCACCGTGATGAGCGGCACGCCGCGCCAGAACTCGATGAACACCACACAGATGCTCTTCACGATCGGCATCTCGGAGCGACGCCCCAGTGCCAGCAGGATCCCCAGCGGCAGTGCCGCCACGATACCCACCACCGCCAGCACCAGTGTCAGCATCAGGCCGCCCCACTCGTGGGTACCGACGATCTCGAGGCCGAAGCTGCCGCCATGCAGCAGGAAGTAGGCAATGAAGGGGAACACCGCCAGGCTGACGATGGCGACCCAACCCTTGGCCGGCAGCTTCGGAATCGCCAGCCAGGCGATCAGAGCCGCAAAGACGGCGAAGACGATATCGACCCGCCAGGTTTCCTCGCTCGGGTAGAAGCCGTAGATGAACTGATCGAGACGCGCACTGATGAACACCCAGCAGGCGCCCTCTCCCGTGCAGTCCTCACGTGAGGTGCCACTCCAGCTGGCATCGATCAGCGCCCATTGCAGGCTGGGCACCACCAGCAGGTAGACCAGATACAGCGCGAACAGCGTGAACAGCGTATTGATCGGTCCGGCGAACAGGTTGCTGCGCAACCAGGCCACCGCGCCGATGCTGTCGCTCGGCGCCGGACGGGAATCGATCATCTTCTCGGTGACCCGTGACAGGGTCTTTTCAATCGACATGGGCAGACCCTCAGCGCTCGACCAACGCCATGCGGGCGTTGAACCAGTTCATGAACATGGAGACCAGCAGACTGATGGTCAGATAGACCAGCATCGTCATGGCGATCACCTCGATGGCCTGACCGGTCTGGTTGAGCGTGGTACCCGCGAAGACCGAGACCAGATCGGGATAGCCGATGGCCGTGGCCAGCGACGAGTTCTTGATCAGGTTCAGGTACTGGCTGGTCAGCGGCGGGATGATGACGCGCAGCGCCTGCGGCACCACCACCAGACGCAGTGTCATGCCACCGGACAGCGACAGCGCCCGTGACGCTTCGGTCTGGCCGTGCGGTACCGCTTCGATGCCGGAACGCACGATCTCGGCGATGAAGGCAGCGGTATAGACCGACAACGCGACCCACAGGGCGAGGAATTCGGGGACGACCGTGATGCCGCCACGGAAGTTGAAGCCCTTGAGCTCCGGCAGCTCCCAGCTCAGCGGCATGCCCATCGCGAAGTAGGCCAGCAGCGGCGCCACGATGATCAGGCCGAGCGAGATCCAGCCCGCCGGCAGGCGCTGTCCGGTACGGGCCTGACGCTGGCGGTTCCAGTAGCTGAAGATGCCGCTGGCGACGACGGCCAGCACGAACACGGCAATCACCACCGAGAAACCGCTGGAGGTGATGGGGGCCGGCACGAACAGACCGCGCACATTGAGGAAGAACGCCTCGCCCAGCGACAGCGAGCCACGCGGACTTGGCAGGGTTCTCAGGACGGCGAAATACCAGAAGAATATCTGCAGCAGCAGCGGGATGTTGCGGAAGACTTCGATATAGACCGCCGCCAGCCGTGAGATCAGCCAGTTGGGGGACAGACGCGCGACCCCCATGACGAAGCCGATCACGGTCGCGGCGATGACACCCAGTGCGGATATCAACAAGGTATTGAGCAGGCCGACGATGAAGGTATCGCCATAGGTGGATTGCTCGGAATAGTCGATCAGGCTCTGCAGGATGCCAAAGCCTGCGGTGTTGTCCAGAAAGGCAAAGCCGGTGGTGATGCCACGGCTTTCGAGGTTGGTCAGGGTATTGCTGACGATGATCGCCAACACACCGAACACGCCTGCCAGCATCAATAGCTGGAAGATCAGTGCCCGCTTGGCCGGGTCACGCCAGAATGGCGGCTTGACCGTGGCCGGCGGGCGAGAAGCAGGTTGTGTCATACAGGCAATCTCCGCCGGAAAGCTATGCGACTTCCGCCTGCCGTCCTATCGAACGGCAGATCAGTTATCTCTCGGCACTCGATGAATGGGTCACGAGGGACAGGCTGGGCCTCACAGGCTGGGGCTCATTAACTGGACCCCACATGACGCTGGCCAGAGGAAGTGGAGCAAGACGCTCACTTCCCCTGGCCAGCGTCCTTGCTCAGCCTGTCATGAGGGGCAAGGCCCACCCGCAGTACAGGGCGAGCCCGCGCATCAGCGAACCGGCGGGGCGTACTGGACGCCGCCATCGGTCCACAGTGCGTTCAAGCCGCGCTCGATACCCAGTGCGGAGCCGGTACCGACGTTGCGCTCGAACATCTGGCCGTAGTTACCGACCTGCTTGATGACCTGGTAGGCCCAGTCAGCCGGCAGCCCCATGGCTTCCCCGTAGTTGCCATCGGCACCGACCAGGCGCGCGACGTTCGGGTTGGTGTCCGACTTCTTCTCTTCGATGTTGTCGGAGCTCAGACCCATCTCTTCGGCGTTGATCTGCGCGAACAGGGTCCATTTGACGATGTTGAACCACTGGTCATCGCCCTGACGGACGACGGGGCCCAGCGGTTCCTTGGAGATGACTTCCGGCAGCACCATCGCGGATGCCGGATCGGAGAGCTTGATACGCAGCGCGTAGAGCTGGGATTGGTCGGAGGTCAGGACGTCACAACGACCGGCTTCGAAGCCCTTGACGGTCTGGTCGGAGGTATCGAAGACGACCGGCTCGAAGGACATGTCGTTCAGGCGGAAGTAGTCCGCCAGGTTGAGCTCGGTGGTAGTGCCGGACTGGATGCAGACGGCTGCCCCGTCCAGCTCCTTGGCACTGGAGACGCCCAGGTCCTTGCTGACCATGAAGCCCTGGCCGTCGTAATAGTTCACGCCAGCGAAGTTGAGGCCCAGTGAGGTGTCACGGGTCGCCGTCCAGGTGGTATTGCGGGACAGGACATCAATCTCGCCGGACTGCAGCGCGGTGAAACGCTCCTTGGCCGTCAGCGGTACATAGCGCACCTTGCTGGCATCGCCCAGCACGGCTGCCGCGACGCCGCGGCAGACATCGACATCGAGGCCCTGCCAGTTACCGGCGTCATCCGGTGCCGAGAAGCCCGGCAAGCCGGTGCTGACGCCACACTGGACAAAGCCCTTTTCCTTGACGCTATCCAGGGTCGCGGCACTGGCGCCTGTCGCCATGGAGGCGGCCAGGACAGCGGCGCTAGCGATCAGCAGTGGCTTCTTGTTGTTATGCATCGTGATTCCCTCGCGAAAGTCTGGAGTCCGCTCGATCAGCCTCGAGTCAGAAGTGGTGCAATGCATTGCATGGCACCTATCGACAATAGCAAGCCGCGTTCCAATTTCCGCCTATCGCGTGATCCGCTGCGTTCAACGCTGAAAAAAGCGCTAAAACCCAGTGTTATAGGCCAAAGCCTCGGGGTGGGCGGCGGATCATTCCGCGCGATTGCCGCGCAGTTAGGCTCATGGCGAGACCAGTTCGCCTCATATCGGTGCAAAATAAAAACGGCCGTTTCATTGCGAAACGGCCGTTGGCGGTGCAGCGATGTGGCGCGAGTGGCAGATTGCGACCAATGTCTCGGTCTGACTGACTCAACGCTTGTTCATCCCATCAGGCACGTTTTCGTGCCTGATGGGGCTTGCTTGCCACCGCAAGGTGCATGCGGATCACTTCTCCAGCAGGCGCTGCATGAAGGGCGGCAGCACCAGGGCGGCGCGATGGCCTTCGACGGTATAGAAGTCACGCGCGAAGGTGGCGGCAGCGGCATCTTCCTCGCGGAAGGACTTCACGTCACAGCCCTTGCCCGCCAGGGTGCAGCTCCACCAGCCGGACGGATACACCGGCTGCGGGAACGGCAGGGTCGCGACGCTATCAAAGCCCGCTTCGCCCATGTCGTTGCGCAGGTCCTTGATGATGGAATCGGTGTGATAGAGCGGAGACTCGCTCTGCTGCACCATCAGGCCGCCCTGCTTGAGGATACGATGGCAGCGCTTGAGGAAGTCGGTCTTGAACAGACCTTCCGCCGGGCCGACCGGGTCGGTGGAATCGACGATCAGCACATCGATGCTCTCGTCCGGGCAGTTGTCGACCCACTTGACGCCATCCTCGAACAGCAGCTCGGCGCGCGGGTCGTCATTGGACTCGACCAGCGCCGGGAAGAATTGCTCGGAGGCACGCGTGACCGCCGGATCGATATCGATCTGGGTGACCTTCTCCACGCCCGGGTGCTTGAGCACCTCACGCAGGGTGCCGCAATCGCCACCGCCGATGATGACGACACGCTTGGGGTCTGCATGAGCGAACAGCGCCGGGTGCGACATCATCTCGTGATAGAGGAAGTTGTCACGGTCAGTCAGCATCACGCAGCCGTCCAGCACCATCAGGTTGCCGTAGGTCTCGGTGGCATAGACTTCGAGGTGCTGATAAGGAGTCTGCTCGTCATGCAGCTTGTGGCTGACCTTGAGCGAGAAGGCGCTGCCGTGGCGATCGAAGATTTCGGTAAACCAGGAGCCATCGAGACGTTCGGTCATGGGGGACCCTCGCATTGGATATCACAGACGGGATATCAAGGTATGGATAGAGACGGCACGATGGCCATCGGAAATTGCGCCAATCAGCACTGCGCCAGCGTCAGGCCGGCAGTTCACGGCCCGCATGACGACCATGCGGCGTGATGTCGTGATACGCGACATGCCGGGCAAGCGCCAACATGGCGCAGGCGCTGCACCATAGCCAAAGACGGCCGGAGTGGAAAGTGTTGATGCATGACAATTTCAGACAGGCCGCGTATCGATGACACGCGGCCCGGAGGAGAGGCTCAGCGAGAGGCCGGCCCGAGGCGGACCAGATGCAGAATCAGTCGGACGCACTGAAACACTCCCAGCCCGATGAGGATGCCGGCGAGGTCCGCCAGTGCATCCAGCACCTCTGCGCCGCGATAGGGAATCGCCAGCTGCAGACATTCGATGGCGACGCCCAGCAGCAGCAGGAGCGGCAGGATGATCAGGCTGGTCAAGCCCGCCAGACGTGTGGTCAGCGCCAGCAACGCGAAGGCGGAGAAATGCTGCAGCTTGTCCCAGGGAAAGGACTGCTCCGGATGCGGCACGCCCGGGGAGAGCGTGCCGAACAGGATCAGCAACAGGCATAGCAGCGCCACGAATGCCCAACCGCGGCGCGGGATGAGACGCTGCTCGACCGGCGTCATGCTGACAACCCCGCTTTGCGGCCATTGCCATGCCCGGCCTGCCATGGCGCCGGGCGCGCTGCCCGGCGCCCTTCTGCTTGCTGCCCTGCTGCTTGCCACCTTCTATAGGCAGCAACAGGGGTGGCAACAGAGAAGGCCATGAAGGGCTCTCCCATCAGCCGCGGGCGACCGGTGTCGTATTGGCGGCGTCATCCTGATGGTAGGCCGGGCTCAGCTCGTGCAGCGCGTCCATCAGGGCATTGACGTTGCCCGGGTCGGTGAACTGGCTGATGCCGTGACCGAGGTTGAAGATGTGGCCCGGGCCCTGGCCGTAGCTGTCGAGGATACGCCCGACTTCGGCACGAATGGCGGCCGGCGTGCCGAACAGCGCATTCGGGTCCAGGTTGCCCTGCAGGGCCACACGATGGCCGACACGCTCACGCGCATTGGACATCTCGGTGGTCCAGTCGAGGCCGACGGCATCACAGCCGGTGGCAGCGATGTGCTCGAGCCACTGGCCACCATTCTTGGTGAACAGGATCACCGGTACACGGTTGCCTTCGCTGTCCGGCTTGAGGCCAGCGACGATCTGCTCCATGTAGCGCAGCGAGAACTCGAGATAGGCCGGCGTGGACAGGGTGCCGCCCCAGGTATCGAAGATCTGCACCGCCTGAGCACCCGCGGCAATCTGGGCGTTCAGGTAGTCGGTAACGGCCTGCGCCAGGGTGTCGAGCAACTGATGCATGGCTTCCGGATTGGAATACATCAGGCCTTTCACGTGACGGAAGTCCTTGCTGGAACCGCCCTCGACCATATAAGTGGCCAGTGTCCACGGGCTGCCGGAGAAACCGATCAGCGGCACGCGGCCGTTCAGCTCACGGCGGATGGTGGACACGGCACGCATGACGTAATCGAGATCACGCTCGACATTCGGCACGCTCAGCGCCGCGATTTCCTCGGCAGTCCGCACTGTCTTGCGGAATTTCGGGCCTTCGCCAGTCTCGAAGTAAAGGCCCAGTCCCATGGCATCCGGGATGGTCAGGATGTCGGAGAACAGGATGGCGGCATCCAGCGGGAAGCGTTCCAGCGGCTGCAGCGTCACCTCGCAGGCACGCGCGGTGTCCATGCACAGGTCCATGAAGCCACCGGCCTGACCGCGGACTTCGCGATATTCCGGCAGATAGCGGCCAGCCTGGCGCATCATCCAGACGGGAGTACGGTCGACCGGCTGACGGGCCAGCGCGCGCAGGAAGCGATCATTCTTCAAGGTCATCGGAATCACACATCAGCTCGGGGAATGTCTCGGCATTCTATCAGAGCCTGAGAAAAATCCCGCCCATCGTGGTGATGCAACAAATGCATTGGCAAATCGCCCCGCCTTTATAGTTCCTTTGCTGGCGTCATCCGACCATTGTGGTGGTGGCGGCAACAACGCTTTTCCATACAGAGCGATGAGTCATCGGCCACAGGCTGGTAAACTCGCCACATGACTGCATGCTGGCCGCCGGTATCTCGAGCGACTCATCGAGACATTGCCGGACCACCGCATGCCCGCGCTTTTTCAGCCCGGCGATTGTCCGGGCGTTCGAGGTGAACAGTGACCATTCGATTCATCGCCGCCTCGCGGCTGCCAACGCCCTGGGCGACCTTCACCATGCACGGTTTCGAGGATGAGACCACCGGCAAGGACCACATCGCCCTGACCCTGGGCGACATCGATGACGGCGCGCCGGTGCTGGGCCGCGTGCATTCCGAGTGCCTGACCGGCGACGCCCTCTTCTCGATGCGCTGTGACTGCGGCTATCAGCTGCAGGAAGCGCTCAAGCGCATTGCCGCCGAAGGTCGCGGCGTGCTGCTCTATCTGCGTCAGGAAGGCCGCGGCATCGGTCTGCTCAACAAGATTCGCGCCTATGAGCTGCAGGATGGCGGTGCCGATACCGTCGAAGCCAATGAGCGCCTCGGCTTCGGGGCTGACATGCGCCGCTACGATATCTGTGTGCCGATGCTGGAGCATCTCGGCGTCAGCACTCTCAAGCTGATGACCAACAACCCGCGCAAGGTCGATGCCCTGACCCGTGATGGTGTCACCATCAGTGAGCGCCAGCCGATCACCACCGGCCTGAATCCGCACAACGAGCACTATCTCTCGACCAAGGCGGGCAAGCTGGGCCACATGATGGCACTGGATGATTTCACCCAGGCAAGCGACGTGGATATCGAGCGCAGCGAGTAGCCGCGCAAAGGGGGAGCCTGACTGGCTCCTCCTTCCTTTATATGCAGATTGACTGGCTAGCGCAGCGAGCGTGACATGACGACGTCACCCGCCAGGGAGTAGGCTGGAGTCGAACCCGCGCCGGAGACATCGCCATGCGCAAAGACTCAACGGCTGCATCATCACAGCCTTCTTCATCGCAACCTCAGTCATCACAGCCTGCGTCAACACGGCCCGCCTCGACACCTCCTCAGGCATCACCCTCTTCCAGCGCATCGCCTGCCGATGACGCAGATAAACGCGACACCTCCGCGACGCCTGCTCTCTATACCCGGCTGGAGGAATGGCTGCACAGCGCCAGCCACGGCATCGGCGCCGTCATGGGCCTCGTCGGCATGATCGTGCTGATCGTGATGACCAGCCTCGCCGCCGAAGTCGACCCCTGGAAGATCGTCAGCGTCAGCCTCTACGGCCTGACCCTGGTGGTGCTGTATGCGGCCTCGACGCTCTATCACGGTATTCGTCATCCACGCCTGAAACATGCCTTCCAGCTGCTGGATCACTGCGCCATCTATCTACTGATCGCCGGCACCTATACGCCCTTCCTGCTGGTCAATCTTCGCGGCCCGACCGGCTGGACGCTGTTCGCCATCATCTGGTCGCTCGCGCTGGGCGGCATCTTCCTCAAGCTGCGCTGGCCTGAACGCTTCAGCGCCCTGCGCGTGAGCGTCTATCTGCTGATGGGCTGGTTGATCGTGTTCGCCTCGCCGATGCTGGTCGAGAAGCTCTCCGAGACGGGGCTCATCCTGCTGGTCGCCGGTGGCATCACCTATACCCTGGGCGTGATCTTCTTTCTGATGACGCGCCTGCGCTATCACCACGCCATCTGGCACCTGTTCGTGCTTGGCGGCAGTACCTGCCACTTCTTCGCCATCTATACCGCAGTGCTGCCGTATTCCGTATGACGTGATCGGGGCCGCCACGCTGGCCGGCGCTCTTGAGCACACCGGCTTGAGAACACGGCACTGAGAGCACGGCACTGAGAACACAGGCAAGCCACCTCAAAAAAGCGGGAAGGGTCGTCATGACCCTTCCCGCTTTTTTTCGCGATTTTTTTGACGCTTCAGGGCTCGTCTCTCACAGGGCTATCTCCCTGAGGGGCGAAGACCGGCAAGCGATACCGGGTGCCACGCCCGACACCGTAACTTTCCAGTACCTGCTTGGCGGTCAGGTCGGCGAGATCGCGGGCGGCGGTAGGGTCGGAGGTATCGACCAGGGCGCGGTATTCGGCGCGCCCCACGCCCTCTTCGTCATCTCGCTCCAACAATGTCAGTACCAGCTCGCGCTGGCGGGCATTCAACGGCGTACGCGCGTGCTCAAGCCACAGTCGCTCGGCACGCTGGACGCGCTGGTAATGGAAGGCCGTCCGACGACCGGCGTCGCGCAGACGCAAAAGCCACCACTCGGCCCAGACATTCATGTCACCGGGCGCTGCATCCTCCCCCTCACCATTGAGCGCGCGGTCCAGCTGCGGCGGCAGCTGATGGCCGCTGGCCGAGGTCTGGGGCTTGCCGAGATAACGCTGCTCCAGCTCGCGCAATTCATCCTGATGCTCGAGCACCACCGAGAACAGCGCCTGGCGGCGCCAGCAGAGTTGCTCCAGCGCTTCCGGCTCCCAGCGCTCGGCGGCCTTGCCGACAAACTCGCCTTGCTGCTGCAACGCGGCCAGGGCATCGATTCGTGTCAGCCAGCGCATCAGCAGCAAGCGCCCGATCAAGCCGTTGCCCAAGGCCAGCGGTGCGAGCGCCTGCCAGTGCGCATGCAGCTGCAGGGCATTCAACACCCCTGAGTTATCCACATCCGGTTCTTCCGTCGCCAGACGCTGCCAGAAGACATCCAGCTCCCGGTCCAGCGCATCGGAGTTCTCCGCCGGGGCGCGATAGCGCAAGCGCTTGAGGCCATAACGACCGCTGACTGCTTCGTAGCGCGCCTCGCGCCATGCACCGAGTGGCTGACCACTGCTGCGCGGCAGGAAAGGCCCCAGACGCCGATGCCACTCGAGCACCTGTTGGCGGGTCAGCGGCTGAAATGCCGTGCGCACGACTTCCAGCGTCACATCCACGAAGACGTCGACGCCAGGTGCCGGCCCGCGCGGTGACTCCTGATGGCCGGACTCCAGCCCCAGCGCCTGATACAGCGCATCACGCAACGCCGCCCGCCCGAGCACCACGCCGGACAGCTGGGCACTGGCTTCCATCTCTTCGCTGAGGAGCGTCGCCTCGAGACGCAGGCGTTGTCGGGGATAGAGATTCTGTCCCTGAGCGACCAGTGGCGACATCACCGCCTGGGTCGCCGCCAACTGCCCCATCAAGGGCATGACCTCCAACCGCCCCCGTGGCCAGTCAGGCTGCTGCCAGATCCACATAAGTTGTTATTCCCATTGAGGTTTTCATCAACATTCTATCAAAAAGATCCGCAATAAACCATATATCGAATCACTTAATGATGCGCAAAATAGGCAAGATGCGATCATCGCTCTTGATTCGATCAATATCATGTCATGAAAATCTAATAAACCTCTCAACCCCATGATTTCCATCGGATATGTAGCCACTCACATCGCATGAGTGCTGCCCTCGACCTCATCACGATCAACACTTGACCACCATGACGAAAACAACCAATTACCGAATCATGAATGGATACGCAAAAGATTCAACAGCGCATCATTCACCACCGGATGCCTGAAACCCGCCCTCGATCGATGGCCTGCCTCGCGCCGCCCTGTCCCGAGCCGACCTGAGTCAGCCCGCCACCAGACAGCCTGGGGCGCGCCCTAGACGATTGACGCCCCAGACGATTGACGCCGCTGAACGAGCAAGGTGACCTCTCAACCTCGTCAGGCGCCCTGCAAGCGTCTCTGAGGCCCAGAAACGCAAAAGGCGCCACCCTGATATCAGGATGGCGCCTCGTGGCGTGTGCGCGCTCTCAGCGCGCTTTCATGACGTCATTGCAGTACATGCAGTACATGCAGGCCAGATCAGCCCGTCAGCTTGGCCTGTGGCGGCGTTCGATGACGGTTCCGGCAACAAGGCTCAGTGTTGCTGACGCTCTTCGGCGGCCTGTTGCTCGCGCTGGCGGGCCCGCTCGCAGGCAGGACGCGCCCGCACCTCTTCGCCCCATTGCTCAAGCACGGTAGGCAGAGGTTGCCCGGCCATCTGCGCCCAGCTGAGGGTCTGGGCGAGGAAGATATCGGCGACACTGAATTCATCGGCCACCAGCCAGCCCTGACCATCGAAGCGGCGCTGAAGTGCCTTGAGAGCACGCTGGAATTCCCATTGGGCTGTCTGCTTGATGGCATCACAGCGCTGGTCCTCCGGCAGCGCGAAGGTGTGCTTGGCCAATGTCCACAGCGGCTGCTCAAGCTCGGTGGTCAGGAAACTGAGCCATTGATCCATCTGGGCCTGCCCGGCCAGCGATTGTGGCAGCAGGCGCCCTTCTCGCGCCGCCAGGTAGCGACAGATGGCATTGGACTCGAACAGGGCCAGCTCACCATCCACCAGGGCTGGCGCCTTGCCATCGGGATGAATGGCCAGGTATTCAGGGCTGTGCCCCTCACCGGCCTTCAGATCCAGACTATGAATCCGGTAATCGAGCCCCAGTTCCTCGAGCGTCCAGGCGACCCGCAGCGAGCGGGAATTCGGGTAGCTGTAGAGAGTCAACATGGTCGGGCGCACTCCGTGGCGTTGCGGTGGTGACTGGCGCAGGTGACGGCTTTCGCGCCAGCCAAGCCCTGGCTGCTTGAGCAGAGGGCTTGATGGTCATCCAGCATGGGCGGGAAGTCGCGGAGTTTCCATGCATCATTCGCCGTCTCGCCGCAGGCAGTCACGCAACGAAAGACGCCTGTGGACAACTCGAACTCTCGAGTCATCCACAGGCGTTTCGGTATTGCATGTCACCAGGATCAGCTGCCGAGGCGAGCCTCGATACTGGCGCGGATGCCGGCGGTATCCAGACCGCAATCACGCAGCAGCTCGACCGGCTTGCCATGCTCGACGAAGCCATCCGGCAGCCCCAGCAGCAACATGGGCTGAGTCAGTCCCGCGTTCAGGTAGAGCTCGGCCACGCCGGCTCCCGCGCCACCCGCGATGGCATTCTCTTCGACGGTCACGACCAGGTCGTGCTCCGCGGCGATCTCGAGCAATGCCTCACGGTCCAGCGGCTTGATGGAGCGCAGATTGAAGTGGGTCGCGTCCAGCGCCTCGGCGACCTCGGCCACCGGCGTGTTCATGCTGCCCACGGCGACGATGGCGACACGCACCTCGGGGCTGCCACTGATACGACGACGGTATTCCCCCTGGCCGATCGCCATTGGCGTCAGGTCGGCATCGGTGGCCACCCCCGGCCCGGTACCGCGTGGATAGCGCACCGCGGCCGGCCCGGGGTGGGCCAGTGCCGCGCTCAGCATGCCACGGCACTCGGCTTCATCGGCCGGCGCCATCAGCACCAGCTCCGGCACGCAGCGCAGGAACGACATGTCCAGGCTGCCGTGATGCGTCGGGCCGTCCTCGCCGACCAGACCGGCACGGTCGATGGCAAAGGTCACGTCCAGTTTCTGCACCGCGACATCGTGGATCAGCTGATCATAGCCACGCTGCAGGAAGGTGGAATAGATCGCCACCACCGGCTTCATGCCCTCACAGGCCATGCCCGCTGCCACTGTCACCGCGTGCTGCTCCGCGATGGCGACATCGTAGTAGCGATCAGGATATTCCTTCGAGAAACGCACCAGATCCGAGCCTTCCCGCATGGCCGGCGTGATGCCGATGACGCGCGCATCAGCGCTAGCGGCATCACACAGCCAGTTGCCGAAGACGCTGCAGTATTTCTGCGGCTTGGGAGCCGGCGCGTCGGTGACGGCAGGCGCCTGCTCGGCTGCCTGAGGCGCGGCCTTCTCGAGCTTGGTGATGGCGTGATAGCCGATCGGGTCACGCTCCGCCGGCAGGAAGCCCTTGCCCTTGCGCGTCACCACATGCAGGAACTGCGGGCCATCCAGATCACGCATGTTGCGCAATGTCTGCACCAGCGCCGGCAGGTCATGGCCGTCGATGGGGCCGATGTAGTTGAAGCCCATCTCCTCGAACAGCGTCGCCGGGCTGATGAAGCCCTTCATGTGCTCTTCGGTACGCTTGGCAAGCTCCAGCGCACCCGGCAAGGGCGACAGCAGTCGCTTGCCGTTGGCGCGCATCTGGGTATACGGCTTGCTGGCCAGAATACGTGCCAGATAGCTTGCCAGGCCGCCGACGTTCTCGGAGATCGACATCTCGTTGTCGTTGAGCACGACCAGCATATTGGCCTTCACGTGCCCGGCATGCGCCAGTGCCTCGAACGCCATGCCAGCCGTCAGGGCACCATCGCCGATCACCGCACAGGCGCGCCGTGACTCACCCGCCGTGCGGGCGCCGAGCGCCATGCCCAGCGCCGCACTGATCGAGGTGCTGGAATGGCCCACCCCGAAGGTGTCGAACTCGCTCTCGGCACGCTTGGGGAAGGCAGACAGGCCGTTGTACTGGCGCATGCTGTACATGGCTTCACGACGGCCGGTCAGAATCTTGTGCGGATAGGCCTGATGACCCACGTCCCACACCAGACGGTCATGGGGCGTTTCCAGCGCATGATGGAGGGCCACGGTCAGCTCGACCACACCGAGCCCGGCACCGAAGTGCCCGCCGGTACAGCCGACGCTGTAAAGCAGGTAGGCGCGCAGTTCGTCAGCCAATTGGCGCAGCTGTGCCGCGCTCATGGCGCGCAGCGCTTGAGGTGTCTCGACCGCATCGAGCAGTGGCGTCGCGGGGCGCGCCTGAGGTATCTCGTCAAACAGCTTCATAGGCGTCAGGAATCAGTGGTCTCGCTCGATCATGTAGCGCGCCAGCACCGCGAGTGGCTCTGCGGCCTCTCCCAACGGTGCCAGGGCATCCAGGGCCTCTTGCAGTAGCTGACCTGCTCGCTCTTGAGCACCTTCGAGTCCAAGCAGCGAGGGGTAGGTCGGCTTGTCGCGCGCAGCGTCAGCACCGGCCGTCTTGCCAAGCGTTGCGGTGTCGCCCGTCACGTCCAGGATGTCATCCTGGATCTGGAAGGCCAGGCCGATAGCCGAAGCGTAGCGCTCCAGGGCAGCCAGACGCGAATCCTGCTCGTCGACTGCCACCAATCCGCCCAGACGGACCGCGGCGCGAATCAGCGCGCCGGTCTTGTAGGCATGCATGCGTGACAGCGCCTCTACCTCGCGGAACTGCCCGACTGCCTCGAGATCCAGCGCCTGACCGGCCACCATGCCGCGCCGCCCGGAGGCCTCGGCCAAGGTACGCACCAGGGCAGGTGTCCGTACATGGCCGGTCGTCGCCATCACTTCGAAGGAGAGCGTCAACAGGGCATCGCCCGCGAGAATGGCGGTCGCCTCATCGAAGGCGCGATGCACGGTGGGACGGCCACGCCGCAGGTCGTCATCGTCCATGGCCGGCAGGTCATCATGGACCAGCGAATAGGCATGCACCAATTCGAGCGCCGCTGCCGCCGCGTCCAGCGCAGCGCGGTCAGCGGCCTCCTCATCGCAGCCCAGGGCACGACCCACCGCATACAGCAGCACGGGGCGCAGACGCTTGCCGCCACCCAGAACGCTGTAGCGCATGGCGTCCTCGAGACGCTCACTCACCGCCGCACTGCCGGGAGTCAACAACGCCTCAAGCACGGCCTCACTGCGCGCCTGTCCAGAGCGGATCAGCTCGCTGGCCTGCGATGCAGTCGGCGTGACTTGCGTATTCAATCCACCTGACATCACCAGTCCTTCTCCTCGTCCGCTTCACCCGCCATGCTGCCTGCGGCATCGGGCGCCGTAAACGCCGTGGGCGTCAGCGCTCCCTCCGGGCCTTCCACCAATGCCTGCAGGCGCAACTCGGCGCTGTCGAGCCGCTGCTGCGCCTCGCGCGCCAGGCTCACGCCCTCTTCAAAAGCGCCCAGTGACGCTTCCAGCGACATGTCGCCAGCTTCGAGCCGCGTCACCAACCCTTCAAGACGGGCCAGGGTGGCGGCGAAATCCTGTGGCACTTCCTTTTCGGCCATGGGTGCTCTCGCTCATCCGACCGGGCGGGCCCGGTGTCTCTGTGTGGAGCGCCAGTATAACCCGAAGGGCTTCACGACGCTGCCCACCCCCTGCGCACGGAGGAAGAGTCACATCAAACGGCTGTGCTGTGAATTTTTCATGCCCGGCACGCGGACATTTCATCCGGAGGCCCCGTCGGCTGTGATATTCTTTGCTCCCCTGTTGACAGCACGCCCCGCTGTTTCTCTGGCATTTTCTTGAGGTGTGACACGCCAGCAGGTCATGAAAAAGACCAAACGAACAGAAACGCCGGCATGACCGGCGAGAGGGTTGATCCGACAATGGCCAAGACGTCCCTGGACAAGAGCAAGATCAAGATTCTATTGCTCGAGGGTGTCCACCAATCCGCCGTGGATAATTTCCTCAACGCGGGTTACACCAACATCGAACTGCTTCAGACCTCGCTGGCCGAGGAAGAACTGATCGAGAAGATCCGCGATGTGCACTTCATCGGCATTCGTTCCCGCACTCAGCTCAACGAGCGCGTGATCTCCGCTGCCGAGAAGCTCACCGCCATCGGCTGCTTCTGCATCGGCACCAACCAGGTCGACCTGGAAGCCGCACTGAAGCGCGGTATCCCCGTGTTCAACGCGCCCTACTCCAACACTCGCTCGGTCGCCGAGCTGGTACTGGCCGAAGCCATCATGCTGATGCGCGGCGTGCCGGAGAAGAGCGCCAAGGCACATCGTGGCCAGTGGATGAAATCCGCCAAGAACAGCCATGAAGTCCGCGGCAAGACGCTGGGCATCGTGGGCTACGGCAGCATCGGTTCCCAGCTGTCCGTGCTCAGCGAATCCCTGGGCCTGGACGTCATCTACTACGATGCCGTCACCAAGCTCGGCATGGGCAATGCCCGTCAGGTGGCAAGCCTGGAAGAGCTGCTGGCGCGCGCTGACATCGTCACCCTGCATGTGCCGGAAATCCCCTCAACCAAGTGGATGATGGGCAAGCAGCAGTTCGCGCTGATGAAGCAGAACAGCGTCTTCATCAATGCGGCACGCGGCACCACCGTCGTCATCGAAGACCTGGCCGAAGCCCTCTCCAGCGGCAAGCTGCTGGGCGCCGCCATTGACGTCTTCCCGGTAGAGCCGAAAGGCAACGGCGAAGAGTTCGTGTCTCCGCTGCGCGAGTTCGACAATGTCATCCTGACGCCGCACGTCGGTGGCTCCACCATGGAAGCCCAGGAAAACATCGGTGTCGAAGTCGCCGAGAAGCTGGTGACCTACTCCGACAACGGTACCACCATCGGCTCGGTCAACTTCCCGGAAGTCGCCCTGCCGGCGCACCCGGAAAAGCACCGTCTGCTGCATATCCACGACAACGTCCCGGGCGTGCTGTCACGCATCAACCAGGTGCTGTCCGAGGAAGGCATCAACATCTCTGGCCAGTACCTGCAGACCAACAACACGGTCGGCTATGTGGTCATCGATGTCGACAAGGCCTACGGCAAGAAAGCGCTCGAAGCCCTCAAGACCGTCGACCATACCCTGCGTATCCGGACCCTCTACTCGGAAGCTGATTTCGAGAACTGAGTCCGTGCTCTGCTTCATGGCCGTGGAGCAGAGGGCAGGCAAATGAAAACGCCGCAGCCAGAAATGGCTGCGGCGTTTTTTTGTACCGGATTACCAGGCGCGTTGCTCGTCCCGTGCCTTGCGTCCCACTCCCCTCTGTCATGCCTCTGTCATGCCTCAGCCGGTTTTCCAAATACTGGCAATGCCGGGCCAAGACCAAGGGCGTGTTTCACGTGGAACATCTCAATTCCTCGTAAAAACACCCTCTGAATCAGATAGTTGAGAACAAGCCCCCAGTTGAAACTTCTTCTCTCAGCGCTCTGACAATGGCGTGCCAGCGACGGCCCAGTTTTCCGGCTCCACTTCCTGCAGCACCACCCAGACGGACTGCTCACGCACGCCCAATACGCGAGCCGTCTCGCGCGTCAACGCCTCCACCAGCTCCCGCTTCTGTTCCTGTGTCTTGCCCGTCAGAAATTCTGCACGAATCATCGGCATGGTTTTCTCTCCTTGTTGTTCAAATCTCTTTTCCTGCGTGCCAGATCAGCCTGCTGACCAGCCGCCATGCCGCTATTGCTACAGATGAGTTATGGCGCTACGGCAGATGTTCCACGTGAAACATCAACCGGCAACAATAAGCGCTGCCCAGTAATGCGACTCTGCGGCATGCATAGGCTGATAAAGAGATTGGCTGCTTTACGATAAAACAGCCAATCCCTACACAACACGCCATCAAAAAACCACTCAGTTATCAGTATGTTGGCGCGCCTGCGCTGAATATCTCAAGCAGCATGTTCCACGTGAAACACCGCTTAGACGTAGCAGGTATCGCCCAGCAGCACTTCCTCAACGCGGCCCTTCAACAGCATGCCAAGCAGCGGGGTGTTATGGCCGGCACTGACCAGCGTCTCGCTTGAGACACGCCATTCCTGTTCCATATCGATCACCGCCAGATCACAGTATTCGCCCACTTCCAGCATGCCGCCCTTGAGTCCGAAGCGTCTGGCACTGAACGTCAATGTCTCGATCAGGCGAGGCAGGCTCAGAAGCTCGGCCTTCACCAGCGCCAGCCCCAGCGGCAGCATGGTTTCCAGACTGGTCATGCCGGGCTCGGATACTGCGAAGGGCGCGCTCTTGGCAGCGGCTTCATGGGGCAGATGGTCACTGACGATGGCGTCGATGGTGCCATCGACCACACCGGCACGCAGCGCATCACGGTCTACCGCGCTGCGCAGTGGCGGCTCCAGATGGAAATTGGCGTTGAAGCCTTCCAGCTGCTCATCGGTCCAGTGCAGTTGCGCCATCGACACATCCGCGCTGATATCCAGCCCTCTGGCCTTGGCATCACGTACCAGTTCGACGGCCCGTGCACTGGAGAGCAGCGACACATGCGCCCGTACACCGGTCTGCTCGATCAACAGCAGCCACTGGGTCAGGGCGACCGTCTCGGCAGATTCCGGAATGCCGGCCAATCCGAGACGCGAGGCAATGGCGCCCTCATGGGCGCAGCCCTGCCCGGCCAAGGCGGCCTCCTGGGCCTGGAACACGACGGTGATATCAAAGGTCCGCGCGTACTCCAGACAACGGCGCAGTACGCCGAGATCGCGTATTGGCTGGCGCAGGTTGGTCAGTGCCACGCAGCCTGCAGACTTGAGCGCGGCCATATTGGCGAGCAGATCACCTTCCAGCCCCTGCGTCAGTGCCCCCAGCGGCGCAAGACGCACCCCCGCCACATCACGCGCGCGGTCCAGCAGCGTGCGAATATGCGAGGCGCTGTCGAGCACCGGGCTGGTGTCGGGGCGCGGCAGGATGGTCGCGTAGCCACCCGCCAGTGCGGCAGCCGACTCACTGACCAGACTGCCCTTGTAGCGCGGACCCGGGTCGCGCAGGTGCGCGCCAAGATCGATGAAGGCCGGCGTGACCAGCTTGCCCGCCATATCATCGCGCTGCTCGGCGCTGAAATCCGCCGGCGCTTCGCCGATCGCGATCAGGCGACCGCCGTCGAGGTGCAGGTCGTACTGGCCATCGCGGCCATTGGTCGGGTCGATCACCCGTGCATTGATCAGGCTGCGTTTCATGCGCCAGCTCCTCGTGAACGTTCACCCCTGCGCTCGGCGCGCGCCTTCATCTGTCCGGAGACCGCCATCGACAGCACCGCCATGCGCACCGCGATGCCGTTGGTGACCTGATCGAGTATCAGCGAACGCGGGCCATCCGCGACGGCGGATTCGATCTCGACACCCCGGTTGATCGGCCCCGGATGCATCACCACGGCGTCAGGGTGCGCGTGTGCCAGGCTTTCGCGGGTCAGGCCATAGCGGCGGTAGTATTCCGATTCCGAGGGCAGCAGTGCGCCATCCATGCGCTCCTTCTGCAGGCGCAGCATGATGACGACATCAACATCCTTCAGCCCTGCTGCCAGCTCAGTGAAGACCTGACAGCCCAGCGTCTCGATCCCGATGGGCAGCAGCGTCTGCGGCGCGACCACCCGCACCTCCGCTGCGCCCAGCGTATTTAGCGCCTGAATCTGCGAGCGAGCGACGCGTGAATGCAGGATGTCTCCGACGATCGCGACGCGCAGATTGGCGAACTCACCCTTGTGGCGGCGGATGGTCAGCATGTCGAGCATCGCCTGGGTCGGGTGCGCATGACGACCGTCGCCGGCATTGATGATCGCCACATGCGGCGTGATCTGGCTGGCGATGAAGTGCGCCGCACCGGAGTCGCCATGACGCACCACGAAGGCATCCGCCTGCATGGCCTCGAGATTTACCAGGGTATCCATCAGCGACTCGCCCTTGGCGGCCGACGAGGTCTTGATGTCCAGATTGAGCACATCCGCCGACAGACGCTTGGCAGCCAGCTCGAAGGTGGCACGCGTGCGGGTCGAGTTCTCGAAGAACAGATTGGCCACCGTGCGCCCGCGCAGCAACGGCACCTTCTTGACCTCGGCATCACCGATGCCACGGAAGTGATCGGCGGTGTCGAGAATTTCGGTCAGCACGCTGCGCGGCAGGCCTTCGATATCTAGAAAGTGACGCAGCCGGCCCTGCTCATCCAGCTGGACCTGTGCCGGCGAGGCAGCCCGCACGTCCGCGCTGGCCTGCGAGAGATCAAACAGGTTCATGCTGTCACCTCTCCGGTATCGACCAGTGTCAGGCGCAGGTTGTCGGGGCCTTCCAGCTTGATGCGCTTGCCGGGCGCCAGCGCCAGGTTGGCGCCCAGGGCGTCCGGCTGCACCGGCAGCTCACGCCCCGGCAGCTCTACCAGGCAGGCCAGCAGCACGCGGCGCGGACGGCCATAGTCGAACAGCTCATTGAGCGCCGCGCGCACGGTACGTCCGCTCATCAGCACGTCGTCTACCAGCAGCAGATCGCGGTTCTCGATATCCGGCAGCTGTGACCCCTGGCCGCCATCCGGCAGGCCCTTGTGGCCGAAGTCGTCGCGCCAGAAACCGATATCCAGTGTCGCGAGGGGCTCTCCCAGCCCCAGCCGCTCACGCAATGCCTGGGCGACCCAGACACCGCCGGTATGAATGCCGACCGGAATCAGACGTTCACGATCGAGTTCACGGCGCTCGAACAGCAATTCGAGCTCCTCGGTCATGGCCTCGAGCAGTGCCTCGACCTCTGGCAGTGCCTCATGTTCTTCGTGCATCTCAGACTCTTGCATGGATATCGCTTCCTATCTTCCCTGCCGGATGGCGGCAAACAGACAAAAAAAACCCGCTTCCGGAAAGGAAGCGGGTGGAGTATTCAGTAACCGACAAGGTCGCCCTCGCCTCGCTGGCTTGCAAACCAGCTCTCGAGAATCAGCTGAGCGGCGAGGCCGTCCACGCCATCATCGCGATAATTGCCGCGGTGGCCGCGCTCGCGCGCCAAGCCCTTGGCCGCCTTGGTGGAGCCGCGCTCATCCCACATTTCCAGCGGCTTGCCGTAGCGGCCATACAGGCGCTTGCCGAACTTGCGGGCTCGGCTGCACATCAGTGTCTCGCTGCCGTCCAGCTCGAGGGGCAGGCCGACCACGAACAGGTCGGGCTGCCATTCCTCGATCAGGCGATTGACGACATTCCAGTCCGGAATGCCGTCCCGCACATGCAGCGGCACCAGGGGCGTCGCGGTGCCGAGCATCTCGGTGCCCACCGCGACACCGATGCGGCGCGTGCCGAAGTCGAACGCCAGCGCCGTACGGCTGACTTGCCGCTCAGCCATGCCCGATCTCCCGCGACATCAGATTCATGTCGACGCCCAGCTTGCTGGCAGCCGCTTCGAGACGGGACTCGCTGTCGGCATCGAAGAGGATGCCGCTGTCGCCTTCGACGATCAGCCAGCTGTTTTCCTTCAGCTCGTTGGTGAGCTGGTCCGGCTCCCAGCCAGCGCAGCCGAGGCAGACCATGAAGTCATCAGGGCCTTCGTTGCCGGCTATCGCCTTCAGGATGTCCAACGAGGTGGTCAGCGCCAGCTCGTCGGTGACCTGCAGGCTGGAATCCCACTCGCTGGCCTTGCCGCGATGCAGGATGAAGCCGCGGTCCTTGTGGACGGGACCGCCGTAATAGACCACCTCATCGAGGCGCTCACAGCTGTCGGCAGCGATCTCGAGCTGCTCGAACAGACCGCGCATGGTCAGCTTGATCGGCTTGTTGACGATGACACCGAGGGTGCCCTTGTCATCATGATCACAGAGGTAACTGAGCGAGCCGGAAAAATTGTCATCATCGAGATGCGGCATCGCCAGCAGGAAATAGTCTCGCAGACTTTGCATGGTCCTCCCGAGGCGTCAGGGCGCGCCAGAATCGTTGCCGGGGCCGAATCGCCAGATGCGGGTGATGGTCAGCTGGCTCATCCCCTTGAGACTTTCATCAAAGGGCGCATAAGGAGCCGCGCCGTAGACCGTATCCAGAGCCGCCTGGTCGAGTTCAGCATGTCCCGAGGATTGTAACACTTCCGCGAACTCAAGCTGACCGCTGGGCAGCACGACGGCGCGAATCCGCAGCTCGCCGCTCAGGTGGGCAGGCGCCGGATAGTGCTGGTTGCCGAATGCTTGCACCGTGCCGGTCCAGTCATTGATATAGCGCGCGCGGGCCGAGGCACGCGCCGCCTTGCGTGAGGCGGTGTCACCCACCACCTCACGCGACTGGCCGGAGGCCTGGATTCGCTGGACGTCCTGCTCGCTGGCCTGCTGCTCGTTGTCCGGCGTATCCGGCAGCAGTTCGGAACGCGTCACCTGTTGTGACGACGCCTGCTGGGTCGCGATCACCTCGGGGATGCGCTCGGGCAGTACCAGTGCCTGCGTGGCCGGAGCCAGGGCTTCCGCCACGGCCGGCTCGCTGGCCTCGGACGCACTCTGCTCACCCGGCTGCGGGGGCGCCTGGTTGGTTGGCCCGGCCTGCACCGCTGCCTCGCGCCCGCTGCCACTGGCCTGCTGGTCCTGCTCGGCCACCACCTGCGAGTCGACGGCAGTGGCGCTGGCCTGGCTGACCAGCGTCACATCGAGCATCACCGGCTTGGGCATCGGCGGTACCTCAGGCGGCGTCAGCAGGCCGCTGCCCAGCAACCACCAGCCGATGACGGCATGGACGGCCAGTGCCGCGCCCCATGCCACCACACGGCGATGCACCCGCGTCACCGGTACATAGGTGATCGGGTCGGTGACGCTATGATTGCCTGCCCACCATTCGACGGGTGCTGCCATACCCCACTCCCTGTCCACGGAACCTCATTGGCAGCTTCGGCTTCCCTGCCGCTTACTGCGAATCCATCGCGGGTCAGCCACTGGTGCCGACCTCATCACGACGTTGCTCAGGCGGACGGCTGCGCCGCCAGACGCGCTTCGATGGCATCCATCAACAGACCGGCGATATCAGTGCCGCGCTGGGTATCGATCTCGCGTACGCAGGTCGGGC
Source organism: Cobetia sp. 1CM21F (assembly GCF_023161745.1). Taxonomy (NCBI): domain Bacteria; kingdom Pseudomonadati; phylum Pseudomonadota; class Gammaproteobacteria; order Oceanospirillales; family Halomonadaceae; genus Cobetia; species Cobetia sp. 1CM21F. The sequence continues at coordinate 203,396 of NZ_JALNTQ010000004.1, read as the reverse complement.
TGGTGACGTTGATCTCGGTGATGTAGTCGCCGATCACGTCCAGGCCGACGAACATCAGCCCCAATGATTTCACCACCGGCTTGACCTGCTCGATCAGCCAGTAATCGCGGTCGGTCAGCTCACGCGATTCGCCACGTCCGCCAGCCGCCAGGTTGCCGCGCGTCTCGCCGGCGCTGGGAATGCGCGCCAGGCCGAAGGGCACCGGTTCGCCATCCACCAGCAGAATGCGCGTATCGCCGGCACTGATTTCCGGCACATAACGCTGGGCCATGATCTGACGGGTGCCCCGCAGCGTCAGCTGCTCGATCACCGAGCCGAGATTGCGGCCATCTTCGGCGACGTGGAAGATGCCACTGCCCCCCATGCCATCCAGCGGCTTGAAGATCACGTTGCCATGCTCGGCGTGGAAGGCGCGCAGCACCTTGTCGTTGGCCGACACGGTGGTCGGCGGGATGCACTGCGGGAACTGCTGAGCGAAGAGCTTCTCGTTGCAGGTCTGCAGCGCGGCTGTCGGATTGACCACCAGCACGCCTTCCCGCTCGGCAAAGCCCAGCAGGTGAACGGCATTCAGGAAGTGTTCGTCGACGGGCGGATCCTTGCGCATCAGGATCACGTCAAGCTCGGCCAGCGGAGTCGCGACGACCTCGCCCAGCTGATAGAAGTTGTCCGGGTCGTGGTAGACCTCCAGATCACGCATCCGGCCCATGGCGCGACCATTCTCGAGATAGAGGTCTTCCTGCTCGAGATAATGCAGCGACCAGCCACGCTGGCTGGCGGCCCACAACATGGCCAGAGTGGTGTCCTTCTTGTAGGCGACGCTGGACATCGGGTCCATCACCACGCCGATCTTGAGCTTGCGAGCAGTCATTGAGGCAACCTTGTGACGACACTGCCAGCCCGGCACGCGGCCGGCAGCGGGGATAACGGAGACTCCCGTCGCGACATGACACCATGGCGCGGGAGCGATGGGACAAGTATGCAGCAGCGCCGTGCTGCTCACCACTGGCGAAACGCCCTTGCCGGCTCACGCTGTGTTGCCGGCAGATCAACAATTCCGCCCGGGTGCCCGATGATGGGAGATCAGCGCGGCAGGTCACCAAATCGCTGCTGCAGCAAGGTCAGCGCCACCACCGGCGCCGTCTCGGTGCGCAGGATACGCGGCCCCAGGCCGAGCACCTCACAACCGGCGGCGGCGGCTTCTGCCACCTCTTCCTGCGTGAAGCCGCCTTCCGGGCCGATCAGCAGGCTGGCGCGGGTCACACCGCCCTCGGCCTCGGCCACGTTCAGCGCCTCGGCACCGCCCGGCTGCAGAATCAGGCGCAGCGGCTCATCACGCTCGGCCAACCACTGCGTCATCGCCACCGGGGCATGCACGACCGGCACGACGCTTCTTCCGCACTGCTCGCAGGCGCTGGCCGCCACGCCCTGCCAGTGCGCCAGCTTCTTGTCGGCGCGCTCGCCCTTGAGCTTGACGTCGCCTCGCGCGGTATAGAGTGGCGTGATGGCAGCCACGCCCATCTCACAGGCCTTCTGGATGGCGTAATCCATGCGATCGCCCTTGGAGATCGCCTGCCCCAGATGCACCGCCAGCGGCGCCTCGCGGTCATTGGGCACCGCCTCGATCACCTGCACGCTGACGCCCTTGCGGGTCACCTCCTCCAGCAGCACGCGCACCTCCTGCCCACGGCCATCGAACAGCTGCGCCTCACTGCCGACCTTGGCACGCAGCACCAGCCCGAGGTGGCGTGCAGGCCCCTCGGGGAGCGCGAAGGACGCCCCGGCGCTGACATTGAGATCAAGATCGGGGCAGTGCAGACGGATGGCCATGGACGGGGTCTCGCGGACTAAGAAGCAGTGAAAGTGGGCCGCGATGAGTCGATGCAGCATCGCAGGCAAGGCGGCGGTCATTGTCGCCCAAAAACGCAGCGACGGGCCACTGGGGCCCGTCGCTGGTCGTACCTGTCATGTGGCCAATCAAGGCCGGCTCACTGATCAGTGGGCGGTCGCCTCGGCGGCGCCCTGGGCTTCACGCTGCTTGCGCTGCGCGTACATGGCCTCGAAGTTGACCGGAGCCAGCATCAGCGGAGGGAAGCTGCCACGGTTGACCAGATTGTCGATGGCTTCACGCGCATACGGGAACAGCACGTTCGGGCAGAAGGCGCCCAGGGTGTGGTCCAGCTGCTCGGCAGACAGGCCAGCGATACGGAACAGGCCAGCCTGCTCGACTTCCGCCAGGAAGGCAGTGGTCTTGTCTTCGCCATTGGTGACCTGAGCGGTGACCTTGATGGAGACTTCGAACAGCTCCTCACCGACCTGCTGGTGCTCGGTATCCAGCTCCAGCGCGACCTTCGGCTGGAACGGCTGGGAGAAGACCGCCGGAGAATTCGGGGCTTCGAAGGACACGTCCTTCACGTAGATGCGCTGCAGGGCAAACTGGAGCTGATCCTGAGCCTGTTCTGCGCCTGCTGCAGCCTGTGCGTTCTGTTCTTCAGCCATGAGACATATCCTTGAGGGTTCGGAGATTTATTCTTGGTTGCGAGCCGGCCTCCAGCAGACCCGCAAACTTGCCCAGCCAGCGGGGCAATGACAGCTGGCAGACGCGCGAGTCTGCGACTCAGCGAGTCACGACCGGCAGGCTGTCGGCTTCCCACTGGCCCATGCCGCCCTTGAGCTTGACGGCCTGCTTGAAGCCATCCTTCTCGAGGCGCGCCACCAGCGGTCCCGCCGTCTGGCCGTGCTTGCAGACGATGATCACCGGGCGTTCCTTGTACTTGGCCAGCGGAGTGGTCTCGCTGGTCAGCTGACTGCTGGGAACGTTGACGGCACCGGCGATATGACCGGCCTTGAATTCCTTGCTGTCGCGGATGTCGATGAAGACACCCTCTTCGCGATTGACCAGTCGCGTGGCCTCGCTGACGCTGACGCCGTGGTTGCCACGCATGGTTTCCATGACAATGAGGGCGACCAGCAGGGCGACGAAGGCGCCGACCAGCAAGGGATGATTCTGCGCGAACTGAAGCAGCTGTTCGATCATGAGACGGGCTAACTCCGCTGTGACGTGCATGCCGACGCGTACGCGGCAAAGGAAATAGACCGCTACCTGAGGTAACGGAGCCAGCATTATACATGACAGGCCCAAGCATGAATGCCGCTGCATGGCATCAAAAAGGCGTAGCCGGGCGATGCGCCGGCTGCTGTCAGCTCAGCCGGGCCGGGGCGATCCACCGATAGCGCAACCCAATCCCGGCGATACACTTGCGGCACTTGCACTCGGCACCTTACCACCCCTCTAATAGAGGGCAGAACGAGCAGGTAGTTTTATCACTACATGTCGTCTCCGCCGAGGGTTCTGTCTCGCGGATGCGCCACAGCATGGCCGCAGGACATGACAGCTGCATGATGCGTCACCCGTCGAGCATCGTCCTGTCATCCCGGCCCCTGCTCACCCCAGATCATTCGTCATCACAGCGAGGAAGTCATGGCAGCTCAAGCACAAGGTCCGCGTCCCGTCGCCCTAATCATCCTGGACGGCTACGGTCACAGCGAAGAGGAGAAGGACAACGCCATCCTCGCCGCCGACACGCCGGTGATGGACCGCCTGCGTCGTGAATATCCCAGCGAACTGATTCACACCGATGGTGGCTTCGTCGGCCTGCCGGACGGCCAGATGGGCAACTCCGAAGTCGGCCACATGAACCTCGGTGCCGGTCGCATCGTCTATCAGGACTTCACACGCATCACCAAGGCGGTGCGTGAGAATGCCCTCAAGGACAATGACATCCTGACCGCGCCCATCGATGCCGCCGTCAAGGCCGGACGTGCCGTGCACCTGATCGGCCTGCTGTCTCCGGGTGGCGTCCACTCCCACGAAGACCACACCCTGGCCATGGCCGACCTGGCTGCCGAGCGGGGCGCCAAGCGCATCTATATCCACGCCATCACCGATGGCCGTGACACCGCGCCCAAGAGCGCCGAGGCCTCCATCGCGCGTGCCGATGAGCACCTCGCGGGCCTGGGCCTGGAAGACGGCCGTGTCGCCACGCTGGTCGGTCGCTACTTCGCACTGGACCGCGACAACCGCTGGGACCGCGTCGAGCAGGCCTACCGCCTGATCGCCAACGGCGAAGCCGAGCATGAAGCCGCCACCGGCGTCGCCGGTCTGGCTGCCGCCTACGAGCGCGACGAGACCGACGAATTCGTCACCGCCACCCGCATCGGCGATTCCGTCGCCATGCAGGAAGGCGATGCGGCCATCTTCATGAACTTCCGCGCCGACCGTGCCCGCGAGCTGACCCGCGCCTTCGTCGAGCCGGACTTCGCAGGCTTCGAGCGCACGCCGCCCAAGCTGGCCCACGACGGCCTGGTGATGATGACCCAGTACGCCGCCGACATCCCGGCGCCGGCAGCCTTCCCGCCGTCCGAGCTGCACAACACCCTGGGCGAGGTCGTGTCCGACCGTGGCCTGACCCAGCTGCGCATCGCCGAGACCGAGAAGTACGCGCACGTCACCTTCTTCTTCTCCGGTGGCCGCGAAGAGGAATATCCCGGCGAGACGCGCATCCTCGTGCCCTCCCCGCAGGACGTGAAGACCTACGACGAGAAGCCGGAAATGAGCGCCGGCGAAGTCACCGACAAGCTGGTGGAAGCCATCGAGTCCGGCGGCTACGACCTCATCGTCTGCAACTACGCCAACGGCGACATGGTCGGCCACACCGGCAAGTTCGACGCCGCCGTCCAGGCCGTCGAGTTCCTCGACAAGTGCGTGGCACGCGTGGTCGAGGCGCTGGAGAAGGTCGGAGGCGAATGCCTGATCACCGCCGACCACGGCAACGCCGAGCAGATGGTGCACCCGGAAACCGGCAATCCACAGACCGCGCACACCACCTTCGAGGTGCCGCTGATCTACGTGACGCAGCGCGATGCCAAGCTGGCCGCCGACGGGCGTCTGTGCGATCTCGCCCCGACCCTGCTGACCATGATGGGCCAGTCGGTGCCGGAAGAGATGGATGGCAAGGTGCTGGTCGATTATGCCGAGGCCTGATAGCAGGCTGCATGGCGCACCCTTCGGTGCGTCGTGCCTCTCGCCCAGCCCGAGCAAGCCGCTCGGGCTGGGCGACCGCCCCCGAATCTTCAAGCGCCGGAGCCGAGTCTCCGGCGTTGTGCTGTCTGCCTGGCTGCTGAGTCTCGCCCCGCTGGCACTCGGCCCCGTGGTGGCGACCACCGCGCAGGCCGCTGACGACACCGCCACCCTGACCCAGAAGAAGCAGGCCTCCCAGGAAGACCTCAAGCGCCTCAAGCGCGAGATCCAGGCGATGCAGGGCGAGCTCAAGGCCACGGCAGCGCGGCGCAGCGACACCCGCAACGGGCTGGAGAAGATCGAGCGCCAGCTCAACGCCACGCGCCAGCAGACCGGCAAGCTCGAGGATGAGCGTGACGACATCAAGCAGCAGCTGGTGGCACTGACGCGCAAACGTGAAGCCCTCAGTCAGCAGCAGACAGCCCAGAAGGCGGCGGTCGCCGAAGAGATGGCCGCCCTCTATCGCCTCGGTCGTCAGCCTGAACTGAAATTGCTGCTCAATCAGGATGATCCCGCACGTCTTGAGCGCCTGCAGGTCTATCTGAACCACCTGAGCGAATCACGGCGTGCGGCGCTGGAGCGCCTGGCCGAGCTGAACCAGTCACTGGCCGACACCCGCGCACAACTGCTGGCCCGCCAGACACGCCTGGATGACGTGCAGGCAGGACTCAAGCGGCAGGCCAGTCAGCTGATCGCGCAACAGAATGAACGCGCCGCCCTGCTGCGCAAGCTGGATGCGCGCTATGCCAGCCATGAGGCGAAGATCGCCGAACTGGACCAGGACCGCGCACATGCCAATCAGCTGATCCAGACCCTCGAGAAGCGCCTCAAGTCGATCAAGAGCGCGCCGCCACCCAAGACCCGCATCACGCGTGCGATGGGCAAGATGGATTGGCCGGCGCCGGGCAAGGTGATCTCCGCCTATGGGCGTGGCGAGGGCGTCAACCGTGATGGCGTGTTGATTCGTGCGACGCAGGGCACCGCCGTCACGGCGCCGCACGCCGGTCGCGTGGTCTTCGCGGACTGGATGCGCGGCTATGGCAACCTGCTGATACTCGATCACGGTGACAACGTGCTGACGCTCTACGCCCACCTGGCAAGCTTCAGCGCAGGCCCGGGCGACAGCCTGTCACGCGGCCAGCAGCTGGGTAGTGTCGGCAGCAGCGGCGGGCGTGATGGCCCGGCGCTCTATTTCGAAGTGCGCCGCAGCGGTCAGCCGACAGACCCGAGTCGCTGGCTCGCGCGCCGCTGAAGTGCCTGGCAGCGGCACCTCGCGCATGGTCTGATTGTCAGTCAGCGCTGAACGCCACCGCTAGCCAGCGGGCTAGTCGCCAGGCACTCGCGCGGGATATGCTCGCAGTAGCCTGTGACTGCGAGCATGCTGGGCGGTGTCCCCCCCGGCCATGCCTCGACATCCGGCCCCGGCGCTCAGCGCATTTCGGTACCAGTCGAGTCAGTATCCGTCGAGAAGGAAATCGCATGTCTGCAATGTCGCCGTTCCGTCCTGCCCCGCGCCGCCTGCGTCAGCTGGCGGTCAGCGTGCCGCTGAGCCTTGCCCTGCTGGGCGGCGGACTGCCGGCCAGTGCAGAAGATGTCATCTCGCCATCCGACAGCGCTCAGGATGCCCGTCAGGGCACGGACCTGCCGCTGGATGAGCTGCGCACCTTCGCCGAGGTCTTCGAGCGCATCAAGCGCACCTACGTCGATCAGGTCGATGACCGCACGCTGCTCAAGAATGCCATGCGCGGCATGCTCGAAGGGCTGGACCCGCACTCCGCCTACCTGGATCAGGAAGACTGGCAGGACCTGCGCGAGAATACCGATGGCGAGTTTGGCGGCATCGGTATCGAGGTCGGCACTGGCGACGATGGCCAGCTGACCGTCATCGCCCCCATCGACGACACCCCGGCGGCGCGCGCGGGCCTGCAGCCGCGAGACGTCATCCTCAAGATCGACAATACGCCGCTGGACGGCCTGTCGATATCGGAGTCGGTCAAGTTGATGCGCGGTGAGGCAGGCTCTCGCATTCGGTTGCTGATTCTGTCCGAGGGCGCCGACATGCCGCGCGAAGTGGTGCTGGAGCGGGCCATCATCAAGAGCAGCAGCGTCAGTCAGCGCCTGCTGGACCCGGGCTATGGTTATCTGCGCATCAGCCAGTTCCAGAGCGCGACCGGTGACGAGGCCCACACGGCGCTTTCCAGACTGCGGGAAGACAACGATGGCGAGCCGCTCAAGGGGCTGGTGCTGGATCTGCGCAACAACCCCGGCGGGCTTCTCTCGGCCGCCGTCGAGATCAGCGACCTGTTCCTGTCCAGTGGCCGCATCGTCTACACCGAAGGCCGCCTGCCCGACAGCGAGCTGTCCTTCTCGGCCAAGCCCGATACCCCGGCGGGCGACACCCCGCTGGTGGTGCTGATCAATGGCGGCACGGCCTCGGCAGCGGAAATCGTGTCCGGCGCGCTGCAGGATCAACACCGCGCCATCATCATGGGCACCGACAGCTTCGGCAAGGGCTCGGTCCAGACGGTGATGCCGCTGGGCAATGGCGATGGACTCAAGCTGACCACCGCGCTCTACTTCACGCCCAGCGGCCGTTCGATCCAGGCCGAGGGCATTCGCCCGGATGTCGAGGTCGTGCGAGGCCGTCTCGAGCGCGACACGCGGCGTGACTTCAGCGTGCGCGAGGCTGACCTCGACGGGCGCCTCGACAATGCCAACGCCGCCAGCGAGTCCGCCAGCAGCAAGGCGCCCGACAGCCCGGTGGTGGCGGAAAGCGACTACCAGCTGGGTGAGGCGCTCAATCTGCTCAAGGGCATGAACGTGCTGGGGCGCAGCGCGGCACTCAAGGCCACCGTGCCCACAAGCGACGAGTAAGCATCACGCCATGATCTGCCGATCATCAGGCCACAACGACAAGGCCCCGCCATCTGGCGGGGCCTTGTCGTTGTATACCCAAGCTTACTGAAGGCATGTGTGGCAGCGGTCGGCCAATCCTGCACCCAAGCAATGATAGTTGGCGCTCACATACCCGACGGCACAGACACTACATCATCTTCACTCTTGTTACGGCTTGCAGCTGGCGGGCAACTCGCCCCGCTGCCCCATCGCCTGACGCATCAGGATACGCTTCAGCTCGCCCTGGCCGTCGACGAAACCAAGCCCGAAGTTGCGCAGCAGCCGCACGCCCGGCTGACGGCTGCCGAACAACAGCCGGAAGCCATCCATCATCTTGAGCATCATGGCATTGTCGCTGCGACGCCGGCGGCGATAGCGCGCCAGCCAGCGCTCGTCGCCAAGCGCCACCCCGCGGCGATGTCCTGCCAGCAGCTCGTCTGCCAACACCGCCACATCCATCAAGCCCAGATTGACGCCCTGCCCTGCCAGCGGGTGAATGGCATGCGCAGCATCCCCCACCAGCGCCAGCCCCGGCAGCACATAGTCTTCGGCGTGGCGCTGATGCAGCGGGAAACTGAAGCGCTCACTCGCCCATTCGATGGCGCCGAGCTGACCTTCAAAGGCGTCTTCCAGCTCGCCGCAGAATGCCGTCGGTGACAGGGCCAGCAGACGCTCGGCCTCTTCTGGCGTAGTCGACCACACGATGGAGCAATGCCGTTCTGCGGCCGAGGCTCCCTCAGCCGGCTGAGCCAGGGCGTCATTGACGGCCAGCGGCAGGAAGGCCAGCGGCCCGGTCGGCAGGAAGCGCTGACGCGCGACGGCCTGATGCGCGAGTTCGGTGCGCACCGTGGCCACCAGCGCGACCTGGCCGGTGTCGTGCTCCCGCGTGGCGATCCCGGCCAGCTCGCGCAGCCGTGAACGCGCACCATCCGCCGCGACCACCAGCGCCGCGGTGACTGTCCGGCCATCGGTCAGCGTCAGGCTGGTCGCTTCCGCCGCATCGAGTTGGTAAGCATTCACTACTGATGTAGCCCCCGAGCGTGGCAGTGCCATGCCTGCCACACGCGCCCCGAAGCAGCGCGTGATCTCTGGGCAGGCATCGATGGCCTGCTCCAGCGCGGCGAGCGTGACCCGGTTCTCGACGATATGCCCCAGCAACGGCACGCCACTGTCCTCGGCGCTGAACTGGATCTCGCCATTGCCCTCCGCGTCCCACACCTGCATGCCGGTATAGGGCATCAGGCGACTGGCGGCGATCGTCGACCACACACCCAGACCGCTCAACAGCTGCTGAGAGACCGGCGTCAATGCACTCACCCGTGGCTCGGGGGCGCTATCTGGCTGCCAGCGGGTCGCGGACTCACGCCCCTCGACCAGCATGACCCGCAGCCCCGCCTGCCCCAGCAGCAGTGCCAGGGTGGCACCGACGATACCGGCACCGACGATGGCGACATCGGCGTCATGAGCGCTACCTGCTGATCGACCGTCCTTCATGCCTGCTCCCTGTCTCGAAGTTCTGTCTCATGCCCTGATCTCGAAGCCCCGTCTCGTGGCTCGATATCAAGGCTCTGTCAGTGAGGCCCTATCAGTGAGGCCCTGTCAGTGACGCCCTGCCTGCGAGGCTCTGCCCACGAGCCAAGTCAGTGAGTGCCCACCAATCTCAGCGCTCAAGGCCCATCGAGCGTTTGGCCAACAAGCGCTTGAGCGGCGAGACCAAATTGAGCCCGATCAGGCCCGCTGCTCGTGCATGCCCCAGCCAGCGACTCTCGACCCCGAACAGGCGGATCAGGCCATCGCTGAACAGCACCACATTGTCGCGATCCGCGCCGCGCCGCTCCTCGAAGTCACTCAGCACGCTGGTGGCCCCCGGCGACTCGCCACGCGCCAGGCCCGCCTCGATGGCCGCGACCAGGTCAGTCACGCCGCGCAGCGCCAGATTGAAGCCCTGCCCTGCCACCGGGTGCAGGGCGTGGGCGGCATTGCCGAGCACCGCAAGGCCGGGACGCGTGCCTTCGCTGGCACGCACCAACGACAGCGGATAGGCGTGGCGTTGCCCGACGCGGCGAAAGCGCCCGGCGCGTTCACCGAAGGCGCGCTGCAGCGCCTGCAGGAAGTCGCTGTCGGGCAGCGTCATCAGGCTTTCCGTGTCAGCGGGGGAGCGCGTCCACACCAGCTCCATGCGCTTGCCGGCCAGCGGCAGCAGCGCCATCGGGCCTTCACTGGTGAAGCGCTCGTAGGCGACTCCCTGGTGAGGCTGGCTCATCTCCACCGTGGCGATCAAGGCATGCTGCTCATAGTCCTGCGCCGCACTGTGGATGCCGAGACGCTCCTTGAGTCCGGAGCGACCGCCATCCGCCAGCACGGTCAGCTCAGCCTCGATCAGACGGCCATCCTCGAGCGTGAGGCGATGGCCTTGCGCCGTGACGGCGATTTCTGCCACGCGCGCCGGGCAATACCAGGCCAGCGGCAGCTCGGCCAGCTGACGATGCAGCACCTGGCCCATCCAGGCATTGGGGATCACGTGGCCGAGCGCGGCCACCTCGAGCTCGGAGGCCCGCATGCGTGTCGCGCCCAGGTGGCCGCGCTCACTGACATGGATGGTGCGAATCGGCGTGGCGTGCTCGCACATCGCCTCCCAGACCCCGAAGGCGGTGAACCGCTGGCGTGAGCCCGCCGCGATGGCGCTGGCACGTGCATCGAAACTGGGCTGGAAGCGCTGGGCGTCTGCCGTCGCCGCGGGTAACTCATTGGCCTCGATCACGGCGACACGCAACGCTGCGGCCTCACGGCCCTTCTCGTCGGCCACACGCGCCATCAGCGGTGCCAGCGCACAGGCCAGGCTGGCGCCCACCAGGCCGCCGCCGATGATCACGATGTCGAAGTGTTCGGCATCACGCCCGCTCAAGGCTTCAGGCTCGCTCATGGCGTCAGGCCTCCGCGCGCATCAGCGCCTCGATGGCCTCGACGGACTTGGGCACGCCATGACTCAACACCTCGTGGCCCGCGGCAGTCACCGCGACGTCGTCCTCGATGCGAATGCCGATCCCGCGATACTCAAGGGGAATGTCGCCGTCCTGCGGAATGTAGAGGCCCGGCTCGATGGTCAGCACCATGCCCGGCACCAGCGGACGCGGCTCACCCGCTTCGCGATAGCTGCCCACGTCGTGCACATCCAGCCCCAGCCAGTGCGAGGTGGAGTGCAGATAGAAGCGACGGTAGGCATCGCTGCTGATCAATTCCTCGACCTCACCCTGCAACAGGCCCAGCTCGACCAGCCCCGTGGTCAGGTCATGCACCACCTGTTGGTGAATGCCCACCAACGTTGCACCCGGCACCACGGCGGCCACCGCGCGCTCCTGCGCCTTGAGCACGATCTCGTACAGACGGCGCTGCGGCTCACTGAAGCGGCCATTGACCGGGAAGGTACGCGTGATGTCGCCGGCATACAGGGCATACTCGGCGCCAGCATCGATCAACACCAGCTGACCATCCTCCAGCGGCGCGCGATTCTCGATGTAGTGCAGCACACAGGCATTCACACCCGCCCCGACGATGCTGGTGTAGGCCGGAGCCGGCGCCCCCTGCCACTGGAATTCATGCTCGATCTCGGCCTGCAGATGATACTCGTGCAGGCCGGGACGGCTGATCTGCATCGCACGCACATGCGCGCGCGCGGAAATCTCGGCGGCGTGACGCATCAGTGCCAGTTCACGCTCATCCTTGATCAGGCGCTGCTCATGCAGCAGCGGCGCGAGATCCTCGAAGGCGGCCGGCGGCCGTGCTCCGCGACGCACCGCGGCGGCCAGCTCATCGCGCAGCGCTTGAGCCAGCGCCAGGGCTTCATCATCCTCGAACAGCACATAGAGACGCTCGCGGCCATCCAGCAGGCTGGCCATCACTTCATCACGGGCCTCATTGGTGAAGGCCTGATCGAAGCCTGCCGTGGCGACGGCACCCTCGGCACCGATGCGGATGCCGGTCCAGGCTTCGGCCAGCGGGTCCTTCTCCTGACAGAACAGCACGCTCTCCCCTTCGGCGCGCCCGGGCAGCAACAGCAAGGCGGCCTCGGGTTCCGGCCAGCCGGTCAGATAGTGGAAGTCGCTGTTCTGACGGAAGCTGTATTCACTGTCGCGGTTGCGCTGGGCCAGGCCCGACGAGACCACCAATGCGGCAGCCCCCTGCGGCAGCTGCGCGATCAGGCGCTGGCGGCGTGCACGAAAATCCTCTGCCGTCAGGGCAGCAGGTGCGGGCAGGATGGCTGGTGCAGTCATGGCAATCTCCGTCGAGAACCCGCCGGGCATGGCGCGTTCGAGTGACAAACAGGCGTGATGCTGTAGATGGGGCCACCCGCCCTCTTGTACCAGCCTTGCGTCAGACGCGGCGCAAGCGGTGGGTGACCATCGATTCAGTGGCTAGCGACTGAGCAGATACTGGTGCTACAGATACTGACTCAGTGGGTATCGGTACGTGAGCTGACGCCGAGGCTGCCCTCGAGACCGCCTTCCGGCAGCTGGTCATCGCTGGGCTTCTCGACGTCCGGGTTGCCCGGGTGCTGCTCGGTGTAAAGCAGCAAGGCCGCCATGCGCACATGGTCAGCCAACGCGAACAGATCGGCCTCGTCCTCGGCATTGTCGTCGTCGAGGTCTTCGGCATTGGCGAGGCCGCTCGAGATGGCTTCGACATCGCTCAGCGCATCCTTGAGCGCCTGGCTCCAGCCACTGCGGACATCGTCATCGGCACCGGCCAGCTCTTCCTGGAAGCCCAGCGTCCATTCGCGCAGGCTCTGACCACGTTCGGCCAGCGAGAACATGTCATCCGGCAGCAGCGGCTCGAAGCTCATCTCGCTGGCGGCCAGACGCTCCTGATTGCGCGTGCGCCAGGTGAGGAAGACTTCACCGGCCTCACGGGTGGCCGGCTGCTCGACCCCCAGCGAGGCGCAGACGCGCGCCAGCCAATCCTCTGCACTGATGTCATCCAGCGCCAGTGCGGCTACCAGCTGACCATCGAGGAAGGAGGGATTGTTGAGGCTGCCGTGAGCCAGGAAGTGGTCTGCGACGAGCGAGAAGTCGAAGGTATCGTTGATGATCGCCATGATGCGGCCCCATTGAGTCAGTGAGAAGTGGTTCTGTAGCGGGAGAATGGCATCTGAAGGATGTGCTGCAGCACAAGGCAGCCGCGCCGCGCGGCGCGTTGACCCTCCAGAAGCGGCTCTCTATAGTGGCTCGAGAATGCCCCCATCTTACCGCACTGGCCCTCCTTCTGGCTTGCCGTCCTGACTGCGACGGTGACGCACTGACAGCAGGACGTCGGCATCAATCTGGATGACGCCGGACAAGGCCCGAGAGGATCTACATGAGCGATTCCGCCACCCCACGCAATACCACCGAGATCAGCCTGCTCGGCCGCAGCTATACCGTCAGCTGTCAGCCCGGCGAGGAAGATGGCCTGACCCGTGCGGCGGCTTATCTGGATCTCGCCATGCAAGGCATCCAGCAGCGCGGCAACACCATCAGCGCCGACAAGGTCGCCCTGATGGCAGCGCTCAATATCTCGCATGAGTTGATCAACAGCCGTGACAGCGAGCGCGCCCTGCAGCGCGACTTCGAGACTCGCCTCACCGCGCTGGACCGTCAACTGGATGCCGCGCTCAGTCAGCTGCCAGCCGACTATGCCGATCAGGCGAAGGCGCGCGCTGCTGAGCGTAAAAACGCTTCAGAATCAAACAACTGATACATTCAGGCAACAGATTGTTCCCGACAGGATTAGCCCTTGGGCAGGCAGGCGGGGTTTGGTAGACTGAATGAGTTCTCTGGGGTGTACGACAGTTGCCGATGTCCCTCGAGCTTATAAGCTATTCCCAGGGAGTCCACTGCGCAGTGCTGTGTGCATGTCCGTGCGTCGGAACGCCTGATGCGCTGCGCGGGACTACCCACCTTGAACCGCTGGGTTCAAGGGCCCCCGGTAACACCGGCACCTTGGAGAACCCTGTCTGACGGAGATTGTCAGGCATGCGCAAGCCCCCCGCGGTCTATGCCGCACCCGCGAGCCCACGCTCGCCACTCCCTTCTGCAGCACTCGATACCACGCTCTGGGCACTGCCCAGCGAGCTCGATCACCCTCAGGCCGACCGCCGTGCGCTTCGCCGTCTGCTGCGCCAACGCCGCCGTCAGCTACCACCTGCCATTCGCCTGCAAGCCGAAGATGCGCTCCTGCGTCAGCTGAAACGGCTGCCGGAACTGTTGCGCGCCCGCCACGTCGCCCTGTATCTGCCCTACGATGGCGAGATCGATGCCACGCGCCTGTGTGATTGGCTGCAGCGACGAGGGGCGAAGGTCTATCTGCCGGTACTGCGTCCGTTCGCGGCCAATTCGCTATGGTTCGTGCGCTACGACGATCAGACACCCTTGGTCAGCAATCGCTTCGGCATCGCCGAACCGGACACCCGTCACGGTGCTTCCAGGGCACGGCGCCTGCCTGCCTGGGCGCTGGATGTCGTCTTGATGCCGCTGGTCGGCTTCGATGGGCGCGGGGCGCGCATCGGCATGGGCGGCGGCTTCTATGATCGCAGCTTCGCCTTTACCCGCCGTCCCGGCCCACGGCCGCTGTTGATCGGTCTCGCCCACCACTGTCAGAAGGTCCCCGCCCTGCCGGTACAGCCCTGGGATGTCCCGCTGGACGCCATCGTCAGTGATCGCGAAGTCGTGCGCCCTGTCCGCCCTGAATGAGGCGCTGGGCTTTATGACGAGATCGATGGCACGACCGCGAAACGACCACAACACGACGGAGCACGAGGGTGAAAGCAGGCAGAAAGGGGCTATCGGTGAGAAGGCGAAGCAGCAACGCAGTGAAGCCAGCCGGGGGCAAGCTTAAGGGGAGTCGGGGAACTGGAAAGCTGGGAGAAGAAACGCTGGAAAGCCTGGCAGGAGGATCATGGCATGGGCGCGTGGCGCCAGAGAGACTGACGCCAGCAGCACCGCTACCGCCGGTGAGGGCAGCAGCGCAGGATTCAGGAACCCATTACGGTCTGGGCGTAGCCGGTTGCCACTACACCAATCCCGAAGATGAATACCAGGGCCATGACCAGATCGGGCTTACGTTTCATGAGAGCGGGCTTCTTCTTATATCGTCAGTGGCTTTCGCGTGACGGTTGTCGATGACTGTCTTCCTGACAGTGACCAGATGATAGGCATCTGACTTCTGTATGACAATCACCATGCAATCGTTTGAATGGACGCTTTTCCACGCAGCTTTTGATGTCTGGTCACCCCAGCCGCCGACAAGAGCTTCATCCAGAAACACCGTTCTTTTTCGCGCTTGGCATGAAATGTGGAATTTCCTGCGGCATGCCCGCCGGATACGCATGAAAAAGCCCCGACCTTCCACGCGAAGGCCGGGGCTTTTCTATCCACGAATATGACCAATGAAGCATGATGAGCTGCGCCTCAGCTCGCCGCCTTCAACGCCAATGACTCATATAGCCATCATCGCCCCACCGCTTGTCTCGCTCAGGACAGAAACAGGCGATAGGCGGGATTGTCGCTCTCTTTCCAGAAGCGATAGCCGATCTCATTGAAATATTCCTCGACCCGCGCGCGGTCGCCATTGGGGATCTGCATGCCGATCAACACCCGGCCATGCGACGCGCCGTGGTTACGGTAGTGGAACAGCGAGATATTCCAGTCCGCCGGCAGGTGGGTGAGGAAATTCATCAGGGCGCCGGGACGCTCCGGAAACTCGAAACGATAGACCTCTTCCTCGAGATCGCTGGTCGTGCGCCCACCGACCAGATGACGCGTGTGCAGCTTGGCCAGTTCGTTGTCGGTCAGGTCTTCCACCGCATAGCCCGCCTCACGCAGCTTCTCGACCACAGCGGCGCGGTCTTCACCGCCCGGCTTGACCTGCACGCCGACGAAGACATGCGCTTCCTCCGGGTTGGCATAGCGATAGTTGAACTCGGTGACCATGCGCTTGCCGATCACCTTGCAGAACTGCTTGTAGGCCCCCGGGCGCTCCGGCAGCGTCACGGCCAGAATCGCCTCACGCTGCTCGCCCAGCTCGGTGCGCTCGGCAATGTGCTGCAGGCGATCGAAGTTGGTGTTGGCGCCGGAGTTGATGCACACCAGCGTCTCCCCTTCCGCGCCTGACTGCTGGACGTATTTCTTGAGGCCCGCCAGTGACAGTGCGCCACTGGTTTCGGAGACGGCACGCGTATCCTCGAAGATATCCTTGACCGCCGCACACATCTCATCGGTATTGACGGTGATGACCTCATCGACGGTGTGCTGGATGAGCTCGAACGGTGCCGCGCCGATCTGCGCGACCGCCACGCCCTCGGCGAACACGCCGACCTGGTCCAGCACCACGCGTTCGCCGGCTTCCATGGCCGCCTTGAGGCAGGCGGCATCTTCCGCCTCGACCCCGATGACGCGGATTTCGGGGCGCAGGTACTTCACGTAGGCCGCGACACCGGCGATCAGACCACCACCCCCGACCGGCACGAAGATCGCATCGATCTTGCCGGGGTGCTGACGCAGGATTTCCATGCCGACGGTGCCCTGGCCGGCAATGACATCCGGGTCGTCATAGGGCGGGATGAAGGTATAGCCGTGCTCGTCCATCAGGGTACGCGCGTGGGCCAGTGCCTCGGGGAAGGCGTCGCCCTTGAGAATCACCCGCGCGCCGCGCTCGCGCACGGCCTGCACCTTGATTTCCGGCGTAATGCGCGGCATCACGATCACTGCCTTGACGCCCATCAGCTTGGCCGCCATCGCCAGGCCCTGCGCATGATTGCCGGCCGAGGCCGCAATCACGCCACACGCCTTCTGTTCATCCGTCAGCTGGGCCATCTTGTTGTAGGCGCCGCGAATCTTGAAGGAATAGACAGGCTGCAGGTCTTCACGCTTGATGAAGATGTGATTGCCGAAACGACGCGACAACAAGGGTGCCGGCGAGAGCGGAGTTTCATGGGCGGCTTCGTAGACACGAGCCGACAGGATTTTCTTGACGTAATGTTCGAGCATTATAGGAATGTCCTGATGTGTCACAGCGCGGGCCGCATGAGCGCGACCGAACCCCCATTGTTATCAGACCGCTGGCGAGAGCGTCCAGCGCCATCGCCGGGTTTGCCGTTATAATGTGGCGTTTTCCGGCGTTGCGCTTCACGTCAAGCCGTTTTCCAGTGCCTGCCGGCGGTAAACTGCTGGCCACGCGGGGAAGACCGCGCCAATGCCCACTTTCACCACCGCCCCACCGACCCGAGGTATCACATGACCCAGGATGAGCTGAAGCAGGCCGTGGCCCGCGCCGCCCTTGACGAGATTCGCCCACTGCTGAGCCGCGACACCATCATCGGCGTCGGCACCGGCTCGACGGCCAATCTGTTCATCGATGCGCTGGCGGAAGTGCGTCACGACTTCGCCGGTGCCGTCGCCAGCTCCGAAGCCACTGCCGAGCGCCTCAAGGGCCATGGCATCGACGTCTTCGAACTCAACCATGTCGGCACCGTGCCGGTCTACGTGGATGGTGCCGACGAGATCGACCCGCGTCTGGCGATGATCAAGGGCGGCGGCGCCGCGCTGACCCGCGAGAAGATCGTCGCGGCCTGCGCCGAGCGCTTCGTGTGCATCGCCGATGGCTCCAAGCAGGTGGATATTCTCGGTGGCTTCCCGCTGCCGGTGGAAGTCATCCCGATGGCGCGCTCCTATGTCGCGCGTGAGCTGGTCAAGCTGGGCGCAGACCCGGTCTACCGCGATGGCGTGCTGACCGACAACGGCAACCGCATCCTCGATTGCTACAACTTCCTGATCGAGGACCCGATCGCCATGGAAGCGCGCATCAACGCCATCGTCGGTGTCGTTACCAACGGTCTGTTCGCGGCACGCGGTGCCGATGTGCTGCTGGTGGGACGCGAAAGTGGCGTCGAACGCATCACTGCCTGAGGAGCTGGCATGACGACGAATCTGCGCCCACGACTGCGCCTGGCGACCGCACTGCTGCTGGCAGCCAGCGCAAGTCCGCTGGCGCTGGCCGATAGCCTGCCGATCAGCCAGCCAGTCACCGTGACGCTCGACAGTGGCGTCAAGATCCTGCTCAAGCCGGACCACAGCTGGGAATATCAGCTGGATGAGGTGCAGGCCGCTTCCCCCCCGGCCACACGACCGTCCGTGGAAACTGGCGCTGGCAACGCGCTGGTGCCGACCTCGACGGCCGTGCCGGTGACGGCGGCGGTCGCTCCGGCTGGCGACTCGGCCTCACCATCAGCCAGCGCCAGCAACATAGCGCCTGACAGCGCGTCACGCCTCAACAGCAGCGCGCTGGCCAATCCGCGGCTGTTGAGTGAAGGCCACCGCGATGGTCTGGTCGCGCGTCTGTCCTCGGTGAGCGAAGAGGATGACGAGGCGCTTCTGCAGTTCAGCCTCGACAACACGGCCGGCCAGAGTGTCATCGGCGTGCAGGCCAGACTGCGCCTGTATGCCGATGATGGCCATCTGCTCGCGACGCGTGAGGTGCCGCTGTGGGTCGGTGAATATCGCCTGCCCCAGACCTACCTGCGCCCCGGCCAGACACGCGATAGCCGCGAGGTACGCGTCTCGCTGCCGGAGGGCGAGTGGTCACGCCAGCTGGTGCGCGTGGAAGTCACCGAGGTGGTGTTCCGCTGATCACCGGATGCCGGATGCCGGATGCCGGATTTCAGGTGTCAGATGCCACAGCAGCCAGACGAAAAACGGGAAGCCCTGAGGGGCTTCCCGTTTCTGTTTTAACGCCGGTCGCTCAGCGAGAGCGAAGCGGTGATCAGAACTTGTAGTTGATGCTGAAGTAGTTGCCGAAGCCGGTGGTGTCCTGGCGAACGCCGGTGGCAGTGGAGCCATCGGTGAAGAACGCCATGTTGTTGTAGTACTTCAGGCCATAGCCGATCGCATAGCGCTGGGTGTGGTAGTAGATGCCGTTGAACCACTCCATGCTGTTGACGCTGCGGCCCGCCTGGCTGCCCACTTCGTCGGCATCGAACTTGTAGTCCAGGTAGCCCTGATAGGCGATGAAGCTGCCATCATCGAAGTTGACGAACGGCTTGAACCAGTTGGTGGAGGCCATGTAGCCGTCCCACTTGCTCTCGTCTTCACCGCCGTAGTTCTCACGCACGTAACGCGCGTAGAGGTTGAAGCCCATCTTGCCGAACCACGGCACCTGCACATCGCTGCCCAGACCGACGTAGTGCTCCCACAGACCGCCGAATGCGCCGTTGTCACCGATGTTGGTGACGGTGGCGATGTAGAGCTCATCCACCGGGCCGAACGACAGGTCGTAACCGGTCATGGCGTCCAGCGAGAAGCGCGGCGCCAGCTTGGCGAAGAAGTTGTCGCCGTCGTTCAGGTCATCGGAGCTGTCGTCCAGCAGGTCGAAGAAGTCGACATACCCGTAGAGATCGACGATGCCCGAGCGGCCGCCGAACTCCATCTCCAGGTAGGTATCTTCGCTGTTGCGGAACGGCAGGCGGTTGTCTTCACTGCGCATCAGGTTGAAGGTCAGCCACTTGTAATCATTGGCGTGGATATCGCCATTGAAGTCAGTAGCCTGCGCCGGTGCTGCAGCGGTCAGCAGCGTGGTGGCAGCCAGAGTGCTGGCCGCGAGGGTCTTGAGCATGGTCATCGCGTAACGATCCTGTCCTGAATGTTGAGACTGTTCGAATTCTTGTGATCTTGCCCGCTGAGCGGGTCTTGTCGCTATGAAGTCCGACGAAGGCGCGGGAGTGAAACTCGCACGGGGCCCAGTCTGGAAAGGCGGCGATGTTAGCACTTCCTCGCAAAAACGACAGAGCGACATTTCGGGGGTGATCAACGTGCCTTCGACGACAATGTGAACCTTTTCACACTCTCGCCAGGCACCTTGTCACCCCCGGCTTCCCCGAGATGACGTCCCGATGTTTCCTCGCTTGCCGCCCGGCGCATGCCGGCAGGATGGCTCCCGTCGACTGACCGGGCGGAGTGCGAGGAAATGCATCAGGCCGCCAGCGCCAGGAAGAAACCGGCAATCGCCGCCGACATCAGATTGGACAGCGTGCCGGCGAGTACCGCCTTGAGCCCCAGGCTTGCGATCTCATGACGGCGTGTCGGTGCCAGGCTGCCCAGCCCCCCCAGCAGGATGGCGATCGACGACAGATTGGCGAAGCCGCACAGCGCGAACGACAGCACTGCCATGGTGTAGGGCGTCATCACCGCGCCGGTGGCCGCGACGATGCTGTCACCGCTGAGGTAGGGCGCCAGATTGATGTAGGCGACGAACTCGTTCACCACCAGCTTCTGGCCGATGAAGGAACCCGCCAGGGTCGCCTCGCTCCACGGCACGCCCAGCAGGAAGGCCAGCGGCGCGAACAACCAGCCGAGAATCATGTCGAGACTCAGCGTGTCCATGCCGAACCAGCCACCCACGCCGCCGAGAATGCCGTTGATCAGGCCGATCAGCGCGATGAAGGCCAGCAGCATCGCCCCGACATTGGCCGCCAGCTTGAGGCCGGAAGACGCACCGGAGGCCGCAGCGTCCAGCACATTGGAGGGCGCATCATCATCCTTGAGGGCAGCATCGGCGAGGGCGATCGAGTCGTCCGGCTTCTCCGTCTCCGGGAACAGCAGCTTGGCGAACAGCAGCCCGCCGGGCGCGGCCATGAACGATGCCGCCACCAGGTACTCCATCGGAATGCCCAGCGCCGCATAGCCGCCCAGCACCGAACCGGCGACGGAGGCCAGGCCACCGCACATCACCGCGAACAGCTCGGAGCGCGTCATGCTGGCCAGATACGGCTTGACCACCAGCGGCGCCTCGGTCTGACCGACGAAGATGTTGGCCGTGGCCGAGAGCGACTCGGTACGCGACGTGCCCAGCACACGCTGCAGGCCGCCACCCAGCAGGCGAATCACCCACTGCATGATGCCGAGGTAGTAGAGCACCGCGATCAGCGATGAGAAGAAGATGATGATCGGCAGCACCTTGACCGCGAAGATGAAGCCGACACCACTGCCCGGATTGGCCAGGCTGCCAAACAGGAAGTTGATGCCCTGATCGGCATAGTTGACCACCTGACTGACGGCACCGGAGACACCGGCCAGCACTCCCTGACCGAAGGAGGTGTAGAGCACGAAGGCGCCGATGGCCAACTGGATGGCAAAGGCACCACCCACGGTGCGCAGGCGAATGGCGCGTCGATTCGACGACAGCGCCACGGCAATGAGGATGAGCGAAGCCATCCCGACGAGACTCATGAGGGGATTCATTGGGAAGATCCTGAGGGTTCTTGTGGTTGTTATGGGTGCTGCGTGCAGGGCTGCGACGACCCGTTCTCAACGTCGTGCAGTGTTATCCTGCATTCTCACCATGTTCAAAAAGTCACAGCCTGACCAAATAGTCAATACGTCCGTTTTACCTCACGCCCACTTGTCTTCCAGTGCCAGACTGGCAATGTCAGGGGCATTTTTGAGGTTCTCCCTGTGTGTCAGTGGTTTATCATCTGCTTCTGACGTGGGACGTGGCGCTTCAGCCCAGTTTTTCGCCAACGCTCCCTCATCGGAACCGGCACCAAAGGACAAAAGCCGCATGAACAATCACAGCGCCGCCCGACTCGACCGCCTGCAGGCCATTCTGCGCGAAGGCAGCCCTCTGCAACTGAGCGACGCCGCACAGCTATGCGCCGTCTCGGAGATGACCATTCGTCGCGACGTGGCGCACAGCAACGGACTGCTGGAAATTCTGGGTGGCCGCCTGTTGCTGGTCGATTCATCCGCCGGCAGCGTCTATCGCCTGGATCGCGAGATCGACGCCAGCGCCCCGATCAAGCAAGCGCTGTGCCAGCAGCTGGCCAGTCATATCGAGGACGGCGACACCCTGTACGTGGATTGCGGCACCACGCTGGTCCATCTGGCGGCCGCCATCGACCGCCAGCAGACACTGACCCTGGTGACCTGCGCCCTGAACGTGGCCAATGCGGTCGGCCATCTGCCCGGGGTGCGGCTGGTGATGCTGGGGGGCCTTTTTCACCCGGCCACCCAGTCATTCACCGCCACCGACATGCCGGAGGCCATCCGCCGTCTCGGCATCAACAAGGCCTTTCTCTCGGCGGGCGGGGTACATGCCGAGAGAGGCGTCAGCTGCTTCCATTTTCATGAGGTCGCGGCCAAGCAGGCCGCTCTGGAAAGCGCGATGCAGCGCTTCTTGATCGTCGATGCGCGCAAGTTCGAGATGGTGCGCCCCGCCTTCATCGCCCCGCTGAGTGACTTTGATGTGGTGATCAGCAATGCCAGCCCCGCCGCACGTGATTGTCTGGGGGCGCTGGAGGCAGAAATGGGCGTGACGGCCGAGCTTGTCGACTGCTGAGCTGTCGACTGCTGAGCTGAAGATTGCCTTGCTGGAAAAAGCCAGGCCGCTCGCAGCGCCAGACCACTGCCAAACAGAAAACGCCGCACGATTGTGCGGCGTTTTCTGTCTGACCAGACAGTCAATGCACACTTTGCGTGCGCAGGGACGTCACAGCGGCAGGTGGTGCTCGAGCATCGTCAAGGTGCCGCTCAGCGCGCCACGATTGCGCTCCACGACCTGGCTGGCCGCCTGACCTGCCATCTGCTGCGCGGCCTGATCCGAGAACAGCGCATTCACCGCCTCGGCCAATGCCGCGTCATCCGCGACGACCTGAAGCGCGCCTTCCGCGGCCATCACCTCGGCGATCTCGCTGAAGTTGTCCAGCGATGGGCCACTCAGCAGTGGCAGCCCCAACGCGGCGGGCTCGAGCAGGTTGTGCCCGCCGATGGGCATCAGACTGCCGCCGATGAAGGCGATATCACTGGCCGCATACAGCGTCAGCAATTCCCCGAGACTGTCACCGACCAGTACCGATGCGGCGTCAGCCACCTCGGTGCCGCTCTCTGTCATGGCACTGCGCCGCAGGCTGCTCTCGCCGCGCGCCTGACACCACTGCGCCGCCTGAGCGGCCACTGCCTCGAAGCGCTGCGGATGGCGCGGCACCAACAGCAGCAAGGCCTGAGGATGCTGGTCACGCACCGCGGCATGCGCCGCGAGTATCTGGCCATCCTCGCCGTCATGCGTCGAGGCGGCGATCCATACCGGCCGCTGCGCGAATGACTGGCGCAGCGACTGGCCGTCGGCAATGACCTGTTCAGCAATGTCCAGTTCGAACTTGAGCGAGCCGACGGCCGCGCCGCACGCTGGCGGCAGGCCAAGCGCCATGAAACGCTCCAGATCCTGCTGCGACTTGGCCGACAGGCCACTGACGTGAGCAAGACTGTCGCGCATCAGGGCGCCGATCCTGCGATAGCGCTGGAAGGCGCGCGGCGACAGGCGGCCATTGATGACGCACAGCGCAATGTCATCCCGCGCGCAGGCCGCCATCAGGTTGGGCCACAGCTCGGTTTCCACCATGATCGCCAGCGCCGGACGCAGCCGACGCACGAAGCGCCGCGCGCTCAGCGGGAAATCCAGCGGCAGATAATGGTGACGGGCCGGGGCAAGCTCGGGCGAGCCCTGCGGGGTATGCAGCAGACGTGCGGCCTGTGCAGCGCCGGTGGCTGTCATGGTCGTCAGCACCAGCGGGCGCCGTGGGTAACGCTGACGCAGTGCCTCGACAAGACTCGCCACCATCACCACCTCGCCCAGCGAGGCGGCGTGCAGCCAGATGGGGCGCTCACTGTCGGGCGTGGTGTTCGGCGTGGGCGGGATGATGCCCAGCCGCTCCATCCGCGGGTGCTGGGCATCGTGCTCGCGCCAGACCCGCTGCCAGATGAGGGGCGACAGCAGGGTCAACGCGGTGCTGTAGAGGCCGCGGGCAAGGCTCACGCCTAGTCCTCGCGATCGAGAATGGTGGCGATCATCGCGGTGGTGGAGACGCCGTCCTCGAAACCGAGCACGCGGACTTCGCCGCCATTGGCGATAACCGCCTCTCCCCCGGCAATCTCTTCGGGACGATAGTCGCCGCCCTTGACCAGCACATCCGGCAGCACGGCCTCGATCAGGCGTGCCGGGGTGTCCTCGCTGAAGGGCACCACCCAGGCGACCGCACCGAGGCCTGCCAGCACCTGCATGCGGCGCAGCACCGGGTTGATCGGGCGTGTCGGCCCCTTGAGGCGCGCCACCGAGTCGTCGTCATTGACGGCCACGATCAGGCGATCGCCGTGGCGTGCCGCTTCCTGCAGGTAGGCCACGTGACCGGCGTGCAGGATGTCGAAGCAGCCATTGGTCATCACCACACGCTCGCCGCGTGCCTGGGCGGCCTTGACTGCCGGGATGAGCGCGGACTCCTGGATCACGCCGAATTCTGCCAGCTTGTCGCCGTGCAGCGCGGTGTAGAGCTCCGCCACCGACAGGGTCGCGGTACCCGGCTTGGCGACCACCAGGCCCGCGGCCAGATTGGCCAGCATCACGGCTTCCGGGAAGGCGTGACCGGCCGCCAGCGCCAGACCCAGCACACCGATCACCGTATCGCCGGCACCGGTGACGTCGTAGACCTCACGCGCATGCGTCGGCAGGTGCAGCGGCTGATAGCCCTCACGGATCAGGGTCATGCCCTTCTCGCTGCGCGTCACCAGCAGGGCTTCCAGCTCGAGCTCGGCACGCAGTGCCTCGCCCTTCTCGGCCAGTTCCTCATCGCTGCGGCACGGCCCGACGATGGTCTCGAATTCGGTCAGGTTGGGGGTGATGATGCTGGCGCCGCGATAGCGCGAGAAATCACTGCCCTTGGGGTCGACCAGCACACGCTTGCCCGCCGCACGCGCGGCGGCGATCAGCGCCTCGACCTGATTCAGCGAGCCCTTGCCGTAGTCGGAGAGAATCATCACGCCACTGGCGCCCAGCTCGGCCTCGACCTGGCTCACCAGCGCGCTGGTATCCACCTCGTGCAGCGGCTCCTCGAAATCGAGGCGCAGCAGCTGCTGATTGCGGCTCATCACGCGCAGCTTGGTGATGGTCGGCACGCTGTCACTGGCCTGGAAGCGCGTGATGACATTGGCGTTTTCCAGCGCGCGGGTCAGGATGGCGGCGTTGTCATCCTCACCGACGACACCCGCGAGGGTGGCATGTGCGCCGAGCGAGGCGATGTTGAGCGCGACGTTGGCGGCACCGCCGGGGCGGTCTTCGCTCTCGCCGACTCGTACCACCGGTACCGGCGCTTCCGGCGAGATACGTGAGGTGCCACCGTGCCAGTAGCGGTCGAGCATCACATCACCCACGACCAGCAGGCGAGCCTGTTCAAGCGCAGTCAGATCAAGCTTCATCAGGCGTCTCCGCGTGCAGAGGGGGATTGGGAAGAAGTGGTATCCGTAGAGGAGACAGCCGCGACCGGCAGACGTTCGCAGCTCTGGCCGCGAATGACGCCGTCGGTGTCCGCCAGCAGCTCAGCGAGGCGCGCGATGACATCCTCGGCGCGGATCAGGCTCATGGCGTCCTGATGGCGCACGCGCTGGCCCCAGTTGATCTCGTCCATCTGCTTGTGAAGATAGGTTTTCACGGCGTCCGGATAGCGATTGACCACCAGATGCTGCCAGCAGTACGGTGCCGCGCGCTCGGGATTGGTGGTGGCGTACAGCCCGATCACCGGCGTGTTGAGCGCATTGCCCATGTGCACCGGGCCGGAGTCCGGCGCGATCACCGCCACGGCGCGATCGATCATCGCCAGCAGGCCCTTGAGCGAGGTGCCTCCGATGGCATCGATGACCGCGCCTTCGCTGACCAGCGCCTTGATGCGCGCGCCCATTTCACGTTCCTGCGGGCTGCCGCCACCGGTCATCACGCTGCGGATGCCATATTGCTGCCAGGCATGATCGACGACCGCCGCATAGCCTTCCGGCGACCAGTTGCGGAAGTTGCGCAGTCGCGGATTGGCACACGGGCTGATGATCAGATACGGCGCCTCGCCGGTGACGCGTGTGGCTTCGGTGTAGGCCTCGGGCGGTACATCGAGGCGCCAGTCGAGGCGGCAGTCCTCGACACCCAGCGTACGCGCGAAGTCCATGAACGACTCCAGCACGTGGGCGCGCTCTCGCGGGGCCAGCTGATGAGAGGTAAAGAGGTACTGCCAGTCCTTGGCACGCGCACGGTCGTAACCGATGCGCACCTTGGCCTTGAGGCCCAGCGACAGCGCACTGGCGCGCAGTGCCTGCTGCATGTGCAGCAGCACATCGAAGTGCGTGTCCTTGAGCTGTCGCCAGATGGCGCGCATGCCCGCAAGACCGGTGGACTTGTCATAGACCACGAACTCGACCCCGGTCAGGCCGGACAGTAGACTGTGCTCCCCCTTGCCGACGATCCAGGTAATGCGGGCCTCAGGCCACTGACGCTGCAAGGCGCGTACCGTTGGCACAAGATTGCAGACATCGCCGAGAGCGGAGAGCCGGAGCACGCAGATATGTGCGGGCTGGGCAGGGAGAGGATGCTTCATGCGGATGGCAGTTTTCCGAAATGAGAATGCCCACATTCTATATGATGGCGAAACAGCGCCACAAATGACGCCGGACTGGTTCATGCCATCGTTCTGGCGTGAACACGACGCCGTGACCGGCGAAGCACCGGGGCGCGGAGCGAGTCTGTTCCTTGATGTCTGTCGTTTGCCCGCCGAACTGCAACCCGCCAATACCACCGCGACACCGGCTCGCCGCTGGGCACTGCGCCCCTATCGTCGCGGCGGCCTGATCGCGAAGCTCGCCAGTCAGCGCTACCTCTATACCGGCCTTGAGCGCACCCGCGCCTTCGCCGAACTGCGCCTGACAGAGCGCCTGTATCGCCAGGGGCTGCCGGTGCCAGAGCCCGTCGGTGCCTGCGTGTGGCGGCATGGCCTGACCTACGAGGCCGCCCTGATCACGGTGCTGATTCCCGGCGCACGCGCCTTCGCCGATGACCTGATCGCCCTCGAAGCACAGCGCCTGCCTGGCGGGGCCGAGCTGCCCGAAGCCCTGCTCCGCCTGCTCGACGCCACAGGCCACGCCATTCGCGCCGTGCATGACGCCGGGCTCGAGCATGTCGATCTCAACGCACGCAACCTGCTGATCGATGAAAGCGAACGCGTCTACGTGATCGATCTCGATCGCTGCCAGCTGCATGCCGAGGCTCCCACGGATGCACGCTGGCGCGAGAGCAATCTCTCCCGCCTGGGCCGTTCGTTGGCCCGATTCACCCCGACACATCATGCGGCGTGCCTGGCCCGCATCCGCAGCGCCTATCACGGGTAGGCGCCCGCTTCGTTCCACTCTTTGCTGACGCTCCGTTCAACTCTATTACTGACAAAGTGGTCATCCGGCGCGCAAAACAAGATATCATGCTAACAATATATTATGCATGATAACTATCTAGCCGCTTCCCACGCTTGATGGGTTATCGCGCTTTTCCTATCCGCCGGATATGACCGATGACCGCAAAGACCCCTGACTCGCCTGCGCCCGCCAACGCCCGACCTCGTGACAGCCGCCGCCGCTATCTTCGCGACAGCGCCACCTTCTCTCTCGCCATCCTGGTGTTGATCTGGCTGGTCGCGACCCGCTATCTGCCCTTTACCCCACTCCCGCAAGGAGTGAGTGCCGCCAGCCTGAGCGGTTGGGCCTACCTGGCCACCACCTGGCTGGGTCACTACGGACTGCTTGCCCAGCTACTGTGGCTGCCAGTTGGCCTGCTCGGCATGATATTGCCCGCGCGCAGCGCTCGCCGCTGGCTGTGGCTCCCTGCGGGCATTCTGGCCGGCAGTGCATTGAGCGCACTGATCATCGACAGCCTCGTCTATGCCCAGTACCGCTTCCATCTCAACGGCTTCATGCTGTCGATGTTCCTCAATGACAGCAACGGTGAAATCTTCGAGTTCGATGCCACGACCTGGTTACTGGGTGCCTGCACCCTGCTCGGCTTGATCGCGCTCTGCTGCGGGCTGGCTTATCGACTGAGTGGGCCTGCGGCAGTCAAGCGCGCTCACCGTTTGCCGACAGACAAGCTGCACGCCTTGCTGTTCCTCATGCTGCTGGCAAGCCACATCCAGCACATCGTGTCAGATGCCCATCACAACCTGCAGGTGACACGCGAAGCGCCCGCCTTCCCGCTGCTGTTCCCCGCCACAGCGCGCGACTTCATGGAAGACCACGGATGGCTGGATGCCCGGACTGCAGAAGCGGCCAAGGTGCATATCCAGAATTTCGGGGCGGGTTCGCTGGCCTACCCTGCCGTACCGCTTGAACAGGATGACGATGTCATCACCAGCAGAGGTGTCGACGGCCAGCCTGCCAACATCCTGTTTGTGGTGATCGACTCCTGGCGCGCCGATAGCTTCACTGCCGAAACGATGCCCCACTTGCACGCCGCCTTGACGGATGGTCTGCACTTTCCGGATCACATCTCCGGTGGCAACAGTACCCGTACCGGTTTCTTCAGCCTGCTATCCGGCCTGACCGCCAATTACGTCACCCCGATGGAGAATGACGGCCTGGGCAGCGTGCTGGTCAATCAGGCACTGCAGCGCCAGTGGCCGCTGGGGCTATTCTCCTCGGCAAGCTTCAATGGTGTCGGCCTGGACCGCAGCCTCTTCCCGAAAGTGCCAGATCTGCGCTTGCGCACCCTGGGCGATAGCCCCGCCATGCGGGACCGCGTGATGACGACCGACTGGCTCGCCTGGCAGGCCCAGCGCCGCCAGACAGCGCTGCAGCAGGACGCTCGTGAGCTGAAACCGTGGCTGGGCGTGCTGTTCTACGATGCTCCGCATGGTTACTCGCTGCCCAGAGGTGCCAGCACTCCCTTCCAGCCCAGCGCCACCGGCATGGACTATCTGACACTGGGTCCCGACACCGACCCGACGCCTGTGCGCAACCTGTATCTGAACTCGCTGTATCATCTGGACAGGCAATTGGCGCGCGTGATTCAGGACCTGAAAGAGCACGGCGAGTGGGACAATACGGTGCTGGTCGTCACCGGTGACCATGCTCAGGAGTTCAATGACAGCGGCAAGAATTTCTGGGGACACAATGGCAACTTCACTCGCTACCAGACCCAGGTACCGCTGATTCTGCGCGGCCCCGGCATTCCTGCCGGCCACTATGGAAGCCAGCTGCCCCTGCCGCCCGTCACCGCGCATTATGATGTCGTCCCGACACTGCTACGCCATGTGATGGGCATCAGCAATCCCCCCAGCGACTACAGCATGGGCCATGACCTGCTGCGCACTCTCGACCATCAACCAGAGGTCGACAACGAATGGGTGCTTTCCGGTAGCTATCAGGACTTCGGTATCATTCAGCGCGATCGCATCTACGCACTGGAAGGCACCGGCGGCTATGCAGTGTACGATGGCGAGATGAATCGTCGGCAGGCGCTCGGCGAAGGCGCCAACCCCGTCATGAAAGTGATGGAGGCCATGCGCCGCTTCTACGCGAACTGAGCCTGCCACTGAGTCCCATCGGCGCCTGCCACACCCCGTCGTGCTGCAGGCGCTCTTCAGACAGAGACCGTCATGAACACGAGCGACGAGGCCTCGGCCGCCCCTTCACCCGATGGCAAGCTGCGCACCGCGGTGCCCATCACCGGCTGTGTCATCACCCTCAATGAAGCCCACAACATCGAGGACTGCCTGCGCTCGCTGGCTCAGGTCTGCGATGAGCTGATCGTGGTCGATTCCGGCTCCACCGATGCCACCTGCGAGCTGGCGCGCAACATGGGCGCCGTGGTGATCGATCAACCCTATCTGGGCGACGGGCCGCAGAAGAATGTCGGGCCAAGCCATGCCAGCCACCGCTGGGTGCTGTCACTGGACGCCGATGAGCGCCTGACCGACGGCGCCGTCAGCGCCATCCGGGAGCTGGCACTCGACAGCACGCCCCATGATGGCTTCACGCTGCGCCGTCGCAACTTCATCGGCTCGCGCTGGGTGCGACATGCCGGCTGGTACCCCGATTACTGCCTGCGCCTGTATGACCGCGAGAAACTCGCCTTCCGCGATTCACGTCAGCACAGCTCGGTGCAGGCCAACCATCCCTGCGAGCTGGACGCCGATCTCGAGCATTACAGCTTCGCCAATCTCGGTGAACTGTTCGTCAAGGCCAGTGGCCGTTTCTCGAACCGCGCCGCCAAGATCATGTATCAGAAGGGAAAACGCGCCAACGCCTTCACTCCCTTCCTGCATGCCAGCAATGCCTTCATGCGCAAGTTTGTCTTCCAGGCTGGCTTCCGCGATGGCGTCGATGGCTTCTCGGTGGCGCTGTCGGCCAGCGTCAATGCCTACCTGAAATACGCCAAGCTGCTGGAATTCCAGCGCGACGCCAAGGTGCGTGAGGCCGAAGATTTCAACAAGGTATGGTGACCATGACCTCTAGCTGTGAGCCGACTGCCGCGCGAGGTGTGACGCGCCCGCTTCACGTACGCCATGTCAATCTGGCACGCGGCTTTCGCGGCGGTGAGCGCCAGACGCTCAACCTGATCGCGGACCTGGCGCGACGCGCAAGTCCGGGGGAGAACGGCGAAGCCGGTGCGCCGATCCGCCAGTCACTGGTGTGCCTACGGGGCTCGCCCTTGATCAGCGAACTGGCGGCACTCGAGCTTGCCGTCACGGTGGAAGTGATCGAGATCAGCGGACGCTTCAAGGGCCATCTAGGCCAGCCCCGCGCCGATATCGTGCATGCTCACGAAGCCAAGGCCGTGCACTGGGCATGGCTGCATCAGCGCCTCACCGGCACGCCCTACCTGCTGACACGCCGGGTGCCCCAGCCGGTGAAGGACAAGCCGTTCAATCGTCTGACCTATCGCGCGGCCGCCTGCCGGGTGGCGATTTCGTCGGTGATCGAATCTCACCTGCGGGATCGCCAATGGGGTGAGACGGCGTTGATCCCCAGCACCCTCGCCCACCTGCCCAGCGACAAGCAAGCCGTGGCCGAGCTACGCCAGCGCTTCGGCAATACGCCCGCAGGAGATCGCGTTGTCATCGGGCATGTCGGCGCCCTGGTGGACCGCCACAAGGGCCAGCGAGTGCTGATCGAGGCGGCCCGCAGGCTGCGCGACAGCCACCCGCAGCTGCTGTTCGTCTGTCTGGGCGCCGGCGAGGACGAGGCGGCCTTCAAGGCGGAAAGTGCCGATCTCGACAATCTGGTCTGGGAAGGCTTCCACACCAATGTCGGCGACTATCTGGAAGCCTTCGATCTGTTCGCCTTCCCGTCGCGCAACGAGGGTCTCGGCTCGATTCTGCTCGACGTGATGGATCACGGCGCCCCGATCATCGCAAGCGATGTGGATGGCATCCCCGATATCGTGCATGACGACAGCACCGGCGTGCTGGTGCCCACCGGCGATGCCCAGGCACTGGCTGCCGCCATCGTGGCACTCGTCGCTGATGCACCACGTCGGGAGCGGCTGGTCGCGGGGGCGCGTGCGCATCTGGCACGCTTCACTCCCAGCGCCATGGGCGAGGCCTATCTGGGGCTTTATCAGCGGCTGGCACGCTAGACCGCCTTTCATCTCAGACACTTATCGCCCCAGTACCTGGCCCACAAGCACCTATCGTCCAGGCACCTATCATCCAGGTACCTATCGCCCGGCTAGAGAATAAAAAAGCCCTGTTTCATGTGAAACATCACAATGAAACAGGGCTTTTTTCGTTTTTCCAAACAGCAGGTCAGCAACTCAGACGCGCGAACCAGCGTCCTCCAGGCCGCGCAGATCCGGCCAACCTTCATCCACACCCAACACGGGATATGTCCTGGGGTCCAGCGGACCTGGTTCGCTTTCGGGTCGACACTCACGCAGCGCAGCCTGCAGCCGCTGCAGGGCCTCACCGCCTTCGGCACCAGCGGTCACTCTGTCCCAGAACTCACGATG
Organism: Cobetia sp. 1CM21F; assembly: GCF_023161745.1. Classification (NCBI taxonomy): domain Bacteria; kingdom Pseudomonadati; phylum Pseudomonadota; class Gammaproteobacteria; order Oceanospirillales; family Halomonadaceae; genus Cobetia; species Cobetia sp. 1CM21F. The sequence goes on along the minus strand of NZ_JALNTQ010000004.1, from coordinate 171,598 downwards.
TACCGCCTTGATGACGACGGGCACGCTGGGCACACCGACCTGTTGCGCCATGGCCAGACGATGCAGGCCACGGTTGATCTTGAGCAGGCGACCCTCACGCGTCACCGCGACGCCCATCTCGTCCTTGGTGACCCCCTGACGAAAGCCATTGCTGGCCATGTCCTGCAGATAACCGCGATAACAGCGCAGATAGCCGAGAATCTGCTCCTCGCTGTCCATCAACAGCCCATCACGCGGTGACGACCACGGTTTGCCCGCCTCCAGCAAGGCCTTCAAGTGCTGATAGCGCTCCGTCACCGTCAGGTCATCGCCATGCTCGATCAGGTCCCGCATCAGACGCGAGCGTGAACCGAAACGGAAGGCACCGCGCCGCAGGTCCCAGTCGCCATCCCAGATGAAGGCGTTGGAGGAAGGCCGGTTGCGCTTGTCACGCCCGAAGTTGACGTCGCGCACCAGCTCACGCGGATTGACCCAGACCGTCAACGCCTCCTGCCCCATCACGTCTTCCAGCGCATGACGCGGCAGGCCACGGCGCTCAAGGGACTGATGGCGTGCACGCTGGCGCTTCCAGCGCATCAACCAGCAACGACTGAACGGCAGTATCAGGTGGTGCTCGCACCAGGCACGCAGCGCCTCGATCCGCTGAGCACGCTGCATGGCCCCGCGCATGCGCGGGTGGATCAGATCATCCGTCGTACGGTTTCTCGGCAGGTTCACCGCGCATCCTCATCCAGCGAGATCGCCGTCAACAGTCGCTCGGGAGCAATATGGTTCAGGCAATTGGTATGCCCCAGCGGGCAGACGCGCTTGAAGCAGGGTGAGCACTCCAGCGCCAGCCAGTGGATCTCGCGATTGGCCGTCAGCGGCGGCGTGTAATGCGGCGACGAGGAACCGTAGATGCCCTGGATACGGGCCCCTACCGCGGCTGCGACATGCATCAGGCCGGAGTCATTGCTGACCACTTCCCGACACTCGGCGATCAGGTCCACCGCATCCGCCAGCCGCGTCTTGCCACACAGGTTGTGAACGCCCGCAAGCCCCTGGGCGATCTCCTCCCCCGCCGCGACATCCTTGGGGCCACCGAAGATGCGCACCTCGGCCCCCTGGCGGGTCAATGACTCGGCAAGCGCGCGAAAGTGCGCCAGCGGCCACTGCTTGGCCGGGCCATATTCCGCCCCGGGCATCATGCCGATGATGGGCGCCGGCGGCGCCACCAGTCCCAACTCGCCGCGCAAGCGCAGCTGATTGGCGCTGTCAGTGACCAGAGCGGGCTCCGGGATGCCCACCGGCGGATTGGCCTCCTCAACGGGCAGGCCCAGCGACGTGAAGCGCTTGACGGTCTGATCGAGCACCGACTTGTCGAGCTTGCGACACTCGGTGAGCAGACCGTAGCGCTGCTCACCGGTGAAGCCGACGCGCACCGGAATGCGCGCGAAGAACGGCACCAGCGCTGCCTTCCACGAGCGCGGCAACACGATGGCGCGGTCGAAGCGCCCTCGCAGCGAACGCCCGAGCTGCCAGCGCGCCTTGAGGGCGAAGTCACCATGCCCCGCCGGCAACGCCAGTGCCTCCTCGACCTCGGGCATGCGCTCGATGATCGGCTGCGACCAGGCGGGCGCCAGCACACTGATCCGGCAGCCGGGCGAGCGCTGCTTCAGCGTCATGAAAAGGCTCTGCGCCATCACCATGTCGCCGACCCAGCTGGGCCCGACCACCAGAATGCGCTCACTCATGCCTTGCTCCTCTTCACGGCCAATCCTCCTTGCGGGTGCGCTTGCCCTGCCCCATCGCCCTTGTGAGGCAGGCGCTCACCCTCAATCCACACACGCTCAGTCCACACACGCTCAGTCCGCACGTGCTCAGTCCCCACGCGCTCGGTCCACACGGGCTCGGACTCAGCGATTCAGCCATTCGAGATAGGCGCGCGTGCCCTGGGCAACGGTCTTGAATTCGACGTTGCAGCCGGCCTTGCGCAGCTTGCCGATATCGGCACGCGTGAAGCTCTGGTAGCGGCCCTTGAGGTTTTCCGGGAAGTCGATGTACTCGATCTCGCCCTTCTCGTAGTACTCGATGACGGTCTCGGCGATCGCCTTGAACGGCTCGGCGCGACCGGTACCCAGATTGAAGATGCCGGAGGCTTCCGGGTGGTCGAGGAACCACAGGTTCACGTCGACCACATCGCCGACATAGACGAAGTCACGGCTCTGCATGCCGGCATCGTAGCCATCGTAGGCGCCGAACAGCTTGGGATTCTCGCCCGCCTTCACCTGGGTGTGGTGGTGATAGGCAACGCTGGCCATCTTGCCCTTGTGCTGCTCACGCGGGCCGTAGACATTGAAATAGCGGAAGCCGACGACCTGGGTGGTCAGGCTGTCCCAGCGCTGGCGCACGTGCTGATCGAACAGCAGCTTGGAGTAGCCGTAGACGTTGAGCGGACCTTCGAACTCCGGCGTTTCCTTGAAGACCTGGCTGTTGCCGTAGGTCGCCGCGGAGCTCGCGTAGAGGAAGGGAATCCGGTTCGCTTCGCAGAAGTTGAGCAGCACCTTGGAGTACTCGAAGTTGTTCTCGAGCATGAACTGGCCGTCCCACTCGGTGGTGTCCGAGCAGGCGCCTTCGTGGAAGATCGCCTCGATCTTCGGCAACTCGGCATACTCGCCCATCAGGCTCGACTGGACGCGAATCAGGAAGTCGTCCTTGTCGAGGTAATCGGCGATGGTCAGGTCCGCCAGATTGACGAACTTGGTGCCGTCACTCAGGTCATCCACCACCAGGATATCGGTACGGCCGCGGTCATTGAGTGCCTTGACGATATTGGCACCGATGAAGCCGGCGCCTCCGGTAACGACGATCATTTGAGCTCCCAGAGCCTCTAGAGGCTTGTAGGCAACGCGCGCGTTCAGTAACGCGACACATCAGAATTTGGAAATGGCACGCACTCGGTTACGTCTGCGGCCTATAACCCGATAAGCGGGGATTGTATACTCGGCAGTTCTCGAATTCATGGGCCAACGGGCTTCACCAATGACACAGCCAGACGTGAAAACCTTCCAGGGCCTGATTCTGGCCCTGCAGCAATACTGGGCCGAACAGGGTTGCATCATCCTGCAACCATTGGATATGGAGGTTGGCGCGGGGACTTTCCACCCGGCGACCTTCCTGCGCTCCATCGGTCCTGAAACCTGGAACGCTGCCTACGTGCAGCCTTCCCGCCGTCCCACCGACGGCCGCTACGGCGAAAACCCCAATCGCCTGCAGCACTATTATCAGTTCCAGGTGGTGATGAAGCCGTCACCGGCCAACCTGCAGGAGCTCTATCTGGGCTCGCTGGAGCGTCTGGGCATCGACCCGCTGGTCCACGACATCCGTTTCGTCGAGGACAACTGGGAATCTCCGACGCTGGGCGCCTGGGGCCTCGGCTGGGAAATGTGGCTCAACGGCATGGAAGTGACCCAGTTCACCTACTTCCAGCAGGCAGGTGGCATCGAATGCTTCCCGGTCACCGGCGAGCTGACCTACGGCCTCGAGCGCATCGCGATGTACCTGCAGGACGTGGACAGCGTCTACGACCTGATCTGGACCACCGCGCCGGACGGCTCCGTCGTGACCTATGGCGACGTCTTCCTGCAGAACGAGAAGGAGCAGTCGGCCTACAACTTCGAGCACGCTGCCGTGCCGGAGCTGTTCGCTGCCTTCGATCACTGCGAGAGCGAGTGCCAGAAGCTGCTGACCGCCAACCTGCCGCTGCCGGCCTACGAGCAGGTACTGAAGGCATCACATACCTTCAACCTGCTGGATGCGCGTCACGCCATCTCCGTCACCGAGCGTCAGCGCTACATCCTGCGCGTGCGCACTCTCGCCCGTGATGTGGCCCACGCCTATTACGATTCGCGCAAGGCCGCCGGCTTCCCGCTGGCCCCGCAGGCGCTGCGTGATGAGCTGCTCGCCGCCGATGACACTACTACCGAGGGAGACGCGTAAGCATGGCCTCCGTGAATACCCTGCTGATCGAACTGGGCTGCGAAGAACTGCCGCCGGGCGCCATCGACGCACTCGCTGACAGCCTCGCCAACGGCCTCGCCGATGGCCTGCGCGACGCCGAAGTCGCCTTCGGTCAGGTACGTGCCTACGCCACACCGCGTCGTCTGGCGGTGATGATCGAATCACTGGCCGAGCGCCAGCCGGACCGCGAGATCGAGAAGCGCGGGCCGGCCAAGGCCGCCGCCTTCAAGGATGGCGAACCGACCCGTGCGGTGCAGGGCTTCGCCCGCTCCTGTGGTGTCGAAGTCAGTGACCTGATCGAGCTGGAAACCGACAAGGGCACCTGGCTCGGCTATCGTCACACCCAGCCGGGCGAGCATCTCTCCGCCCTGCTACCGGCCATGCTGGAGCAGGTCGTGGCTCGCCTGCCGGTACCGAAGAACATGCGCTGGGGTGCCTCACGCATCGAGTTCTCGCGTCCGGTGCATTGGCTGGTCGCGCTCTACGGCAGCGAAGTGATCGAGGCCAGCGTGCTCGGCCTCGACTCCGGTCGCACCACCTTCGGCCACCGCTTCCATGCGCCGCAGGCCATCACGCTGGCGCACGCCGAGGACTACCTCGACGCGCTGGAAGATGCCCGCGTGCTGGCCAACCGTGAGGTGCGTCGTGAGCGTATCCGCGAACAGGTCCAGGCCGAGGCGGAAGTCTACGGTGCCAATGCCGTCATCGAGGAAGCCCTGCTCAACGAGGTCAACGGCCTCGTGGAATGGCCGGTGGCGCTGACGGGCACCTTCGACGAGCGCTTCCTGGAAGTGCCGGCGGAGTGTCTGATCTCCTCCATGAAGGCCAACCAGAAGTACTTCCACCTGCTGGACAACGACGGCAAGCTCAAGCCGGCCTTCATCACCATCTCCAATATCGAGAGCAAGGACCCGCAACAGGTCATCTCCGGTAACGAGAAGGTGATTCGTCCGCGTCTGGGCGATGCCGCCTTCTTCTACGAGACCGACCTGCGCAGCACGCTGGAATCGCGTCGCGAGAAGCTCGAGAGCGTCGTCTTCCAGCAGAAGCTGGGCAGCATGGCCGAGAAGGCCCGCCGCAGCGAAGCCGTGGCACGCCACATCGCGGAACGCATCGGTGCCGATGTCGACCACGCCGCACGTGCCGCACAGCTGGCCAAGACCGACCTGGTCACCGAGATGGTGCTGGAGTTCCCGGAACTGCAGGGCATCATGGGCCACTACTACGCCCGTCACGATGGCGAAGATGCCACCGTCGCTCTCGCGCTGGAAGAACAGTATCTGCCGCGCTTCGCCGGCGATGCGATCCCCACGACCAAGGCCGGCATGGCGATTGCCCTGGCTGACCGTCTCGACACCCTGACTGGCATCTTCGGCATCGGTCAGCGTCCGACCGGCGCCAAGGACCCGTTCGCGCTGCGTCGCGCCACCATCGGGGTGCTCAACATCCTGATCAAGGGTGAGCTGGACCTCGACCTGCGCGAGCTGCTGACCGTGAGCGCCGAGCAGCATCGTGATCTGCCCAAGGCTGAAGGACTGGTCGAGGACGTGCTCGAGTACATGCTCGATCGCTTCCGCGCCTGGGCCAGCGATGAAGGCATGGGTGCCGAGCTGTACCTGGCCGTGCGTACCCTGAAGATCAGCAATCCGCTGGACTTCGCACGTCGTCTGCGTGCCGTGCACGCCTTCGGCGAACGCCCGGAAGCCGCTGCTCTGGCTGCAGCCAACAAGCGCGTCTCCAACATCCTCGCCAAGGCCGAGCACGATGGTCGCACCGAGGTGGATGCGAGCCTGTTGAGCGAGCCGGCCGAGCAGGCACTGGCAGACGCCCTGACGGCACGTGGCGCGGAAGTGGCACCGCTGTTCGCCGCGGCGCGCTACCAGGAGGCCCTCGATGCACTGGCCAGCCTGCGCGAGCCGGTCGATGCCTTCTTCGATCAGGTGATGGTCAACGCCGACGATGCCGCCGTGCGCGCCAATCGTCTGGCGATGCTGGCCAGTCTGCAAGGCCTGTTCATGGGTGTGGCCGACATCAGTCTGCTGACCCAATAAGAACTGCCGATCCACGCTGTCCCTGACATCGGTAACGCGCAGTCGCTGCAAAAGAACCCCGCCACGGCGGGGTTCTTTTGCATCCGGGGTCCCGAAATGCCGTGTTGCGTGACAGGATTTCACGCAACACGGCAGCGATGTCACAATTTCTGCCTTGATCCCCTACCTAGGTCGCACTAGTATTCCAGTATAGAAACAGTGTTCGAAAAGCGCGGCAGCCTGTCGCACCACGTACTTCGACCACTCGGCGCCATTTGCCCATCCCCACGTGCGAGCGTCATCTTGTGACTCGGCTCACAATTTTCCAGGCAAAGCGGCGACCCCTGACAAGCAGCCCGGCTGACGCCCCTGACTGCCCTGAAGTGAAGAGTTGACCATGCAAAAACTGATCGTGCTCGACCGTGATGGTGTCATCAATGAAGACTCCGACGCCTTCGTCAAGAACGCCGAGGAGTGGATCGAATACCCCACTTCCATCCAGGCCATCGCCCGTCTGACCCGCGCTGGCTATACCGTGGCCGTGGCGACCAATCAGTCCGGCATCGCCCGTGGCCATTTCGGCCACCGCGAACTCGACCAGATGCACACCAAGATGATGCAACTGGTGAAGGAAGCCGGTGGCGATATCGCTCACATTGCCTACTGCCCGCATGGCCCGGACGACGGCTGCGATTGCCGCAAGCCGGAACCCGGTCTGCTCCATCAGATCCAGGATGCCCTGCAGATTCCCGACTTCGAAGGTGCCTGGATGCTGGGTGACAGCCTGCGTGACCTCATCGCGGGCCAGAAGGCTGGCTGTCGCGCCGCGCTGGTGATGACCGGCAAGGGCCAGAAGACGCTGGCAGATGGCGAGGGACTCAAGGACGTGCTGGTAGTGGCCAACCTGGCCGACTTCACCAACCGCCTGCTCGATGGTGAGCTCAACCACCCCATGTCGGATGGTGAGCCGGGAAAGTCCCAGCGCCGCTGCGTGAGCTGTGAAGCCGCTGCCGAAAGCTATCTGTGAGGCGCGCCTGCCCTCTGATAACCCTGCGCACGGCGCGCTTGCCTCTCTAATCAGTAGCGGCGATATGCTACCCTTCAGACATGAATCCGGGCGGGCAACTGCCTGCCTGTCTCACTTCCTCATGCTGGAGGCTTCACATGCCACTGCTGGATAGCTTCACTGTCGATCACACCATCATGAAGGCGCCTGCCGTGCGCGTGGCCAAGAAGATGGGCACCCCGAAAGGCGACAACATCACCGTCTTCGACCTGCGCTTCTGCGTGCCGAATGAAGAGATTCTCTCCGAGAAAGGCATTCACACCCTTGAACACCTGTTCGCCGGCTTCATGCGCGAGCACCTCAACGGTGATGACGTCGAGATCATCGATATCTCACCGATGGGTTGCCGTACCGGCTTCTACATGAGCCTGATCGGTGAACCGGAAGAAGCTCGCGTTGCCGCAGCCTGGTCTGCTGCCATGCAGGACGTGCTCAACGTGGCGCGTCAGGAAGAGATTCCGGAGCTCAACGTCTATCAGTGCGGCACCGCACAGATGCACTCTCTGGAAGAAGCCAAGCAGATCGCCAGCAACATCCTGTCCCGCGATATCGGCGTCAATCGCAATGACGAGCTGAAGCTGGATGAAGGCTTCCTCAATCAGGCGCACTGAGCCTTGAGACAGCAAGCCTTGAGACATCGAGCCTTGAGGCACCGAGCTTGATCAGCCTGTCGAGTGCGCCGAGCACTTGAACGAAAAAGCCCGCTATCTGACCGGATCAGATAGCGGGCTTTTTTCATGAAGTGACATCCGAGCGAGTGTAGCCAATGCCAGATTCCAGCAGCCATGCCTTTGATTTCACGACCTTCCTGGCAGACAAGGCAGCGTGGTCAGCGCCGAATGAACTCGTCCCCTACCGCTGCCGCGATGACAGCAGCCTGGGCTGTCGCCATTATCCCGCAGCAGGCATGTCAGGGAGCCGCTCACACCTCATCCTGCTGCATGGCTCCAGCGCTGACAGCCGTTATCTCGCATCGCTGGCAACGCGCCTGGCTGAGGCCGGTCATCATGTGCATACGCCGGACTTGCGCGGCCACGGCCCAGCCCCGCAGCGACGTGGCGACATCGACCACCTGCTTCAGCTCGAGGAAGATCTCGAGGACCTGATCCTGTCGCTCGAGCTACCAGCCGATGCCAGAGTCATTGTCGCTGGCCACTCTGCCGGAGGCGGCCTGGCACTGCGCTTCTCGGCCGCTGTCTGCCAGCGCCAGCGTGCCGATATTCCGTTGCACGGCGTTATACTGCTGGCGCCGTACCTGCATCATCTCGCGCCCAACATGCGCCGTGATTCGCGCTGGGCACAGCCACGCATCGCGCGGATGCTGGCCTGCGCACTCCTGAATCGGCTCGGCATCCATCGCTTGGATCATATTGAGGTCCTTGGCTTCAATATCCCGCCAGAGTACCGCGATGCACATACCACCGACGCCTACTCGTGGCGCTTGATGACGGGCCTCAATCCTCGCGACTATCAAAGTGACCTCAAGGTGCTCGCCCATCATCAGCTGCCAGTGCTGGCGCTGATCGGCGAGCATGACGAGGCGTTTCATGCCGAGCGCCTTGCTCAATGTCTGCAACCCCACCACCCCGCGGCGCAGGTGGAAGTCCTCGAGACAATCGATCACCTGGGGCTTGCGACGGCCTCCATCACGGCAGAGCGAATCACCGCCTGGCTGACCGAGCAACGCGCCGATCAGGACGACACGCCCGGCTGAGACGACACGCTCGGCCGTGACCGAGCCGAGCCCCTCGCTGTTATCCTTGCCTCTGGTTGCGGCAACACGCACATGCAAAAACGGCCCCTGATCGAAGATCAGGGGCCGTTTTTCTAGCCCGGCTTGGCAAGACATCCGCCAAGCGCTAGCTCAACGCCATCAGACGTCGAGGTTGGCCACCAGCGCGAAGCGCTCGATGAAGTCACGGCGCGGTTCGACTTCGTCACCCATCAGGGTGTTGAACATCTGATCGGCACCGATCGCATCCTCGACGGTCACACGCAGCATGCGGCGGGACTCCGGATCCATGGTGGTTTCCCACAGCTGATCCGGATTCATCTCACCCAGCCCCTTGTAGCGCTGGATGCTGAAGCCACGTGCCGCTTCCTTCATCAGCCAGTCGAGGGCTTCGTAGAAGGTGACGACTTCCTTCTTGCGCTCACCGCGCGAGACGTAGCTGCCAGCTTCCAGCAGGCCTTCCAGCATGTTGCCCAGCTCACTCATCTCGCGGTAGTCGGCGGACTTGAAGAAGTCGACATCCCACAGGTAATCGCTGCTGACACCATGTGCCGTCAGCGTCACCGCCGGCAGATAGAGATTGCGCTCGCCGTCGTGGCTGAGAGTGAAGCTGTAGTGCGGGCCACCCTCATAGGCAATCAGGTCATCCATTTCCTTCTGGAGACCATCGATCCAGCCTTGCACCTGAGACTGGTCCGCGAGAGCGGCCTCATCCAGATGCGGAGCGTGCACGATCTTGCGCAGCACGGCAGACGGATAGACACGCGCCAGACGATCGATGCGCTTCATCACGCCACGATACTGGTTGACCAGTGCTTCCAGCTGAGCGCCGGCGATACCCGGGGCATCGGCGTTGACGTGCAGCTTGCCGCCGTCCAGCGCCGTGGCGGTCAGATAGTCCTGCAGCGCCTGCTCGTCCTTCAGATACTGCTCATGCTTGCCACGCTTGATCTTGTAGAGCGGCGGCTGGGCAATGAAGATATGACCGCGCTCGATCAGCTCCGGCATCTGACGGAAGAAGAAGGTCAGCAGCAGCGTACGGATGTGCGAACCATCGACGTCGGCATCCGTCATGATGATGACGGAGTGATAGCGCAGCTTGTCGGGGTTGAACTCTTCACGACCGATACCGCAACCCAGCGCGGTGATCAGCGTGCCAACCTCGGCAGACGACAGCATCTTGTCGAAGCGCGCCTTCTCGACGTTGAGGATCTTGCCCTTCAGCGGCAGGATCGCCTGGGTACGACGATCACGCCCCTGCTTGGCGGAGCCACCAGCGGAATCACCCTCGACCAGGTACAGTTCAGAGAGACTCGGGTCCTTCTCCTGACAGTCAGCCAGCTTGCCCGGCAGACCTGCGATATCCAGGGCGCCCTTGCGACGCGTCATATCACGCGCCTTGCGTGCGGCTTCACGCGCCCGCGCCGCATCCAGCATCTTGTTGACGATGCCCTTGGCTTCGTTGGGCTTCTCGATCAGATACTCGGAGAACAGACGGCCCATTTCCTGCTCGACGGCTGTCTTGACCTCGGACGATACCAGCTTGTCCTTGGTCTGCGAGGAGAACTTCGGGTCCGGTACCTTGACCGAGATGATCGCGGTCAGACCTTCACGGGCATCATCCCCGGTCGTACCGACCTTGGATTTCTTGAGCAGACCTTCCGCCTCAATATAGCTATTGAGCGTACGCGTCAGTGCCGCACGGAAGCCGGCCAGGTGAGTCCCGCCATCGCGCTGAGGAATATTGTTGGTGTAGCAGAAGATATTCTCGGCGAAGCCTTCATTCCACTGCATCGCCACTTCGACGGCAATGCCATCCTCGCGCTCCATCTCGAAATGAAACACCGGATTCAAGGGCGCCTTGTTGGTGTTGATATGGTCAACAAACGCCTTGAGGCCACCTTCGTAATGGAACAGCTCTTCCTTGCCGCTGCGCTCGTCAATCAGACGGATGGCGACACCGGAGTTCAGGAAGGACAGCTCGCGCAGACGCTTGGCCAGAATCTCGTAGTGGAATTCGATATTGGCAAAGGTCAGCGGGGAAGGCTTGAAGCGCACCAGGGTACCGGTCTTCTCGGTCTGGCCCACGATGCCCAGCGGTGACTGCGGCTCGCCATGGCGATAGATCTGCTCGTGGACATTGCCCTGACGCCAGATGGTCAGTTTGAGCTCTTCGGATAGCGCGTTGACGACCGAGACACCCACACCGTGCAGACCGCCGGAGACCTTGTAGGAGTTGTCATCGAACTTACCGCCTGCGTGCAGCACGGTCATGATGACTTCCGCTGCGCTGACGCCTTCCTCTTCATGGATCTCGGTCGGCACACCACGACCGTTGTCGCTGACGGAAACTGACTCGTCGGCATGGATAACGACCCGGACTTCGCTACAGTGACCGGCCAGCGCCTCGTCGATGGAGTTATCCACCAGCTCGAACACCATATGATGCAGCCCCGTGCCGTCATCGGTATCACCGATATACATGCCGGGGCGCTTGCGTACGGCATCCAGGCCCTTGAGGACCTTGATGCTTGATGAGTCGTAAGCCTGTTCGCTCATTGGCTTCTCCGTCGTGAAATCATTCCGTGTGCAGTCGCCCGTGTTCCACGTGAAACATCCTGACATCAGTGTTCGGCAACCATACCCGATCCAATGTTTCGGGTTCGACGCAGGTCACGAAGACCTGGCACTCGAGGCCTGCCAACAGCTGGCAGAACAGACGGCGATGCTCGCCATCCAGTTCCGCCGGCAGATCGTCGATCAGGTAGACACAGGTACGTCCGTTCATTTCTTCGAGCAAGCGACCCTGAGCCAGCTTGAGAGCGCTGACCACCAGCTTCTGCTGGCCGCGAGACAACACCTCGACTGCAGGGCGTCGCCCCAGGCGAATACGCAAGTCGGCGCGTTGTGGGCCAGTCTGGGTAAAGCCCATATGGCTATCACTGTCGCGCCCTGCTGCCAGCACGTCGCCCAGAGGGCGCTTGGCATCCCAACCGCGCTGATAGCGCAGAGTCAGCTCGGGTAAATCAATCAGCTCGGCAAGCGTGGCTTGAAACAGAGGCGCCAGCGCCTGCATATATTCCATGCGCAGGGCATCAAGACGCTCGCTCCAGTGAGCAAACTCTCGATCCCAGACGTTAAGTGCCTGAACGTCCATCTTACCATGCCTGAGCAGTGCGTTCCGATGTTTGAGCGCCCGACGCACACGGCGCCAGACGTCGAAGAAGTCGTGTTTCACGTGAAACACACCCCAATCGAGGAACTCACGTCGGGCAGAGGGCGACCCCTCCAGCAACCGGAAGGCATCCGGATTGATCAGCTGCAACGGCAAGGCCTGAGCCAGCTGGGCGACTCGCTCTACCTTCTCGCCATCCAGCCGCATCTCCAGCCCATCTGCAGCCTGATCACGCCTTACCCCCAGGGGGCGCGGTGGATCGCCTGCCAAGCGGCCAAACAGCGTCATTCCCGCCGTGTCATGCGCAATGGCATGCTTGAGCTTGTGCGTGCGGAAAGAGCGCGCCAGCCCCAGCACATGGATACCTTCCAGCAGGCTCGACTTGCCACTGCCATTGGCACCACTGACCAGATTCACCCCTTTTCCCGGCGCCATATCGACTGTCGCCAGGTTGCGCAGATTCTGGAATTGAAGTCGTTCAAGCGCCATGACGGCCTCATTCGATAGAGAAATAGAGCCATGGCCGCCTTCGGGGCTCAAATACGACAACACCCGCCATTCAGGAGTGAAAATGGCGGGTGTTGTCGAGGCTCATTCTGCGATTGCGCGCGTCAATCGCGCCACAATTACGACTCAAGGTACTGATTTAAATAGCAATTACGATATTACAGACGCATCGGCATCACTACGTAACGCGCATCGCCACCACCCGGCTCTTCCAACAGCGCCGAGCTGTTGGCATCGGAAAGCGTCAGCTGTACGCGATCGGCATCCAGCACTCCCAGCACATCGATCAGGTAACCGACATTGAAGCCGATCTCGAGGCCAGCCCCTTGATAATCAAGGGCAATATTCTCTTCGGCCTCTTCCTGCTCGGGGTTGTTGGCCAGCACACGCAGGTTGCCGGCCTCCAGATAGAGGCGCACGCCACGGTACTTCTCGTTGGAGAGGATCGCGGTGCGCGACAGTACCTGACGCAGCTCGGCACGCTCGGCCACGATGACCTTGTCACCGCCACGCGGGACAACGCGCTCGTAATCCGGGAACTTGCCGTCCACCAGCTTGGAGGTGAAGGTGAAGTCGCCGGTCTGGGCACGCACGTGCGTCCCGCTGACCGTCAATGTCATCAGCTCGTTGCTGCCGTCGAGCAGGCGCGTCAGCTCAAGGATACCCTTGCGCGGAATGATCAGCTTCTGCGCTTCCGGCACGCTGATGTCAGCGGCCTGCTCGCAGACGGCCAGGCGGTGACCATCGGTCGCCACGGTACGCACCAGGTTGCTGGTCAGTTCCAGCAGCATGCCGTTGAGGTAATACCGGACATCCTGTTGCGCCATCGCGAAGGAGGTCGCGTCGATCAGATGCTTGAGGGTGCCGCGCGGCAGGCTGACGGTGATATCGCCCTGACCATCATCGATGTTCGGGAACTCGGCCACCGGCAAGGTCGACAGGGTGAAGCGTGAACGGCCGCTGCGCAGAATGGCACGCCCTTCTTCCAGCGCGAGAATGATCTCGCTGCCTTCGGGCAGTGACTTGCAGATATCCATCAGCTTGCGCGCCGGCACCGTCGCGGAACCCGGCTCATCGACACGGCTGGGCTCGACGCGCCCGATCAGCTCGACCTCAAGGTCAGTCCCGGTCAGCGACAGCTGCTGATCGGACACTTCAAGCAGCACATTGGACAGCACCGGCAGTGTCTGGCGACGCTCGACGACACCCGCCACCAGGGACAGCGGGCGCAGCAGGGCTTCACGCGAAATGGCAAATTTCATGGAGACTCCACTCTCTGGAAACGGGGCAATGCTCGCTGACAGGCAGCGCGCACGCAAAAGAAATTCGGGGCCGCGACAGGCAAGCCCGGAGCACAGCAGGCCGATAGCGTGATTGTCGCCAACCCGACCTGCCGCTGCAATTCGATCAGCTGGTCAACAGACGCAGCAGATTCTTGTAGTCCTCGCGGATATCGGCGTTCTCTTCACGCAGCGAGGCCACCTTGCGACAGGCATGCAGCACCGTGGTGTGGTCTCGCCCACCGAAGGCATCGCCGATTTCCGGCAGGCTGTGGTTGGTCAGCTCCTTGGCGAGCGCCATCGCGACCTGACGCGGACGGGCGACGGAGCGCGAGCGGCGCTTGGAGTGAAGATCGGAAATCTTGATCTTGTAGTACTCGGCCACGGTGCGCTGGATATTGTCCACACCCACCTGCTTGTCCTGCAGTGCCAGCAGGTCCTTCAGGGATTCACGGATGAAGTCCTGATTGATCGCGCGCCCCATGAAGTGGGAGTCGGCGATGACCTTCTTCAAGGCACCCTCGAGCTCGCGCACGTTGGAGCGGATCTTCTGCGCGATGAAGAAGGCGGCATCGTGAGGCAGATCGACCTTGGCCTGATCGGCCTTCTTCATCAGGATCGCGACGCGCGTCTCGAGCTCCGGCGGCTCGATGGCGACGGTCAGCCCCCAGCCGAAGCGTGACTTGAGACGCTCCTCGACCCCATTGATCTCCTTCGGATAGCGGTCCGAGGTCAGGATCATCTGCTGACCACCCTCGAGCAACGCATTGAAGGTGTGGAAGAACTCCTCCTGGGAACGCTCCTTGCCAGCGAAGAACTGGATGTCATCGATCAGCAGCGCATCCACCGAACGGTAGAAACGCTTGAAGTCATTGATGGCATTGAGCTGCAGCGCCTTGACCATGTCCGCCACGAAGCGCTCGGAATGCAGGTAGACCACCTTGGCATTCTCGCCGCCCTGCTTGGCCAGATGATTGCCCACCGCGTGCATCAGGTGGGTCTTGCCCAGACCCACGCCGCCATACAGGAACAGCGGGTTGTAGGCGCCGCCGGGATTCTCGGAGACCTGACGCGAGGCCGCGCGGGCCAGCTGGTTGGACTTGCCTTCGACAAAGGTTTCGAAGGTGAAGTTCGGATTCAGGCCACTGGAATGCTTGAGGCTACCTTCTACCTGCACCTGGCGCGTGTTGCGACGCGGTGCCTGTTCCCGGGCGCCATCGCCGGCCATCTCACGCTCTTCCGCGAAATTGCCCCGCGGCGGCGTATGCACGGAAGGGGCACGCGGGCTCGGCATCTGGCCCGGCGCTTGCGCCTGGGCAGATACCGGCGACGCAGCCGCGCCTTCCGGACGCGGGTTCGAGACGGTCCGGCGGCTACCGACGCTCAGCTCGACCTTGGGCGGCTTGCCCGGTGCCAGCTCACGCAGCAGCTCGTGAATTCGTTTGAGGTACTTGTCATTGACCCAATCACGCACGAAGCGGTTGGGGGCGAGCAGGCACAGCTCTCCGCTGTCGCCTTCCTCAGCCTGCAGGGGACGAACCCAGGTATTGAACTGCTGTGAATTCAGCTCGTCTTGCAGGGCGTCAAGACATTGTTGCCAAAGTGCGAGCGACACGCGACCTCACATCCAGTTGTCGAAGGGGCGGCCATTGTATAGGCCAAGCCACGAGTTATCCACACGACATCTGCCGCAAAAAGCACTGTGGACAACATCGGTATTCTTCAAGTATCCGCATCGGGACAGGCTGGGGAGCATCCGCGCACAAGATTTCGACTGTGGACAAGACGACAGTTATGCACATGGCCATGCACAGGCTGAACGCAGGTTGCCCACCACTTATCGCCAGAGCTGTCCTATCGACATGCAATTGAGCAAGATAGGAAAAAACAGGTTATCCACAGCAACTGCCTTCCTTAATAGTTATTTGTTATTCAGAACTACTTCCTTGTAGTAATGACAGCAGACCCGCGATCTTCGAATCACGCGAGGTGTGAGGGGCTGTGATCGCGTCGGCAGAATCTCGGGTTATCCACTGCGACTTTTCGGCGCGCCTGACACGTCAGGGACGGAAGTGCACAACCGCTCGTCAGAAACGCGAGTCCCTGAGGCTCACGACCGAACACAGGACTTGCCCCCTTCCCGCGCATCGCCATGGCGGGCGATGCCATTCACTCAGCCCCACTGAGCGCTGAAAAAGCGCTGATCGCTTGCCTGGCGAGCGGTGCCTGTAGGCTCAAAGACGCCAAATCGAATTTTTTTGTGCCCGAAGGCCTGTCTTGCACGTGATCCGCGTGAGACACGAAGCGCCATATGGCGGGCGGCGTAGACGATATCTGTCGTCAAATGCCGCGAACGGGCTGTGGACAACTTCCAACGCGACATTGCAAGCCACTTGCAGATTCACTAGAATCCCTGCCCCTGACCAATCTGCCCTGTCCTCATGTGGATACAGGGCAACATTCGTTGACCTTTTCCAAACAACCACGTGGGAAGAAGCAGCTATGAAACGCACATTTCAGCCGAGCGTCCTGAAGCGCAAGCGCACACACGGTTTCCGTGCTCGTATGGCGACCAAAGGTGGCCGTGAGGTCATCCAGCGTCGTCGTGCGAAAGGCCGTAAGCGTCTGAGCGCCTGATCGAGGCCCGGATGTCCCGTCAGGGATTTCCCCGGCAGCTTCGCTTGCTGACTGCCGGGGATTACCGGCACGTCTTCGATCACACCACCCTCAAGGTACACGGCAAGGGGCTTCTGGCCCTGGCGTGTCCGAATGACCTGGGACATGCCCGCCTGGGGTTGGTGTTCAGCAAGAAGAACGTGCGCCGTGCCGTAGATCGCAACCGCCTCAAACGTCTGACGCGCGAATCCATTCGCCTCCGCCAGCAGCGCCTTCCGGCCGTCGACATCGTCGTACTGGCCAAGCGAGGCGTGACCGAGCTGGACAACGAGACTCTGCATCGCCAGCTGGACGGCATGTGGGCTCGTCTGGAGAAGGACGCCAGACGCCAGAAAGCGGCCAAGTCAACGCCACCTGCCTGACGCGACACCTGCCCGGTGCGTCCGGCATGTGGCGTTTTTTTCGTTATACGCCCTACCGTTCGTGACCGGACTCATCTGACTCCCCGCCAGATTGATTCACCCTCCAACGGGTATACACCATGGACGTCAAACGATTACTCCTCGTGATTCCGCTTGCGGTTGTCGCCTATCTGATGGTGGTCCAGTGGAACAAGGACTACGACCAGCCGGCTGCGGAAACACAGGCTCCCCAGGTTGCCTCTCAGGCCGCCAATGCCACTGCGCAAGGCCTTGAAGCCCCAAGCAGCAGCACGACTACCAATGGCGATACCGGCCTCTCCACGCCGGATAGCGCAGCAAGCACCCCGAGCAACAACCTGATTGAAGTCAAGACTGACGTGCTGGACCTGCGTATCGATCCGCAGGGCGGTGACGTGGTCTATGCAGCGCTGCTCGAGCACAAGCAAAACAACGCTTCCGAGTCGCCCTTCGTGCTGCTGTCCGACAATCAGTCACGCAGCTACGTGGCCAAGTCCGGCCTGCAGCTGGATGGCCACAAGGGCCGTATCGCCTTCTCTGCCGACAGCAACAGCTACACCCTTGCCGAGGGTGATGACAGCCTGCAAGTGGACCTGAAGGCCGACATCAATGGTGTTGCGGTCATCAAGCGCTTCACCGTCAGCCAGGACAGCTACCAGATCAAGGTCGACTACCTGCTGGACAACCAGTCCCAGCAGCCGGTCAATGCTCGCTTCATCGGTCAGCTGGCCCGCGACAACAGCGCGGACCCGACCTCCGGTGGCGGCATGGGCATGAAGTCCTATCTGGGTGCGGCGTTCTCTTCTGAAGAGAACCACTACCAGAAGGTCGATTTCGAAGACATCCAGGACGGCAGCTTCAAGAATGTCGACGTCCAGGGTGGCTGGGTGTCCATGATCCAGCACTACTTCGTGTCTGCCTGGGTGCCGGCTGACAACCAGAAGAACCTCTACTACGCCAACGTCGACAAGCAGAACCGCAATGTCGCCGCCTTCGCGAGCCCGACGACCCAGATCGCCGCGGGTCAGCAGGCTGAGCTCGGCGCGACCCTGTTCGTCGGCCCGAAGGATCAGGACCAGCTGGAAGCGACCGCTCCCTACCTGGAACTGGTCGTCGACTTCGGCTGGCTGTGGTTCCTGGCCAACCCGCTGTTCTGGCTGCTGGAGCACATCCACGCGCTGGTCGGCAACTGGGGTGCCTCCATCATCCTGCTGACCGTTCTGGTCAAGGTCGTGCTGTTCCCGCTGTCCGCGACCGCGTACCGCTCGATGGCCAAGATGCGCAAGATGGGCCCCGAGATGCAGCGCATCAAGGAGAAGTACGGCAGCGACCGCCAGAAGGTCTCGCAGGAGATGATGAAGTTCTACCAGACGGAGAAGATCAATCCGCTGGGGGGCTGTCTGCCGATCGTGATCCAGATGCCGGTCTTCATCGCCCTGTACTGGATGCTGATGGAATCCGTCGAACTGCGCCACGCGCCGTTCATGCTGTGGATCCAGGATCTGTCAGTGAAGGACCCGCTGTTCATCCTGCCGATCATCATGGGCCTGACGATGTTCATCCAGCAGCAGCTGAACCCGACGCCTCCGGACCCCACCCAGGCGAAGATCATGAAGATGCTGCCGATCGTCTTCACCTTCTTCTTCCTGTGGTTCCCGGCAGGTCTGGTGCTGTACTGGATCGTCAACAACACGCTGTCGATCGCTCAGCAGTACGTCATCACCCGTCAGATCGAGAATGCCGAGCCAACCAAGAAAGGCGCATGATGCCTTTCAGGTTCGCCTGACATGACTCACCCACGACCCTCGCCTCGGCGGGGGTCGTGGCGTTTCAGGGCCCTGATTCCGGGGGCTGCGCCGACACTCCCGCCGCAAGGCGCCTTTCCCGTCACCCCGCTTGCTGTCACGGGCCTCCAGCCGCGACAATAGCGGCCATCTCCTTCATCTTCATTCCGGCTTCGCGCCCGAGGTTTGTGCATGTCTACCGCCTACCAGCCTGACTCCATCGCGGCCCTGGCCACTCCGCCCGGCCGTGGTGGCGTCGGCATCATCCGTGTCTCCGGTCCGGCCTGTCAGGCCATCGCCCAGGCCATGCTGGGCCAATGCCCGCCGGCACGCCGCGCCCACTATGGTCCCTTCATGGGACTCGATACCCAGGGCAACCCCATCGCCCTCGACGAAGGCATCGCGCTCTACTTCCAGGGCCCGAACTCCTTCACCGGCGAGGACGTGCTGGAGCTGCAAGGGCACGGCGGCCCGGTGATCATGGACCTGCTGCTGGAGCGCTGCGTGCAGCTGGGCGCACGTCTGGCGCGTCCGGGCGAATTCAGCGAGCGCGCCTTCCTGAACGACAAGCTGGATCTCGCCCAGGCCGAGGCCATCGCCGACCTGATCGACGCCAGCTCACGCGCGGCGGCCGAGAATGCGCTGCGCTCGCTCAAGGGCGAGTTCTCGACGCGCGTCAGCGCGCTGGTACAGCGCCTGATCGAGCTGCGCATCTACGTCGAGGCCGCCATCGACTTCCCCGAAGAGGAAATCAACTTCCTGGCCGACGGCCATGTCGCGGCGCGCCTCGATGAGGTCAAGGCCGAGCTGGTGGGCGTGCGAGCCGCTGCCAACCAGGGCGCTCTGATGCGCGAGGGCATGACGGTGGTGATCGCCGGCCGCCCGAATGCCGGCAAGTCGAGCCTGCTCAATGCGCTGACCGAGCAGGACACCGCCATCGTCACCGATATCGAAGGCACCACCCGCGACGTGCTGCGTGAGCACATCCATCTCGACGGCATGCCGCTGCATATCATCGATACCGCCGGGCTGCGCGACACGCCGGACGCCGTCGAGCGCATCGGCGTGCAGCGCGCCTGGGACGAGATCGAGAAGGCGGACCGCGTCTTGCTGCTGGTCGATGCCGCGACCACCTCGGCGACGGACCCGATGGAGATCTGGCCGGAATTCGTCGCGCGCCTGCCGGACCCGTCCCGCCTGACGCTGGTCCGCAACAAGATCGACACCAGCGGCGAGACGCCGGGGCTGACCGCCATCACCGCAACACAGGATGGCGATGCCGAGCTGGCACGCCACCAGGCCAGCGTGGTGCGCATCTCGGCGCGCGACAATCAGGGCCTCGATGCGCTGCGCGATCACCTCAAGGACATCATGGGCTTCACCGGCACCGCAGAGGGTCGCTTCAGCGCCCGCCGCCGCCACCTGGATGCGCTGGAGCGCGCTGGCGAATCTCTCGACAACGGTGAGGCCCAGCTGCATGGCGCCGGTGCCGGCGAGCTGCTGGCCGAAGACCTGCGCGCCGCCCAGATGGCGCTGTCCGAGATCACCGGCGAATTCTCCGCCGATGATCTGCTCGGGGAAATCTTCGGCAGTTTCTGCATCGGCAAGTGATCGCACCGAAGTGATCGCGCCGAGCTGACTCCCGTCCACAGCCGGCCTCTCTTGCCGACAGTGCTTGCGTCTGGCTGTCTCCCTCTCGTTATACTGCCTCTGCCGACCCCTCCGAGTGGCGGAGGCGGGCAGGGGCAGACCGGGAGCCGACATGGCGGGACGCGCGACATCGAACAGACCGCAGGATGCCCATCGCGAGTCCCGTGACTCCAGCGCCTCTCTCCCGCCGGCCCCCGCCGCCGAACTGAGCACCGGGCCTCTCCCCGAGGCCCCGTTGCGCCACCTGCTGCTCGACTTCTTCACCCGCCATTGGCCCCGCTATCTGCTGGCCATCGCGTTCCTGATCGGGGTCGCGGGGCTGAATCTGCTGTTGCCGTGGGCGATCGGCGCCACCATCGATGCGTTGCGTGATGGCAGCCTCGACCACGAGGCCTTGCTGAGCCGCCTGTTGTGGCTGGTAGGCGCGGGGCTCGCGCTCTATGCACTGCGCTATGCCTGGCGCGTGACGCTGTTCGGCACCGCCTATCAGCTGGGGACGGAGCAGCGTGATGCCTTCCATGCCAAGCTGACGCGCCTGGACCCCGGCTTCTATCAGCGCCACCGCACCGGAGACCTGATGGCGCACGCCAGTCAGGACATCGATGCCGTGGAGATGGCCGCCGCGGAAGGCGTACTGTCCAGCGTCGATGGCGCCATGACCTTCGTGCTGGTGCTCGGCATCATGCTGATCGCCATCGATGTACCACTGACGCTGCTCGCCCTGTTGCCCTTCCCCTTCATGGCCTGGGCCTTCGCACGTATCTCGCGACGGATCGGAGAGCGTTTCCGCGAATCGCTGGAGCGCTTCTCGGACCTGAATGACCAGACCCAGGAAGCCTTCGCCGGCATTCGCATGCTCAGAAGCCATGCCTTGCTGGAGGATGAAGGCGCAAGATTCTCGCAGCGTGCCGCCGCCGCCGAAGCCGTCGATTATCGCGTCCAGAAGCTGGAGGCGGCCTTTGATCCGGTGGTGTTCATTGCGCTCTCGGCGGCGACGCTGCTGACGCTGGGCGTGGGCAGCTGGCGCTATCTGGATGACGCCATCACCCTGGGCCAACTGACCAGCTTCACGCTCTATCTGGCGCAGCTGATCTGGCCGATGTTCGCGCTTGGCTGGTGCCTGAATATCCTGCAGCGCGGCGCGGCAGCCGCACGGCGGCTGGCCACCTTCCACGCCGCGCCAGAAGCCCTTGAGGACAGCGGCACTCTGGATGAGGTCAGTGACCATTCACTACGCCTTGAGATCAATGAATTCACCTATCCGGGCAGCCAGCAACGTGCCCTCGGCCCCCTCTCCCTGCAGGTGGCGGCAGGGGGCAGCCTGGGGATCGTCGGCGCGACCGGCAGTGGCAAGTCCACCTTGCTGCGTCTGCTGTCGCGCAGCTGGCCTCTGACGCCTGAGCAAGGGGTCCTGACGCTCGGCGGCAGAGAAGCGAGTGAGTACACACTATCTATCTGGCGCCGGCAGTTCTCACTGGTCCCCCAGGACCCGTTCCTGTTTGCGCTCTCGGTAGCCGACAATGTCGCCCTCGCCTGCCCCGAGGCCTCCGACGAGCGAATTCGAGAGGCGCTGTGCGCGGCAGCCTTCGAGGAAGATCTGCGCCGCCTCCCCCAGGGGCTGGAGACGCTGGTGGGTGAGCGAGGCATCACGCTCTCCGGCGGCCAGCGTCAGCGGCTGGCATTGGCACGCAGCCTGCTCAGCGAGGCGCCGATCCTGCTGCTGGACGATACCCTGTCGGCGGTCGACCAGGTCACCGAACGCACCCTGCTGAAGACTCTCGCGCGCCTGCAGCAACCCAATCACCACGGCCTCAAGCGCACGCTGATCATCAATTCCCATCGTCTGTCTGCCGTACAGGCCTGCCAGCAGATTCTGGTGCTCGAGGATGGGCGCATCCTGGAACAGGGCGATCACGCCGGCCTGCTGGCCGCCCGCGGCGCTTACTGGCGCCTCTGGCAGGCCCAGCAGGTCAACCGCGAAGACGATGCCAAGGCGGAGCGCTCATGAGCCACGATGCCGCGACACGCCCCGACTCCCTCAGCGGCACTCGCCTGCTCAGCCGACGGCGGCTGGCATTGCTCTGGCAACCGCTGGGCAGGCGCCGCGCAGAGGTCCTGCGCGCGCTGTTGATCCTGATCGCGGCGACCGTACTGGATGTGCTTGGCCCGTGGCTGACCCAGCGCTATCTGGATGACTACCTGATTCCCGGCAACCTCGCTCCCGAGGCCCTGGCCGGATTGGTGGCCATCTACGTGATCACCCAGCTGGGCGCCGCCGCCGGACGCTATTTCCAGCAGCTGCGCTTTGCCCGTCTGGCCCTCGCCAGCGTGCGCGATATTCGTGAGCGAGTCTTCACACACCTGCTGCATCAACCACTATCGACCCTCGACAATATCGCCGCCGGTGAATTGGTGGCCCGCGTGACCAACGACACCGAGTCGCTCAAGGAGCTGTATATCGGGGTGCTGGCGACACTGATCGGCAATGTGGTGCTGTTGATCGGCATCCTGTCGGCGATGGCCCTGATGGATGGCACCCTGGCAATGATCGCGACGGCGCTGGTGCCGCTCTCCATCGGCATGATCTGGCTGTATCAGCGCTTCTCCGGGCGCGCTGCACGCGAGGTGCGCCGCCTGCGTGCCTTGCAGAATGCCAGGATCGCCGAGGCGATCGGCGGCATGAGTGTGCTGCAGGCAAGCGACCAGACCGAACGCTTCAGTCAGCGCTATCACCACCTCAACGTCTCCCAGTATCAGGCGCGGATGCGCACGGTGCGTGTGTCGGGGCTGCTGTTGCGTTCGGCCATCGACCTGATGGCGATGCTGATCACGCTCTCGCTGGTCGCCGTATTCGGGCTGCGCGAACTGGGGGGCGGTGCGGAACTGGGGGTGCTCTACGCGTTCATTGCCTGGCTGGGGCGCATCAGCGAGCCCCTGATCCAGATCACGCAGCGACTGCAGGTCTTCCAGTCGGCGCTGGTGGCGACAGGCCGGCTGGAAGAGGTGCTGGACCGGCCACGCGAGACGCCTGAGCCAGACACGCGCGCCGCGAAGGCCGCCACAAGTGGGCACACGGACAATGTCGTGATAGCGAGTGGTCACTATCAGCTCGAGCAGCTGAGTTTCCGCCATCAGGGTGCGGAGGGCCCGGCCCTCAATGGCCTGACGCTTGCCATCGAGAGCGGTGAGTTTCTCGGCGTGGTCGGCCCGACGGGCAGCGGCAAGTCCACCCTGCTCGACCTGCTCAGCGGGCAACGCCCTGCCCCGGCGCCTCAGCTGCTGCTGGATGGTCGTCCGCTGATGGAGTGGTCGGCTCAACAACGCGCTACCGCGATAGCCGTCGTCCCGCAGGAGCCCTTCATCCGCGCCACGACACTGCGCGACAACCTGCTGCTGGGCCGTGAGATCAGCCAGCAGCACCTGTCACGGGTTCTGCACAAAGCGCACCTGGCGCCGCTGGTCGATAGTCTGCCGCTGGGGCTCGACACCTTGCTGGGCGAGCGCGGCCTCAGTCTCTCCACGGGTGAGCGCCAATTGCTGGCGCTCGGACGCGCACTGGTCACGACACCACGCGTGCTGTTGCTGGATGAGGCCACCGCCAGCATCGATAGCCATACCGAAGCCCTGTTGCAGCAGGCACTGCATGAGCTGCGTGGCGAAGTGACCTTGATCGTGGTGGCACACCGGCTTGCCACGGTGCGCGATGCGGACCGCCTGCTGGTGCTGGAACAGGGCCGCATCACCCAGTTGGGGGCCCATGATGCCCTGATGGCAGAATCCGGCCTCTATCGGCGGTTATGGCGAGAAGACATCGCGCACTGATCAGGCCACTGGTCACCACAATACAAACGCCCCACGATGCAAACGGCCCCGCGATCTAGGCGCCCCACAATCTAGACGCCCCACAATGCAAACGCCCCCACAGGCATGGCCTGTGGGGGCGTTGTCAGTCCGAGCTCTTGATATGGCGCTCAGCGTTCTGCGTTCACCTCAGCCATCACGGCTTGCGCGGGCCGCGTGGCTTGTTGCTCTGAGTCTTGCCAGAGCTGTCCTTGCCAGGCGCTGACTTGCCTGAATTCGTCTTGCCAGCTGCTGACTTGCCAGAGCTTTCCTTGCTGGCGCCGCCCTTGGCAGCCTTGCCTCTCATGGCATTGCTTTCCTGCTTCTCACGCAGGGCACGCGCTTCACGCGCATCCAGCGGCTTGCCGACATCCTTGTTGTCTTCAGGACGCTGCTTGGCCGCGTACTTTCTGGGCAGTTTGGTCGTGCTGTTCGGGTTGACCTGACCATCACGACCGATCGCCGGCGTGCTGCGCATGCTGACCCGCGTGGAACCTTCGCGGCGGCCCTTGCCCGGCACGCTGGAGGACCAGTCACTCCAGCTGGCAGAATCCTTGCCCGCTCCCTTGCCTGCCGTCTCGCCCTTGCCACGCGGACGAGTCGGCTCGACAGCGGCCGTCGACTTGCGCTCGGCAGGCTTCTCGCTGACACGCTTCTGGCTCGGCGCGGAATGCCCATGCACTTCATCCTTGACCTGCGCCTTGATGCTGGTCTTGGGCTTGGCAGTCGCGGAATGACGCTTGCCCTTGGCCTTGGGCGTCGCACTGTCATTGCGCACGCGAGGCTTGGCCCAGCCTTCACCGCGCTTGAGCTTCTCGCGCTTGGGCTTGGCCTGGGTCACCTCGACATCGCTGTCGCGCTTGACCTTCTGGTTGAGCTTGCGCAGCGACAGCAGGCGCTCACGCGGCATCGGCTTGGGCTCGTTGCGTTCGCGGGCGACTTCCTCCGACAGCCACCACAGGCCCTTGTGCTCGACGGCAACCGACTGCGGAGCCGGCAGCGCGCCCTTGAGCACCTCGACCACTTCCTGCATGGCGGTGGAGAACTGACGGTCGAACTGCCACGGCGGGTTGATCACCAGCATGCCGGAGCCGTACATGCCGTGCTCGCCTTCCGGCGAATCGATCGTCAGCTCACTGCGCCACATCGGTGCCGGCGAATGCTTCTTGAGACGCTCGAGCAGATCATGCTGACGGCCCGCCGGCAGCAGCGGATACCAGATCATGATGGTGGCATGACGTGACTTGCGCAGGGTCTCGACCACGACCTCGGCGACATCACGATAATCATTCTTCAGCTCATAGCTGGGGTCGATCAGCACGGCGACGCGCGGCGTGGTGACCGGCACGGCTGCCAACAGACCGGACAGACCATCCTGCTGACGACGCATGACCTTGCCGAGGCTGTCACGCTGCACCGGCGCCTGATCGAAGTGGTAGATCTCGCCCGGATGCAGCTCATAGGCCAACAGGCGATCGCCACGGCGCAGCGACTGGCTCAGCCACCAGGGCGAACCGGGATAGACGCTCAGCTCGCTGGCGCTGCCCTTGGCGGCATCCGGCTGCATGTCCGCCAGCCGTGCCAGCCAGCGAGCCAGCGGCTTGTCAGCTGACGGGGACTTCGGCTCACCCGCATCGGTCAACCAGCGATCACGCACCTGCCACAACGGCAGAACGCCCTGCTCGTATTCGCGCAGCTGTTCCGTCTCGCGGGCCGCCAGCGGATACCAGCCACGACCGGCGTGAGTGTCGATAAACGTAACGGGGGATTCTTTACGTAATAGCTGCTCGGCCAGGGTGGTGGCGAGCAGGTGCTTGTGCAGGTCGGCAAAATTGCCAGCGTGATAGGCGTGCTGATAGGCGAGCAAGAGCGCCTCCTTGATACGGCGATATCTGCCACATCCAGCGAGGCAGCAGATAGAAATCGGGGGCGGCGACGAGAGGAAAACCAGACAAGGCCGCCGAAGGGGCTGAAGGATAGCAGAGATGATCACTTGTCACCCCAAAAGCCGTGCTTGCCAAGCAACGAGGCCCACGCAAATGCGCAGGCCTCGCGGTCATTCACCGTCATGTCGCCATGACAGCTGATGGGGCTCAGCTTTCCATCGGCGTCAGCGTGATCTCGACGCGACGGTTCTGGGCGCGCCCGGAGGCGGTATCGTTGGATGCCACCGGGCTGGCTTCACCATAACCGCGCATGTTCAGACGGTTGAAGGCGATGCCACCACTGGCCAGATAGTTGCCGACAGCCTGGGCACGCAGCTCGGACAGGTTCTGGTTGTAGTTGCTGGCACCGGTGGAATCGGTATAGCCCGCGATGTTGACGCGAGTCTCGTCGTATTCCTTGAGCACGGTGATGACACCATCCATGACCGGCTGAATCTGGCCGGACAGGGTGCTGGAGTCGGAGCCGAAGGTGACGTTGGACGGCATGTTGAGGATGATCTGGTCGCCGACACGGGTCACGCTGACACCGGTGCCCTGCAGCTGATCACGCAGCTTGGCTTCCTGAACATCCATGTAATAGCCGATACCACCGCCCGCGGCGGCACCCGCAGCGGCGCCGATCAGCGCCTTGTCGAGACGATGGTTACCACTCTTGGTCGCCCCGGCGATTGCGCCGACGACCGCACCGATGCCGGCACCCTTCGCCGCACTGGAGGTCTGCTGCTCATTGGTATACGGGTTGGTCGTGGAACAACCCGCCATCGCGACGGCGGCTGCCAACGGCAGGGCCAGGAGTACAGACTTCTTCATGGTAACGCTCCCTATCTACACACTCATTAAAGGCAAGACGACAATTGCGCAAATAATCGTCATGCCTCCGATAATGCCTGATCAATCAGGTGTCGAACATGGCCAGCAGGTCATTGAGGAACAATAAGCCCTGCGGCGTGGCGCGCAACAGCACGTCATCCTCAACGATGAGCCCGCGCGAGCGCGCCTGGCTCAGGCCCGGCTCCAATGCCTCGCGATCCAGCCCGGTCGTGCGACGCAGATCCTCGAAGCTGACACCCCCGGTCAAGCGCAGTGCATTCATCATGAACTCCAGCGCCAGCTCATCGCGGTCAATTTCCTGCTGACCCGCCACGAACCCGCGAGGGTCCTGCATCCTGCGCAAGTACGCTTCAGGCTGACGACTTTTCCAACGGCGTTGGAGTTGCAACTCGCCGTTCAAGTTCCCTGCCGAGTCAGTCTTCAACAACGTCAACTTGCCATGCGCGCCCGCTCCGATGCCCAGGTAATCACCGAATTTCCAGTAATTGAGGTTATGACGCGCGCTGCGCCCTTCAAGGGCATAGGCGGAAATCTCGTAACGACGGAAACCGGCAGCCTCCAGCTCGGCGTGACCGTGATCCTGGATATCCCACAGCAGGTCATCTTCCGGCAGTACCGGCGGGCGCGAATAGAACTCGGTATTCGGCTCCAGCGTCAATTGATACCAGGACAGATGGGTCGGCTTGAGTGCCAGCGCACGCCGGATATCATCCAGCGCCGTCTCCAATGTCTGGCCCGGCAGGCCATGCATCAGATCGATATTGAAATTGTCGAAGCCCGCCGCCCGTGCGCTGGCCACCGCGCGCCCGGCTTCTTCAGCGGAGTGGATGCGCCCCAGCACCTCAAGCTGCTCCGGCTGGAAGGTCTGCACGCCCAATGACAAGCGATTGATGCCGGCGGCACGATAGGCGGCAAAGCGGCCCTGCTCCAGCGTGCCGGGGTTGGCCTCCAGCGTGACCTCGCAATCGGCAGAGAACGTCATGCGCGCCCGCAGGCCATCGAACAGTCGCTGGTAAGCCGCCCCGCTCAGCAGACTCGGCGTGCCGCCGCCGATGAAGATGCTGTGCAACTCACGCTCGGGCTGGCCCTGCAGCAACTGCAGGTCCTGATCGAGATCGGCCAGCAGCGCCGTGATGTACTCCTCTTCAGGCAAGCCGGCATCACGCCCGACCCCGTGGGAGTTGAAATCACAGTAGGGGCACTTGCGCACGCACCATGGCACGTGAATATAGAGCGACAGAGGCGGCAGGTTCGCGGCGGACATCACGCCTGACCGCTCTGCGCGGCAAGCGCCTCGAGCAACTGCTGCATCGCACGCCCCCGGTGGCTGAGACGGTTCTTGGTCTCGGCATCCAGGGCCGCGGCGGTCATGCCATGTTCCGGCAGCCAGAAAAGCGGGTCATAGCCGAAGCCACCCTCGCCTTGTGGCGCGTCAAGGACACGCCCCTCCCAACTGGCCTGAACGATGATCGGCACCGGGTCTGCCGCATGGCGCAGATAGACGAGCACGCACCAGTAGCGCGCCGTACGCGCTTGCTCAGGCACGCCCTCAAGCGCTGACAACAGGGCGGCGTTGTTGTCACCATCACCGCTACCTTGCTGACACCGCGCGGCAAAGCGTGCGGAATAGATGCCCGGCTCCCCGCCCAGCGCATCGACTTCGATCCCGGAATCATCTGCCAGCGCCGGCAGGCCGGTGACCTGTGCGGCGTGGCGCGCCTTGATCAACGCATTCTCGACGAAGGTCAGCCCTGTCTCTTCGGCGTCACTCACTCCCAGCTGCCCTTGAGGCATCGGTTCGATCCCCAGCGGTGCGAGCAGGTGGGAAAATTCACGTAGCTTGCCGGCATTGCCACTGGCCAGTACGAGAGAAGAAGCGGACATGTGAATCTCCGGGATAGGAACAACGAGAATGCGGCCGCGTGTGAGTCACACGGGCAAGGCGCTTGCAGCACCCCATTCTAGCGCGTGAGTCCGGTGCGTACACGCGAGGGGTCTGCGCCAGGCACGACTGAGATCCATGATGTCATGGGCCGATGTCACTCATGTGCTCAACTTGATGACTGACAGGCCGATACAGGCTATCTGCCTCAGCGCGGGCTAATGCCTGTGCAGGATTTGTCTGTGCCTCGCGGCTCAAGCAAGTAAACATCAACCGAAAAAATCCCGTAACGCGATGTTTTGTATAGCCTTTAAGTGGGAAATAAAAGAAATGTGCGTTATGCCATCTAACACTATGCGCAGCGCCAGCCCTCAGGTGTCACTCGACTAGACTTCAAGACAACCATCGAATCACCGTGGATTCATGTCTCCGCCTCAGCCTGCTGATGATGAGCCCCCCAAAACGCTTGCGACAGGAGCGCCCCATGACTGCTACCAGAGTCCTGTTCGTGACAAGCCCTTCACCGCAGACCGAACTGTTCGTCGAGTACCTGCAAGAGACACTGAAATGTGTCGTCGAGGCCTGCCACCATGAAGCCCCACTGCCGTCATCTCCCTGCCTGGTGCTGATCGACAGCACCCAGTGCAGTCTGGCCCAGATGATGCGATGGAGCCATATCGACAAGATCGCTGCCTTCAATGTCGAACATGAAGACGATGCCATCTCACTACTTCTGAATATTCCTTTCAGCGGGATCTTCTATCGCCAGGACAGCCTTGAACAAATCAGCAAGGGTATCGGCAAGATACTCGAGAATGAAAACTGGCTGACTCGCAATATCATGCAGACGTTGATTCGTCATTATCGTCAACAACAACAGATTGCCTTCCAGCCTGTCATGGGACTGACACAACGGGAACTGGAAATATTGTCACTCATTGCGTCACAGCAAAGTAATGCAGATATCGCGCATAGATTGATGTTGAGCCAGCACACCGTGAAGTCTCATTTATATAACATCTTTCGCAAGATCAGAGTCCACAACCGCCATCAGGCGATCCAGTGGGCCCACGAGCACCTCAACCTTTACATCCCCAAGCGCACGACGGAGCCGGAATCCTGAGGCTCAGGTGACGCTGGACGAGCATCTCTTCCAGCAGATGGATCTGTGAGGCCACCACAGCGACAGAGCATGTCTCACGTCGGCTACGCGTAGTAAGCGCTTCACTTTTCAAGAGTGAAATGACTCATGCGCAGTACTGCGTCGCATTCCTGACACCCCTCGAATGCGGGGATACAAAAAGACAAGACCGGTTACATAATGACATTGAAGAGAAGCCTTCCAGCATTAGATCTGTGGTACCTTTGAACCAGTGGAAAGCTTGGTAAAAAAAGCGCAAAGGTCTGGTTTTCATTGCACTCTCGAGAAGGGTCATCATGACCAGCGCTAATTTCATCAGGTTTACGTACTGTTTTTCCTATTCTTTTTCTGGGTCAAATCAGGACTGGAGGGGAAGGATAAACTGGTTATTTTAGCAAGCACTGATTAGAGGTTGCCTTATCCCCACTATCGCGCAATCCTATAAAGGTGCTCAGCGCGTAATGCCCGACGTGAATGAGTGCAGTGCTACACGACTCACCCAACCACACTTCAGATATGGCTCCGCCAAGAAAATCGGTACGACAACTCAGAGGTCTCGCACCATGATTACAGGGAACGCAATGGTGCTGCTGGTGACTGACTGCAATCCGCAGTCAGCGCTTTTCATGGATTACATTCGCCAGCAGCTTGAGTGTCAGGTGGCTTCCGCAAGCCCCGACGAGGATTACACACCCGGGCAGGCAGAAAGAACGATAGTGCTGCTGGACACCGACCACGTCGATGAAGGCACGATGCAACGCTGGGATGCAGATGCCAGCCAGGATGCCAGCGCAGAGCTGGCCGCTATCAACATCAGTGATGAAGAGGAAGCTGCCAGCCTGCTGGTCAGCACCCATCTTCAAGGCGTGTTCTACCGACAGGACAGCCTCTCACTGATCAGCAAGGGCATCGCGAAACTGCTGGAAGGCGACATGTGGATGTCCCGACCGCTGATGACCCGCCTGCTGGATTTCTATCGCCGTCAGCAGCTCAACGCCTATCGCCCGGTCTGTGGTCTGACCCAGCGTGAGGTGGAAATCATCGGCTTGCTGGGCACGGGTGCCTCGAATACCGAGATTGCTGACCAGCTGTTCGTCAGTGAACACACGGTCAAGTCACATCTCTACAACATCTTCCGCAAGATCAAGGTGCATAACCGCATTCAGGCCATGAACTGGGCACGTCAGAACCTGGCAATGCCTGTCTCGCGCACCCCACGCATCGCTCGCAGAGCACAGATGTCGTGAACGGTCGGGGCATGACAAGCCGCCAGGTGGTCGCCTGGGGACTGACATGCTTCAGTCTGTCGCCCGCCTTCGCGCAATCCGCGCCGGAGGCGGTGCGACCCGAGGTATCCGTTGCCAGTGAAGAGCAGCAGGCTCGCCGTCAGGGGGAAGATGGGGTCGCCATCCAGCGCACTCGTCCCACGCTCTCCGACGGTCTCAGCGGCGTGATGATCGATCGCACCATGACCATGATCGGCAAGACCTTCTTCCGCCAGTTCAGCCAGCAACGCCTCGATAGCCCAGCCATCCGCAACACATCCCTCAGCATCCATGAACGCCCCTCTGCACGCTGGGGCAGCCTCATCTGGATCACCGAAGGCAACAACGTTCTGTACGAAGCGACGCTCCCTCCGCGCCTGAATGACGTGGATATGTACGCCAGCGCCGCGGTATCAAGCGTCTCCGACCAGTTCCTGCGTCGCAAGGTCATGGAAGCCCTGCGCAACGACCCGGACATGGCCGGTGACGAATTCTAATGTATTGAAGGCCGACATAATAAATGGGCTCCAGACACGGAGACCCTGACAATACGCAAGGGAACAGGGGAACATCATGAAGCATCAGACACTCGCGGTGTCGTTGCTGTTATCGGCGATGCCGCTATATGCCGGTGAACTCATCTATCAGCCCATCAACCCGAGTTTCGGTGGCAACCCTCTCAATGGCAGCTACCTGCTTGGCAAGGCCCAGGCCCAGGACACCCACGAGGATCCTGATGCCTACTCCTTCGATAGTCTTTCCGAAACAGAACTTTTCATCAGCGACCTGCGCAATAGCCTGGTATCCGATGCCATCACCGATGCTGTCGATTCCACAGAGCCCGGCCGTTCCAGCGTGATCGACAGCGCTCAGCTGCGTGTCGAAGTCATCAGTAACGGCAATGGCGGTTTCTCCATGCAGGTGCTTGACCGCGCCACAGGTGAAACCACCGTCATCAACCTCGGCACATCAGGCAATACATTCTGATCCGCTACTGATGAAGGGTTCGCTCAATGAAGACACTCACCTCCATGCTGGCCGTTGCCAGCCTGGCGCTTGCTGGCTGTGCGCCGATGGTCGCCAATACCCAGGGTCTTGAAGGGGTGCCCAGCACCTTGATGCCAAGAACCGCCACCTATCAGGATCTGATCAGTCTGCCGCCTCCCGCCGGACGTATTCCGGTCGCCATCTATGACTTCCGTGACCAGACGGGCCAGTACCGGCCTGCCCCTGCCAGTACCTTCTCTACGGCGGTCACCCAGGGCGGCGCCGCCATGCTGAGTGCCGCATTGTCGGACTCCGGCTGGTTCATCCCCCTCGAGCGCGTGGGACTGCAGAACCTGCTGACAGAGCGCAAGATCATCCGCGCCAACATGGAACGCACAGGCCAGAATGATCTTGCCGCGCTGCAAGCCGCCAACCTGCTGTTCGAGGGTGGCATCATTGCCTTCGACTCCAATGTCAGAACAGGCGGGGCGGGTGCGGAATACTTCGGTATCGGTGCCTCTGGTCAGTATCAGGTGGACCAGGTGACGGTCAATCTGCGCGCTGTCGATATCACCACGGGGCAGGTCATCGCCAACGTCAATACCAGCAAGACGATCTACTCACGCGAGCTGAGGGCGGGCGTCTATCGCTTCATCGATTTCAGTCGCTTGCTGGAGATGGAGGCGGGGTATACCAGCAATGAACCCGTACAGATGGCAGTCATGTCCGCCATCGAATCTGCCGTGATTCACTTGATTGCGCAAGGCGTCGAACGCCAGCTCTGGGTTCTCCAGGACCCGGACAGCCTTCAGACATCAGAGCTGATGGATTACCTGCAAGCCCCGACCCCGATGTTGTAGAGCCAGGCCACATTCAAGCCCCCGTAGAGAGCATCGTGGTATTCGCGGTGTTTATCTCTTCCTTAAAAGGCAATCACCTCACAAGAGGTGGCTGCCTTTTTTCGTGTCTGCGCAAAACATAAGAAATAAATAAAACAACAAAGCATGAAATATCATGCGCCTAATACCGTCAACAGTAATACCTCCCTGAACGGTGCTGAAAATCTGGCCACCCTTTGTCATTACTCACCGCTATTGTCCAAGACATTATGAGTAGCAATCTCTAGCCCTCATAAACCCGAAAAGGACTGATGGTGATGGCCTCGATAAAGACCAATAGTTAGTGCACTTAGACGGTCACCTGGATGGACTCACGCCATGGCTTCGGCAAAGCATCAACAAAGAAGAATGCTACAGGCCTGCCTTTTCTTTTCATCACTGACACTCAGCTTGTGGGTGTTGGCCAATGACCTGGCGACCACCTCCGAATTGGGGAGCAGCCACTCAGTAGCGGTCATCGAGCAATCTGGCGCTTATAACTCGGCGATGATCGTTCAGCAGGGCAATGGCAACGCCTCATTGATTGACCAGAGCGGTGTCCTGAATGAAGCAGGGGTCGATCAATATGGCAATGGAAACACGGCATATACGCTGCAAGAAGGCACCCTGCATGAAGCCAGCATCCTTCAGCATGGCCAATATCATGATGCGTTGATCATTCAGCAAGGCGTTGGGCAAAGCGCCAGCATTCAGCAGACAGGCATCGGGGGAAGCGCCACGCTTCTACAACAGGCCAGTAGTCAGGTACCGGCAAGTATCACTCAATATTCACGGGGCCATATGCGTGTCCAGGTCATACAACAGTGATCTTTGCCACGATGGCTCGCATGACATCGCTCCATGACGATGATGCTTGTGAAGGTGGTGGCTGAATATTCGCTTTCGTCGAATCGCCAATACGAATTTTGCCTGGCCAGGAGAGGTTCTCACTTACATGTAGTCAAGAGTCCTGCATGACGAAAACAACCTTCTGGCAAGGCCATAAAAGAGCAGTAGCAGTACAACATGATGTCGCGGATCACGAAAACCAGACCGCCATCATGTCAGGGGATGCATGACCAGAAGCAAGTCAATAATAAAAACACAACTCAAAAAATGATCTACACAAGGGAACAAACCATGAAAATTCAAATGAGCTTGCTGGCTATCGCGATTGCTTTTTCCTCTCAAGCGATGGCAGACAACAACACCGCAGATGTCGATCAAACTGGCTTCATGAACATGGCCAATGTTGACCAGACATCACGTAATGGCGGGTCTCTCGATAGCAACCACAACAGTGATATCGATCAGACAGGTGCTTTCAACAAGGCCAAGACCTATCAGAACGGTGTCAATCATGTTATCCGCATCAATCAGGTCGGTGGTGGTAACCGCGCAAAAACCACCCAATATAGCAGCACAAATACTGGCATCGTGGATCAAAAGGGTGTCCGTAACACTGTCGATATGAACCAGAAAAGTTACAAGCATACCGCGCGTATCACGCAGCAAGGCCTTGCAAACAAATCTTCCTCTTGGCAGGGCGCCAGTGGCTCGCCGGCTGGGCGTGAAAACTTGCTAGTCGTGTCACAAGAGGGCGTGTTCAACAAATCCAGCGCTACCCAGCAGGGCAGCCATGCCATCGCACGTGTCACTCAGACAGGCTACCAGCATGATTCTGATGTCCTGCAGGTAGGAGAATATAACCGCGCTCGTGTCACCCAGGATGGGCGCTTCCATAACTCGACCGTGACACAGACAGGCACTATGGGTATTGCCGTCGTCGACCAGGCCGGTTCGCGCAGTGACTCTACCGTTACTCAAGCAGGTGATTTACAGGTCGCACGTGTGACTCAGGAGGGTAGCTCACACGACTCTCTGATCAATCAGAGCGGGATGCAAAACACCGCACTAGTGACACAGTCCGATATGCTGCAGTACTCCGATATCAGTCAGAGCGGAGAAAACAACCTGGCCATTAATGTTCAGAGTGGCTACAAAAATGCGGCCATCGTTGTTCAAACTGGCAGCAACAGCGATTCTCTGATCACCCAGAGCGGCGCCTATGATCATGCCCACGTCATTCAGTCAGGCAGTGGCCATCGTTCAGAAATTCTCCAACAGGGTGGAGGTTTCCTGAGCTTCGCGACCAATAGTGCCCACGTGACACAGTCAGGTGCGATGAATACCTCCAGCGTGACCCAGACTGGCGGTGGCAACGTAGCCAACGTGATGCAGTACTGATCACGCCCCAGCCAGGATGTCTTACAGAACCCCGCGCAAGCGGGGTTTTTCGTTTTTCCACCCGGTGGATCCATATCATGAAAAAGGCCGCTGACAGGGTTGTCAGCGGCCTTCCAGTACCAGCTGCGAAACGTCTATCGCAGCGGCAAGTTACTTCTTTGGTGGTGTCACGGAATTCTCCGGGAAGGACTTGCGATAACTCTCAAGGCTTTCATCCACCATCTGGCGGCCCTTGCTGACCTGCTTGTTACCGCTGGCGATCCGCGCCTTGCCCTTCTTGATCTGACCATTGCCCTTGTCGATCAGCGCCTGGCCCTTGGCGATATTGGATTCACCATCATTGACCAGATTCTCACCACTGACGATCTGCTTCTCACCCGCGGCCACCAGAGACTTGCCGCTCTCCCAATTATCGGCCAGCTGATCACGCACCTTGGCGACGGCCTTGGCTTCCTCAGCCTGACCGCGCATGAGATCAGCGGTTGTCGGCTGGCTGGAGCAGCCCGCGAGCAGTGCCAGACTGATGGCAGCGGCGGCGGTATTTACCCATTGTTGGCGCATGATATTTCCTTTCCAGATGCATAGCTTCCCAACCAAAGCCAAGGCTCACTCGGGAGCGCACTATGCAATACAAAAAAGGGCATGGCGGTCATTCCGCCATGCCCCATGACAACGATCGCTCGTCTCAGTGCAGCCTGAGCTGCTCACGAATCAGGCGAGCCAAGGTGACATTGGCGTTGGGCGCTGTCGTGTCGATATGGACCAGCTGACCATGCTCTTCTGGCGCAAATGGCTCGCGATTGGCCAATTGCTTGTCGAGCACTTCCAGACCCGCTTCGGAAGCCTCGCCACTGCGCTGACTACGCTTGATGATGCGCTTGCGCAGCGTCTCGTCATCGGCCTCGAAGCTGATCATCAGTACCGGCAGGCCACGGGCTTCTGCCTCATGACGCAGGCGATCACGCTGCACCTTCTTCAGGCAGGTGGCATCGATGCAGACGGGGATACCCGATTCCAGCAGCGTGGCTGACAGATTCGAGAGTCGCTCGTAGGTCGCATGGGTGGCCTGGGGGGTATAGATGCCGCCATTGAGCCCGGACTCGGTATCGGCATCCGCCGCAAAGCCATACAGGCGCTTGCGCTCCACATCGCTGCGAATGCGTACACCACCCAGCTCGCGCACCATCTCTTCGGTGAAGCGACTCTTGCCGCTGCCGGAGACACCCACACCGATGATCATGTAAGGGAAGCGGATCTCGCTATAGCGCTCCGCCAGCCCGATATAGCGCTCGTACTCAGCCAGCACATCGGCGCGATCCGCTTCACACAGGTCCGGCTGGTGATAGCGAATCATCGCCACCTTGGCACGGATCAGTGCGCGATAGATCTTGTAGTACGGCAGCAGACGCACCAGCGAGTAATCGCCGGAGAGCTCGAGATAACGGTTGAGCGCATGATGGGCAAAGGCCTGCTCATCACGCGCTTCGAGATCCATCACCAGGAAGGCCAGATCACAACCGACATCATTCCAGCGCAACTCTTCATTGAACTCGATGCCGTCAAACAACAGGGCACGACCTTCATGGCGCACGGCGTTACCCAAGTGGATATCGCCGTGAGTCTCACGCACGAAGCCTTCCTGCCAGCGACGCTCGAACTCGGGATTGAGGCGCTGGAAGGTCTCTTCGGTCCACTGCTTGAGCAGCGCGAGTCGCTTGATGGCCTCGGCATCATCACCGAGGCGCGGACGAATCAGCTCGAACTCGTTGTCGATGGTACGACTGACCATCTGCGGGCTACCCAGCTCGCTATCGCCCTGGATGCGCTCGGCCTGCTCGTGGAAGGCCACCAGCTGGTCGACCAGATCATCCAGCAATTCCAGCGACAGCTCGCCACTGGCCTGCAGGGCGCTGAACAGATGGCGATTGGAGAACTGGCGCATCTTGACCGCGTACTCGAAGACATTACTGTCGTCTCCGATGCGCGGAGCCTCTGGCGTGCCCGAGATCGCCACGGTATCCAGGTACAGCGTCGGTGCCAGACGGCGGTTGAGGCGCACTTCCTGTTCACACAGGAGCTTGCGGCGCTCAAGGGTCGAGAAATCCAGGAAGCTGCCGAAATCCAGCGGCTTCTTGATCTTGTAGGCGTAGTCGCCGGTCAGCACGATCCACGAGATATGCGTCTCGTGCACTTCGATATCCTTCACGGGGTGATCGAAGCAATCGGCTGTGTGAAGGGCTCGAATCAAGGCCTGGCTCAAGGTCGTCTCCGCTAAGGCAAGCTGGCTATAAGGTCATTAGCGCAATCGCTATCGTTGGCGACAAGTGTACCGGATGGCAGCCCGCCCGGCAGCCTGCCGAGCGGGTTCCTGTCTGCGTTGGCCAACCCGCGGACTCAGGTACTGTTTTGCGTCACCCTCAGTTCGATGCGGACATCTGCGCAAAGACCCGCTCAGCCGCATCCAGCGTGGCCTGGATATCAGCATCGGTGTGTGCCGCGGACATGAAGCCGGCTTCATAGGCGGACGGCGCCAGATAGACGCCTTCGGCGAGCATCGCGTTGAAGAAGGTCACGAAATCCTGCTGACGACAGCGCGTGGCGGAGGCGAAATTGCTGACCTCTGCGTCATCGGTGAAGAAGACACCGAACATGCCACCGGCATGCTGGGTAATCAGACGGATGCCTGCCGCCTTGGCACGGCTTTCCAGACCTTCACACAGCATCTCGACCTTGCGTGAAAGCTCGGCGTGGAAGCCGGGCGCCTTGAGCTTGCGCAGCAGCGCGACGCCAGCGGCCATCGCCAGCGGATTGCCTGCCAGCGTCCCGGCCTGGTAGACCGGCCCCAGCGGCGAGAGGTGGTGCATGATCTCGCGCTTGCCGCCGAAGGCACCTACCGGCATGCCGCCGCCGACGATCTTGCCCAGGCAGGTCAGGTCCGGCGTGATGCCGTAATGCGCCTGAGCGCCGCCCAGGGCGACGCGGAAGCCCGTCATAACCTCATCGAGGATCAGCACGCTGCCGTGGGCATCGCACACTTCACGCAGGCTTTCGAGGAAGCCCGGAACCGGCGGGATGCAGTTCATGTTGCCGGCGACCGGCTCGACGATGATGCAGGCGATCTCGTCACCCAGCTCGGCGAAGCAACGGCGCACGCCCTCGGCGTCGTTGTAGTCCAGCGTGATGGTGTGCTCGGCCAGCGAGGCCGGCACGCCCGGGGAGCTGGGCTCGCCATGGGTCAGCGCGCCGGAGCCGGCCTTGACCAGCAGCGAGTCGGAGTGACCGTGATAGTTGCCCTCGAACTTGACGATCTTGTCGCGACCGGTGAAACCCCGCGCCAGGCGGATCGCCGACATGGTGGCTTCGGTGCCGGAGTTGGTCATGCGCACCATGTCGAGGCTCGGCAGCATCTCGCAGATCAGCTCGGCCATCTCGGATTCGATCTCGGTGGGCGCACCGAAGGACAGGCCGCTCTCGAGACGCTCGCGCACGGCGCTGAGCACATCTTCATCGGCGTGACCGGTGATCATCGGGCCCCAGGAACCGACGTAATCGATATAGCGCGTGTTCTCCACATCGAACAGATACGCGCCCTTGGCATGGTCGATGAACACCGGCGGACGATGCAGTCCCTTGAAGGCGCGGACCGGCGAGTTGACGCCACCGGGAATATGACGGCTGGCGCGTTCGAACTGGGCAGCGGACGTGGTCATGACATACCTCTTGATAAGCGGCGAGCGGCCATCGGCCGCGAAAATGGAGAAAAAGGGATCAGACACTAAGACGCTGTGGATAACGTGAATGCAGCTTGTCCACAGGCGATGAAATGGCCCGATAGCCTCGGGGCGGCAAGGGGGGTGTGGATAACCCGAATGCCGTCGATGGCGACAGCTTAACGCGACTCACGGGTGAGTTGCAGCCGCGTGAGCGCAAGGGGTGCCGGCATCGAAAGGGGCAATAGCGCTATCGCCAGGGCAGAAACTGGGCGTCAGGCAGCGCACCTTTCCGCCCACGCTGCTGGCCATCGACGAGACTCTGCCAGGTGGCCTGTTGGGCAGCCTGCCATGCCGATGGCAATGTCATGCCGCGTGCCAGACGCACCGCCAGGTGCGAGGCCAGCGTGCAGCCGCTGCCATGGAAGCTGCCCGTCAGTCGCGGGCAGTCCAGTGCGAGCGTGGCGTGGTCACGGCGATACAGACGATGGATCACCGACGGCTCAGTCAGCGAATCAGCGCCGTGTCCCAGCGGGTCAGCATCGCGCTCGACAGGATCAGTACCGGTGACCAGCACGGCCCCGGCGCCTGCCGCCAGCAGATGCTCGGCGAGTTGGCCGTCGCCCGTCCCCGTGGGGCAGGCCGCCAACCGCGCAAGCTCCGCGCGGTTGGGCGTGAGCACATCCACATGCGGCAGCAAGCTCTCACGCGCCTGATGGATCAGCGACTCGGTGGAAAGCTCCAGCCCACCGCCCGCCTTGAGCACCGGATCCCACACCACGGGTAACCCCGGCCAGCGCTGCCGGAGTTCCTCGATCAGCGTCACGCACGTCGTGAGCGCCGCTTCGCTGGCGAGCAGACCGATCTTGAGCGCGCCCGGGCGGAAGTCCTCACACAGGGTGCGAGCCATGGCGAGCATCGACTCGCCCGATTGCGGGATCACCGCCTGCACATTGCAGGAGTTCTGCACCGTCAGTGCCGTCGGCACCGTCAGCGCCCAGCCGCCACCGGCGCGGATCGCCTCGCTGTCGGCGACCAGACCCGCGCCGCCACTGGGATCATGCCCCGCCAATACCAGCACGTAGGGCAGTTGCGCTGAGCACTCGGTCATGGCTGAACCATCCCTCAGAACGGTTTGACGATGACGCAGATGACGATCACCACCAGCATCAGCACCGGCACTTCATTGAAGAAGCGGAAGTAGCGCGAGGTTCTCTTGCAGGTATCGGCGGCGAACTGCTTCAGATACAGGCCACAGGCATGGTGATAGCCGACCAGCAGCACGACCATGGTCAGCTTGAGGTGCATCCAGCCCATGCTCATGAAGCTCGGCACCAGCGCCAGCAGCCAGATCCCCAGCACCAGGGTCGCGATCATCGATGGCATCATGATGCCGCGATAGAGCTTGCGCTCCATGGTCTTGAAGTAATCGATGGCCTTGTGGTCGCCGGCATCACGCGCCTGGGCGTGATAGACGTACAGGCGCGGCAGATAGAAGAGGGCAGCAAACCAGCACACTACGGCAATCAGATGGAAAGCCTTGATCCACAGATACATGAGGGAGCTCCGTCAGTCAGGGTCGGGAAGGTCAGAAAGTGGACGCGCGGATGAAGCAATCGGATCGCCACGATGGCATGTGACACCGCCAAGGCCCATGCGGTATGCAGTCGCGGCCAGGCGCGCGCAGAGCGAATTCGCGCCGAGGAGACAGCTGCCACGCCACGTTTCAGGGCGTATAGCGATAGTAGCTCTCTATTGCATCCCGCGTGATGATACCTGAAATCTTGCGAATCATCGGTGCCGTGGTGTGCTCGACATAGAGGGCATCGACATCGCTGGGCAGCAGCCGCTCATAGGCCTCGGACAAGGTAGCCTGCAGGTGGATGGGTGCGAGATCCAGACGCTGAGCGGGGATCTCGAGCAGGTCGAGCTCCTCCTGCTCCCGCCAGTGCTCATCCATCAGCACACGCACCAGATCCGCCGCCGGCAGTGCGACCATCGGCTTTTCCGGCGTCGAGCGCGTGACCACCAGCCAGACCGGCTTGCTGTCGAGCAGGGCGCGAGCACGCTCACGCGTGATGCGGCGCGGCACGCTGACCAGCGAGCGCTCCATCACCGCCGGCACCGCCACCCGCGACAGCGCCTGCATCAATGGCTGCTGGAGCGGATGCAGGCCCTGCGCCGTCAGCGTCGAGATGAAGAAGCCCTGGCAGTGACACAGCTGGCGACAGGTCAGGCCTGCCACCACCACCGCCAGCATGCCAGGCAGGATGATATTCGGAGAATGCGTCAATTCGAGCAGTGCCATCAGGGCGGCCAGTGGCGCCTGAAGCACCGCGCCCATCATCGCCGCCATGCCGAGCAGGGCGTAAAGCGCGATGTCCGAGGCCTGGTCCGGCAACAGCCAGCCGCCCAGCATGCCCATCAAGGCCCCGGCAGCGGCGCCCGCCACCACCACCGGACCGATGATGCCGATCGGCACGCCACAGGCCACGCACAGTGCCGACAGCACCAGCTTGCCGATCACCAGCGCCAACAGGATATCCAGCGCCAGCTGGCCGTCGAGCAGCTGAGCCAGGCTGTCATAGCCGATGCCTTGCACCTGGGGATACCACCACGCCACGACGGCCGTCGAGACCCCGACCAGCGCCATGCGCATCCCCCATGACAGGTGTGCCACGCGCGCCTGCTGACGCGCCAGATGCACGAAGCCCCCCGCCAGCAGGCCGATGACCAGCGCCGTGACGATGACCCAGGGCAGGTCGAGCAGGGAATGCAGCAGCAGGGAGGGCACCGCGAAGGCCGGCGCCGAGCCGTAGACCATCTGCGTGACCACCGCGCCGGTGGTCGAGGCCAGAATCACCGGCATGAAGCCCATCAGGGTGTACTCCATCATCACCACTTCCATGGCGAAGATGACTCCCGCGATCGGCGTATTGAAGGAGGCGGAGATGCCCGCCGCCGTGCCACAGGCGACCAGCACGCGCAGGCTGTTGTTGGGCAGCTTGAGGCGCTCGCCGATCCAGCTCGAGGCGCCGGCACCCAGGTGGATCGCCGGGCCTTCACGTCCCGCCGACAGACCA
This sequence comes from Cobetia sp. 1CM21F, assembly GCF_023161745.1. Lineage (NCBI taxonomy): Bacteria > Pseudomonadati > Pseudomonadota > Gammaproteobacteria > Oceanospirillales > Halomonadaceae > Cobetia > Cobetia sp. 1CM21F. The sequence goes on along the minus strand of NZ_JALNTQ010000004.1, from coordinate 129,509 downwards.
CCGAGCACGCTCACGACCCCGACCACGACCTGATTGAGCCAGGCACGCAACGGCATCTTGCCCTGATGGTAGGTCAGGCGCTCGATGACATGACCGATGCCCAGCTTGCGCTGCGCCGGATGCTGTCGCCCCAGCACGATGCCGATCACCAGCACCGCCAGCAGCGGCAGCGAGGCGCGCACCCAGGGAGCAAGCCCCTCGAAGTTCTCCGGGTTGTCATCGGGCATGAAGCCCAGAGCACCGGCGCTCAACAGCAGGCGGAAGCCGACCATCAATGAGCCGGTCAGCAGCCCTGCCACCAGCCCCAGCAGACACAGTTGCGGGAGTGCATCGACCGCCGCCAGCTTGCGCCGAAAATTGTCGAGACTGGGACGAGGCAGATGCGGACGCGTCAGGCGTGACACTCACGACTCCTTGAAGGCACTGGCAATGACAGAGGACATCCATGTCGGCAGCGCATTACTGCCCGCCTGACACCTGTGTATCATATCGATTGCGAACCGTCGCGACCGTGCGCAATCCGACAACCTCGGCACAGCATGGCGCAACGCCTGTCTCGCGCACAGGCCACCAAAGGTCGCAGCAGCAGATCGGACACAAGATTACATCTCGCATCAACAGGACACCGCCCGAAGGCGGGGAGGCAGCATGATCAAGGTAGGTATCGTCGGCGGCACCGGTTACACCGGAGTGGAACTCCTCAGGCTCCTGGCCAGCCACCCGCAGGTGGAAGTGACCGTGATCACCTCGCGAAGCGAGAAGGGCGTGCGTGTCGACGAGATGTACCCCAATCTGCGCGGCCACTACGACACCCTCGCGTTCAGCGAGCCGGATGCCGACGTGCTGGCCGCCTGCGACGCCGTATTCTTCGCCACGCCTCACGGTGTCGCTCACGCCCTGGCCGGCGATCTGCTGGCACGCGGCACGCGTGTCATCGACCTGTCCGCGGACTTCCGCATCAAGGACGCCGACGTCTGGGCCGAGTGGTATGGCCAGCCGCATGGCGCGCCGGAGCTGCTCGGCGAGGCCGTCTACGGCCTGCCGGAAGTCAATCGCGATGCCATCCGCGAAGCGCGCCTGATCGCGGTGCCGGGCTGCTACCCGACCTCCGTGCAGCTGGGGCTGATCCCGCTGCTGGAAGCCGGCCTGATCGAGACCGACAACATCATCGCCGACTGCAAGTCCGCCGTCTCCGGCGCGGGTCGCGGTGCCAAGGTCGGCTCGCTGCTGTGTGAAGCCGGCGAGTCCATGAAGGCCTACGGCGCCTCCGGCCACCGCCACCTGCCGGAAATCACCCAGGGGCTGGACCTGGCAGCCGGCAGCACGGTCGGCCTGACCTTCGTCCCGCACCTGACGCCGATGATCCGCGGCATCCACTCCACCCTCTATCCGCGTCTGAGCGGCTTCAGCGGCACGCTGGAAGATCTGCAGGCGCTGTTCGAGCAGCGCTACGCCGATCATCCCGCCGTCGATGTCATGCCGCTGGGCAGCCATCCGGAGACGCGCAGTGTGCGGGGCACCAACCTGTGCCGCATCGCCCTGCATCGTCCGAGCAACGGCGACACCCTGGTAGTGCTGTCGGTGATCGACAACCTGGTCAAGGGCGCGTCAGGTCAGGCCATCCAGAACCTCAACCTGATGTTCGGTCTCGATGAGATGATGGGCATCGGTGCGCCGGCGATGATGCCCTGAACCGCCAGCGTCGCCCGCAAGGCAGCACGTCAGACAAAGTTGACCCTTTTGCTCGGATATAGGGATAATAGGCGTCATTCCGTTCTCTATACCGTGCCGGGCGCTGTCTTCAGCGTCCGGCCTCCGACTCCTTCCAGGAGGCCCGCATGAGCGAAGCACAAAGCTTCATCCCCACGCCGTTGTACCTGTCCGAGCGCGCCAGTGCCCGGATTGCAGCGCTGCGCGCGGAAGAAGCCAACCCGGAGCTGCGTCTCAGGGTCTACGTCACTGGCGGCGGCTGTTCCGGCTTCCAGTACGGTTTCGATATCGCCACCGACCTGGCCGATGACGACACCGTGGTCGAGCTGGGCGAAGCCGCCATCGTGATCGACCCGCTGTCCTACCAGTATCTGGTCGGCTCGACGATCGACTACGAGGAAGGTCTGGCGGGCGCCCGCTTCATGATCCAGAACCCCAATGCCACCAGCACCTGTGGCTGCGGGTCTTCCTTCATGGTCTGATCATTGAGGGTCTGACCAGAGTGTGTCTGACCGTCAGGGCTGACACGCCCGCGCACGACATTGACGCCTTGCTGGCGCCTGATCGCCCCCTACCGGTCCCCGGTAGGGGGCGATTTTTTTTCGTCATCTCAGTGGCTTGCAAGCTTCCCTTCGCCGCATGGCAGCGCAGGGAGACTTGACGGGGTCCGGTGTGCTCGTCAATCTAAAAACGCTATACATCCTAAAATCTAAATATAAAGAGGAATGTAAAATGCGCAGATCTCACCTGCTGGCCTCTCTCTCTGGCCTCGCGGCCGCCACCTTCATGGCCAGCGCTGCCCATGCCGTCACCCTCAAGGCGGCGACCGACCCGAGCTTCGTGCCCTTCGAGATGCTCGACCAGGAAAGCGGCGAGATGGTCGGCTTCGATATCGACATCCTCAATGCCATCGGCGAGCGCGCCGGCTTCGATATCGACCTCAAGACCATGGACTTCAATGGCATCATCCCGGCCGTGCAGACCGGTAGTGTCGATGTCGCCATCGCCGGCATCACCATCACCGAGGCGCGCGAGAAGATCGTCGACTTCACCGATCCCTACTATGACTCCGGCCTGCAGATTCTGACCTCGTCCAACAACGGCGACATCGAGGATATCGAGGGCCTGGAAGGCAAGAAGATCGGCACCAAGATCGGCTCCACCAGTTACGACTACCTCACCGCCAACCTCGGTGACTCCACCATCACGCCTTATCCGGGCAGCGCCGACATGTACATGGCCCTGATGTCCGGCAGCGTCGATGCCGTCTTCTACGATGCCCCCAACGTCGGCTACTTCGCCAAGACCAAGGGCAATGGACGCGTCAAGACGGTGGGGCCGCTCTATGAAGGCCAGCAATACGGCATCGCCTTCACCGAAGGCAGCGAGTGGACCGAGGCCGCCAACAAGGCGTTGGCCGAGATGAAGTCCGATGGCAGCTATGCCGAGATCTACCAGAAGTGGTTCGGCGCCATGCCCGGCGACAGCCAGTAAGCCGCTTTCGACTCGCCTCAGACGCCCCACGTCGCGTAGTGCAGATCATCATCACGACATTTCGGCAGCGACAGCCTGCCGGAATGTCGGTCGTCTCGAATCTCCGGCGCGCCCAGCGGTGCTTGAGAGGTTCGTGCCAAGGAGCCCCCCGTGGACGTTCAGTTCCAGTTTGATTGGCAGGCCGCACTCAATTCGGTGCCCTACCTGCTCGAGGGCATTCCCTGGACCCTCGCCATTTCCTTCGGTGGCCTCGCCATCGGCTTCGTGCTCGGCATCCTGTTCGGACTGCTGAGCCTGTCTCCCAGCCGCATCCTGCGCTGGGTCGCCACCGCCTATATCGAGATCTTCCGTGGCACCCCGGTGCTCGTCCAGGTGCTCTTCATCTTCTATGGCCTGCCGCAGATCATCGGTGGCCCCATCGATGCCCTGACCGCCGGCATCGCCGCGATCGCCTTGAACTCGGCGGCCTATATCTCGGAAATCGTGCGCGGCGGCGTGCAGTCCATCGCGCGGGGCCAGAGAGAAGCCGGCCTGTCACTCGGCCTTTCCACCCCGCAGACCTTCCGCTATGTCATCTGGCCCCAGGCGCTGCGCCGCATGATCCCTGCGCTGGGCAACCAGGGCATCGTCTCGATCAAGGACACCTCGCTGTTCTCGGTGATCGGCGTCGGTGAGCTGGTGCGTCAGGGGCAGATCTACATCGCCACGACCTTCAATGCGCTGGAAACCTACTTCATGGTGGCGCTGCTGTATCTGGTGATCACCCTCAGCCTGTCATTTGGCTTGCGGATGCTCGAGCGCCGCGGGTTGGTGGGCCAATGATGTCTCTCTGCCCCCCACACGCGACGGATATAGCCGCGCCATCTCTCCTTCTGCCTGACCTCATTCCTCTGACGACCTTCCGGCATGCAGCGCCGGTTCGGAGTGCCCCATGACTGCCATCGTGAAGATGCACAAGCTCAACAAGCATTTCGGCAGCCTGCATGTCCTCAAGGACATCGAGCTCGAGGTCGCCCAGGGGGAGGTGGTGGTGATCATCGGCGCCAGTGGCTCCGGCAAGTCGACACTGATTCGCTGCGTGAACGGCCTGGAGGAGTTTCAGGACGGCAACATCGAGGTGGATGGGCATTCGCTGATCCCCCACGGCAAGAGCCACCGGGCGCTCAAGGAGATACGCACCGAAGTCGGCATGGTCTTCCAGCAGTTCAATCTCTTCCCGCACATGAGCGTGCGTGACAACGTCAGCCTGGCCCCCATCAAGGTCCGCGGTACCTCGCGACCGGCGGCCGAGCAGCAAGCCGATACGCTGCTCGAGCGGGTCAATATCCTCGAGCAGGCCGACAAGTACCCGGGGCAACTCTCCGGTGGCCAGCAGCAACGCGTGGCCATTGCCCGCTCATTGGCGATGGAACCGCGCCTGATGCTGTTCGATGAGCCCACCTCGGCGCTGGACCCGGAAATGATCGGCGAGGTGCTAGATGTCATGCGCAAGCTGGCCCGCGAAGGCATGACGATGATGATCGTCACCCATGAAATGAGCTTTGCCCGTGAAGTGGCAGACCGGGTGGTGTTCATCCATCAGGGCAGCATCGTCGAGGAAGGCACGCCAGAGGAGGTCTTCGATACGCCGCAACATCCACGCACCCAGAGCTTCCTGGCCCGCGTACTGTCCCACTGAGCGCCTTCCACAAGGCTCGCTGAGCCACTGGTCAGACAAACGTTGAGCACGTGATGACCCTACCCGCTGCCATGCGTGCAGCGGGCATGCCCCGACCGTCAGGTCGGGGCATTTTTTTTGTCCTCAGAGGCCCTCGCGAGCCCTGCGGATCGCCAAACGATGAAAAATCTTCTCCCTCCGCACCATCTGTCGGCATTTCGAGAAGAAAAAAACGAATTTTTTTGGCCCCGGCCACCCCCTTGCCAGGTCACGCAAACACGCCTTGGCGCTCGAAGGAATGACGCTTTCCCCGCCTGGCAGTCCCCACTGAGGCGTCGCTTGAGCGTGTGAAAAACAAGGATAAATCAGGGGCCTAGCCGGAAAACCACACGAGGATAACGTGCACCGTGAGCCGCCGGGACAGCGTTCAGGCAATCTCAGCGGCCGACACGGGCAAAACAAGCGAAAAAGTATCCACAGGCTGGGTCGCGTCGCGTCATTGGCACCATTGGCGAGGGCTGTAGCCATTCACGCACCACTTATCCCATGACTGTCTACAGCCTTGGGCAGCGCAGGAAATCGACATTTGCCTCTGTGGACATTTTCCGGCATTATCCGCGGCCTTCTTGCCGTCAGGCCATGCAGCACTAGGGGTTGTGGGTAACAACGCCACTTGTGCACAGCAGGGCAGAAAAGTCGGGTACCAGCTCGGTATGAATCAGGGGATAATCGGGGCTGTGGACAAGGGCGCATTTCATCCACAGGAAGCGACCGGTGGCGTCCTCAGGTACTCCGCATTTTCTCCCCAACTATATCAACATCGTAAGCTTTTGATTTGTAACAGATAAAGTCGATTTCCCACTGATTTTGTCCACAACAGTAGTTACAACATCAACAGAACCCCTTTTTCTTTTCTTTATATAATCTTGTTATCCGGAAACCCGAAGGACGGACCGAGACCTCACGATCGACCTGACGTGAACTCGCCGAACCCGAAGTGTTCGGGATAACGAACGGCTGTCTGGATAGCGCATCCCTCGCCGGAAAATCGACGCGTCGTATCCGCAAGACTCGTGAATCGCCGCGGCGTGGATTGATGCCCCAGAAGAAACAACCCGGGCATTCGCTCATGGGCTGCCAGGGCAAGGCGCTGTGGAAAACTCCTGACGCTTACCCACAGGCGGTTTATACTGTGCGGCCCGGACGTCATCCTGCTGGCTTGCAAGCTCCCTCACCGGTCGAGCACATGCCTTCGGCGACGGACATCATTCGCCATGCCGTCTGGCAGTCCTTGATTCATCCAGGCATCGATTCATCGCCCTGCCTGGCCGATTTGCCTGCTTCGCCAACCAGCGAACAGCGCTTCACCCAAGTTTCGTGATACCCCGAGGTGCCAACGTGGATTACCCGAACCGCTTTGACGTGATCGTCATCGGCGGCGGTCATGCCGGTACGGAAGCCGCACTGGCTGCTGCCCGCATGGGCCGTCAGACCCTGCTGCTGACCCATAACATCGAGACGCTGGGCCAGATGTCCTGCAATCCCGCCATCGGCGGGATCGGCAAGAGCCATCTGGTCAAGGAGATCGATGCGCTGGGCGGTGCCATGGGCCTGGCCACCGACATGGCGGGTATCCAGTTCCGTACCCTGAATGCCCGCAAGGGGCCGGCAGTGCGTGCCACTCGTGCACAGGCTGACCGGGCGCTGTACAAGGCCGCGATCCGCAACGTGCTGGAAAACCAGCCGAACCTGACGCTGTTCCAGCAGGGTGCGGAAGACCTGATCGTCGAAGGCGAGACCGTGCGGGGTGTCGTCACCCAGACCGGGATCCGCTTCCATGCCACCACGGTGGTGCTGGCGACCGGGACCTTCCTCGGCGGCGTAATCCACATCGGCCTGGACAACCATGCCGGTGGCCGTGCCGGTGATCCGCCCGCCAATGGCCTGGCATCGCGTCTGCGTGAACTGCCGTTCCGGGTCGATCGCCTCAAGACCGGCACCCCGCCGCGCATCGATGCCAAGAGCGTCGATTTCAGCAAGATGGAAGCCCAGCCGGGCGACACTCCGCGTCCGGTGATGTCCTACATGGGCAGCCGTGAGATGCAGCCGGAGCAGGTCAACTGCTACATCACGCACACCAACGAGCGCACTCACGAGATCATCTTCGCCAATCTCGATCGCTCGCCGATGTACTCCGGCGTCATCGATGGCATCGGGCCGCGTTACTGCCCGTCCATCGAGGACAAGGTGCATCGCTTCGCCGACAAGAACAGCCACCAGGTCTTCATCGAGCCGGAAGGCCTGAATACCCATGAGCTGTATCCCAACGGCATCTCCACCTCGCTGCCCTTCGATACGCAGCTCGAGGTGGTGCGCTCGATCCGTGGCATGGAGAACGCGCACATCACGCGTCCCGGCTACGCCATCGAGTACGATTTCTTCAATCCCCAGGACCTGCATCACTCCCTGGAGACGCGTTTCATCAAGAACCTGTACTTCGCCGGTCAGATCAACGGCACCACCGGCTATGAAGAAGCCGGTGCCCAGGGGCTGCTGGCGGGCGTCAATGCCGCCTTGCGCGCCACTGACGACGAGTCCTGGCATCCGCTGCGTGACGAGGCCTACACCGGTGTGATGGTCGATGACCTGATCACTCTCGGCACGCGTGAGCCGTACCGCATGTTCACCTCGCGTGCCGAATATCGCCTGCTGCTGCGTGAGGACAATGCCGATCTGCGTCTGACCGCCAAGGGGCGCGAGCTGGGCCTGATCGATGACGCCCGCTGGGAAGCCTTCGATCGCAAGCGTGAAGCCATCGCCCGCGAGACCGCGCGTCTCGAGAGCACCTGGCTGACGCCGAAGAGCCCGGAGCTGGCCCCGTTGAGCGACAAGCTCAGCTCGCCGCTCAAGCGCGAAGCCAGCCTGATGGAGCTGCTCAAGCGTCCGGAGCTCGAGTATCCGGATGTGGCAGGCCTGAAAGGGGAAGGGGTCGACGACTGGCGCATCGCCGAACAGGTACAGATCACTGCCAAGTACGCAGGCTATATCCAGCGTCAGCAGGAAGAGATCGACCGTCTGCGCCGTCACGAGCACACCGAACTGCCGACCAGCCTCGACTATGATTCCGTCGATGGTCTCTCCAACGAGATCAAGCAGAAGCTCAACGAAGCGCGCCCGGCGACGCTGGCCCAGGCCGGTCGCATTTCCGGTGTCACGCCGGCAGCTGTCTCTATCCTGTTGATTCACTTGAAGAAGCGTCAGCTGATCAAGGCGGAGACACCCGCAGATGCCGCAACGGCTGACACGGGAGCCGCGCAATGAGCCAGACGCTCAACGAGACACAGCGTGAACGTTGCGCTCAGCTGCTCAGTCGTGGTGCCAGCGCCATGGGAGTGGCGCTGAGCGAGGAACAGCACGCCCAGCTGATGACGTTGCTGGTGCTGTTGCACAAGTGGAATCGCGCCTATAACCTCACCGCGGTACGTGAGCCGGAGGCGATGGTGACTCGCCATCTGCTCGACAGCCTCAGTGTGCTGCCTTATATCAGTGGGCCACGTCTTCTGGATGTCGGCGCCGGCCCTGGCCTGCCCAGCATCGTGATCGCGATCATGCGTCCCGACATCGCCGTCGTGCCGCTGGATTCGAATGGCAAGAAGGTGCGCTTCCAGATTCAGGCCGGCCATGAACTGGGCCTCAAGAATCTGAGCCCGACCCAGGTCCGTATCGAAGCCTATGATGGCGCGCCGTTCGAACAGATCATCTCGCGTGCCTTCGCCGATACCGATGCCTTCGTCAATCTGTCGGCGGCCGTGCTCGCCGAGGGCGGCGAATGGCTGGCCATGAAAGGGCGCATCCCCAGTGATGAGATTGCCCGCCTGCCGATGGGTGTCTCGCTGGTCGAGACATTGGTGCTGGAAGTGCCGGGCGAGGAAGGGGAGCGTCACCTTCTGCGCCTCAAGCGCGACTGATAAAGCGCCTCAAGGCGTGCGCAGGGATTGTGCCGGGCGCAAAAGGCAGGCAGCCTGATGTTTTCACGAGGGCAGATCATTGATCTGTCCTCGTGAGCATGTGGCTGGTGCCAATGGCCCCGCTTCTCAAGGAACCAAGGAAGTCGCTCGTGACCAAGATCATCGCGCTGACCAACCAGAAGGGTGGCGTCGGCAAGACCACCACTGCCGTCAATCTGGCGGCGTCGCTGGCGGCACTCGATCGCCGCGTTCTGCTGATCGATCTCGACCCGCAGGGCCATGCCACCATGGGCAGCGGCATCGACAAGCACGACCTCGAAGGCAGCGTGCTGGATGTGCTGCTGGGCGAGCTGCGTGCCAGTGACGTGATTCTCGATTGTCCCGATGCCGGCTACGCCCTGTTGCCCGGCAATGGCGACCTTACTGCCGCCGAGGTCGATCTTCTCGGTGTCGAGGGGCGTGAGCGCCGTCTCACGGAAGCTCTGGCGCCGATCGCCGCGGAATATGACGTGGTACTGATCGACTGCCCGCCCTCGCTCAACATGTTGACCGTCAATGCCCTGACCGCCGCCCATGGCGTGCTGATCCCGCTGCAGTGCGAGTTCTATGCACTGGAAGGTCTGTCAGCGCTGCTCGATACCGTCGAGCAGATTCAAGGCAACGTGAATCCGGCCCTCGACGTGTTCGGGATCGTGCGTACCATGTACGACGCTCGCAACAGTCTGACCCGCGATGTCAGCAAGCAACTTTCCGATTACTTTGGCGATACCCTGATCAAGGCGACCATTCCGCGCAACGTGCGGGTGGCGGAAGCGCCGAGCCACGGCCTGCCGGTGACCAAGTATGCGCGTCTGTCGCGTGGCAGCCAGGCCTATCGGGTGCTCGCCAAGGAATTGATTCGTCGTCTCTCGCTGTAACTTCACCGAGGAAGGTCCATGACGCGTAAGCGTGCCCTGGGAAGGGGCCTGGATGCCCTGATTGGCGCCGGAAACCGCCGCCGCCATGTCGAAGCCGATATAGAAGCTGTCGATGGCGACGCCATCGATGCGTCACCGGATGCCGCGCTGGCCGCGAATCCGGCCGCTGCCACGGCGGAATTGCCCAGCGAGCGCCTCGAGCGCCTGCCGCTCGGGCAGCTGCAGCGTGGCAAGTATCAGCCACGGCGTGACATTCAGCCGGAAGCGCTCGAGGAGCTGGCGGATTCCATCCGGGCTCAGGGCGTGATGCAGCCCATCGTGGTGCGTCCGGTGGGGGAGGGGCGCTACGAGATCATCGCCGGCGAACGCCGCTGGCGTGCCTCGCAGCTGGCGGAGCTGGATACCATTCCCGCCGTCGTCCGCGAAGGCATCAGCGATGAGATCGCGCTCGCGCTGGCATTGATCGAGAATATCCAGCGCGAGAACCTCAATCCGGTCGAGGAAGCCCTGGCGCTCAAGCGCCTGCTCGAGGAATTCGAGCTGACCCAGCAGCAGGTGGGCGACGCGGTCGGGCGTTCACGCGCCCAGGTCACCAACCTGCTGCGGCTGCTGACGCTGGAACAGGAAGTGCAGACCCTGCTGGAGCGCGGTGAGCTCGACATGGGGCACGCGCGTGCCCTGATCGGCCTGACCCCGGCACGTCAGCGCAAGCTGGCCCATGAAGTGGTCGAGCGCGAGCTGACCGTGCGCCAGACCGAAGCGCTGGTGAAAAGCGTGCAGAAGGGTGAGCAGCCCAAGCCGGCACCGGCGCGACCGGACGCCGACATCCAGCGTCTGGAAACGCGCCTCTCGGAGCAACTGGGCGCCGCCGTCAATATCCGTCATGGCAAGAGCGGCAAGGGCAAGGTCACCATCTCCTACACCAGTCTGGATGAGCTGGACGGCATTCTTGGCCATATCCACTAGTGGACGAGCAGGGGAGGGTTGACCATGCGTCACACCTCCCCGGGCGGCAATTTTCCGCATGACGGATCACGATCCTCTTTCGCGCCCCTGTGACTCATTGTCGCAGGGGCGCGAAATGCATCTGACATTCAAGATATTGAAGGATGTTGCTGACGCCAGGTTGTGATTCATGCAACCCTGTGTCGCTCGCACCGCAAGCGACTGTCAACGTAAGCAAACTGTCATCGGTTTCCCGCAAGATAGTGAGGCTTTGGTCGTAAGCTTGCGAAAGATCAAGGAATTTAGCTTGTCGTTTGGTTGATGGCGGTGAAGCGCTCCCCTATAATCCGGCGAGTTTGCTCCCGGGCTGTGTCCAGCGCAGCGCCAGAAATGGCGAAGGCCATCATTGCGAGACACAGGTCCAAGATGCACAAGACGACACCCGCTGCTCTACAACGCCCTCAGGTGGCTCGATTGCTCTGGGGCCAGGCGCTGGTCATCGTGATTGCCGTCTTGCTGGCGGGAGTAATGAAAGGCAGTGGTGCGGCGCTTTCCGCGCTGTGTGGTGGGCTGGTCTGCCTGCTGCCCAATCTGTTTTTCGCCTGGCGTTCACTGCGTGTGACCGGTGCACGTTACGCCCAGGCAATGGTCAAGGCCTTCTATCAGGCCGAGGCCGGTAAGTTCGGTTTGACGGCCGTATTGTTTGCGTTCTTCTTCATTGCAGTGCCGCCCTCAAACCCCGCTTTATTTTTTTGCGCTTACGTGGCGGCAATGGCGGTTCACTGGCTGGGCCCCTGGCTGGTGAAGCGAACACCGTACACACGAACCTGAGGCAGAGTCATGGCAGGCACCAACCCGAGTCCCTCCGAATATATTCAGCACCACCTGCAGAATCTGACGTACGGCAACCACCCGGAACACGGATGGTCACTGGCGCACAGCGCTCAGGAAGCGGCCGACATGGGATTCTGGGCCATCCACCTGGACACCATGGGCTGGTCCATCGGTCTGGGCCTGATCTTCCTGTGCCTGTTCCGCAAGGTCGCCAAGTCCGCCACCACTGGCGTTCCCAGCGGTCTGCAGAACTTCGTCGAATTGATGGTCGAGTTCGTCGATCAGTCCGTGCGTGAGACCTTCCACGGTCGTTCACGCCTGATCGCACCGCTGTCACTGACGATCTTCTGCTGGATCTTCCTGATGAACCTGATGGACTTGATCCCCGTCGACTGGCTGCCTGGCGTTGCTGCCAAGGTCGGTGAGATGTTCGGCGCCGATCCGGCTCACGTGTTCTTCAAGGTGGTGCCGTCCACTGACATCAATGCCACGCTGGGCATGTCACTGTCCGTGTTCGCGCTGATCATCTTCTATTCCATTCGCGTCAAGGGCCTCAAGGGCTTCCTGGCCGAACTGACGCTGCACCCGTTCAACACCCCGAACAAGCTGGCACAGATCGCGCTGATTCCGGTCAACTTCCTGCTTGAGTTCGTGACGCTGATCGCCAAGCCGATCTCTCTGGCGCTGCGTCTGTTCGGTAACATGTATGCAGGCGAGCTGATCTTCATCCTGATCTCGCTGGTCGGTATCTGGCAGCTGCCCCTGCACTTCCCGTGGGCGGTCTTCCATATCCTGGTCATCACCCTGCAGGCATTCATCTTCATGATGCTGACCATCGTCTACCTGAGCATGGCCAGCGAAGACCACTGATGTAATTCGCCCCACGTCATCCGTGGCGTGGGGCAAGATTTCCGAGCTCTGCTCACACCCTCAACCCTTGACTTAAACTTGACTAAAACTGGAGTTCCACAATGGAAGCACAAGTTCTTGGCATGACCGCTATCGCCGTCTCCCTGCTGATCGGCCTGGGCGCCCTGGGCACCGCCATCGGTTTCGGTATCCTCGGTGGCAAGTTCCTGGAAGGCGCAGCGCGTCAGCCGGAAATGATCCCGCAGCTGCAGGTCAAGATGTTCATCGTCGCTGGTCTGCTGGATGCCGTGACCATGATCGGTGTTGGTATCGCGCTGTTCTTCACCTTCGCCAACCCGTTTGTCGGTTAAACATCGGCTGGCCTCCGGCCTACCGTGTTTTTGACCCAACAATCGTGAAGCGAGAGGTGCTGGCGTGAATCTGAACTTAACCCTGATTGGTCAGGCCATCGCCTTTGCGGTCTTCGTTTATTTCTGCATGAAGTATGTCTGGCCGCCGGTCACACAGGCTCTGGCAGAACGTCAGAAGAAGATTGCAGATGGTCTGGATGCTGCCAGCCGTGCTACCCGTGACCTCGAACTGGCGCAGGAAAAAGCCACCGAGACTCTGCGGGAAAGCAAGGATGAAGCAGCACGCATCATTGAGCAGACCCATAAGCGCTCCAACCAGATGATCGAGGAAGCACGTGAAACTGCACGTGCGGAAGGCGAGCGTCTCGTTGCGCAGGCCCGTGCCGAAATCTCCCAGGAGATCAACCAGGCCAAGGACGAGCTCCGTGGTCAGGTCGCTGCTCTTGCAGTGGTCGGCGCCGAGCGCATCCTGGAATCCTCCATCGACGAAGCCAAGCACCGCGAGCTGATTGACAAGCTCGCTGCCGAGCTCTGAGGAGACTGATTCCATGGCTGAAACGTCTACCTCCACCGCGGCTCGCCCGTACGCCAAGGCGGCGTTCGAGTTTGCACGCGGCCAGCAGGCGCTAGAGGCCTGGTCCGGCATGTTGTCGACAGCGGCGCTCGTCGCTGTCGACGCAAACGTCAAGGCGGTGCTCGACAACCCCAAGCTCTCCACCGAGCACAAGGTTGGCACCTTCCTGGACGTGTGCGGTGAGGCGCTGGATGACAGCGCCCGCAACTTCATCCGGACTCTCGGTGAGCAGGACCGCCTTGCGGCCCTGCCCTCCGTGGCCGAATTGTTCGAGGCCCAGAAGGCCGAGCAGGAACAGCGTGTCGAGGTGACCCTGGTGTCTGCCTTTGCACTGGAGAGTGAGCAGGAAGAAAAGCTCGCCACTGCCCTGCGCAAGCGTCTGAACCGCGACATCTCCATTACCACTCAGGTGGATAGTACGCTGCTCGGCGGCGTCATCATCCGTGCCGGAGATACCGTCATTGACGGCTCCGTGCGCGGCAAGCTGGCCCGGCTTTCCGAAGCACTGAACTCCTGAGTCCGAGGGACATGGCATGCAGCAACTGAATCCTTCCGAGATCAGCGACATCATCAAGCAGCGTATCGAAAAGCTTGACGTCGCATCCGAAGCCCGTAATCAGGGCACCATCGTCAGCGTCTCCGACGGCATCGTGCAGATCCACGGCCTCGCAGACGTCATGTTCGGTGAGATGATTGAATTCCCGGGTGGCGTCTTTGGTATGGCGCTTAACCTTGAGCGCGACAGCGTCGGTGCTGTCGTTCTGGGTGACTACCTCCAGCTCGAAGAGGGCATGACCGCGCAGTGCACCGGTCGTATCCTCGAAGTGCCGGTAGGCCCGGAAATGGTCGGCCGTGTGGTCGACGCGCTGGGTAACCCGATTGACGGCAAAGGCCCGATCGACGCCAAGCTGACTGACGCGGTTGAGAAGGTCGCTCCGGGCGTAATCGCCCGTGAGCCGGTCGACCAGCCGGTGCAGACAGGTCTGAAGTCCATCGATGCCATGGTGCCGATCGGCCGTGGTCAGCGCGAGCTGATCATCGGTGACCGTCAGATTGGTAAGTCCGCCATCGCGATTGATGCCATCATCAATCAGAAGGGCAAGGGCATTACCTGCGTCTACGTCGCCGTCGGCCAGAAGCAGTCCACCATTGCCAACGTCGTGCGCAAGCTCGAAGAGCACGGCGCGATGGAACACACCATCATCGTCGCTGCTGGCGCTTCCGACCCGGCTGCCATGCTGTTCCTGGCACCGTACGCCGGTTGCACCATGGGTGAGTACTTCCGCGACCGCGGTGAAGACGCGATGATCGTCTATGACGATCTGACCAAGCAGGCATGGGCGTATCGTCAGATCTCCCTGCTGCTCAAGCGTCCGCCGGGCCGTGAAGCCTACCCGGGTGACGTCTTCTATCTCCACTCCCGTCTGCTTGAGCGTTCCGCACGCGTCAACGCCGATTATGTCGAGCAGTTCACCAAGGGTGAAGTGAAAGGCAAGACCGGCTCCCTGACTGCGCTGCCGATCATCGAGACCCAGGGTGGCGACGTGTCTGCGTTCGTTCCGACCAACGTGATCTCCATCACCGACGGTCAGATCTTCCTCGAGACCAGCCTGTTCAACTCCGGTATCCGTCCGTCCATCAACGCGGGTCTGTCTGTTTCCCGTGTCGGTGGTGCTGCGCAGACCAAGATCATCAAGAAGTTGGGTGGTGGTGTGCGTCTGGCACTGGCTCAGTACCGTGAGCTGGCAGCTTTCTCCCAGTTCGCCTCTGATCTGGACGAAGCGACCCGCAAGCAGCTCGAGCATGGTCAGCGTGTCACCGAGCTGATGAAGCAGAAGCAGTACTCTCCGATGTCCGTGGCCGACATGGCGATCTCGCTGTTCGCGGCCAACGAAGGCTACCTGGATGACGTCGACGTCGCCAAGGTACTGGGCTTCGAGAAGGCGCTGCTGGACTTCATGCGCTCCGAGCACGCGGATCTTCTGGACAAGATCAATCAGTCCGGCGGCTACGATGACGAGATCAAGAATGGTCTCAAGGCTGGCGTCGAGAAGTTCAAGGCGACTCAAAGCTGGTAAGTGGCATGGCCCGGCCAGTCCGGGCCCTGTCGTTTCCCTTCGGGTGGCATGAATAAGGCAGATCGCTATGGCAGCTGCAAAAGAGATTCGCTCCCAGATCGGGAGCATCAAAAATACGCAAAAGATCACCAGCGCCATGGAAATGGTGGCTGCGTCCAAGATGCGTAAAGCGCAGGATCGCATGGCGGCCAGCCAGCCTTATGCTCATCAGATCCGCAAGGTTGTAGGACACATCGCCCGGGCCAACCCGGAATATCGCCATCCGTATCTGATGGAACGCGATGTGAAGCGTGTCGGTTATATCGTGGTCTCCAGTGATCGCGGCCTGTGTGGTGGCCTGAACGCCAATCTGTTCAAGGCTGTCACCAAGCATGCGAAGAGCTGGCGCGACCAGGGTGTCGAGGTGGACTTCTGTGCCCTCGGCTCCAAGGCCGGTACCTTCTTCCGCAACTACGGTGGCAACCTGCTTGCCGCCAAGTCCGGTCTCGGGGATTCCCCGGGTACCCAGGATCTGATCGGTAGCGTCAAGGCCATGCTGGACGCATTCGACGAGGGCAGCCTCGACCGTCTGTACGTGGTGTTCAACGAGTTCGTCAACACCATGACGCAGAAGCCGGTCGTGCGTCAGCTGCTTCCTCTCGAAGCTGATCTGAATGACGAAGAAACCGGTCCCACTACATGGGACTACCTGTATGAGCCGGATGCCGTCTCGTTGCTCGACAAGCTGCTCAAGCGCTATGTCGAGGCCCAGGTCTACCAGGCCGTGGTCGAGAACATCGCCTGCGAACAGGCAGCGCGAATGATCGCAATGAAGAGTGCGACCGATAACGCCGGCGACCTGATCGACGACCTTCAGCTGGTCTACAACAAGGCCCGCCAGGCAGCGATCACTCAGGAAATCTCCGAGATCGTATCCGGTGCCGCCGCCGTCTGATGACAGCGTGGCAACAGGCAAGCAGGTTTCAATCGCAGGTTTAAGAGGAACCAGGAATGAGCGGACGTATCGTACAAATCATCGGCGCGGTGATTGACGTCGAGTTTCCGCGGGACGCAGTGCCCAAGGTCTACGACGCCCTGAACGTCGCCGATAGCGAGACCGTACTCGAAGTCCAGCAGCAGCTGGGCGACGGCGTGGTCCGTACTATCGCAATGGGTTCGACCGAAGGCCTCAAGCGCAGTCTCGCAGTTGAGAGCACCGGTGCTCCGATCTCCGTGCCGGTCGGCACGGCGACTCTGGGTCGCATCATGAACGTGCTGGGTCAGCCGATCGACGAAGCTGGCGACGTGGGTGCTGAAGAGCACATGCCGATTCACCGTGCAGCCCCGAGCTTCGCGGAACAGGCAGCGTCCAGCGAGCTTCTGGAAACCGGCATCAAGGTCATCGACCTGGTCTGCCCGTTCGCCAAGGGCGGCAAGGTCGGTCTGTTCGGCGGCGCCGGTGTCGGCAAGACCGTCAACATGATGGAGCTGATCCGCAACATCGCCACCGAGCACAGCGGTTATTCCGTGTTCGCGGGCGTGGGTGAGCGTACTCGTGAAGGTAACGATTTCTTCCACGAAATGAAGGAATCCAACGTTCTCGACAAGGTTGCCCTGGTCTATGGCCAGATGAACGAGCCGCCGGGTAACCGTCTGCGCGTGGCACTGACCGGTCTGACCATCGCCGAGAAGTTCCGTGACGAAGGTCGTGACGTTCTGCTGTTCGTCGACAACATCTATCGTTACACCCTGGCGGGGACCGAAGTGTCCGCACTGCTGGGTCGTATGCCGTCCGCGGTAGGTTATCAGCCGACTCTGGCGGAAGAGATGGGCGTCCTGCAGGAACGCATCACTTCTACCAAGACTGGCTCGATCACTTCCGTGCAGGCCGTCTACGTCCCCGCGGATGACTTGACCGATCCGTCTCCGGCGACCACCTTCTCGCACCTTGACGCGACTGTCGTACTGTCCCGTCAGATTGCCGAGCTGGGTATCTATCCGGCCGTTGACCCGCTCGACTCCACCTCTCGTCAGCTCGACCCGCTGGTCGTTGGCGAAGAGCACTACAACACTGCCCGTAACGTTCAGGGTGTGTTGCAGCGCTACAAGGAGCTGAAAGACATCATCGCCATCCTCGGGATGGACGAGCTGTCTGACGAAGACAAGCAGACCGTGGCACGTGCGCGCAAGATCCAGCGCTTCCTGTCACAGCCGTTCTTCGTTGCGGAAATCTTCACCGGCGCGCCGGGCAAGTACGTGTCCCTCAAGGACACCATCCGCGGCTTCCAGGGTATCCTGGACGGCGAATATGACGCACTGCCGGAGCAGGCGTTCTACATGGTCGGCACCATCGACGAAGCTGTCGAGAAAGCCAAGGGCATGTAATTTCCCTGTTCAGGCATGAGGAAACAGGTATGGCTATGAGCGTCCATTGCGACATCGTCAGCGCTGAGAAAGGCATCTTTTCCGGCCTGGTCGAGCGTCTCGTGGCTGCCGGCAGCGAAGGTGACCTCGGCATCATGCCGGGTCACGCTCCGCTGCTGACCGAGCTGCAACCCGGCCCGATTCGCGTTCAGCGTCAGGGTGGGGCCGAGGAAATCTACTACGTCAGTGGCGGATTCCTCGAAGTGCAGCCGAACCTCGTTTCAGTCCTCGCCGACACCGCAGTACGTGCCGACGATCTGGATGAGGCGGCAGCCCAGGAAGCCAAGGAAGTGGCCTTGAAGGCCATGAACGACCAGGCTTCCGAACTGGAATACTCACGCGCCACGGCCGAACTGGCCGAGGCGATGGCCAAGCTGCGCACCGTGCAGCAGATGCGTCGTCACACGCGCTGAGATGCACTGGGCCATGATGGCCAGTGACAGGAAAGAGGCGACCTTCGGGTCGCCTTTTTTTGTGCTCGTCACCAGGGGATGACCCGTCTTGCCACTGGGGCAGCCTGGCGCGATTCAGGGCTGAGCGTGCTCATCCGCCAGTGCCTTGAGTACTGGGCCGCTTGGCTGAGAGCTCTTGCGGGAGCACTGCTACTTTCTCGGGTCTGTTCTCGGCGACAGTCCCGTGGGTAAACCTCGTCACTGGCAGGTCACGGATCAGCTGCTATCATGGCGCCACTATTTTCAGGGCTTCAGGTATGAAGACCCGCTTTCTACAGGAGTTCACCGATGAGCAGCGCAGAGCGTACCGACGTCGTCATTCTTGCCGCAGGCCAGGGCACCCGCATGCGTTCCAGATTGCCGAAGGTGCTGCACCCGTTGGCAGGCAAGGCGATGGTGCGTCATGTGGCTGACACCGCTGCAGGCCTGGACGGTGCGCATCTGAATGTCGTCATCGGTCATGGTGGTGAGCGCGTCCAGCAGCAGCTGGCCGATACCGGCGCCAGCTTCGCGGTGCAGGCAGAGCAGAAGGGCACCGGCCACGCCGTGGCCCAGTCACTGGACGCCATCGGTGATGGCAAGGTGCTGATCCTGTATGGCGATGTGCCGCTGATTCGTCGCGAGACCCTCGAGGCGCTGCTGGCCGAAGTCAGTGAGCAGACCCTGGGCCTGCTGACGGTGATTCTGGAAGACCCGACAGGCTATGGCCGTATCGTGCGTGACGCCGAAGGCCGCGTCAGCGCCATCGTCGAGCACAAGGATGCCACGCCGGAGCAGCTGGCCATCCAGGAAGGCAACACCGGTATCCTCGCCACCACCGGTGCCCAGCTCAAGCGCTGGCTGCCGGCGCTGTCCGCCGACAATGCCCAGGGCGAGTACTACCTGACCGACATCATCGCCATGGCGGCCAGCGAAGGCGTCAACATCGCCACCGCCCAGCCGGCGGCAGTCGAGGAAGTGCAGGGCGTCAACAACCGCCTGCAGCTGGCCGATCTCGAGCGTGCCTTCCAGCGTCGTGAGGCCAACCGCCTGATGACTGAAGGCGCCAGCCTGGCCGATCCGTCACGCATCGACGTGCGCGGCAATCTGACCATCGGCACTGACATCAGCATCGATGTCGGCTGCATCTTCGAAGGCGACGTCACCCTGGCGGATGATGTGGTCATCGGTGCCCACTGCGTGATCCGCA
The DNA here is from genome assembly GCF_023161745.1 of Cobetia sp. 1CM21F. Classification (NCBI taxonomy): domain Bacteria; kingdom Pseudomonadati; phylum Pseudomonadota; class Gammaproteobacteria; order Oceanospirillales; family Halomonadaceae; genus Cobetia; species Cobetia sp. 1CM21F. The sequence continues at coordinate 110,068 of NZ_JALNTQ010000004.1, read as the reverse complement.
ACGCCACCATCGGTGCCGGTGCCAACATCGCGCCGCACAGCGTCATCGACGGCGCCGTGCTGGAAGGCGACAACAACGTCGGTCCGTTCGCGCGTCTGCGTCCGGGCACCGAGCTTGCGCGTGGCGCACGCATCGGCAACTTCGTCGAGACCAAGAATGCCCAGGTCGGTGTCGATGCCAAGATCAATCACCTGAGCTATGTCGGCGATGCCACCCTCGGTGAGGCCGTCAATGTCGGTGCCGGCACCATCACCTGCAACTACGATGGTGCCAACAAGTTCCGCACCGAAATCGGCGCCAATGCCTTCATCGGCTCCAACTCGGCGCTGGTGGCACCGCTCAAGATCGGCGCCGGTGCCACCGTGGGTGCCGGCTCTACCTTGAGCCGCGATGTCGCCGAGGGCGCGCTGAGCGTGGCGCGTGGCAAGCGTATCGACAAGCCGGAATGGCCGCGTCCGACCAAGAAGTGATCGGCTGCAGTGATCGGCAGGAGTGGTAGCGATGCTTGCCCCTGAGGGGAGATGAGCATCACCGGCGGGGAGGCACCGACAGGTGTCTCCCCGTTTTTCGTCACGGCCGATTGTGCTGGACGACCTGCCGGGAGTGAATCGCCTCATCCTCTAGCGTCTTTCACTTGATGTTTCGATTCATCTCTCTTATCTTTCGGTTCGAAACTTTATGGGAGTCCCCGATGTCAAAGCGACTGACACCACAACGGCGTCACCAGATCCTTGATCAGCTGGCGCGTGACGGTGAAGTCAGTGTCGAGGCACTGGCGCGGGAGCTTGCCACTTCGGAGGTCACCATCCGCAAGGACCTGGCCTTCCTCGAGAAGAGTGGCCTGCTGCTCAGACGCTATGGCGGCGCCGTGGCCATGCCGCGTGAGCTGCTGGTGCATGACGAGCCGGTCAGCGCCGCCAAGCAGGCCATCGCCCGTCTCGCCGCGAGCCGTATCCGCGCGCACCAGCGCATCATCATCGACAGCGGCACCACCACGGTGGTGTTGATTCCCGAGCTCAAGGGCCGGGATGACCTGATCGTGATGACCAACTCGCTGAGCGTGGCCAATGCCATCCGCGAGCTGGAAAATGAGCCGGTGCTGCTGATGACCGGTGGCACCTGGGACCCGCACTCCGATTCCTTCCAGGGTCAGGTGGCGGAGCAGGTGCTGCGCAGCTATGACTTTGATCAGGTGTTTCTCGGCGCGGATGGTCTCGATCTCGAGCGTGGCACCACCACCTTCAACGAGCTGATCGGCCTGTCGCGCGTGATGGCCGAGGTGTCGCGTGAAGTGGTGGTGATGGCGGAATCCCACAAGCTGGGCCGCCGCATTCCCAACCTGGAGCTGGCCTGGTCCAGCGTCAGTACCCTGATAACCGATGACGCGTTGCCTGATGCTGCGCGTGACCAGATTCGTGCTCATGGCGTCGAGGTGTTGATCGCCCCGCTCATCGAGCCAGCAACTGCATAAGGAGATCGCTCATGTGTGGCATCGTCGGCGCCGTCGCCAGTCGTAACGTCCAGAACATCCTGCTCGAGGGCCTGCATCGCCTCGAATACCGTGGCTACGACAGCGCGGGCATGGCCGTCCTCTCCGAAGAAGGCCGCCTGAACCGCGTGCGCGCGCTGGGCAAGGTCGGGGCGCTGCAGAGCCGCCTCGAGGAAGCCCCGCTCAAGGGCCGTGTCGGCATCGCGCACACCCGCTGGGCCACGCATGGCGCGCCGAGCGAAGCCAATGCCCACCCGCACCAGTCCGGCGATAGCCTGGCCGTGGTCCACAACGGCATCATCGAGAATTACGAGACACTCAAGCGCGAGCTGGAAGGTCAGGGTTATGTCTTCACCTCCGAGACGGACACCGAGGTGGTCGCCCACCTGCTGGCGCGGGAATACACCCTGAGTCAGGACCTTCTGACCGCGGTGCAGAAAGCCGTGGCGCTGCTCGATGGCGCCTTCGCGCTGGGCGTGGTGCATCGCGCCCAGCCGGACGTGCTGATCGGCGCGCGTCAGGGCAGCCCGCTGGTGATCGGTGTCGGGATCGATGAGCACTTCCTGGCCTCCGATCAGCTGGCGCTGCTGCAGGTCACCGATCGCTTCATCTACCTGAAGGAAGGCGATCTGGTGCGCATGACCGCCGAGCAGATCGAGATCTTCGAGCAGGGCGAGCGTCTGGTCACCGAGGCCAACGAGCGTCCGGTGCAGACCTTCGAGCACGCGCAGGATGCCGCTTCCAAGGGCGATTATCGTCACTTCATGCTCAAGGAAATCCACGAGCAGTCGCGTGTGCTGGCCGCCACGCTGGAAGGCCGCCTGAACGGTGATCACGTGCTGGTACGCAGCTTCGGCAGCGAGGCGGAAAACCTCTTCCGTCAGGTCAAGCAGGTGCAGATCGTCGCCTGTGGTACCAGCTACCACGCCGGCATGGTCGCGCGTTACTGGATCGAGCGTCTGGCCGGCATTCCGGCAGCGGTCGAGGTTGCCTCCGAGTTCCGCTACCGCCCGGTGGTGGTCGCCGATGGCACCCTGTTCGTCACCCTGTCCCAGTCCGGCGAGACCGCCGATACGCTGTCCGCGCTGCGTTATGCCCAGTCGCTGGGTGGCTTCCTCGGCAGTCTGGCGATCTGCAACGTCCCGGGCAGCTCGCTGGTGCGTGAGTCAGACCTCAGCCTGATGACCATGGCCGGCCCGGAAATCGGCGTCGCCTCCACCAAGGCCTTCACCACCCAGCTGGTCGGCCTGATGCTGCTGACACTGTCGCTGCGTCGTGTGCGTGGCGGTGATGAGGCCGGTGAAGCCGAGGTGGTGCGTGAGTTGCGTCAGCTGCCGTCGCTGGTCACCAAGGCACTGGCCATGGACAGCGAGATCGAGCGTCTTTCCGAGGCCTTCGCCGACAAGCACAATGCGCTGTTCCTCGGGCGTGGCACCCAGTTCCCCATCGCACTGGAAGGCGCGCTCAAGCTCAAGGAAATCTCCTACATCCACGCCGAGGCCTATCCGGCGGGTGAGCTGAAACACGGCCCGCTGGCACTGGTCGATGCTGACATGCCGGTAGTGGCGGTGGCGCCGAACGACGAGCTGCTCGAGAAGCTCAAGTCGAACCTGCAGGAAGTGCGCGCGCGTGGCGGTGAGCTTTACGTGTTCGCCGACGAGAACATCAGCCTTGAAGAGAGCGAAGGCGTGCGCGTGCTGCGCATGCCGCATGTCAGTGAAGTGCTGGCGCCGATCCTCTACACCCTGCCGCTGCAGCTGCTGTCCTATCACGTCGCCGTGCTCAAGGGCACCGATGTCGATCAGCCGCGCAACCTGGCCAAGAGTGTCACGGTCGAGTGATCTGCGATGCAAGACGGCTGCGTCATGTCTGGCGCAGCAGCAGATGAGCCCAGTCTCATTGTGCCAACGGCAGCCTCAGGGCTGCCGTTTTTGGTATCCTGTGCGCCTGCCTTCTTATCCCCTTCCGTCCGCTGCGCGTTCATCGCCCGGCGCACGCACGTGACCTGCCATGACTGATCGCGACGCATCGCTTACCCGCCTCAACAAGTTCATCAGCGAAACGGGCTTCTGCTCGCGGCGCGAGGCGGATCGCTACATCGCCGAAGGACGAGTGACCATCAATGGTGTCGTGCCCGAAATGGGCACCAAGGTCGCGCCGGGCGATGAGGTGCTGGTCAATGGCAAGCCATTGAAAGCCAAGCAGGAAGCGGTTTACCTGGCCTTCAACAAGCCGGTTGGCATCACCTGTACCACCGAGCGCCATGTCGACGGCAACATCATCGATTACATCGGTCATCCCAAACGCATCTTCCCGATCGGTCGCCTCGACAAGCCCTCCGATGGCCTGATCTTCCTGACCAGTGACGGCGATATCGTCAACAAGATCCTGCGTGCCGGCAATGCCCACGAGAAGGAATACGTGGTGCGGGTCGACAAGCCGATCAACGGCGACTTCCTCAAGCGCATGGCCGCTGGCGTGCCGATTCTGGACACCATCACCCAGCCGTGTCGCATCGAGCAGATCTCGACCTATGTGTTCCGCATCATCCTGACCCAGGGCCTCAACCGTCAGATCCGTCGCATGTGTGAGGCGCTGGGCTATGAGGTCTTCAAGCTCAAGCGGGTGCGCATCATGAATGTCAGCCTGGACGGGCTGGGGGTCGGCGAATGGCGGTATCTCACCCAGCGCGAGATGGCGGATATCCAGCAGATGATCGAGGGCTCCAGCGGCACTGAGGAGGCCTCGCGCCTGGCGGCGGCACCGCCTCCTTCCCAGCACGCGACGGCCGCGCGCCATCAGCGCGCCGCCCAGGATACGGATGCTGGCCGGCGTAGCGGGACTCGGCGCCAGGAAGGCGGCAAGAGCGGATCCGGCCAGCGCGACACACGTCAGCGCAGTTCAGATCAGCGCAGCCCTGATAAGCGCGAGACACGTCAGCGCGGTGCTGATCAACGCCATCCGGGCCAGCGTTCGGGCGCTTCTCAGGCAGGGGCCAAGCAAGAGGGTACAGGGCGTCGCGAGCGTTCTGACGAGCGCACCACGGGGCGTGGCAATCAGGAAGGCAGAAGCGACGGCAGGAATTCCAGCAGGAATGCCACCAAGAGTGCGGGAGGTGCCGGCAAGCTTGCCAGCGGCCTCAAGCCGCGCACGCGTGGCAATGCCAGCGATGGCCGCAATGAGCGTGGCGCGGCCAACAGCAAGGGCTCTGTCAACAAGGGCTCTGCCAACAGCAAGACCGCTGCCAACAAGGGCGGCAGCAGCAAGAGTTACGGCAACACGAGCTCGGGGAAAAACAGCCCGGCCGGCAAGGGCGCCTCGTACAAGGGCGGCGGTTCTTCCAACGGGGGACGCGGTCGCCGCTAGTGAGCCGTCTGCACCTGCTTGTCATGCGCCGGTGAGGCAGGCTGTGCGGTCTGAGGCGTGCGGCGATGGTAGCGGCCCAGCACGAAGGACAGTGTCGCGAATGCCAGTGCCGAACAGATGACCTGTGGCCAGGGGTAGACCAGCGCGGCGATCGCGATCAGCAGCAGGTCGAAGGCGAAGGTGGTGCGACCGGCATGGATGCCGAAGCGTCGCTCCAGATGCAGCGCCAGAATGTTCAGGCCGCCCAGCGAGGCGTTCTCGCGAAACAGCAGCGTGATGCCCAGGCCGATCAACAGGCCTGCGGCAATCGCTGCGACCGGCAGGCTGACGGCACCCAGCGGCAAGCTGACCGCCAACACATCGGACAGCACGGAGAGCAGGCTGACGCAGCCCAGCGTGCGCAGGGTGAAATTCAGCCCCAGCTGTTTCCAGGCCAGGCCGTAGAAAGGCAGGTTGATCAGGAAGAACAGGCTGCCGAAGCTCAGTGCTGTCAGGTCGGCACCCAGCAACGACATGCCGGCAGTGCCACTGACCAGCAGGCCACCGGCCTGCAGCAGGCGTACGCCGAGCGCCACCAGCAGGCAGCCCTCGATGAGCGTGATCAGGCTGCGCAGGGTGATGGCATTTGCCGCGCGAGAGCGGCTGCCGCTGGCGCGCAGAATGAGTCGTTGGAAAGCAGTCATGACAGGCTCCGGGGTATGGGCAGTCAACAAGAGTGTCTTCCGGCGCGGCTTGTGGCTGGCTGGAAGCGGAGTCAGGGCGGTGGGTGGACCGCCTGCTGACGTGTCATGCAGGATGCGGACCATAGCACGCCGTGATGACAGTTTTTATTGTGCTTACGTCGCTCTGGCAGACGATATTCTTCGGCTTGTTGGCTCTTTGACCCTTATATTCCTCTAGTTCTGGCCTCTTCATGCACCATTTTCATGCAGCCTCCGCACCGTCGGATGCCTCGCACTCGGCGGGGCATCTTCATCTCGGGCTCGCGATGTGGGCCAATGATGACTGGCGCGGCAGCCTGCTGCCGGGCAGCGGCCCGCGGGAACATCTGGCGGATTACGCCCGGATCTTCGATAGCGTCGAGGGCAATACCAGCTTCTATGCCCAACCCACGCCTGCTGCCATCGCCAGCTGGGCACGTCAGGCGCCGGCCCATTTTCGCTTCTGCTTCAAGTTGCCGGGCCGACTGACTCATGAATTGCGCCTGCAGGGCATCGAGCAGGAGCTGGCGGAATTTCTCGATTGCCTGGCACCGATAAAGGACCGCCTCGGTCCGATCATGATTCAGCTGCCGCGTGACCTCGGGGCGGAAGTCCTGCCACGCCTCGAGCAATTTCTGCAGTCGGTGAAGGGAGCAGGGCTTGCCTGGTCGGTGGAGCCCCGCGACCCGGTATTCTTCGCCAAGGGCGAGGCGGAACGACAGTTGAATCGCTTGTTGATAACTCACGCAGTCGATCGCGTGATGCTGGATGTGCGTCCACTCTTCAGTGGCCCCACCACCGCGCATCCGGGCCTTGCGGTGGCGCGCTCGGAAAAGCCTCACCGCCCATTGCATGTGTTCTCCAGCGGACAACATCCCGTGGTGCGCTTCATCGGTCATTACGATGAAGCTACCAACCGGGCACTGTTCGCTCCCTGGGTAGAGCGACTTTTCTTGTGGATAAGTCAGGGGAAAAGCCCGTTCCTCTTCGTGCATACACCGGACAACAAGGCAGCACCCGCGCTGGCACGCCTGTTGGCCAACCAGGTGCTGGAGAAACTGGAGCGCCCCTTGATCGGGGCCTTTCCGGGAGAGGGGCAGGGCAGCCTGTTCTGACGCTCCACCTGGCCGTGAGGTTTCTCCTGTGAGGCCATGGTCTGATGGTGGCTTGCTGGCAGATGGCCCCTCAATCGAGTAGCTTTAGCCACATGTTGCCGTTACCGCGGCGATATTTACCGGAGATGGGCAGTCTGCCCGTTCCGGCGTGCCTATCGGCACTTGCCTGTCATTCCCCACGACCTACCCGGTCAGCGTGAATGCCGGGAGCACCACAGCAGTGATCCTGCGACGCCATCGTGTTGGCCACGGATGATCCGTCCGCATTGGCAGCATGATGCAACAAGCACAACAAGGTGCCCGAAGTCGCTACCAGCGACTGGCACCCTCGCGACGAATCAGGGATTCACATGTCATCCAAACCGCATTCCCACGCACAGTGGTCTTCTCGCCTGGCCTTTACCCTGGCTGCCGTCGGTTCATCCGTCGGTCTGGGCAATATCTGGAAATTCCCCTACATGACAGGTGAGAGCGGCGGCGGTGCCTTCGTCCTCGTCTATCTGATCTGCATCCTGCTGATCGGTCTGCCGATCCTGATGTCGGAATGGCTGCTGGGCCGTCTGGGGCAGAAGAACCCCATCTCGACCATGAGTCACATCAGTGCCCGGCTCAAACGCAGTCCCGCCTGGGTCTTGATCGGGGTGGCCGGCGTGCTCGGCGCCTACCTGATCCTGTCCTTCTACAGCGTCATCGGCGGCTGGGCGCTGGCCTTCATCGCCGACGCGGCCAGTGGCAGTTTCGAAACCCTGACCTCCGACACGGCCGGTAGCCTGTTCGGCGGTCTGCTGGGGGACCCGGCCACGCTGCTGGCCTGGCACAGTGCCTTCATGCTGATGGTGATCCTGGTCGTGGCCGGCGGGGTCGCCGGTGGCCTGGAGCGTGCCGCCAAGATCCTGATGCCGCTGCTGGCGGTGATGTTGATCGTGCTGGTCGGCTACGCCGCCACCACCGATGGTTTCGCTGATGCCGCCGCCTGGCTGCTGACGCCGGACTTCTCCAAGCTCGACAAGGATGGCGTGCTGGCGGCCATGGGGCATGCCTTCTTCACCCTGTCACTGGGCATGGGCATCATGATGGCCTACGGCTCCTACCTGTCCGATGACGTCAACATCGGGCGTACCGCGCTGGTCGTGGTGGTGCTGGATACCGTCATCGCCCTGCTGGCCGGTCTGGCCATCTTCCCGGTGGTGTTCTCCAACGGCCTCGACGCCGCCGCGGGCCCGGGCCTGATCTTCCAGACCCTGCCGCTGGCCTTCGGCCACATGCCGGGCGGTGAAGTCTTCGGCGTGGTGTTCTTCGTGCTGCTGGTATTCGCGGCCTGGACCTCGGGCATCTCGTTGCTGGAGCCCATCGTCGAATGGCTCGAAGAGAAGACGCCGATGTCGCGCGTCGGCTCGGCCTGGGTCGCGGGTATCGCCACCTGGCTGCTGGGCATCGCCACCATCCTGTCCTTCAACCTGTGGAGTGACGTGGCGCCGCTGGGCATGTTCGCCAAGTTCGAAGGCATGACCATCTTCGACCTGCTCGACTACGCGACCAGCAAGCTGATGCTGCCGCTGACCGGTCTGGCGACCATCGTCTTCGTCGGCTGGTTCATGGGCCGTGACGAGGTGCGCAGCCAGCTCAACATGAGCGACTCGGCCTTCTCGCTGTGGAGCTTCGTGGCGCGCTTTATCGCCCCGATCGGTGTGGTCGTGGTGTTCGCGTCCAGCCTGTAGGTCTCGTGAGATCTCGAGAGATATAGAGAGATCTCGTGAAACACTTGCCATGACATGTCTCAGGCCTGTCATGGCAGGCAATGCGAAAGGCCCGCCATCCGGCGGGCCTTTCCTGTTTCTGAGCCTGGAGAATCTCAACCCGGTCGCGCGCTTGCCTGGCAGGTGTCATGGCCGGGTAGCACTGCGTGGCCGTCGTATGTCATGCGTTTGACGTAGAAGATTCATCCTTTCCGAGAGGGAAAGTCGCCATCAGGCGTGAGCCTGGTTTCAGGTATGTGAGAGGCGCATGACGGCGGATACGCACTGAAATGGTGCATCAAGGGTGATGGCGGCACGCGATAGAGGAGAAATGTGACAAACAAAAGAAGAGCGGTGGGGCGGAAAATGAGGTGAGAAAAAACGAATATTTCGGGATTGATGTGCAGGACACCGGGCATGACAGCGCAGAAGGCACTTCAGTCAGGGGTGATGATGCTGAAATTGCGCGAGAGGGGGGTACGACCATGCTCGAAAGAGATGGTGGAGGGTGTCGCATGGAGCCAGAACCCTGGCGGATCAGAGCGTGAAAACATCACTGATCGGCGGGGAGCGTATCGCCTCCCCGCCTGGAATCAGTGGGTGTCGATATCGCTTTCAGTATCCATTTCCAGCACTTCGATGTCGCTTAAATCCTCGCTTAGGCGCTTGATTTCGTTGTGCAATTCTATTCCACGACGGGCGCGGAGATGGCGGACTGCGCTTTGTTTCTTGCGGGCCTGATGTTCGTCGGCACCGAGAGTCATGAAAATATCGAGAAGCTCTTTCTTGAGCGTATCTACCTGCTCTGAATTACGCATGATTCGACCTCCATGGCATCCAAAGGATGTGGGCTTTCACTGGCGCCACACCGTTTTACTATAGCTCACTTGACAAAATTGTGACTATAGCCTGCCTGTGCAGGCGACACCCCTGGGGGGGATGACGTAAGCTCAGGCATGCCCATGAAGTCTGCAAGGAGTGTGCCGTGAGCCATGCCATCTTCGACGACCTGAGGAGCCGGATGGAGAATTTCCGCCGCTCTGAACAAAAGGTCGCACGCTATGTCCTTCGCCATCCGGAGGAAGTGATTCACATGCGGATCGTCGATCTGGCCAGCGAGTCATCGGTCAGTGAGCCGACGGTCGTGCGTTTCTGTCGGGCAATGGGCTTTGCCGGCTTCCAGGATTTCAAGCTGCAGCTGGCGCAACGCCTCGCCACCGGCACCCAGTTCGCCCAGTTCTCCATGAATGACTCCGACAGCGTGGCCGAGTTCTCGCACTCGCTGTTCGATTCCACCATCGGCACCCTGCTGTCGGTGCGTGACCGCCTGGATGCCGAAGCCGTCGCGCGCGCCATCCACTCGCTGGCCTCCGCCAGCCGGGTCGAGTTCTACGGCTATGGTGCCTCGGGCGCCGTGGCTCACGATGCCCAGCACAAGTTCTTCCGCCTGCAGATCTCCACCGCCGCCTACACCGACCCGCATATGCAGAACATGTCAGCGGTGACGCTGGGGCCGCGCGACGTGGTGGTGGCCATCTCCCAGACCGGCCGCACCAAGGCGCTGATCGCCAGCGTGCGTCTGGCGCGGGACGCCGGCGCGACCGTCATCGGGCTGTGCCCGAGTGGTTCGCCACTGGCGGATGAAGTCACGCTGCCGCTGCATATCGATGTGCACGAAGACACCGAGATCTACACCCCGATGAGCTCGCGTATCGCGCACCTGGTGATCGTCGATACGCTGGCGGTCGGTGTCGCCAAGGCGCGCGGACCCAAGCTCAAGGAGCAGCTGGAGGCGGTCAAGAAGAGCCTCGCCACCCTGCGCATCGACGACCACGACTTCGATACCCACTGAGCACCGCCCGGGCATCATCTGTCTTGAAGGCAAGTGCAAGGTACGTATGTGCAAGGAAGGCCGGCGCGGGGAAGAGCAGGGCAGGCCGCTGTGATAAGGTGGATGCCTGAACAGGGGCAGCGAATCTCACGCTGCTCCGCTCCTCGACTCCTCTGCCCTGTGGTGAGCCCTGCATGTCCGAATCGCCCCTCCTCGATCACCTCAACACGCATCAGCGTGAGGCCGTGTCCGCGCCGCCGGGCAACATGCTGGTACTGGCGGGGGCCGGTTCCGGCAAGACCCGCGTGCTGGTTCACCGCATCGCCTGGTTGATGGACCAATACCAGTTCTCGCCCTACGCCATCCTGTCGGTGACCTTCACCAACAAGGCCTCGCGGGAGATGCGCACGCGTCTCGAGGCGCTCAATGGCAGCAGCCTGCGCCACATGTGGGTCGGCACCTTCCACTCCATCAGTCACCGTCTGCTGCGCACCCACTGGCAGGAGGCGCGCCTGCCCGAGCACTTCCAGATCATCGACAGCGATGACCAGCTGCGCATGGTCAAGCGACTGCTCAAGGAGCACAACGTCGATGACGAGCGCTGGCCGCCCAAGCAGGTCCAGTACTTCATCGCCGGCTGCAAGGAGGAAGGTCTGCGCGCCCATCAGGTGCAGACTCACGGCGATGCCTACATGGGCAAGATGGTCGAGATGTATGAGCTCTATCAGCTCGCCTGTGAACGCGGCGGCCTGGTCGATTTCGGTGAGCTGCTGCTGCGCTCGCTGGAGCTGCTGCGCGATACGCCGCACCTGCTGGCGCATTACCGCGAGCGCTTCGCCCACCTGCTGGTCGACGAGTTCCAGGATACCAACACCCTGCAGTACGCCTGGCTGAAGCTGCTGGCCGGTGATCGCGAGTGCATGACCGTGGTCGGCGATGATGACCAGTCCATCTACGGCTGGCGTGGCGCGCGGGTCGAGAACATCCAGCGCTTCACCGAGGAGTTCGCCAACACCCGCGTGGTGCGTCTGGAGCAGAACTACCGCTCCTCCAGCGCCATTCTGGAGGCCGCCAACGCCCTGATCAGCCACAACGGCGGGCGCATGGGCAAGGAGCTGTGGACCGACAGCGGACGCGGCGAGCGCATTCGTGTCTACGCCGGCTTCAATGACATCGACGAGTCGCGCTACATCGCCGACACCATCCGTGAACTGGTCAATGAGCATGGCTACAGCCGCGACGAGATCGCGATCCTGTATCGTTCCAACGCCCAGTCACGCGTGCTGGAGGAGACGCTGATCCGCCAGGGCATGCCGTATCGCATCTATGGCGGCCAGCGCTTCTACGAGCGTCTCGAGATCAAGAACGCGCTTGCCTATCTGCGTCTGATGAACAACCGCGAGGACGATGCCGCCCTGGAGCGCGTGATCAACGTGCCGGCGCGTGGCATCGGCATGCGCACCGTCGAGCAGCTGCGCGAGCGTGCACGCTACGGCAACCTGACCATGTGGCAGGCGATGAGCGATGCGGTCTCCGATGGTGCCCTCAAGGGACGCGCCGCCACCGCCGTGCGAGCCTTCGCCGACATCATCGATGGCCTCGACAACGACACCGCCGGCATGGCGCTGCATGAGCTGGTCGAGCACGTCATCCACGTCTCCGGCCTGCGTGAGCATCACGCCGCCGAGAAGGGCGAGAAGGGCCAGGCGCGCCTCGAGAACCTATCGGAGCTGGTCAACGCCTGCCGCGCCTTCAGTCAGGGCGAGCGCATGGACCCGGAAGCCCCCAGCGAAGGGGCCGAGGCGCTGGAACCCTTCCTCGCCGAAGCCGCGCTGGATGCCGGCGATCACGAAGCCGCCGAAGGCGAGGAATGCGTGCAGATGATGACGCTGCATTCCGCCAAGGGGCTCGAATTCCCGGTGGTATTCGTCGCCGGGGTCGAGGAGGGGCTGTTCCCGCACAAGATGTCGCTGGAAGAGCCGGGGCGTCTCGAGGAAGAGCGTCGCCTGTGCTACGTCGGTGTCACCCGCGCCATGCAGCGCCTCTACCTGACCTACGCCGAGCTGCGTCGCATGCACGGCAAGGAGACCTTCCAGCGGCCGTCGCGCTTCCTGCGTGAATTGCCGGAAGAGCTGATGGAAGAGGTGCGTCTGCGTGGCCAGGTCTCGCGTCCGGTCTCGACCCAGCGCGCCACGCCGAATCGCCGTCCTTCCGGTCCGCGTCAGGAGAGTGTCGAGGCCAATGGCGACATGCCGGCACTCTCGCTCGGTAGCCTGGTGCGCCATCCGCTGTTCGGGGAAGGCGTGGTCATCAATGCCGAAGGCCAGGGCGAGCGCGCGCGCGTGCAGATCAGCTTCGAGGGCGAAGGCGACAAGTGGCTGGTGCTGGGCTTTGCCAAGCTGGAAGTGCTGAGCTGATCCTGCATTGATGGCAGACGCAGCCATGAGGCGCTGACAGCAGGCGCTGGCAAGAGGTGTAGCGCGGGGCAGGGGGCGCGGTATTCGTTCGCCATTACGGCCTTGGTGCAGTTGTGGGCCATCCATGGGTCGCGGCATAGTGGCAGACATGCTGTCTTGATGCCGCGTCATGCATTGCCCACAACTCGAACAAGGAAAGTCCCATGCAACGCCGCCGTTTTCTCTCTGCTCTGGGGGCCGGTGCTGCCGGCCTCGCCGCCGCGCCTTTCGTGTCCACCGCCAATGCCGCCGAGGGCGAGACCATCCACTGGAAGATGGTCACCTCCTGGCCGAAGAACTTCCCGGCACTGGGCACCGGTGCCAATGAATTTGCCAGCCTGATCGGTCAGCTCTCCGGTGGTCGCCTGCAGGTCAAGGTCTATGGCGCCGGCGAGATGGTGCCGGCGCTGGAAGTCTTCGATGCTGTGTCCTCCGGTACCGCCCAGATGGGCCACTCGGCCTCCTACTACTGGAAGGGCAAGGTGCCCGCGGCCCAGTTCTTCACCGCCGTGCCCTTCGGCATGAACACCACCGAGACCAACGCCTGGCTGTATCACGGCGATGGCATGAAGCTGTGGGACGAGATCTACTCGCGCCACAACCTCAAGCCGCTGGCGGTGGGCAACACCGGCACCCAGATGGCCGGCTGGTTCAACAAGGAAGTGAACAGTCTCGAGGACATGAAGGGCCTGAAGATCCGCCTGCCGGGGCTGGCGGGCGAAGTGATGAATCGCATCGGCGCCAGCGCGGTCAATCTGCCGGGCAGCGAGATCTTCACCGCGATGGAAACCGGCGTGATCGATGCCACCGACTGGGTCGGCCCCTACAATGATCTGGCCTTCGGGCTGCATCAGGTGGCCAAGTATTACTACTCGCCGGCCTGGAACGAGCCTTCCGCCATCCTCGAAGGCACCGTCAATCTCGAGGCCTGGCAGGCACTGCCGGAAGACCTGCAGCAGGTGGTGATCCAGGCGGCCAGAATCGCCAATCACGCCATGGTGGATGAATTCGCGCTGCGCAACGCCACCGCGCTGACCTCGCTGGTCGAGGAGCACGGTGTGGAACTGCGTGAATTCCCCCAGGATGTCTATGCGGCGCTGTTCGATGCCTCCAACGAGGTGCTGGACGAGTTCATCGCCAAGGATGAGGACGCCAGGCGCGTCTATGAGTCCTACCGCGCCTTCCAGCAGCAGGTCGCGCCCTGGTCGCGTATCGGTGAGCAGGCCTATCTGGATGCGCGTGGTCGGGTGCTCGGCGAAGCCTGAGCGAGTCTCTTTCGGACTGCCTGCCGGACTGTCTGAGCGCGTGACTGATTGTTGACGAAAAAGCCGCCCTCGAGGGCGGCTTTTTCTTGGCGTGTGGCTGACAGGAAGAGAGGCGAGGCGCCAGGCTCAGTCCTGCTCAGGATCAGTCCTGCTCCTCGATGATGGCGGTGCTGGCCTGCTCCGGTACGGCACGGATGCGGCCATTGTCATCGAGTGCCACCATCACGTAGCAGGCTTCGGTCACCTTGGTCAGCGCGTGTTGATTGCGCTCCTGCGGCGGGCGGATCCAGACCTCGACGGCGAGCCTGATCGAACTTCGCCCGACCTCGGCCACCTGAGTGAAGATATTGACCACCGAGCCGATACGCACCGGCGACAGGAAATCGAGGCCCTCGACGGCCACGGTGGCAGTGCGCCCGTGGGCGACGCGCCCGGCGGCCAGCTCACAGGCCTCGTCCATGCGGTGCATCAGCCAGCCGCCGCTGATGTCGCCATAGAGATTGGTGTCCTGGCGCTGGGCGATCAATTTGAGCGTCAGTGTGCCGTTCGGCGTCGGGATATCATCCAGAGCTTGCATGTCATGACTCGCTATCTTGTTGTTATAAAATGGTCATTTCATTTCTGCACCCTTCCATCTGAAAAAGGTGCGTCTTTTGGCGCAGGGCGCTGCCTTGCACAGGGGGCCTTATACAGGACACTTCGGCAATCGCCGAAGAAAGTCACCGGGTGCCATCGATAGCATCAGCGCGACGCAGACCATGGCGGATGAGCCGCAGCGGCTTCATCATCTCCTGTATCCTACTCCGGCGGACAAAGCACTGTCCTCACTGACAAGGACTGTCAGGAGATTTTTTGCGCTGCAGCATGGAGTATCGTTACTCAACGCAGCAATGACGGATACTCGCTGTCTTTCGCCATGCTGCACGGGCCGCCTTGTTCCACCGTCGCCTGCCCGTCACCACGGGCGTGGCAAGCCGTGGCCAGCTCCGTGTCGCATCGTCATCTTGTTCATTCTCTGGTGGGAAGTCGCCATGTCAGTTTCCGTCGGGTCGCTTGTCCGTTCAGGCTTTCGCGCCGTGTTCGCGTCGCGTCGCGGGTCATCCGCGTCCTCCTCATATGTGTCCTCCTCATGCGCGATCCGCCTGCGCTCAGGGCTGCCGTCGCTGCGGCTGATGTCGCTTGCCTGCCTGCTGGGGCTCTCGACGCTCTCGGCTCCGGCACTGGCCGACAAGGTGCCCGAATATCGCCCGGTGTCCGGGGTGGTGGGCAACCTGACGGCGGTGGGCTCCGATACCCTGTCGGTGCTGGTGACGCGCTGGGCTGCCCAGCTGCGCCGCTATCATCCGGGGGTGCGCGTGCAGCTGCAGGCCGCGGGCTCCTCGACGGCACCGCCGGCATTGATCGCCGGCACCACCCGCATCGGGCTGATGTCGCGTCCGATGAGCGATCAGGAGCGTCAGGACTTCACGCGTGAATTCGGCTATCCGCCGCTGGGTGTGCCCGTGGCGCTGGATGCAATGGGCATCATCGTGCATCGCAGCAATCCGCTGGAGGAGATCAGCATCGCGCAGCTGGATGCCATCTTCTCCGCCACGCACAACTGTGGTGGCCAGGCGGCCAGTCGCTGGGGCCAGCTCGGGCTGAGCGATGAGTGGAATGACCGCCAGATCACGCGCTTCGGGCGCAGTGCCACCTCGGGCACCTACGGCGCCTTCCGCCGTATCGCGCTGTGCGATGGCGACTTCCGCCTCGATGTCAGCGAACAGCCGGGCTCGGCCTCCATCATCGGTGCGGTGGGCTCCTCACCCAATGGCATCGGCTATGCCAGCTTCAGCACCTCTTCGCCGCTGGTGAAGCAGCTGTCCGTCAGCCGTGAGGCGGGTGGCCACGCCGTCTTCCCGAGCCGGGCCAGCATTCGCGATGGCCGTTATCCGCTGACCCGCGCGCTGTACATCTACGTCAATCGCGTGCCTGACGAGCCGCTCCCGGCGCTGGAGCAGGCCTTCCTGTCATTGATCATGTCGCGCCAGGGCCAACAGGCCATCCTGCGCGGTGGCTATGTGCCGCTGCCGGAAAAGCAGCTGCTGCACTGGCGTCAGCAACTGGGGCTGGAGGATGTGGATGCCCTTTGATTCGCCTTTGTCATCTCTCTGTCATCACTTGGACATAATCTCGGTGCCATACCCGCTTCATGCGTCTGCGGAGTCGACACTCCAGCGCGCAAATCCTTTCGTGGTGATATTTCATGTCGGCAGTTGATGCCTCCCGAATGCAGCGTCGTCGTCTGCGGCATGACCGTCTTGCCAGTCTGTGGCTGACAGCGGCCGGGCTGGGCGTGATGGTCATCGTCGTCGTGATGCTGGCCTATCTGGTCAGCGTGTCGTGGCCACTGCTCAAGCCCGCCAGCGTCACGTCGCTTCCTCAGCAGGCGCTCGAACAGCAAGCGAGCGACCAGCAGATGCCTGCCGCTCAGACCGATCCTGACTGGCTGTCCGATCCTGACGGGCTGAGCGCCTTGCCTGACATGCCGCTTGCCGCGCGTGACGGGCTGCCTCCCGTGCTGGCCAGTGATGATTCGACGGCGGATTCGCGCACCTCGCCGCTGGCGGGTGTCTGGCTCGCGGATGATCGCCTGCAGGTGGTTCAGCAGTCCGCCGCTGGCGTACGCCTGCGCGGCAGTGCCATCGAGGTACCCGCAGGGCTTGAGCGCCGCCAGGCAAGCCTGGTGCTCAGCCGTGACCAGCTGTGGCTGCGCATTCCGTTCGAGGAGGGCGATGGCCTGTGGCTGGCGCGCCTGGCCTTGTCATCTCCACACGCCGACGCCGGCGAGCTGGAGGACGATGCAGCCAGTCAGACGCCGCACTCCGAGTGGCAGCAGCAGTGGTTGCCGGGCCCGGCCAGGCTGTCTTCGCAGCAGGGGCGTCTGCTGGTCACCGCTGACCGCGATGGTTTCACCCAGTGGCAGCTGAGCGAGGCCTCCACCGGGACCAAGCCGCTGGCGCGCAAGCTGGCACATCACGCTGTGAGCTCTTCTGCCTCCGCGTCATCGCCGGCGATCACCGCGATCAGCGTCCTGCGTGGCGGCAGAAGCCTGATCGTCGGAGACGCCGCCGGTGGCCTGACCCATTACCTGTTGCCGGCGCATGCGCAGCCGCTGGTCAAGGCCGGCGTCTTTGACAGTGACCTGACGGCGCCGGTGGTGACGATGGCTGCCGCCCATCACAGCCTCGGCTTTGCCGCGCTGGACGCCAACGGCCGCCTTGGCCTCTATCTGGCCACCAGCGAGCGTCGCCGTCAGGTGCTGGACTGGCTGGACGCCGCCCGGGTCGCGGCTGGCGTGACGCTGGAATTTGACAATGATGACCGCCGCTTGCTGGCGTCGGCGTCCCGGGAGGCAAGGCTGCCCGGCCAGCTCGCTCAGGAAGCGCCGCTGGGGGCGCTCGGCAAGGCCTATGCCGGGCTTGCGATACACGACCCGCATCAGGCCGTCGGGCTCGACGCCATCTTCGGCAAGGTCTGGTATGAGGGGCGCGCTGCGCCGGAGTGGATCTGGCAGCTGGAGAGCACCGGCACCCACGAACCCCGTCTGTCGCTGGTGCCCATCATGTGGGGCACGCTCAAGGCGGCGCTGGTCGGGCTGCTGTTTGCCGTGCCGTTGGGGCTGGGCTGTGCCATTCATGTCGCCTGCTTCATGGCGCCGCGCCAGCGTTCCCGCATCAAGCCGCTGCTGGAGATGATGGAGGCACTGCCGACCGTGGTGATCGGCTTCATCGCCGCGCTGGTGGTCGCGCCTTTCATCGAGCGTGAGCTGATGGCGGTGTTGCTGGGGCTGGTTCTGATTCCGCTGGGCACCATGGTGGCCGGCTTCCTGTGGACCTTGTCGCCGCGCGTATGGCGCAATCTGCTGCCGGAAAACATGGCGGCCTTCGGGCTGTTGCCGCTGCTGTTCGTGCTGCTGTGGCTGGATGTGACCATCGCCGGCCAGGTCGAGCAGTGGTGGTTCGACGGCGACCTCCGTCAGTGGCTGTTCAGCCACTACGGTATCGATTACGCCCAGCGCAATACCCTGGTGACCGGCATGGCGCTGGGGCTGGCGGTGATGCCGACCCTGTTCACGCTCAGCGAGGACGCTCTCTCGTCGGTGCCGCGCGGTCTGGCCGCAGGCTCCGCGGCGCTTGGCGCGACGCCATGGCAGAGCCTGCGTCGCGTCATCCTGCCTGCCGCCGCCGTCGGGCTGTTCTCGGCGATGATGATCGGCATGGGGCGCGCCGTCGGTGAGACGATGATCGTGCTGATGGTGGCCGGCAATACGCCGCTGGTAGATGCCAGTCTGTTCGAGGGCCTGCGTTCACTGGCCGCGACCCTGGCCATCGAGCTGCCGGAGGCCGAGGTCGGCAGCAGCCACTACCGCTTGCTGTTCCTCGCCGCCCTGGCATTGTTCGTCTTCACCTTCGTGGTCAATACGCTGGCGGAAGTGCTGCGACAGCGCTTCACGCCACCCAATCAGGGGAGCTGGGGATGAGTCACCCTGACACCAATCGCGCCAGCTCCTCACTACTGCGCCCGCGCGAGCCGCTGGTCGGGCGCCTGCAGCGCTACTGGCGCGACGGCGGCCCGTGGGGCTGGCTGAATGCCATGGCGGTCAGTGTCTCGCTGGTGCTGGTACTGGGCCTGCTCAGCCTGCTGGTGGTGGGCTCCTTCAGTCACTTCTGGCCCTCACGGCTGGTCGAGGTGGAGCTGACGGCACAGCCGGGCCAGAGTCCCACGGCCCTGACCACCACGCGCGGTGAGCCGGCGGCCGACAATCGCCATCTGCTCGGCGAACTGATGCACGAGGAGATGCGCCGTGTCGCCTCGGGCGAGGGGAATGACGCTCGCCAGCAATGGTGGTTGCTGCAGACATCCTCGCGTGACGGTGCCGCGGCCAGCTGGCAGTGGCTGCCGGAGACGCTGCTCGACAGGATGACCTTCCCCAGCCAGGCGCTGATGCTGGAAATGCGCGACGGCCGCACTCTCTACGGCATGCCACGGGCGCTGAGTGACCCGATGACAGGGGAGATGGACCACACGCCCGATGTCGGCGACGGGCCTGCCCGGCCCTTGTCCGAAGACGCCGAGCCACTGTTTGCCCGCCTGAAGATGATCGAGAGCGAGCGCCGCCAGCTGCAGGCACTGCGCCTGGACAGTGAAGCCTTGAGCAGCCGCTATCAGTCGCTGCAGCAGTCTCTGGCATCCCGGCGCAGCGCCACTGCTGATGGTGGCGCGGCGCAGACATATGAGGACCCTGAGCTCGAGCAGCAGATGCAGGAGGAGTTGGAGGAGGTGCGTAGCGCCTTCATCGAGCGTGAAGATCAGCTGAGTGCCCTGCGGGATGCGCTGGCGGGCGGTCAGTTGCTGCTGGGCGGCAATGGCGGCTACGAAGGCCGCATCGCGCTCGATGATATCCGCAATGCCTGGCGGCCCAATGCGATGGGCTTCAGCGGCCGGCTGATGATGACCTTCAAGCGTTTCCGTGACTTCGTGGCCGGCGCGCCTACCGAGGGCTTCGGTGGCGTCTGGCCCGCCATCTTCGGCACCGTGCTGATGGTGGTACTGATGTCGATCATGGTGATGCCCTTCGGCGTGATGGCGGCGCTCTATCTGCACGAGGTGGCCCATCAGGGACGCCTGACGCGCCTGACGCGCATCGCGCTGCGCAACCTGGCCGGGGTGCCCTCCATCGTCTATGGCGTGTTCGGTCTCGGCTTCTTCGTCTATGGACTGGGCGCCGGAATCGATGAGCTGTTCTATTCCGAGCGGCTGCCGACGCCGACCTTCGGGACCGGCGGCATTCTGTGGGCCTCGCTGACGCTGGCCCTGCTGACCTTGCCGGTGGTGATCGTCGCCACGGAAGAGGGGCTGGCGCGCGTGCCGCGTCGTCTGCGCGAAGGCGCGCTGGCGCTGGGGGCGACACGCCTGGAAACGCTCAAGCGCGTGGTGATTCCGGCGGCCTCGCCGGCGCTGATGACGGGGCTGATTCTGGCCGTGGCGCGTGCGGCGGGTGAAGTCGCGCCGCTGATGCTGGTCGGGGTGGTCAAGCTGGCCCCGGACCTGCCGCTGGATGACAGCTTCCCGTGGTTGCATCTGGACCGCAAATTCATGCATCTGGGGCATCAGGTCTATGATCTGGCCTTCCAGAGCAGCGACGCCTTCAGCAGTCGGCCGCTGGTCTACGCGACCGCGCTGGTGCTGGTGGTCGTGATTCTATGCCTCAATCTGAGTGCCATTCGCCTGCGTCACATGCTGGCACAACGTTACAAGGGAGCCACCGAATGAGGCGTGACTCTGAACAGCCCAAGCCCCAGTTGTTTCTTCAGGAGACGCCTGCGCGGCCGGCTGAGGACATCTGCCTGGAAACCCGCCACCTGAGCCTCGATTATCAGGCACGTGTCGGCAAGGAGAACCAGACGCGCCGCGCCCTGGAGGACGTCAGCCTGCAGATCGCACGCAAGCGCGTGACGGCCTTCATCGGCCCTTCCGGCTGCGGCAAGTCGAGCCTGTTGCGTACCTTCAATCGCATGACCGATCTCGACGAACAGTCACGTCTTTCCGGCAAGGTACTGCTCGAGGGCGAGGACATTCATGCGCGCGGCGTGGATGTGCCGATGCTGCGCCGCCGGATCGGCATGGTCTTCCAGACGCCCAATCCCTTTCCGATGTCGGTCTACGAGAACGTGGCCTTCGGGCTGCGGCTGGTCGGCGAGAATGACAAGCGCCACCTCGATGACAAGGTCGAATCCTGTCTGCGCTCCGCGGCGCTGTGGGAAGAAGTGAAGGACCGCCTGCACGACAGCGCGCTGGGGCTCTCGGGTGGCCAGCAACAGCGGCTGGTGATCGCGCGGACGCTGGCGGTCGAGCCGGAGGTGCTGCTGCTGGATGAACCGGCCTCGGCGCTGGACCCCATCTCGACGCTCAAGATCGAGGAGCTGATCCGTTCGCTGCGCTCGCGCCTGACGCTGATCATCGTCACGCATAACATGCAGCAGGCCGCGCGGGTGTCGGACGATACCGCCTTCCTGCATGAGGGCCGCCTGGTGGAATTCTCCCCGACCGATCAGCTGTTCACCAACCCGCGGCGCCGCCAGACGGAAGACTACATCACGGGGCGTTTCGGTTAGCGCGCTCATGCGCGAACGTGCAGCCAGATAGCCTTTTCGCCCTGATATTGCTGACGATGGCGGCCAGATACCGCCTTTGCGCCATGGGTGAAACATAACTGCAATCAAGTGTCGGCATGCTGAGGGGGAGCCCGCTGTGTCAGTCAGTAGTGGGCCATACTTGTCACGTCATTCATGTCACGCCCCCTGACTCGGTGGGCGACTTTCCGGGAGAGGGAAATGGATATCACCAGCGATTCGCACGGCAAGCATATCTCAGAGCAGTTCAATCACGAGCTGGATGCACTGAAGACACACCTGCTGGCCATGGGCGGACTGGTAGAGAAGCAGCTGCAGGATGCCGTCACGGCATTGCTGGAAGGCGACAGTGAAACCGCCACGCGGGTGCGCGACAACGACAAGGCTGTCAACGACATGCAGCTCAAGATCGATGACGAGTGCACCCGAGTGCTGGCCCGCCGTCAGCCGGCGGCCTCCGACCTGCGCCTGGTGCTGGCCGTCATCCGCGCCACCTCCGATCTCGAGCGTATCGGTGATGAATCGAGCAAGATCGCACGCAACGCCATCTCGCTGGTCGAGAACGGCCAGAGCCCGCGCGGCATGGTCGAGGTGCGTCATCTCAGCCAGCACGTGCGCAGCATGGTGCGTGACTCCCTGACGGCCTTCGCGCGCTTCGATACCGACCTTGCCCTCAAGGTACTGCGTGAAGACGCCTCGGTGGATCTGGAATATCAGAGCGCGATGCGCTCGCTGATGACCTTCATGATGGAAGACGCGCGCCAGATCACGCCGGTGCTCAACGTGATGTGGATTCTACGTGCGCTGGAGCGCATCGGTGACCACGCCGACAACCTGGCCGAGTACGTCATCTTCCTGGTCAAGGGCGTGGACGTGCGTCACACCGATACCCATGACCTGAAGCCGCAGGACCTGGACAAGAAGTGAGCTGACGCGCTTCCCTGCCCCTGTGTAGCGTCTTTCGCCCCGCTCCTGCTTACCGGCAGGTCGCGGGGCGATTGCGTCGTGGGAGCGCGAGCGATGTCAGGCGGCCGACAGCTGCGCCGCGCAGGCGGGAGTGCTAGGGTGTGGCTCCGGTCAGCCCGCTGGCTGACCGGTTCTTTTGAGATGACGAGGACGTCGCATGATTGATGCCGTATCGGCGCTGGTCCGCGGGACCCGCATGGTCTATACCCCCGGGCTGCGCCGCTTCGTATTCGTACCGCTGGCGATCAACCTGGTGCTCTACAGCATCACGCTGTGGGTATTGTTCAACCAGTTCGGTGGCTGGATCGATTACTGGATGCTCAAGGTACCGGCGTGGCTGGACTGGCTCAGCTGGTTGATCTGGCCGGTGCTGGTGGTGAGTCTGTTGCTGGTGGTGTTCTTCACCTTCAGCCTGGTGACCAACCTGATCGCCGCGCCCTTCTACGGCATTCTGGCCGAGAAGGTCGAGCATCGTCTGGATGGCACCCTGATCGATGATGATCGCGGCCTGATGAAGATCGGCGTCGACTCGCTGGGGCGTGAAATGGCCAAGCTGGGCTACTTCATCCCACGCATGATCGCGCTGTTCATCATCGGCTTCATCCCGGGCCTGAACCTGCTCTCACCGCTGTTGTGGGGGCTGTTCTCGGCCTGGAGCATGTCGATCCAGTACCTCGACTACCCGATGGACAACCATCAGGTCAGCTTCGGTGACATGAAGCAGCGCCTCAAGGCGCGCTGGTGGCCCTCACTGACCTTCGGCGCCGCGGTGTTCGTCATGACGCTGGTGCCGCTGGCCAATCTGCTGTTCATCCCGGGCGCCGTCGCCGGGGCGGTACTGATGTGGCAGAGCCACTACCGTCAGTTGCCGGCGCCGCGTCGTTGAGACAGCCTGTCGCAGAGCTGGCTTGTCGCTGAACTGATTCGTCGCTGAACTGGCTCGTCGCTAAGTTGGCTCGTCGCTGAAATAGCCGCAGCGTCGTCTGATTGACCAAACGAAACGCCCCGCAGTCGCCTCCTTTCGAGGTGGCTGCGGGGCGTTCTGCGTTGGGCTGGCGTTCGGGTCAGATCATCACGGAATCAGCCCATCACTGGGCTAGCGCACTGCTGGCCTGGGGAGCGCTCGCCTGACAGGCGCGCTCGTCGGGGAAGTGACAGCGGAAGCGCGCACCCTCGCCGGGGTGGCTGTCGATCTCCAGATGGCCCTGATGGCGAATCAGCACATGCTTGACGATGGCAAGCCCGAGGCCGGTGCCTCCCGTGGCGGTGCTGCGGCCCTTGTCGATGCGATAGAAGCGTTCGGTCAGGCGCGGCAGGTGGACCGGGTCGATCCCGTCCCCATCATCTTCCACCTCGACCAGCAGGCCCTGGTCATCCGCCTTCCAGCGCAGGGTGATATGACAGTCTTCGGGGGTGTAGCGCACCGCATTGAAGACCAGATTCGAGATCGCGCTGCGCAGTTCCTGCTCCTCACCGCGCAGAGACAGGCTGGCATCGGCCTCGATGGAGAAGGTGTGGCGCCCCTGGGACAGGCCTTCGGCGTCGTCGCGGATATGGCCGAGCAGGGCGCTCATGTCGATGCAGCGACCGTTGTCGGACAGTTCGTCGGTTTCCAGGCGTGACAGGGTCAGCAGGTCCTCGACCAGATGCTGCATGCGGTCGGTCTGGCTCTGCATCTGGCCCAGTCCACGCTGCCAGCGCGGTGGCAGGTCATCGGCGTAATCGGAGTAGGTCTCGAGATAGCCGGCCAGTACCGTCAGCGGCGTGCGCAGCTCATGGGAGACATTGGCCACGAAGTCGCGGCGCATCTCTTCCAGGCGATAGAGGCGGGTGACGTCACGCAGCATGACCAGGCGCTCGTTGTCACCGAACAGGGTGATGGAGATCTGCAGCGTCAGGTTGTCAGACAGCGGCGACTGGAGCGTCAGCGGCTCGCGGTAGGCCAGCCGATTGAAGTAGTCGATGAAGACGGGGTCACGCAGATAGTTGGTGATGTGCTGACCGCGGTCGTGGCTGGCCTTGAGACCGACCAGCTGCTCGGCAGCGCTGTTCCACCATTCCATGTCACCGTGGTTGTCCAGCATCACCAGGCCGTCGCGCATGGCCTCGGAGGATTCCTGGATACGGTTGAGGATGCTGCGCAGTCGCTCCTGAGCCTGACGCTGGCCCTTCTGGTAGCGGTAGAGACGATCGAGCAGGTCTCCCCAGACGCCATCGCCGGGCGGCGGCTCTTCATGGGGATTGGTGATCAGCCAGGTGTAGAGGCTCTTCAAGTGCTTGAGATGGACGAACAGATACAGCGAAAGACCCAGCGCCAGGCCCCAGCCCAGATGGCCCAGCAGGCCACCGATCAGGCCGAAGCCACCGGCAAGGTAGCCGAGGCGCCATAGCTCGTTGGTCCAATAGCGCATGAATCCCTCAGGCCTGAGCGCTGAAGCGGTAACCGGTGCCGCGGACGGTCTGGATCAGATGCTGATGGCCTGTGCCCAGCGCCTTGCGCAGGCGACGGATGTGCACGTCCACGGTGCGCTCCTCGACATAGACGTTGCCGCCCCATACCTGATCGAGCAGCTGGCTGCGCGTGTAGGCACGCTCCTGATGCGTCATGAAGAACTGCAGCAGGCGATATTCGGTCGGGCCGACATCCAGTGAGTTGCCGTGGGCGGTGACGCGGTGGCTGGCCGGGTCGAGCATCAGGCCTTCGACTTCCACCGCCTCCTCGACTCCCTTGGGAGTGGTGCGACGCAGCACGGCCTTGAGACGGGCGACCAGCTCGCGCGGCGAGAAGGGCTTGGTGATGTAGTCGTCGGCACCGGCTTCCAGGCCTTGAATCTTGTTGTCTTCCTCGCCCTTGGCGGTCAACAGGATGATCGGCAGCTCCGAGGTGGTCTCGTCACGCTTGAGACGCCGCGCGAGCTCCAGGCCACTGGTGCCCGGCATCATCCAGTCCAGCAACAGCAGATCGGGCTTTTCATCGACGACGATGGCGTGGGCGTCCCGGGCATTGTCTGCCTCCAGCACGCGGTAATCCGCCATTTCGAGGGCAACGGCGATCATCTCGCGAATCGAGGATTCATCGTCGACAATCAGTACGGTCTTGGAGCTCATCGCTAGATCCCATGCAGCAGTCGGCGCACGCGCCAGAATGACAAGTCGATGACGATTACAACCCGCTTATATGACAACGAGATGACAACTGCCAGCATGGCAGCTTGCACGCAAGCCTGCCAGCCGCCTTGGAGGCGCGGCAGGCAGGCATGAACCGTGGGCTGGGGAGCAACAGAGGGCAGGGGTCGCTTTAAATTAAATAATACTAATGTTTATGCAGGAGTCAGCTCATCGGCCAGGTCGCCAGGGCGATACCGGCGAAGATCAGCAAACCCGTCCAATGATTGTTGAGGAAGGCCTGGAAGCAGGGCGCACGCTCACGCTCCCGGATCAGACGTTGCTGCCAGACGAAGGTGACGGCGGCGGCGGCCAGCCCCAGCCAGTAGAAGATGCCCAGCGCCAGCTGCAGGCCGATGCCGATCAACACCACCAGCATGCCCAGCTGCAACAGGCCGATCATCAGCTTGTCGGCACGCCCGAACAGCACGGCGGTGGACTTGATGCCCACCTTGAGGTCGTCGTTGCGATCGACCATCGCGTAGGCGGTGTCGTAGGCCACCGTCCACATCAGGTTGGCCGCGAACAGCCACCAGCCGTAGGTCGGCACCTCCTCCAGCGTCGCGGCGAAGGCCATCGGAATCGCCCAGCCGAAGGCGGCGCCCAGCACCACCTGGGGCAGATGATGGAAGCGCTTCATGAACGGATAGCTGGCCGCCAGCAGCACGGCGACGATCGACAGCAGCACCGTGGTCAGGTTGGTGAAGCACACCAGCACGAAGGCGGCCGCGACCAGCCCCCCGAACAGCGTCAGCGCCTCGCGTTCCGAAATGCGGCCCGAGGTCAGCGGCCGGTCTCGCGTGCGCTCGACATGCTTGTCCCAATGGCGATCGGCGTAGTCGTTGATGACGCAGCCGGCGGCGCGCATCAGATAGACCCCGGCGATGAAGATCAGCAGGGTCGTGCGCTCGGGAATGCCATCTGCCGCCAGCCACAGTGCCCACAGGGTCGGCCACATCAGCAGCCAGGTGCCGATGGGGCGGTCCAGCCGTGTCAGGGCGAGGTAGTCGGCCAGTCTGGAAGGACGCGAAGCGGCGGAAGTGGATGACGCGGTCATCGGGGCTCCTGGGCGGATGGTAGTGGGCAAGGGAAGAGAGAGAAACGAGGCCAGTCGGCCGCAAGGCTCAGGCCAGCTGCAGCGCGTGCTGGAAGGCCGGTGTGAAGCCCTCCTGCACCAGCACCTTGAAGCGACCATGCGAGAACATCGAGCGGCGCATCCACAGGCTGGTGGTGCGGGCCAGCGGCCTGGGGCTCGAAAGCACCAGCGGGGCGCGGCTGACATCGATGGCGCTGCGGGTCAGGTCGGGCTGGCGAAACAGCCAATGGCCCAGCGAGCGCTCGCCCAGCGTCGAGAGGCGGTGACCGTGGGCCAGGTCCAGCGCCGCCAGCGAGCGTGCGATCACCCATGGCGTATCGCCATGACAGAGTGCCACTTCGCGCCGCCAGACATGCCGGCGTGGGCCGATGCCCAGCAGGCGCGCCTCATCCAGCCGCGCGGGGCCGGTGTCCTGCAGCAGCAGGCGCACGCGCAGGCCCTGAATGGGCTGGCCATCGCGTTCATCCTGCTGCTGCATGGCGCTGGCAAGACGCTGGGTCAGCGAGTCCGTCGAGGAGAGCCACGCCCACCAGCCGGCCGGCATGACACCCTGCAGTGCGGCAGCCGGCTGCCAATGGCGGCGCACCGCCGCCGAAGCAGCGGGCATGACGCGCGTGGGCAAAGGCCAGCGAGGCGCAGGCTGGCACAGGGACTCGGCTGACGAATGAGGCGCCTCACAGGTGGAGGTCTGTGGCGTGAGCGCTGCGTGATGAGGCTCGCCTGCTGGGCATCGGACCACGGTGAATTCCCTGTCAGGATGACGAAATGGCGAGTCTAGCATGGCCGGGCGGCAAGGCCTCCCGCTCAGGCATGCCTGCACTGCTGGCGGGCTGGTATGCTGGGCGCATTCATCGGCGTTCATGACGGACGCTGCTGGCGCTCTTTCATCAGCGCTTCCCTCGGATCGATCTCAGGAGATGGTGCCATGCGCGACCCTCGCACCCTTGTCATCATTGGTACCGGCATGGCGGGCATTGGTCTGGCGCGCGCGCTGCGTGCGCGTGACAAGGACAGCCGGCTGATACTCATCAGCCAGGACAGCGGCCACGATTACGCCAAGCCCATGCTGTCCACCGCCTTCGCCAAGAAGATGTCGGCCACCGATCTGTCGCGTCAGGCGCCGGTGGCGCTGGTGGACGAGCTGAATGCCGAGCTGCGTACCCATCAACGCGTCACTGCCATCGATGGTGATGCCCGCCAGCTATGGCTGGGCGAGGAATGTCTGGCCTATGACGAGCTGGTGCTGGCACTCGGCGCCGCGCCGCGTCGTCCCTTCCCCGTCGCCGCGGAAGTGGCCTCACGCGTGCAGAGCATCAATGACCTCGACGACTATGCGGCCTTCTGCGCGACGCTGACGAAGGCCCGCGAGCGCGGGGAAAACGGGCACGTGGTAATTGTCGGTGCCGGACTGGTCGGCTGTGAATACGCCAATGATCTGACGGCCGCCGGCCACTGCGTCACGCTGGTCGCGCCTGAGGAAACTCCGCTGGATGGGTTGCTGCCGCAAGCGCTGGGGCAGCGTCTGGGTGTGGCGCTGGATGGACTCGGTGTGACGCGTCGCCAGGGCGAGATGGTCGAGACCATCGCCGCCAGCTCAGGCGAGGAGGCCGAGCGCCAGGCCGCGCCGGTCGAGGTGCGTCTGCAGAGCGGTCGTCGCCTGACGGGCTCCGTGGTTCTGCTGGCCACCGGGCTGGCGCCGCGCATTCGTCTGGCGCAGGCCGCGGGCCTGAGCGCCGGCGGTGATGGCATCCGTGTCGACCGCCACCTGGCCACCTCACAGCCGCATATCTGGGCGCTGGGCGATTGCGCCAGTGTCGAGGGCGTCAATGCCATGTACGTTCAGCCGCTGCAGATGGCCGCGCGCACCCTGGCAGCCAACCTGTGTGGTGAGCCGAGCGTGCTCGACTGGAAGGCGTGGCCGGTGCTGGTCAAGACACCGGCCTTGCCGGTGGTGGCCTATCCGCCGCGTTCGGCCGTGGCACGCTGGGAAATCACCGGTGAAGGCGATGACCTCGAAGCGCGTGCACTGGATATGAACGAACGCTTGATTGGATATGCGTTGACAGGCGTCGCCGTTCGCAGGAAAGTCGAGCTAGCGCGGCAGGCGCCGCCGTTGCTAGGCTAGGCGATGCCATGATCGATGGTCGTAAATCCCTTGCTGCCAGCGCGGTCAGGCACGATAGTGAATGCTCCGTCAGACATGCTGCTCAGCGGGCGTCGTCTGACAGGTTGCTGCCATCGACAGGTTTGATACGGCAAAGCTTGCCGGGAGCGGATTGCGTCGCCGCCATACGCCACCGCTAGCAAGTGCAAGAACAACAATGGAAACGGCGGCTTGGCCGCCCGTGCAGAATGCCAAACCAGGAGGGCTTTTCATGCGCAAGCCAGAACTCGCTGCGGCCATCGCCGAGCGTGCGGATCTATCCAAGGACAAGGCCAGTCAGGTACTGAACGTGATTCTCGACGAGATCACTCATACCGTGGCCAAAGGCAATGACGTCTCACTGATCGGTTTCGGGTCATTCACCGTGCGCCAGCGTGCGGCGCGTACCGGCAAGAACCCTCAGACAGGCAAGCCGCTGACCATCCCGGCCAGCAAGACCGTTGCCTTCAAACCCGGCAAGTCGTTGAAGGATGCAGTGACCAAGTAACCTCGGCTCGTGCTTCAGCGCAGACCCGGGGTGGCTGTCGCCATGGCTTTCAATCGTCGTCATAAAAAGCCCTGTCGGCTGTCATGCTGATGCCACCGGTTCCGCCCTGCGGGGCCGGTGGCATTTTCATATGGCCTGCGTGACCGACGCTTCGCGATTCAAGGAATGACACCATGAAGCTCAAGATATTGCTGTGGGTGCTGGGTCTGCTGCTCAAGCGGGCCTTCAAGCGTGACCCCGAATTTCGTGCCGAGCTGGAAAAGCGTCCGCTGGACTGGGGTGTCGCGACCGAAGACATGAGCATCGCGCGTCACTACCGCATGTCCCACGCGGGCGTCACCACGGGCAGTGGCCTGCCGGTGGATACCGAGCTTGAGCTGCGCTTCGCCGATAGCGACAGTGCGGTGGCCTTTCTGCTCAAGCCTTCGCCGCGTGCCTTCCTGCAAGGTCTGATGGACCAGCGCGTGCGGCTGGTCGGCGATTCGGCCCAGCTCAACCGCTTGCAGTCATTGCTCAAGCGCATTCGCTGAATGACCCTGTGCCGTGCCTGCATGAACGAAAGACGCCCCGCTGAGAGAATCAGCGGGGCGTTGTTTTGTCACGAGCAGTTGTCGCGAGCCTTTACTTGCGAGGGGCTGTTCGAGAAGACCCTCTCAACGCCCTCGAGGCGTCACAGCAACTGCTTGAGGCCCGGAATGCCTTCGAGCACCTGATCGACCACGCCATCGCCGGCTTCTTCGCGCGCATAGCTCAGTGTCTCATCGGCCACGCCGCGCGCCTGGTCCATGTTCAGGTCCAGCCCCATCAGCTTCTGGCCCAGTTCCAGCGCACCGCCACCGCTGCCGCCGGTGAAGGCGCTGACGGCGCCCATCAGGCCGCCCATGAGGCCACCGCCACCGGACTCGGCGGCTTCCTCGCCTGCGCTGCCGATCAGGCCTTCCGCCCCCGGGATGGCGCCCAGCAGTGAAGCGGCCGGGCCATCCGGCCCCTGCTCACGCACGAACTTGAGAACCATGCCGACCGCCTGCTCGGCGATTTCCGGTGATAGCCCGAGGGAGCCAGTGACGCGTTCGATAAGAGGATGCATCGGTATTCTCCATGAAAGCCAATGAGGTCAGGAGTCTTCAGAGTGGCACGTCGCGGCGATTCGACATTCGACGCGCCCGCCAACGCTTGCATGCACCATGGCTCTCGGACACGGCAGAACGGGGTGTTATGCTAGCGATATAAATCTAAAGTCTAATGCGCTGCCCGGCGCCCTGGTCACGGAACACTTCATGACACGCTCTCTCCTGGACTCCCTCATGCACTCCCTGCGTCGTCTGTGGACGCTGGACGCCTTCAGCTATTCGCTACGCATGTTGATCGCGCTGGGTGGCGTGATGGCGGTGGGGTTCTGGCTCGACGAGATGGCGGTGGTGATTCCGCTGTTTCTGGGCGTGATCGCCTCGGGGCTGGCGGAAACCGATGATCACTGGCGCGGCCGACTGCGCGCGCTGGGCATGACGCTGGCCTGCTTCAGCATCGCCGCCGTCTCGGTGGAGCTGTTGTTCGGCATGCCGCTGCCCTTCGTGATCGGGCTGGCGCTGGCCACCTTCGCGATGCCGATGCTGGGCGCCATCGATGCCCGCTACGGCGCCATCGCGCGCGCCTCGTTGATTCTGGCCGTCTACACCATGATCAGTCTCGAGCAGCAGCATGGAGATGGTCAGATCGCGGTGCTGGAGCGCAGCCTGCCCGAATGGCTGCGTGAGCCGGGGCTGGGCATCAATCTGGTTCAGCCGTTGCTGCTGGTGATCGGGGCGTCCTGGTATGGCCTGCTCTCGGTCGTGTGGTGTGCGCTGTTCTCGCGCCAGCCGCTCAAGCACAGCATGGCGACGCTCTACCGTGAGCTGGGGCGCTACCTGATTCTCAAGGCGCAGCTGTTCGAGCCGCTGCGCAATGTCGATCAGTCCGCCCGGCGTCTGGCGCTGGCCGAGCAGAACGGTCGCGTGGTGGTGGCACTCAACCAGACCAAGGAGATGGTCTTCCGGCGCCTCGCCGGACGACGCGATACCACCAAGCTCGACCGCTACCTGCGCCTCTACTTCATCGCCCAGGACCTCCACGAGCGCGCCAGCTCCAGCCATTATCCCTACGGCCAGCTCACCGACGCCTTCTTCCATCACGACATCCTGTTCCGCTGTCAGCGCCTGCTGGAGCAGCAGGGGCGCGCCTGTCGCGGGCTCGGCAAGGCGCTGTTGATGCGCCAGCCCTTCGATGCCAGTGACAGCCAGCAGGCGCTGGAAGATCTCAACGCCTCGCTCGTCTATCTCAAGCAACAGCAGCGGCCCGAGTGGCACCATCTGATGCAGGCGCTGGAGGCACTGGCCAGCAACCTGCGCCTGATCGAAGGCCAGATCGCGCGCCTGAATGATCTCGAAGCCATCAGCAATGAAAGCGACAACAGCCTGCTGGACCGCTCGCCCCACGGCACGCGCGACATGTTCGAGCGTATCCGCAACCACCTGACGCCGCGCTCGCCGATCTTTCGCCATGCGCTGCGCCTGACCGCGACGCTGGTGGCCGGCTATGGCGTGCTGCTGGCGGTACACCCGACCCAGGGCTACTGGATTCTGCTGACCGGGCTGTTCGTGTGTCGTCCCAGCTACGGCGATACACGCCGCACGCTGGCGCAGCGGATTCTGGGCACGCTGATCGGTCTGGTCGCCGGCTGGGCGCTGATCAGTCTGTTCCCGGCGCCCACGATCCAGGCCGGGATCGCCGTGGTCGCGGGGGTGCTGTTCTTCGCCACGCGTGGCTCGCGCTATACCCTGGCCACCGCCGCCATCACGCTGATGGTGCTGGCGTGCTTCAATCAGGTCGGCGATGGCTTCGATCTCATCTGGCCGCGCCTGTTCGATACGCTGGTCGGTGGCCTGCTGGCCGGGCTGTCGGTGGTGTTGATCCTGCCGGACTGGCAGGGCCGCAAGCTCTATCGTCAGGCCGGCGTCAGCCTCAAGACCAGCGGTCGCTATCTGGGCGAGGTGCTGTCCCAGTACCGCCATGGCAAGCGCGATGATCTGGCCTACCGTCTGGCGCGGCGCAATGCCCACAACGCCGACGCGGCCTTCTCCAATCTGCTGGCCACGGCCCGCAAGGAGCCCGGCCACTTCCGTCGTGATGTCGAGCCGGGCTTCGGCTTCCTGCTCCACGCGCACACCGTGCTCGGCTATCTCTCGGCGCTGGCAGCGCATCGTGGCGAACTGGAATCGACCGCCTCGGCCAGCAGTGGCATCGAGACGCTGCTGCGCCATGGCGAGCGCCTGAGTCAGCAGCTGACGGCGTTGGGAGAGCAATTGGAGGCGGGCGGTGAGATCGCCGTCACGCTGGACAGCGAAGATGAGATCGCGGCACTGGAAGCCGAGGTCGAGCAGGTCGAATCCACCACCGGACGCCTGGCGCTGTCACAGCTGATTCTGGTGCTGCGGCTGTTGCAGCCGCTGGAAAGCGCCGGCACCCAGCTGATCAAGGCCAGCCGCGCCAGCTGATCTGTCCTGACTGATCTGTCCTGACTGACCGGTACTGAAAGACAAGTACTGACTGACCTGTACTGCAAGACAAGTGCTGTCTGAGCGACTGGCGCGGCTGGTTGGGTGATCGAGTACCTGGATGAACAGAGAAGCAGCGGACGGCGCGCTCAGACGGCGCCGTATTGCCCGGCCGCCTCGCCCAGCCAGCGGCGAATCAAGGGCTCCGCGGCCTGCGGGGCCTCGCTGAGGATGGCATCGGCCAGCGTGGTGGTCGGGGCGATCAGGTCACTGTCACGCTCGAGATCGGCGATCTTCATCCCCGCCAGCCCCGTCTGACGCGTGCCCAGCACTTC
The DNA here is from genome assembly GCF_023161745.1 of Cobetia sp. 1CM21F. Classification (NCBI taxonomy): domain Bacteria; kingdom Pseudomonadati; phylum Pseudomonadota; class Gammaproteobacteria; order Oceanospirillales; family Halomonadaceae; genus Cobetia; species Cobetia sp. 1CM21F. Next base: position 77,191 of record NZ_JALNTQ010000004.1, on the reverse strand, counting down.
GCCGGGCCCGCGCAGCTCCAGGTCCTTCTCGGCGATCCTGAAGCCATCGGTGGTCTCGCGCATCACCGCCAGGCGCTGCTTGGAGTGCTGCGACAACGGCGGATGATAGAGCAGCACACAGAAGCTCTCGGTGCTGCCACGCCCGACACGGCCACGCAGCTGGTGCAGCTGCGACAGGCCGAGACGCTCGGGATTGTCGATCACCATCAGGCTGGCATTCGGCACATCGACCCCGACCTCGATCACCGTGGTCGCCACCAGCAGGTCATGCTCGCCGTCCTTGAACGCCGCCATCACCTCGGCCTTCTCGGCTGCCTTCATGCGGCCATGGACCAGGCCGATGGACAGCTCCGGCAGCGCCTCGGTCAGCTCGTCACGCGTCACCTCGGCGGCCTGGCAGGTCATCACCTCGGATTCCTCGATCAGCGTACACACCCAATAGGCCTGACGACCCTCGGAGCAGGCGGCGCGGATGCGCTCGACCACCTCGGGGCGGCGCGGGTCGGCCACCGCGACGGTCTGTACCGGGGTGCGTCCCGGTGGCAGCTCATCGATCACCGACAGGTCGAGATCGGCGTAGGCGCTCATCGCCAGGGTGCGCGGAATCGGCGTCGCGGTCATGATCAGCTGATGCGGTGTCAGGCCACCGGCTTCCCCCTTCGCCCGCAATGCGAGGCGCTGATGCACGCCGAAGCGGTGCTGCTCATCGACGATCGCCAGCCCCAGACGCTGGAAGGTCACGTCGGCCTGAAACAGCGCATGCGTGCCGACCACCATGCGGGCCCGGCCATCGGCGATGGCAGCCTTGGCATCCAGCCGCGCCTTGCCCTTGAGCTTGCCGGCCAGCCACGCCACCTCGATGCCCAATGGCTCCAGCCATTCGCGGAAGTTGCGATAGTGCTGCTCGGCGAGAATCTCGGTGGGCGCCATCAAGGCCGCCTGACAGCCGCCGCCGATCGCGATCAGCGCCGCCAGCGCGGCGACCACCGTCTTGCCCGAGCCCACATCGCCCTGCACCAGGCGCAGCATCGGCACTTCGCGCGCCAGGTCACGGCGCACATCTTCCAGCACGCGATGCTGGGCGCCGGTCAGCGAGAAGGGCAGCTGGGCGAGAAAGCGCGTGCTGAGGCCGCCACTGGCGCTCAGCGAGGGCGCGCCATCCTGCTGGATACGCGCGCGCACCTGACGCAGGCTCAGCTGGTGGGCGAGCAATTCTTCCTGGGCGAGACGCCGCTGACTCGGGTGCACGCCGTCGCTCATCTGGTCGACGGGCGCATCCGGCGGTGGCTCGTGCAGAAAGCGCAGGCACTCGATCACGCCGGGCAGGCGAAAGCGCGTGCGCAGCGCCTCGGGAATCAGGTCCGGCAGCTCATGGGGCGTTTCCTCGAGCTGCTTGAGCGCCTGGGCGATCAGGGCACGCAGGCGCGCCTGATTGAGGCCTTCGGTGGCCGGATAGATGGGCGTGAGGTGGTCTTCCACCGACGCGGCACCCTGGCCGAGCAGGCGGTATTCCGGATGGTAGATCTCGAGACCGGTGGCCCCGGCGCGTGCCTCGCCGAAGCAGCGCACGCTATGGCCACGCTGGAATTGCTGCTGCTGGGCGGGAGAGAAGTGGAAGAAGCGCAGGCTGAGGATGCCGCTGCCATCGCGCAGGCGCACCAGCAGACTGCGGCGACGGCCCTTGACGATGTCACAGGCCGTCACCTCGCCTTCCACCACCGCCTCCATGCCGCTCTTGAGCGTGCCGATGGGCGTGACGCGGGTCCGGTCCTGATAGCGCAGCGGCAGATGGAACAGCAGGTCTGCGACGCGCTCCAGTCCGAGGCGCGACAGCTTCTCGCTCAGCGCGGGGCCGACGCCGCTCAGGCTGTCCAGCGGTTGGGCCAGCGCGCCGGTGGCAAAGACACCGGCGCTGGCGGGCCCGGCAGATGAGGCTTCCGTGCCCGCCCTGCTCATGCCGGTTCGTGGCTCTGGGAAGCGGAGCCCTGCATGCCGTTCTCATTGCTCTGGCGCGCACGATTGGAGCACTCGGCGATCGCCTGGCTGATCACGTCGATGGCCTTGGGGCGCGGGAAGCTGGCACGCCATGCCAGCGCCACGCTGCGGCTGGGCGCCGGGTCCTTGAAGGGCCGCGTCTCGAGCACGCCGCTCTCGTAATGACCGGTACCGGTCGCCGAGTAGGGCAGCACGGTGATACCGAGGCCGGAGGCGACCATGTGGCGAATGGTTTCCAGCGAGCCGCCTTCGGCGATCAGCGTATTCTCGGGGTTGTTGATCTGATTGCCGATGGCCGGGCAGGCCTCGAGAATCTGATCACGGAAGCAGTGGCCCTCGCCGAGCATCAGCAGACGCTCGTTGATCAACTGCTCCTTGGCGATGCTGTCCTGCTCGAGCAGGGGGTGGCCGGCCGGCAGCAGGACTTCGAAGGGCTCTTCGTAGAGGATCTTGGTCAGCACGTCGGTCTCGGTGAACGGCAGCGCGACGATGATCACGTCCAGCTCGCCATTGCGCAGCTTGCGACGCAGGTCGCCGGTCATGCCTTCCTCGATGTAGAGCGGCATCTTCGGCGCACGCCGCGTCAGTTCCGGCACCAGGTGCGGGAAAAGATACGGTCCAATGGTATAGATGGCGCCGATGCGCAACGGGCTGGAGAGCTGATCCTTGCCGGAATTGGCCAGTTCCTTGATCACGCTGGACTGCTCCAGCACGCGCTGAGCCTGCTGAACGATCTTCTCGCCGAGCGGTGTGACCTGTACGGTGGACTTGGAACGCTCGAACAGTGCGACTCCCAGCTCTTCCTCAAGCTTCTTGACGGCCACCGACAGGGTGGGCTGCGAGACGAAGCAGCGCTCTGCGGCGCGTCCGAAATGACGCTCCTGGGCCAAGGTTACGATGTAGCGGAGTTCTGTTAGAGTCATGATTCCTGCCCGGAACTGGCATCCTGGGATGCGGTGGGTACCGATTCGTTTTACCAAGGAGCACGGCAAAGGTGAAGAAGACGAGTCTCATCCTCGGTTGTGGCGACGTTGGCAGCGCGCTGGCGCGCGAACTGCTCAAGGCCGGTCAGCACGTCATTGGTGTCAGGCGCGATGTGTCCAAGCTTGCGGATCTCGGCATCGAGACGCTGGCCTTGGACATCACTGCCGAAGGTGCACTGGCCAGCTTGCCAGATGCCGACACGGTGGTACATGTGCTGAGCGCCGACCGTTTCGACGAAGAGGCCTATCGCGCCGCTTACGTCGATGGCATTCGGGCGCTGGTGACGGAGCTCGAGTCGCGCGCCAAACCGCCGACCCGCGTGCTGTTCGTGTCCTCGACCTCCGTCTACGCCCAGAAGGATGGCGAGGAAGTCGACGAGCAGTCGCCCACCGATGCCACCAGCTTCTCGGGCCAGTTGATGCGCGAAGGCGAGCAGGCACTGCTCGATTCCTCGCTCAACGGCACCGTGGTGCGTTTCTCCGGCATCTACGGGCCGGGCCGCGACATGCTGATCCGCCAGGCGCGTGATGGTCGCATCGCCGCCAGCAACCCGCCACTCTACTCCAACCGCATCCACCGTGACGACTGCGCGGGCGTGCTGGCACACCTGATCGCGCTGAGCCTCGAGGGCAAGCCGGTCGAGCCGATCTATCTGGCCACCGACTGCGATGGCGCACCGCTGCACGAAGTGATGGCCTGGTTGGCGCGTCAGCTCAAGGTCGAGTCCACCGAGGTGATCCAGTCACCGCTGCGGCGGCGTTCCAGCAAGCGCTGCGGCAATGCCCTGTTGCTCGAGAGCGGCTACACCTTCCGTTACCCGACCTTCCGCGAGGGCTATGCCGAGGTGCTCAAGGAGCACGGCGTGACGGTGCCGAAGAGCGAATTGTCGGGCCGCTGATCACCGCCGCCTTCACTTATCCACATGCGGTTGCGTACTGAGTCGCCTGACCGGGTGTGGATAAGTTGCTCGCCGAGACTGGCTGACGAGCGGCCAGTTCTCGAGTGATGAAGCGGCTGGTCAAGTGCCCAGGCGAAGCGCCAACTGACAGTGCCCGCCCCGGAATCCCGGGGCGGGCACTGTCGTCTCTGCCTCAGCCACTCCTCGCGGGTGACCTGCCATCGTCAGTGAGCGGGTGCTCAGTCACCGATGACCATCACGCCTTCGGCTTCGAAGGCCACGCCCTTGGGCAGCGCCTTGACGCCGACCGCGGCACGCGCCGGGAAGGGCGCGGTGAAGAACTCTTCCATCACCGCGTTGACGCGCGCGAAGTCGTCCAGATCGGTCAGGTAGAGGTTGAGCTTGACGATGTCGCCCAGGCTGCCGGCGGCTTCTTCGCACACGGCATTCAGGTTGGTGAAGACCTGACGCGCCTGCGCCTCGATACCGCCTTCGACGACTTCCATCGTCTGCGGGTCCAGCGGAATCTGGCCGGACAGATAGACGGTGTTGCCCGCCTTGATCGCCTGGGAATACGGACCGATGGCAGCAGGGGCCTTGTCGGTGTTGATGATCGCGCGATTGCTCATGACATGCTCCTTGTGACTGCGCTCAAGCCTTGCCGGTTGCGAGTGTTGTGCGGTGGCGGCCTTCAGCAGCGGGTTACGATTGTGGTTATAGGGTCTCGCCGTCCAAGGCGAGTTCGGTCGCGGTCAAGGTCCTGCACTGCCGTTGAGCTGACGTACCGTCGAGTTGACGTGCATGGCCTTGGCCGCGACACGGGTGTTCAGAAGAACGTGTCCGATGGCCGCTCTGCGGCAGCCTTGAAAACAAAAACCGCGCCGCCCGCCAGTGGCGGACGACGCGGCCAGTACGGTAGATCAGCTGAGGACGCGGGTGATTCGCTCCACGTGCAACAGGTTGCGCATGCGCTTGATGATGCGCGCCAGATGAATGCGATCACGCACGGCCAGCGTCAGATTGACGATGGCCAGATGGGCGTCGCGTTCCTCGATGCCGATGCGCTCGATATTGGCTTCGGCATCGGTGACCAGCTCGGCCAGCTCGGCGATCAGGCCGCGCTGGGTCTGTGCCTCGATACGCAGCGCCACCGTGAAGTCGCCTTCGACCTGATCGGCCCAGGTCAGCGGGAAGACGCGTTCCGGGTCGCTGGCCAGTTCGGTGATGTTGCTGCATTCCTGACGATGGACCACCAGCCCCTTGCCGGCCGACAGATGACCCATGATCGGCTCGCCGGGCAGCGGGTGACAGCAGCGCGCATAGCTGGTGACCATGCTGTTGCCACCGCTGACCTGCATCGGGCTGTTGCCGCTGTTCTCCGCCTGGACGTTGCCGTCCTTGGCCGAGAACTTGGGCTGCTGTGCCGTGGTGCTGGTCGTGTCGCTCAGAAGGCTCTGGGCCACGCTGTAGGCGGCGCGGGTGCCGAGTCCGATGGACTCGAGCAGATCATCACGTCCGCCTTCCAGCTCCAGCTCCGCGGCCAGCGTATCGAGACGCCTGGCCGGCAATTGCTCGAGGGAAGAGTCCAGCCCGGAGAGCGCCTTGTTGAGCAGACGCTGGCCCAGGGTCACGGATTCGCTGCGCTGCTGATGCTTGAGATAATGGCGCACGGCAGAGCGCGCCTTGGCCGTGGTGACGAAGTTGAGCCACGCCAGATTGGGCTTGGCGCCCGGCGCGGTGATGACTTCGACGGTCTGGCCACTCTCCAGCGGCGAGGATAGCGGTGCCAGATGACGATCGATGCGGCAGGCGATACAGCTGTTGCCGACATCGGTGTGCACCGCATAGGCAAAATCGACCGCCGTCGCGCCGCGCGGCAATTCCATGATGTCGCCCTTGGGGGTGAACACGTAGGTATCGTCGGGGAAGAGGTCGTTCTTGACGTGCTCGATGAACTCGAGCGAGTTGCCGGCATGGCGCTGCATCTCGAGCAGACCCCGCACCCATTCGCGGGCACGCGCATGGCTGCCGGCGCCGATGGGGCGGTCGGTCTGGCCGGCCTTGTACAGCCAGTGCGCCGCGATGCCGTTGTTGGCCATCGCTTCCATCTCGCGGGTACGGATCTGTACCTCGATGGGCATGCCGTTCATGCCGAACAGTGTGGTGTGCAGGCTCTGGTAGCCGTTGGCCTTGGGGATCGCGATGTAATCCTTGAAGCGACCCGGCACCGGCTTGTAGAGATTGTGCACCACGCCGAGGATGCGATAGCAGCTGTCCACGTCATCGGTGATGATGCGGAAGCCGAACACGTCCATCAATTCATTGAAGGGCTTCTGCTGGTCACGCATCTTGCGATAGATGGACAGCAGATGCTTCTGACGGCCGATCACCGAGCCGGGCAGCTGATCGCGCTCCAGCGCGTTCTGCAGACTGGCCTGGATCTCGCGCATCAGGGTACGACGATTGCCACGCGCGGCGGTGACGGCACGCTTGATGCGTTCGGAACGCATCGGGTGCAGCGCCTGGAAGGAGAGGTCTTCCAGCTCGACGCGGATGGTGTTGATACCAAGACGGTTGGCGACGCGGGCGTAGATCTCGAGCGTCTCACGGGCGATGCGACGCTTCTTCTCGGGGCGCAGGGCGCCGAGGGTACGCATGTTGTGGAGACGGTCGGCCAGCTTGACGATGATGACGCGGATGTCCTGGGACATCGCCAGCACCATCTTCTGGAAGTTCTCGGCCTGGGCGACGGCCTTGTCCTCGAAGGTGATCTGGGTCAGCTTCGAGACGCCATCCACCAGCAGGGCGACGGGTTCGCCGAACTGGCCTGCCAGTGCCTCGAAGGTCACGCTGGTGTCTTCGATGACATCGTGCAGCATGGCGGCCATCAGGCTCTGATGGTCCATGTGCATGTTGGCGAGAATGTTCGCCACCGCCAGCGGGTGGGTCACATAGGGCTCACCGGAACGCCGGCGCTGGCCATCGTGGGCCTGCTCGGCGTAATAGAAGGCGCGCCTAACCTGACGGATCTCTTCCTCGGGAAGATAACCGCCCAGGCGGTCTGCCAGGTCATCGATCGTGAACATTCAGCGGCCTTGGCTCAGAGTGATTCCGGGCCCGCACCCCGTGCTCCGGCCGCGAGGGCGGGAGTGGCAGAGGTGCGGAAGCACACATGCAGTCGGCAGGTTGAGCGTGGGCTCAGTCTTCGATCTGCGGCATTACCGGCTTGCGCTGGATCGGAGCTTCGACCGGCTCGTTCAGGATGTCACGACCGACCAGACCGGCTGCCACTTCGCGCAGGGCGAGGACGGTGGGCTTGTCGTTTTCCCACGGCAGTTGGGCGTTGCGGCTGCCGCGTGACAGCTGACGGGCACGACGAGTGGAGATCATCACCAGCTGGAAGCGGTTGTCGACGTTCTCGAGGCAATCTTCTACGGTTACGCGAGCCATGGCGGTGCACCTATCAATAGCGGGATATTCGGGGTTCGCTGTCGGCGTGTAATCAGCGCAGAGTGCCGCGACCGCTAGGGGTCACTTACCCTGATCATCTGACAGTATCTCGCACACGACGCAAGCACAATGCCGCTGAGCCGGCCCGCCAGGGGCGAGACGGCTCAGCGGCCAATGATTCTGAAAGGGAATCGAGTCTACTCGACGCCGTCGTTGCATGACAAGTCAGGCGCGATCAACTCCTTCGCCTGGCGCGTCTGTCGGCGGCGTACGCGACCACAGCGCGCATGATCAGGACGAAAGCCGGCAAGTCCTGCCCGACTGTCAGGCTGTCCGAACTGCTGTCAGAACGGCCGACCGCGCGGCTGACTGAGCGGCTGACTGAGCGTCTGATCGAGCAGCGGGATTCCCGCCGCCGTCATCAGTCGGCCAGCAGGGAATCGAGCAGTGCCGCGTGACGATGCTGCACGCGCGGCAGACGCGCACGCTGGGCATTGACGAGTCCGCACAGCTCGTCGAGAGCCTGCTCGAAGTCATCATTGATGACGATCAGGTCGTATTCGTCGTAGTGGGACATCTCGCTGACCGCATCGCGCATGCGACGCGCGATCACGTCCTCGCCATCGGTACCACGGCCGGACAGACGCTCGAGCAGCGCTTCACGCGACGGCGGCAGGATGAAGATGGAGACGGCTTCCGGCACCTGGGCGCGCACTTGCTGGGCGCCTTGCCAGTCGATCTCGAGGATGACGTCCTCGCCCTTGCTCAGGCGAGCTTCGACCGCCGGACGCGAGGTGCCATAGAAGTTGTCGAAGACCTGGGCGTGCTCGAAGAAGTCGCCCTGCTCGATCATGGTCTTGAAGTGATCGACATCCACGAAGTGGTAGTTGACGGCATCCTGCTCGCCCGGGCGCTGGCCGCGGGTGGTGTGCGAGACGGACACGCCGATACCGTCCATGCGCTCCAGCAGTGCCTTGACCAGGGTGGTCTTGCCGGCGCCGGACGGCGCGGAAATGATGTAGAGCGTGCCACGTGCGTTGCTGGCCGCCGAGGAAGATGCTGAAGAAGTCGAAGACATGGAAGTGATCCGCTTGCTGTCGCTGAATCGCGGCATTATCGCATAATCCACCCCGCTTCCGCTGCACGCGCGCATGACAGTCCCGTGATGCAATGTTGCAGCTCGGGCATCACAGTTGTCGTCGCGAAGTGGCTGGGTCGGCGTGGCGTTATCTGCAACAATGGTCGTATATTTCAGTTATCACTCAAGCGTCGGCCAGTTCTCGCGTCAGCCAGTTCTCGCGCCGGCCTGGGGTCTTGAAGGGACACAGGGTTTGCCGCCGCCTCGCCACGCTGGCCTGAGCTTGCGCACTTCCGTGATTCCCAACGCGCCTTGCCAGAAGAGGTTCGTGAACCGTCCTTCGCAAGTCGCGTACATAAGTCGATAGAGCAGCGCCAGACGTGCCGCAGGCCTCCGCCAGAGAGGCCGCGCACGAGCGCATCACCCGTTACCTGTCCCGCGCGCCATTCATTCCCGCCTTCCGGCTGATGATGAATGGCGCGCGGTCTTTTGCCCTGCGTAGCGCCAGCCATGCGCGGGCAATGTCAGCCGTGGCCTGCCCTGACAGCGGCGCCACGGCTGAGTACGGCCACGGGTGATACCCCCTTTTCAAGTTTCAGGAGACCCGGACATGTCTGCCTCCCCCGTTGCGCGCCATCCGCGCATCGCCGAACTGGCGCTGGCGCTCGGTGCCTTTGCCATCGGCACTACCGAATTCGTGATCATGGGCCTGATGCCCAACATCGCGGCGGACTTCAATGTGTCCTCGCAACAGGTCGGCTACGCCATCAGTGCCTATGCGATGGGCGTGGTGGTCGGTGCGCCCCTGATCTCGGCGCTGGGCGCACGCCTGCCGCGTCGCGGGCTGTTGATCGGCCTGATGCTGCTGTTCGCGGTCAGCAACGTGGCCAGCCTGCTGGCACCGTCGCTGACCAGCTTTGCCGCGCTGCGCTTCATCGCCGGCCTGCCGCATGGTGTCTATCTGGGCGTCGCGGCCCTGGTGGCGGCGGATGCTGCCCCCGCCGGCGAGCGTGGGCGGGCCGTCGGTCGCGTGATGATGGGCCTGACGGTGGCGATTCTGATCGGGGCGCCAGCGGCGACCTGGTTCGGCAGCCTGTTCGGCTGGCATTCCGCCTTCCTCGTCGTCGGCCTGCTGGCGCTGGCCACGGCGGTGCTGGTGCGTGGCTTCGTGCCCTATCAGGCCGGCAATCAGGACGCGACCCCGCTGACCGAGCTGGCCGCGCTGATCAAGCCGCGGGTGCTCTATACCCTCGGCATCGCCTGTATCGGTTTCGGTGGCATGTTCAGTGTCTACAGCTATGCGGTGGAGACGCTCAACGTCCAGGCCGGGCTGTCCCAGAATCTGGTGCCGATGGTGCTGGCCGTCTTCGGGGTAGGCACCATCATCGGCAACCTGATCGGTAGCCGTGCCGCGGACATCGACCTGATGCGCACCATTCCTGCCGTGCTGATCTGGAGCGCGCTGGTGCAGGGCGGCTTCTACTTCGCCGCCGATGGTGTCTGGAGCGGCATCCTGTTCGTCGGGCTGGTCGGTACCGGCATCGGGCTGGCACCGGCGCTGCAGATGCGCCTGATGGATGTGGCGGAAGACGCCCAGACCATGGCGGCGACGCTCAATCATGCGGCCTTCAACATCGCCAATGCGCTGGGCGCCTGGTGTGGTGGCATGGCCTTCGCCTATGGCCCGTCGCATTCCTCCATCGGCCTGGTCGGGGTGGCGATGGCCATCGCGGGCTTGATCGTCTTCCTGCTCGGTCAGCGTCATGAGCGCCGCGAGCTGCAGACGGCTTCTGCCTGATGTGGGTCGGAAGCGGGGCAAGCCCCCCCGTGAGCACAAGCCGCAACGAAACAACGCCGCCCTTCGGGGCGGCGTCTTGCGTTTCGGTGGCGGAAAGTCTGTGGAACGGCACCGGCACGTCAGCGATAGGGCAGCGTCAGCGCTGCTGACGCGCGCGCGTCGGCGACATGCCGAAGTAATCGCGGAAGCAGTGGCTGAAGTGGGTGGTGCTGACAAAGCCACAGGCCACGGTGACCTCGGTGATGCTGGCACTGCCCTGTGTCAGCAGCTGGCGTGCCCGGGTCAGGCGCAGCTCCAGATAGTAGCGCGAGGGCGTGGTATCCAGATGGCGGGTGAACAGGCGCTCGATCTGGCGGCGTGACAGCGTCACGCAGTGCGAGATCTCGCTCATGCTCAAAGGCTCCTCGAGGTTGTTGCTCATCAGCTCGAGGATGGTGCGCAGTGCCTCCGGGTGCTGGCTGTCCGGCGCGGGCAGCGTCTGGTCCGGATGCCAGGGGCTGGGCGTCGCGGGGCGCTCGCAGGCGAGGATTTCCTCGACACTGCGCGCCAGGTCATCGCCGTGACGCTGGCGCATGGCTTCCAGCATCATGTTCAGGGCGCTGCCGGCGTTGGTGCAGCTGAAGCGCGCCGCTTCCACCACCAGCGGGGCGCGTGACAGCTCCAGCTGGGGGAATGACTCGCTGAACAGCGCCGCATTCTCGGGATGGATGGTGCAGCGATGGCCCGCCATCACGCCGGCGGCCGCCAGGAAGTAGCTGCCATTCCACAGGCTGCCGAGGCGACAGCCCTGGTGGTCGGCTCGCCGCAAGACCTCGCTCAGCAAGGGAATCTCGTCCAGCTGCACCCGGTAGCCGCCACACACGATGATCATGTCGATCTGCGCCTGCCCCAGCGACTCGAGCCCGGCGCTGGCCATGATGTCGATGCCCAGATCACTGCGTACGCTGCCCGCCGTCACCCCGAAGGTGTGAATGCGATAGAAGGGGATATCGCGGAGCAGATTGGCTGTGACCAGCACATCGAGGGCGCTGGTGAAGGCGGGCATCGAGAAGTGCTCCAGTAAAATGAAGGCGACATTGAGCGGTGCGCTCTGGGCACAGGTCACGTCCTTGAGCAGATGCTGATTGCGACGCTTCATCGCGGGGGTGAAGTCGCGGCGACGGGGCGAGGTCATGGCTTGCGTTCGTTGCAGGGGCCGCGAGCGGCAGTGGATCGAAGGCGACCGGCAGGCTGGCCGCCGTGAGACTCCATCCTCGCAGCTGCGCGCTCCCGCGGCGAGCCTCTCGCTGGCGGTTACGGGGTGGCAGGCATGTAATGAGGCTGTTGGCTTGATGATACGTCGCGTTACATGGGTGTAAAAACAATCACTTGTGTCATATTCGGCGCTTTCTCGCCTGTTAGACTGCCCCGTCACTCAGATCATGCCCCGAGGCTGACTAATGACGGATACCACCCGGACTGCCTTGTCCGGCTCCGCAACCCAAGCAGCTCCCCTTTCCGATCACGCCGCATCTCTTGCTGATCACACCACATCCTCTCCCGATCAAGCCGCATCACTTCCTGATTCCGAGCTCAGCGCGCTCAACAGCTCCCGCAGTCTGGACTGGCCGGTCTTCCTCCTCAGTGGAGGCGTGATGGCGCTGTTCGTCGCCGCCGCGCTCATCGACCTGGACGGCGTGTCGGCCCTGATCAATCACGCCTTCGACTTCTCGACCACCTACTTCGGTGCCTATTGGCAGGGCTTGATGATCGTGACCTTCCTCGTCGCCGTCGGCATGACCTTCGGGCGCACGGGGCGCGTGGTATTGGGCGGGTTGGCGACGCCTGACATCTCCACGCCGCGCTGGATGGCGACCATCCTGTGCACCCTGCTCGCCGGTGGTGGCGTGTTCTGGGCCGCCGCAGAGCCCATCGCGCACTTCGCCTCGCCGCCGCCCGTCTTCGGGCCGGATGCACCGGTCGGCAATCTCGATGCGGCCTACAATGCGCTGGCGCAGAGCTTCATGCACTGGGGCTTTCTCGGCTGGGCGGTGCTGGGCAGTCTGACGGGCGTCGTCTTCATGCACCTGCACTATGAGAAGGGCTTGCCGCTCAAGCCGCGCACCTTGCTCTATCCGCTGCTCGGAGAACGCGTGATGCGTGGGCCGATCGGCGCGCTGGTCGATGCCTGCTGCGTACTGGCCGTCATCGCGGGCACCGTGGGGCCGGTCGGGTTCCTCGGTATCCAGGTCAGTTACGGGCTCAATGCGCTGTTCGGCATTCCCGATACCTATGCGACGCAACTGGTGCTGCTGGCCATCCTGACCCTCGTCTACACCCTGTCCGCCGTCAGTGGCGTGATGCGCGGCATCCAGTTCCTGAGCAGTGCCAACGTGCTGATCGGCGGCGCGATGCTGTTCTTCATCGTGCTCTTCGGGCCGACCGAATTCCTGCTCAAGGCCTTCCCGCTGGGCATGGTCGACTACCTGGACAACATCGTGCCGATGGCGGTCTTCCGCGGTGACAGCGGCTGGCTGGATAGCTGGACGCTGTTCTTCTGGGGCTGGTTCATCGGCTTCGGTCCGCTGATGGCGATGCTGGTCGCGCGTATCTCGCGGGGGCGCACCCTGCGTCAGATGGTGCTGTTGATCACCATCCTGTCGCCGCTCGCGACCTGTCTCTGGTTTACCATTCTCGGCGGCAGCGGCCTGGCCTTCGAGCTGGAAAACCCGGGCAGCGTCTCGGGCCCGTTCAGCGGCTTCAATCTGTCGGCGGCCTTGATCGCCATCACCCAGCAGCTGCCGTTCGGCTTCATCATGTCGGTGCTGTTCCTGATTCTGTCGGCGCTGTTCGTGGCCACGACCGGGGATTCGATGACCTACGCCATCTCGATGGTGATGAGTGGGCACGACAACCCGCCACGCAGCGTGCGTGTGTTCTGGAGCCTGATCATGGGGGTCGTGGCGGCGATCCTGATCTCCATGGGCAATGGCGGCATCAATGCGCTGCAATCCTTCATCGTGGTGACTGCGGTGCCTGTCTCGCTGGTGCTGTTGCCCAGCTTGTGGAATGCCCCACGTATCGCGCGGCAGATGGCGCGTGAGCAAGGGCTGTAACTGGCTGATGTGAAAAAGGCCGCCCACTCGGGCGGCCTTTGCATGTCGTCATGCACGGATCAGTCTGGCATGGCCCGAAGATGGCAGCCGAGGGAGGTCATGAGTTGTTATCACCGATGCCCGGATGTAAAACGGCTGTAGGCTTGGTGATACGTCGCGTTACATAGGTGTAAAAACAACGGCTTGTGTCATAGTTCAGCGTTTTACGGCTGATACACTGCACCGTCACTCAGATCATGCCCAGAGGCTGACTAATGACGGATTCTTCCCGGACTGTTTCGTCCGGCTCCGCCACACCGGTAAATCCCCCCGCTGAACCCGCCCACACCCCGCAAGGTATCGACTGGCCCGTCTTCATCATCAGTGGTGGCGTATTGGCAGTGTTCGCCATCGCCGCACTGGTGGATCTCGACGCTGTCTCCGCGCTCATCCAGAGTGCCTTCGGTGTCTCTACCCAATACTTCGGTGCCTACTGGCAAGCGTTGATGCTGGCGACCTTCGTCATCGCCATCGTGCTGACCATCGGCCGTACCGGACGGGTGCGCATGGGCGGGCTGGCGGCGCCGGATATCTCGACGCTGCGCTGGATGGCCATCATCCTGTGCACGTTGCTGGCGGGCGGTGGTGTCTTCTGGGCAGCGGCAGAGCCGATCGCTCACTTCACCTCGCCGCCGCCGGTGTTCGGCGCGGACGCTCCGACGGGCAATGCCGATGCCGCCTACAACGCGCTGGCGCAGAGCTTCATGCACTGGGGCTTTCTGGCCTGGGCGATGCTCGGCAGCCTGACCGGCATCATCTTCATGTACCTGCACTACGAGAAGGGCCTGCCGCTCAAGCCGCGCACGCTGCTCTATCCGCTGTTCGGCGACCGCGTCATGCGTGGCCCCATCGGTGCGCTGGTCGATGCCTGCTGTGTGCTGGCAGTGGTGGCCGGTACCGTCGGCCCCATCGGCTTCCTCGGTCTGCAGGTCAGCTATGGCCTCAATGCGCTGTTCGGCATTCCCGATACCTACGCGACCCAGCTCACGCTGCTGCTCGTGCTGACGGTCATCTACACCCTGTCCGCCGTCAGCGGCGTGACCCGTGGCATCCAGTTCCTGAGCAGCACCAACGTCCTGCTCGGCGGCGCGCTGCTGCTGTTCATCCTGATCATGGGCCCGACCGGCTTCCTGCTCGAAGCCTTCCCGCAGGGCCTAGTGCGCTACGTCGGTGACTTCGTCGCCATGTCTTCCTTCCGGGGTGACGATGGCTGGCTGAATGGCTGGACGCTGTTCTTCTGGGGCTGGTTCATCGGCTATGGTCCGCTGATGGCGATGTTCGTCGCGCGTATCTCGCGTGGCCGCACCCTGCGTCAGATGGTGCTGTTGATCGCGGTCATCTCGCCGCTGGTCACCTGCCTGTGGTTCACCATCATCGGTGGTAGCGGTCTGGCCTTCGAGCTGAGCAACCCGGGCAGCGTCTCCGGCCCGTTCACCGGCTTCAACCTGCCGGCAGCGTTGATTGCCATCACCCAGCAGCTGCCGTTCGGCTTCACCATCTCGGTGCTGTTCCTGGTGCTGACCACGCTGTTCGTCGCCACCACCGGTGACTCGATGACCTATGCGGTCTCGATGGTGATGAGCGGGCACGACAATCCGCCGCGCGGCGTGCGCGTGTTCTGGAGCCTGATGATGGGCGTGGTCGCGGCGCTGCTGATCTCGATGGGCGATGGCGGCATCAACGCGCTGCAATCCTTCATCGTCGTCACCGCCGTGCCGGTGTCGCTGATTCTGCTGCCCAGCCTGTGGAACGCTCCGCTGATTGCCCGCCGCATGGCGCGCGAGCAGGGCGTCTGATCGACTCCGTTCGAAAGCCATGAGCGTGTCGCACCATCAAAAACGCCGCCCCTAGGGGCGGCGTTTTCGTGTCTGGCGATCAGTCGTCAGTCATCAGACGCTGACGTTCAGCGTCACATCGATGTTGCCACGCGTCGCGTTGGAGTACGGGCACACCTGATGCGCCTTCTCGACCAGCGCATCCGCCTCGGCCTTGTCCATGCCCGGCAGGCTGATATCCAGCGCCACCTCGATACCGAAACCGGCCGGAATCTGGCCGATGCCCACCTTGCCGGTGATCTCCAGGCCTTCCGGCAGCGTCACGCCGTCAGTGCTGGCCACGTGCTTCATGGCACCGATGAAGCAGGCAGAGTAACCCGCCGCGAACAGCTGCTCCGGGTTGGTGCCTTCACCGCCACCACCGCCCAGCTCCTTCGGCGTGCTCAGGGTGACATCCAGCGCCCCATCGGAAGAACGCGACTTGCCTTCACGACCCCCAGTGGTAGTGGCTTCTGCACGGTACAGCACTTGTTCGATAGACATGCCTGACTCCTTGAGCGGAAAAGCCCTCAGTCGAGGGGTGGAAACAAGATGGTGGCTGTCGGGCAGAGTTTCAATTGCTGAGCGGCGGGCGCCAGACATTCACAGCAGGTGCGCGCGATAGCTTTGCGGATTGAGCGTCAATTGCGGGTAGAGGTCGCCCCTCAAGCAGTACATGTTGGGCTGGGTTAAGAAGCTAAAGATGCGGAAAAGATGGTAGTGCTCAGGATTGGCTTGCGAGCACTTGAGTTCATTTGGCGTGATGAAAAAAGCGCACTCTTTGGCAAATACCGTCGTCTTCACCTCGATCCAACGCTCTCGTCCATCCGCATCAAAGGACAGGACGTCATAGCCCAAGCCATCGCCCTGGGTTTCCGCCACATGCTCGACCTTCTCGGCCAGCGATGTGTGGCCTTCTTTTCTGAGGCGCATCTTCTCAAAGGCCACCACAAAGCGTTCGCCGGCACTCCCCAGTGCATGGTTGCGGGCTTCTCGCGCCAGGTAGTCGCGCTTAACCGGCGTGGGCGTCGCGTAACCCTGCTTGGCTTCTTGCACGCTGGTCTGAGGTGCCTTGGATTGCGGTGGCGTGACAATGATGGAGGTATCTTTGGGGGCCGGCGCATCAATGACAGGCCGGTCTGCTGCATTGCGTGCTGCCTGATCGAATAGCTCAGTACGCAGTAGGTGGCGCTCAACAACATCGACCAGCATGCCCTGATAGTTACTCATCGGCTTGTAGCCGTTGATATAGGGGCAGTCGGCATCGCGCAGCACGGCACTGATATTTTGATGCTTAAATTCGATAGAAGCCTTTGAGCGATTATTTAATTTCTCGGCAAGCTCACGATTGTGGTCCGTTTTCACGTAATGCTGGCCGCAAAGTTCTGCAACCAGCATCTTCTTGTACGTTTCGACAATCGCTGTGACTTCTTCACCACTCCATGGTTCGGGTCTGCTCATCCAGCTAACTCCTTTGGCGGGATATCACTCGATATTCTGAATCTGCTCGCGCATCTGCTCGATCAGCACCTTGAGCTCGACGGCGCAGCGGGTGGTGTCGGCAACGACGGACTTGGAGGAGAGGGTGTTGGCTTCGCGGTTGAGTTCCTGCATCAGGAAGTCGAGGCGGCGGCCGATGGGGCCTTTCTGGGTGAGCTGACGACGGACTTCGCTGACGTGGGTGTCGAGGCGGTCCAGCTCTTCGTCGACGTCGGCCTTCTGGGCCATCAGGGTCAGTTCGGCTTCCAGGCGTTGCGGGTCGAGGGTGGCGCGGACTTCTTCGAGGCGAGCGAGCAGGTTCTCGCGCTGACGGGCGAGGATGTCGGGCATCAGGCGGCGGACTTCGGCGACGTGGGTGTCGACGCCATCGAGGCGTGCGCTGATCAGCTCGGCGAGGCGTTCGCCTTCGCGGGCGCGGCCTTCGATGTGCTCGTCCAGTGCGCGCTTGAACAGGCTGAGGGCATCGGCCTTGATGCGCTCTTGATCGGCGCCTTCGCGCACCAGCACACCGGGGTAGTCGAGCAGGGCGAGGCGTGAGGGCTGCGGGGCGTCCGGGCAGTGCTGGCCGACTTCGGCGAGCACGCGGCTGAGTTCACCCAGGCGTCTGGCATCGACGGCGAGGCTGTCGGCACCGGCTTCGGCGTCAAAGCGCAGCGTGAGTTCGACCTTGCCGCGGTTGAGGCGCTTGCGCAGGCCTTCGCGGAAGGCGCTTTCGAGTTCGCGCAGGCTGTCAGGCAGGCGGAAGTGCGGTTCGAGATAGCGCTGGTTCACCGAGCGCAGCTCCAGCGTCAGGGTGCCGTAGTCGGCTTCATGGGTCTGGCGGCTGAAGGCGGTCATGCTGTGGACCATGACGTGCTCCTTGTCGGTTGGCTGTCAGAAGAGGGGCGGCGCATGAGCGACCGCGCTGATAGCCTGAAGTGTACGCGTGCCGCTCTTGAGCGCCCAGTGATCAGGAGCAGGTCTGGCCCGCGCGGCGCGAAGGTCGTCGCCCGTGGCTGCGGCGTGTAGACTCTGGCCTCCCGAATACTGCAACAAGGAATCCCCATGAGCGAAGCCAACGTGACCCGTCCCAGTGGCCGTACCCCGGAGCAGCCGCGTGAGATCCGCCTGACCCGTGAGTTCACTCGTCACGCCGAGGGTTCGGTGCTGGTGGAGTTCGGGGAGACCCGCGTGCTGTGTACCGCCTCTGTCGTGGCGGGCGTGCCGCGCTGGCTGCGCGGTTCCGGCAAGGGCTGGCTGACCGCCGAGTACGGCATGCTGCCGCGTGCGACCCATACCCGTAATGATCGTGAAGCGGCGCGTGGCAAGCAGGGTGGCCGCACGGTGGAGATCCAGCGTCTGATCGGCCGTGCGCTGCGCGCCGCGGTGGACCTGAAGAAGCTGGGCGAATACACCATCACCATCGATTGCGATGTGCTGCAGGCCGATGGCGGCACGCGTACCGCGGCGATCACCGGCGGCTGTGTGGCACTGGTGGATGCGCTGCAGGGCCTGCAGCGTGAGCGCAAGATCAAGACCGACCCGCTGGTGAGTCTGGTCAGCGCCGTCTCGGTCGGCATCTACAAGGGTGTGCCGGTCACCGATCTCGACTACCCGGAAGACAGCAAGGCCGATACCGACATGAATGTCGTGATGGCCGAAGGCAAGGGGCTGATCGAGGTGCAGGGCACGGCCGAAGGCGCGGCCTTCGATCGCGCCGAGCTCAATGCCCTGCTGGATCTCGCCGAGCGCACCGGTGAGCAGTTGTTCGCCGCGCAGCGCGCCGCACTCGGCATGCCGGCCGACGCCTGAGCCCTGCGGCACGGCCGCTGTGCCATGAGTGCCATGTCATGAGTGCTGTGTCGTGAGTGTCATGTCATGAGTTCTGCGACATGAGCGCTTGATGCCAGACAGAAAACGCCCCCATCGCGCAAGCGGTGGGGGCGTTTTCGTCAGTGCCCGAAGGCACATCATGCGACTGGCAGGGTGGCCCGAGGCCGAACGCTCAAGGGGTGACAGCGTGCATCACAGCTCGAGGTCGTACTCGACGATGACCGGTGCGAACTCGCTGAAGGTGGCATCGGTGTCGATCCAGGCGTCCTTGATGTGACGACGCAGGTTCGGGTCGATGACCTGATAGTCGAGGCGCCAGCCTTCCTGACGGGCGCGCGGCTGGTCACTGTCCAGCGCTGGCCACCAGGAGTACTGGTCGGCATCGCGGTTGACTTCGCGGAAGGCGTCGATGAAGCCGATCGGGCCGAAGACCTGATCCATCCATGCGCGTTCTTCCGGCTTGAAGCCCGGCGTCATCTGATTGTCGGACCAGTTGGCGAGGTCGACAGTCTTGTGGGCCACATGCCAGGTGCCGCAGATCATGTAATCACGACGCTTGCGGCGCAGCTTGCTGAGGTATTCCTGATACTGCTCCATGAAGGCGCCCTTGGCAGCCGGATCACTTCCGTCAGGCATCAGGAAAGAGCAGATGCTGAAGCGGTCGTAATCGGCCTGCAGGTAGCGGCCTTCGTTATCGCACTGCTCGAAGCCCAGCCCATACATGATGGCCTTGGGAATCTGGCGGCAATAGAGGCCAACCCCTGAGAAGCCGTCTTTTTCGGCGTCCAGGAAGTAGCCTTCGTACCCTTCCGGGTAGAGGATGCTGTCGTCGAGCTCGAAGCTCTTGGCCTTGAGGTTCTGGATGCAGACGACGTCGGCGTCCTGACTGGCAAGCCAGTCGAGGAAGCCGCGGCTGACCGCTTCTCGAATACCATTGACGTTAACTGTAGCGATTTTCATACGTGGTCCCTGGTTCGTCGCGCCTGTATGATACCCGAGCTTTAGACGATTTGGTAAATGGCTAACGAATTCAAAGGTGATATCGGATGCAGGACTACCAGCGGGAGTTCATTGAGTTTGCCATCGAGCAGGACGTGCTGCGGTTTGGCGAGTTTACGCTCAAGTCCGGGCGGGTGAGCCCCTACTTCTTCAATGCTGGTCTATTCCGCTCCGGACAGGCCCTGGCGCGTCTGGGACGCTTCTATGCGCGTGCCATCGTCGAATCAGGCCTGGAGGCCGATGTGCTGTTCGGCCCGGCGTACAAGGGTATCCCGCTGGGTGCCGTGACGGCCGTGGCGCTGGCTGATCATCATGATCGTGACATGCCGTTCACCTTCAATCGCAAGGAAGCCAAGACCCACGGTGAAGGGGGCTCGTTGGTCGGCGCGCCCCTCGAAGGCCGCGTGATGATCATCGACGATGTCATCACCGCCGGCACCGCCATCGGCGAAGTGATGGAGATCATCCACGCCGAGAGTGCCAAGGCGGCGGGCGTCGTGATCGCACTGGACCGTCAGGAGCGCGCTCCCGATGGTCAGGGAGGCCTGAAGGCGAACAGCGCCATTCAGGAAGTGGAGGCACGTTTCTCCATGCCCGTGGTCAGTATCGTGACGCTCGACCAGGTGCTCGAATATCTGGAACAATACGCACAGCAGGAACTGTCTGGGCATGCGGTCGCGATTCGCGACTACCGTGCGCAATACGGTCTCCAGGGCGCCTGAGAGCGTTCATGACCCGCGCAGCATTACCTTCCCAGTCACGTACAGAGGTGCATACATGACAGCTCACCGTAACATTCTCGGCCTTTCGGCAGCCATCCTCGCTGCCAGTCTGTCCGCCCCGGCCATGGCCGGCAACGCTGACCTCAACCTGAATAGTGAAGCCGTTCAGGGCGAAATCAATGGCGAGATCGGCAATGGCGTCCAGCTTGGCGGCGGTATCCTGTCCAGCGATGACCACGATGACGTCACGGCCGGTCACGTCCAGCTGCTGGGCACCGAGCGCACCAGCGAATACGACGTGGGCCTCGGCGCACGCTGGAGCCAGTACGACACCGACCACGGTGACGGCGGCGGTCTGGGTCTCGGCGGCTACGGCTACTACTACCTGCCGGGCGCACCGCGCGTCTCGCTGGGTGGCTACGGCTACGTGACCCCGGACGTCGCGACCAGCAACGACCTCGAGCACAGCTACGAATACGGCCTGCGCGCACGGTATCAGGTCATCGACAACGTCGAAGGCTATGTCGGCTACCGCAAGGTGAAGGCCGACTTCGAGAACCGTGACGAACGCACGCTGGATTCCGGCCCGCTGGTCGGCATGCGTCTGCAGTTCTGAGGCGGGTTCTCGGCAACGCGTGCTCCGCGTGAGTCACGCATTGCGGTAAGATGGCGGGCCCTTCGGGGCCCGCTTTGCGTTGTCATGGCCAGGTGAGCATCGCCGGCCAACCCCCTGTTTTCGCCTTCTGCCGCGAGTCTGCTCATGCTCGATATCGTGCTCTATCAGCCCGAGATTCCGCCCAATACCGGCAACATCATCCGGCTGTGTGCCAATACCGGTTACCGCCTGCATCTGATCGAGCCGTTGGGGTTCGAGCTGGATGACAAGCGCCTGCGCCGTGCCGGTCTCGATTATCATGAGTGGGCACGTGTGCAGCGCCATGTCAGCCTCGATGACTTCGTCGCAGCGGTGAAGCCTGCGCGTATCTTCGCGCTCTCCACGCGCGGTCGCACCGCGCCGCATGAGGCCAGCTTCCAGGCCGGTGATGCGTTGGTATTCGGCCCCGAGACCCGCGGCCTGCCACAGGCGATGCTCGACAGCCTGCCCCGCGAGCAGGTGTTGCGCCTGCCGATGCTGGCCGACAGCCGCAGCATGAACCTGTCGAATGCCGTGGCCGTGGTCGTCTATGAAAGCTGGCGTCAGCTGGATTTCGCTGGCGCCGCAATTCTCGATTGATCGGCCAGCCCTCGATTGACCGGCCAGGCCTCGATTGATCGACCATCGCCCGCGTGAGATGCATTTCCGCTCCCTTTCTTCGCCCAGCAGGACACCGTGATGACCGAGATCCGTGATCGCCTCGCCAAGCTCAACCCCCGCCAGCAGGAAGCCGTGCGCGCCATCGATGGCCCCTGTCTGGTGCTGGCCGGTGCCGGATCAGGCAAGACCAGCGTGATCACGACCAAGATCGCCTATCTGGTGCAGGAATGCGGCATGAAGGCACGCAACATCGCCGCCGTGACCTTCACCAACAAGGCGGCGCGCGAGATGAAGGAGCGTGTCGGCAAGATGCTCAAGGGCCGCGAGGGCCACGGGCTGATCGTCTCGACCTTCCACACCCTCGGCCTGACCATCATCCGCGGTGAGCTGAAGACGCTGGGCTACAAGCCGGGCTTCTCGCTGTTCGACACCGATGACGCCAAGGTGTTGATCAAGGAGCTGATGCACAAGGAAGCCGACACCGACGCCGAGCAGATCAACGCGGTGCAGAGCCAGATTTCCACCTGGAAGAATGACCTGATCCTGCCCGGGGCGGCGCTGTCGCATGCCGAGGATGAAGACGCCCAGTACGCCGCGGTGATCTACGAGGCATACAACCGGCATCTCAAGGCCTACAACGCGGTCGACTTCGATGACCTGATCCTGCTGCCGGTGGTGCTGTTCCGTGATCACCCCGAGGTGCTGGCGCGCTGGCAGCGGCGCATCCACTACATGCTGGTCGATGAGTATCAGGACACCAACATCAGCCAGTACCTGCTGGTGAAGATGCTGATGCAGGAGCGCCAGACCTTCACGGTGGTGGGCGACGATGACCAGTCGATCTACGCCTGGCGCGGCGCGCGCCCCGAGAACCTCGTCACCCTCGGTGAGGACTTCCCGCGCCTGAACCTGATCAAGCTGGAGCAGAACTATCGCTCCACCGGCATCATCCTGCGCGCGGCGAACACCCTGATCGCCAACAATCCCCACGTCTACGACAAGACGCTGTGGTCGCAGATGGGCGATGGCGACCCGATCCGAATCATCATGAATCGCAACGAGGAGGCCGAGGCCGAGCGCGTGGCGGGCGAGATCCTCACGCGGCGCATCAAGGAAGGCGCCGAATGGCGTGACTTCGCGGTGCTCTATCGCGGCAACTTCCAGGCGCGCCTGCTGGAGCTGAAGCTGCAGCACTACCAGATTCCCTACAAGCTCTCCGGCGGCACCTCCTTCTTCGGGCGCAACGAGATCAAGGACGCGATGGCCTACCTGCGTCTGCTGATCAATCCGGCAGACGACAACGCCTTCCTGCGCATCGTCAATGTGCCGCGGCGTGAGGTCGGGCCGGGCACGCTGGAGAAGCTGGCCAACTACGCCACCGGGCGTGGCGTGTCGCTTTACGCCGCCTGCAGCGAGATGGGCCTGCGCGAGCAGCTGAGCGAGCGGGCGCTGGACCGCCTCGGCCGCTTCACCCACACGCTGGACCGCGTGCGCCGCGAGATGGACGCCGGCCAGTCGATCAGCGCGATCCGTGAGCTGTTCCGCGAGGTGGATTACGAAGGCTGGCTGTATCAAAACGCCAGTGCGCCCAAGATCGCCGAGCGGCGCATGGCCAACGTCTGGATTCTGGTCGATCAGCTCGAGAAGTCGATCAGCGGCAATCCGCAGGAAGAGGTGGAGGAGTTGGAGGGCAGCGAGGCGATGATCGGCGATACCGAGACCGGCGATGTCGCGGCGGCCATCTCACGCCTGGTGCTGCGCGACATTCTCGAGCAGCAGGCCGAGGAAGATGACTCCGACCGCGTGCAGCTGCTGACGTTGCATGCCTCCAAGGGCCTGGAGTTTCCGCATGTCTACGTGCTGGGGCTGGAGGAAGACCTGCTGCCGCACCGCAACTCCATCGAGATGGAGACAGTGGAGGAGGAGCGCCGTCTCGCCTATGTGGGCATCACGCGGGCACGGCGCACCCTGGTGCTGACGCTGGCGCGCCAGCGCAAGACCTACGGCGAGATGATGGACTGCGTGCCGAGCCGCTTCCTGGATGAGCTGCCCCCGGAAGACCTCGAGTGGGAAGGGCGGGCCGACAAGCCGCAGGATCAGGAGAAGAAAGTGGCCCGCGGGCGGGATGCCATCGCGGGCCTGCGTTCGCTGCTGGGCTGATGTTTACTGTCGGGTACTGTGCGCTGAGACTCAGCGCACGGAGTCGAGCAGGTAATCCACCGCGGCCTTCACTTCCTCATCGGAAAGCGCCGGGTTGCCGCCCTTGGCCGGCATGGCATTGAAGCCTTCGATGGCGTGGGTGTAGAGCGTCTCGTCGCCCTTGGAGAGACGGCCTTCCCAGTCGCCGGCCTCGCCCAGGCGCGGGGCACCGGCGGCGCCAGTGGTGTGACAGGCCATGCAGATGCCACCGTAGACCTTCTCGCCGTCTATCGCGCTGGCGGCACTGGCTTGTCCGCCAGCGCCGCTGTCCGCCGGCTGCGAGCTCGCTGCCGAGCCATCACCGGCGCAGGCATCGCCCTTCACGCATAGCTCGCCCACCGGCTTGAGTCGCTCGGCAATTGCCTCGCGGGAGTTGTCTGCAGCCTGTGTGGACGCGCTGACAAGCATGCTGAACAGCATCGCGCTCAATGAGAGTGACAGGGAAGAGCGCTTGAGGGGAAAAGCGGCTGGCCGGCGAGCTTGCATGGCGTGCACCTTTTGGGGCTGTGTATCGAGCCAGTATAGCGCTCGCCGGAGGCGCAGCAACCGCGTGGCTGGCGGGATATCTCGACATCGTAGAATCAAGACGTTACCATAAGCGCGCCTCGGTTCACTGCAACCCTGGCATGCGCGCCCATAGCTCAGCTGGATAGAGTACTGCCCTCCGAAGGCAGGGGTCGCAGGTTCAAATCCTGCTGGGCGCGCCAACGAATTCCCGTCACCGGCGCCATCGCCGGCCGACACCCGAAAAGCCCTCGTACCTCACGGTGCGGGGGCTTTTTGCATTGAGGCGTGCACCAGCGGCGCAGGCGACTTTCTTTGACGTCATCAAACGAGTGTTCTAAAACGGGATGAGCTACGCCGGCGCTTCTGCTCGCGCGGGTCGCTGTCGCCTGGTACGCCATACTCGTGGCTGTCTGCCTTCGCTGCTGGCTTCGCCGGCCCTCACTGGATGTTCTCATGACGACTGCCGCCCCTGTTGATCCTGCTTCGCCTGAATCTGCTGCTTCGCCTGCTGGCTCGTCTAATGAGGCCAGCGAGACTGCCACCCGGGAAATCACGCGCATGCAGGCGCTGCTGGAAGACCAGCGCGCCGCCTACGGCCTGTCGCCGATGCCCAGCGCCAACGAGCGCCAGGCCTGGCTGACCTCGCTGCGTGATGCGCTCAAGTCACACGAAGAGGCCCTGATCGCGGCGATCAGCGCCGATTTCGGCCACCGCAGCGCCCATGAGACGCGTCTGGCCGAACTGGTGCCGAGCTACGAAGGCATTCGTCATGCACGCCGTCACCTGAAGGGCTGGATGAAGCCCTCGAAGCGCCATGTCAGCGCCGCCTTCCAGCCGGCCTCTGCGCGCGTCGTCTATCAGCCGCTGGGCGTGGTCGGCATCATCGTGCCCTGGAACTATCCCCTCTATCTGGCGATCGGCCCCTTGATCAGCGCCCTGAGTGCCGGCAATCGGGTGATGATCAAGATGAGCGAGTTCACCCCCGAGACCGCCGAGGCGCTGCGCGTGATGCTGCTCGACGCCTTCGATGAGGTGCAGGTGGCCGTGGTGATCGGTGAGGCCGATGTGGCGGCGGCCTTCTCGGCCTTGCCCTTCGACCATCTGCTGTTCACCGGCAGCACGGCGGTCGGCAAGCATGTGATGCGCGCCGCGGCGGACAACCTGACCCCCGTGACGCTGGAGCTGGGCGGCAAGTCGCCGGTGATCATGTCGCGTGAACTGATGGCGGATGAGGCGCAGCGTCGTGAAGCGGCGGGGCGGCTGGCCTTCGGCAAGGGCATGAACGCCGGCCAGACCTGCGTCGCGCCGGACTACGTGCTGTGCAGTGAGGACCAGGTCTCGCTGCTGGTCACGGCGCTGGGTGAGGCCTTCCAGCGCTTCTATCCGCGCTTCTGCGAGACGCAGGACTATTCGCGCATCATCAATCAGCGTCAGTACCAGCGCTTGCGAGAGGTGCTCGAGGACGCCCTGGCGAAGGGCGCGACACTCAGGCCTCTGGTCGACAGTCCCGACTGGAATGACCCTGAGCTGGTCGAGAAGCGTCTGATGCCGCCGCTGGCGTTGCTCGATGTGACGGATGAGATGCGCGTGATGCAGGAGGAAATCTTCGGCCCGCTGCTGCCGATCGTCGGCCTGGCGGATCCGGGGGCAGCGGATGAGGCGGAGGGCGAGACGAGTGTGAAGGACACGCTGCTGGAGGCACCGGCGGATACGCTATCCGTCGCGATGGCCTATGTGAACGCTCGGCCCCGGCCGCTGGCGCTGTATTACTTCGGCCACGACAAGCACGAACAGCAGCGCGTCACCGAAGGCACGCATGCGGGCGGAATGTGTCTGAACGACACCCTGCTGCATGTGGCGCAGGATGACATGCCGTTCGGCGGCATCGGGCCATCCGGGATGGGCCATTATCATGGCAAGGAAGGCTTCCAGACGTTCAGCAAGGCCAAGGGAATTTTCGCCAAGGGGCGCATGAATGGCGCGCGGCTGATGTATCCGCCCTATGCCGACGGGCCGACAGCGCGCGCCATCCATGGTCTTATCCGCCGCCTGCTGATGCGCTAGGCGCTGTCAGCGGTGTAGGTCGCCGGCACTTTCCGGCTGGTAATGCAGCGCCTCGATACGCACCTCGTGCAGGCTGCCATCCGGCAGCCGCCACTCGATGAGACTACCGACCTTGAGGCCGAGCAGGGCAGCTCCCAGTGGCGCCAGCACCGACAGGCCATCCTGCTGGCCGGGCAGCGCATGCGGATAGACCAGCGTACGCACCAGAGTCTGCTGGCGGGTCAGGTCCGTGAACTCCACGCGGCTGTTCATGCTGACGATATCGGCGGGCACCTCGTGAGGCTCGACGACCTCGCCGCGCTCCAGCTCATCCTCAAGCTGTTCTGCCACCTGACGGTCGGCGGCGGCAACGTGATCAATCAGGCGCTCGAGGCGCTCGGCGTCCAGACGATTGATGATGATCGAGGGAAGTGTGGCCATGAGACCTCCTGTCAGTCGTGGTGTCAGCCCCTTGCGAGCAAGGCCTTGCTGGACACCAAAAAAACAGCCCTCCGCCGGGAAGGGCGAAGGACTGTGTGCAGAAGTCATCATATAAACTTCGCTCGGCGATGGATAGCCCATTCAGGCAACTGAGGTCAGCGCGAGGACTGACCCGCTCACTCCCGCGTCAGGCGCTGGAGCTGACGAACAGCCAGTCAGTGATCTCGTCGCGATTGAGCACGACCAGCTGCTGGGCGCGCGGAGACTCTTCCAGATGGTCCGGATTGATGCCCAGCTCGCGCAGGACGTACTGCACCAGGGCGCCGCGTGTCGGCAGGTGCAGCTCGCCATCCACCATGCCGTGGTCCTGTTCTATCAGGCCGCGCTCGGCGGGCGTCAGGCGCGGGTCGGCGCCCAGCTTCAAGGTGACGCGCGTCTCCCAGCCTTCATCGCACTCGCGCTGGCTGCCTTCGAGGGCTTCACCGAACAGCTCCGGCACCGCACGGAATCGAGACAGCACGAAGTCACGAAAAGCCCGGTTCTTCTCGCAGAAGGCGCGCACATGCCAGCGGCCAGCGGCGTAGACCAGCGTATGCGGACACAGGATGCGCTCCTCCCCCTGGGGAGAGTTGAGAGAGGCATAGGTCACCTCGAGGCGTGCGCCCTGACTGGCGGCTTCAATCAAGGCCCTGACCACCGGCGGACTGGCGCTGCGTGACGGCAGGCGCAGGGCCTCGGTGTTTGCCTGGCCTAGCCCCAACCCGGTGAAATGCGGATTCAGATTGTCGTGATTGCCCAGCAATTGCAGGTATTCATCGACCTCACCCCGCGTCAGCATGGGGCAGAAATTCGCCGACGGACGGTAGCCCTTGATGACGGGGTCATACTCGAGATTGTTCTCGGCGACCGTCTCGCGGTAGGTCTTCATGACGCGCGAGGCTTGCTGTCTGGCGATACCGAAGGCGTTGCCCAGATGACGCGAAGTGACTCGCCCCTCCCACAAGGCGATGATCTCGATCAGGCGGTAACGCGCCAGCGTGTCCCATGGCAGGACTTCGAGGCGTTGCTTGATGCTCATTGCTGAATCCTTTCATACGGGTCTTCTGGAGCGTATTCGTGACGCATTGCACACACCTGGCTTGGCAATGGCGACACATGGCGAGTGCTCACGAGGATCGGTAAGAGGACCCTGCTCCGGGTGGCGTGTGGCGAACAAGTCTTCGTTAACTGCAGGATATGCATAAAGAAAGCTCCGGCAGAAGATACCTGCTCCGTTGCGTTGACCCTAGTGACTGCGCATCGACGTCTCGTTTTTGCGTCGTCCAAACGCGACGCATCATTAGAATTCGACGATTTATCCTCGCTCGGTGACGTGTGATTGCGCGCTATCAACAGATCAAGACATTACGTTGCGCAGGGGCGTTGGCCGCGTGTGGCATGCTCTGAATGAAGACGCTATATGCGCAACACGAATATGCCTCATATAACCCTCATTTAAGTGTTAGAGATGCCTCAGGCCAAGGTATCGCGCAAAGTTCCCTTATTCTGCGAGCCCTAATAGCGACGCACTTCCTGCAATGACATTCATAAGTATTAGAGAGATGGTCATGCTGTCCTTTGCGGCAACAGCGAAAAGTGCTCAAACGCAAAAGACCCGCCGAGTTGGCGGGTCTTTTGCGTTTGAGCACTCCCCCTGCCATCAGGCAGGGGGCAGGCTGGGCCAGCTTACTTGCTGGCGCGCTTGCGCTCGTTCTCTTTCAGGTACTTCTTGCGGATACGGATGTGCAGCGGAGTGACTTCCACCAGCTCATCGGAATCCAGGAACTCGATCGCCTGTTCCAGGGTGAAGCGAATCGGCGGCGTCAGCACGATGTTTTCATCGTTGCCGGTAGAACGCATGTTATCGAGCTTCTTGGCCTTGGTCGGGTTCACGACCAGGTCGTTGGCGCGGTTGTGGATACCGACCAGCATGCCTTCATAGACTTCGGTACCGTGACCGATGATCAGCTTGCCACGTTCCTGCAGGGTGTACAGGGCGTAGGACAGCGCCTTGCCCGGCACCATGGAGATCATGACGCCGTTGCGACGCTCGACGCCTGCGCCTTCCTTCAGATCACCGTAGTGATCGAAGCGGCTGGTCAGGATGCCGGTACCGGAGGTCAGGGTCAGGAACTGACCACGGAAGCCGATCAGACCGCGAGACGGGATGATGAAGTCCAGACGCACACGACCCTTGCCATCCGGGTTCATGTTGGTCAGCTCGCCCTTGCGGTAGCCCAGCTCTTCCATGATGGAGCCCTGGTGCTGCTCTTCACAGTCGATGATGACTTCTTCGTACGGCTCCTGCTTCTTGCCGTCGATTTCCTTGATGATGACTTCCGGACGGCCCACGGCCAGCTCGAAGCCTTCACGACGCATGGATTCGATCAGAACGGAGAGGTGAAGCTCACCACGACCGGAGACGACGAACTTCTCCGGAGTCTCGCCCTGTTCGACGCGCAGTGCGACGTTGTGGATCAGTTCCTGGTCCAGACGCTCACGGATGTTGCGGCTGGTGACGAACTTGCCGTCCTGACCGGCGAACGGAGAGTCATTGACCTGGAAGGTCATGGAGACGGTCGGCTCATCGACGGTCAGCGGCGGCAGCGCCTCGACAGTGGCGGTGTCGCAGATGGTGTCGGAGATCGCGAGGTTCTCGATACCGGTGATGCAGACGATGTCGCCGGCAGTCGCCTTGTCGGTCTGCACGCGGTCCAGACCCATGTGAGTCATGACCTGGCCGATCTTGCCCTTACGGACAGCGCCTTCCTTGGTGATGATGGAAACCTGCTGACCCGGGCTGACAGCGCCGCGCTTGATGCGACCCAGACCGATGACGCCGACGTAGCTGTTGTAGTCCAGTGCGGAGATCTGCATCTGGAACGGACCGTCCAGCTCGACCTTCGGCGGCTCGACGATGTCGACGATGGACTGGAACATCGGGTCCATGGTGTCTTTCAGGTCTTCCGGATCCATACCGGCAATGCCGTTGAGGGCAGAGCAGTAGATGATCGGGAAGTCGAGCTGCTCGTCAGTCGCGCCCAGGTTGTCGAACAGATCGAAGATCTGGTCAACGACCCAGTCAGGACGAGAGCCCGGACGGTCGATCTTGTTGACGACGACGATCGGCTTCAGGCCCTGGGCGAATGCCTTCTGGGTCACGAAGCGAGTCTGCGGCATCGGGCCATCGACGGCATCGACCAGCAGCAGCACGGAATCGACCATGGACATCACGCGCTCGACTTCGCCACCGAAGTCAGCGTGCCCAGGGGTATCCACGATGTTGATGTGGTAGTCGTTCCACTGGATCGCGGTGTTCTTCGCGAGAATGGTGATGCCGCGCTCTTTTTCCTGGTCGTTGGAATCCATGATGCGTTCCTGACCCTCGGCCTTGCGGTCCAGGGTGCCAGACTGACTCAGGAGCTTGTCGACCAGGGTAGTTTTACCGTGGTCAACGTGGGCGATGATGGCTATGTTGCGAAGTTTCTCGATCACGACGGGAACCTGTGCGGAAAATGGGCGCTCGCGTACCGGGCGCTTGTGATTTGGGGCGCATTATAGGGGGCATGGCATGCCTCCTGCCAGCATCGTGCATTCACGAGGCGAGTCAGCGAGTGCCTTCAATTGGCCTGAAGTGCCCAAATGGTTGTCTCTCAAGTCTTTTCCGCGCCCTTGTCGCGGATGAAAAAAACTTGCGAGTCGAGGCAAACATGAGGATGAAAGAAAGAAATGACCGCAATGTGATGCTGACGTGATCATCGGGTGTGAGCGGAAAAATTCCCGGGATTCAGCGTTTTGCACCAATGTGGAGCAATGGCGTTTTTTGGTGCACTCAAATGATGAATCTGCACTGCGCGGCAAGAATTTTTGCACCTTGTCGGCCCATCTTTGGTCGGGTTTTCGTGGTGCATGCATGAAGATGGTGATGTTTTTTTTCAGCATATTCATGAGCTTACTGAAATGAGCGATGCGGCGTGCGCCATTCTGGCACGCTCGCTGCATTGTTAGAGCATCCTGTCTGATGGCTGGCATAACGACGCCGACCATGAGAGAAAAGGCTTACAAAATAGAGCAATAACCCCAGACAACGCTGACACCAACTGTAACCAGAGCCGCCGGCTCCATCGGAGAATTACCATGGCTGAGAAGACACTTGCCCTGATTGAAGAACACGAAGTCAAGTGGGTTGATCTGCGCTTCACCGACACCAAGGGCAAGGAGCAGCACGTCTCCATCCCGGCGCGTACAGTGGATGAGGAATTCTTCGAGAACGGCCAGATGTTCGATGGTTCCTCCATCGAAGGTTGGAAGGGCATCAACGAATCCGACATGATCCTGATGCCGGACGACGGCACTGCCTTCCTCGACCCGTTCACCGAAGACACCACCCTGGTGCTGCGTTGCGACGTCATCGAGCCGGCCACCATGCAGGGCTATGAGCGCGATCCGCGTTCCGTCGCCAAGCGTGCCGAGGAATTCCTGAAGTCCACCGGTCTGGGCGACACCGCCTTCTTCGGTCCGGAGCCGGAATTCTTCATCTTCGACGAAGTGCACTGGAAGAACGAGATGAACGGTTCCATGTTCAAGATCTCTTCCGAAGAAGGTGCCTGGGCGACCGATTCCACGCCGGAAGGCGGCAACCTGGGTCACCGTCCGCGTCTGAAGGGCGGCTACTTCCCGGTCCCGCCGATCGACAGCTTCCACGATATCCGTGCTGCCATGTGCAACACCTTGGAAGCCATCGGTCAGGAAGTCGAAGTTCACCACCACGAAGTGGCGAACGCCGGCCAGAACGAGATCGGCGTCAAGTTCAACACCCTGGTCAAGAAGGCCGATGAGGTTCAGGAACTCAAGTACGTGATCCACAACGTGGCTCACGCCTACGGCAAGTCCGCGACCTTCATGCCCAAGCCGCTGGTCGGTGACAACGGTTCCGGCATGCACGTTCACCAGTCCTTCTGGAAGGATGGCGACAACCAGTTCGCCGGTGACGAGTACGCGGGTCTGTCCGAAATGGCCCTCTACTACATTGGCGGCATCATCAAGCACGCTCGTGCCCTGAACGCCTTCACCAATGCGTCCACCAACTCCTACAAGCGTCTGGTGCCGGGCTTCGAAGCGCCGGTCATGCTGGCCTACTCTGCCCGCAACCGTTCCGCTTCCATCCGTATCCCGTACACCGCCAGCCCGAAAGGCAAGCGTGTCGAGGCGCGTTTCCCGGATCCGACGGCCAACCCGTACCTGGCCTTCTCCGCGATGCTGATGGCCGGTATTGACGGTATCAAGAACAAGATCCACCCGGGCGACGCGATGGACAAGAACCTCTACGACCTGCCGGCCGAAGAAGCCAAGTCCATCCCGACCGTGGCCGAGAGCCTCGAACAGGCCCTGACCGCGCTGGACGGCGATCGTGAGTTCCTGACCCAGGGCGGCGTCTTCACCGACGACATGATCGATGCCTACCTCGAGCTGAAGGGCGAAGACGTCCAGCGCCTGCGCATGGCGACTCACCCGCTCGAATTCGACATGTATTACAGCGTCTAAGTGCTACAGCGCCCAAGTACTGCAGCGTCCAAGCGCTGCAGAGGTTGAGGCAGACATTCGCTAGCCACGCCATCTGACGGAGTGCCTTCCCGGTGAAGGCCATTCCCGGACGATGACGACAGCAGGGCCATACCGACAGGTGTGGCCCTGTTTTTCGTTGTGGCCCTGTTTGTCATTATGGTCCTGCTTCGTTCTATCTCTTTGCTCTGATCCTTTGCTCCTTTGCTCTGCCCCTGATCCTTTTCCCTGAGATCGGTCATGCTGATGACAGATATGCAGGGCGCAGTGGTAGCCTTGCGTGACAGTCAATGCACACAGGCATCTTGTCGAAGGCCCCAAATGCTGGCATCAACGCGGTAAGCTTTGTAACTTGTTAGCCTTGTCATCAGGCTGCAGGATCGCCTGTCGATAGACTCAACCCGCTGGAGCTGCCTGCGGCTTCTGGCCTCCCATGACTCTCTTCAGGAATCTTCGGATGTGGCCCTTCGTATCCTCCCTGCGCGTCGCGAACCCCGCGACTGACTCGCGTGCACTGCCAGCAGCGCGCCCCGAGCCACTGCAGTGCCTGCTGCTGGCAGCGACGCTGATGCTGTCCAGCCTGTCGTTCGATCTACAGGCGGCCCAGGTCTATCGTCACGTCGATGCCAACGGCAACGTGGTCTTCAGTGATCAGCCTGCGGGCGGCAGCAAGGTGCAGCTGACGCCGCTCAGCGTGGTGCCGTCGACGGAATCCCTGCCGCCGCGACGCAGCACGCCGTCGCGCGTGAGTTCTTCCTCATCCAGCGAGAGCACCCGCACCCGGGCGCCTGCGGTGGATGTGGCCTTCCGTGGCTATACCACCTTCACCATCCAGAGCCCGTCCAACGAGGAGACGCTGCAGACCGGGCAGGCGGGCAATCTGGCGGTGCGCCTGGGGATCGAGCCCAAGCTGCGCCCGGAAGACAAGGTGCGCGTGACCGTGGACGGTGCGCCGTCTCAATCCGCCATGCACAGCACCGTCTTCATGGTGCCGGCGCTGGAGCGTGGCAAGCATGTCATCCAGGCGGAGTTGCTGGATTCCACCGGCCGCGTGCGCCAGACCAGCGAGCCGAAGGTGGTCTATGTGCAGCGCGCCAGCGTCAATCTGCCTCGCAACCCCAACAACCCTGCCAATGCTGGCGGTGGCTAGCAGCGTCTGGGCGGCCTGCTTTCTTCGCGCGTTTCTCCTTCGCTGACAGGCCGCCTTCGGGCGGCTTTTTCGTGTCTGGGCCAGTCGATGTCGGGCCACCTGGCAGCGAAGTGAGGCGACGCGGATTCGAGCGCGATTTTCCGCCTGCACCATTTTGGTGCCAATATGCGGAGCCAGAAATGGTTGCACAGCATCGGACGCCGTGTTCTCGGTGCCTGCACCAGACTGGCGCGGTTATTGCAGAACAGGGAGACGTACTGCAGATGGCGAACAAACCCATGCATCAACGACTGCTCGAACACCTGAACACTGCCGTGGTGGTGCTGGACTCACAGCTGCAGATGGTCTGGATGAATCCCGCCGCGGAGACGCTGCTGGCGGTGAGTCTGGTGCGTGTGAAGGGCAGTACGCCCGACAACATGACCGGGCTGGATGACACCCTGATCAATGTGCTGCGCAAGGCGCTGGAGGAACAGCACCCCTACACCCAGCGTGAGGCCGAGATCATCAACGCGGCCAATGAAGCGCTGACGGTGGATTTCACCGCGACGCCCATCAGCGCCAATGAACTGCTGGTCGAGATAGAACCGCGTGACCGCCTGATGCAGATCTCGCGCGAAGAAGCGCTGATCGCCCGCCAAGAGGCGGTCAAGGTGCTGACGCGTGGTCTGGCGCACGAGGTCAAGAATCCGCTCGGCGGCATTCGTGGCGCCGCCCAGCTTCTCGAACGTGATCTGCCCGAACCGCAGATGGTGGAGTTCACGCGCATCATCATCGAGGAGGTGGACCGTCTGCGTGATCTGGTCGATCGCATGCTCGGGCCGAACCGGCCACCGCTGCAGGCGCCGGTCAATGTCCATGCGGTGACCGAGCGGGTGCGGGCCTTGCTGCAGGCGGAAGGCAGCGCCATCACCTTGAGCGCCGACTACGACCCGAGCCTGCCGGAGGTGATCGGCGACGAAGGTCAGTTGATCCAGGCGGTGCTCAACATCGCGCGCAATGCCACCCAGGCCCTCAATGAGCAGCCACAGCCCGATTCACCGCAGCCTGACGCCGCTCCCTACGAGATCACGCTGCGGACCCGCGCTCGCCGGCAGTTCACGCTGGGCCATGAGCGCCACCGGCTGGTCTGCGAGCTGGCGATCATCGACAACGGCCCCGGCATACCGGAGAGCCTGCGCGAGACGCTGTTCTACCCGATGGTCTCGGGGCGCGCCGAAGGCTCAGGGCTCGGGCTGTCGATCGCCCAGGGCATCCTGCACCAGCATCAGGGGCTGATCGAGTGTGACTCGCGCCCCGGCCATACCGAATTCCGTTTACTCATTCCGCTAGCCGGCACTTCTGGAGATCACACATGAGCGAGACTGCCCGCGTCTGTATCGTCGATGACGACCGTGCCATTCGCTGGGTGCTGGAGCGCGCTCTGGCACAACCCGACCTCGAGGTGGAAACCTTCGAGCGTGCCGATCAGGCCGAAGCCAGCATCATGCGTCAGTGCCCGGATGTCCTGATCACCGATATCCGCATGCCCGGAACCGATGGTTTGGACCTGATGGCGCGCGTGCGCGAGAAATACCCGGACCTGCCCGTCATCGTGATGACGGCGCATTCCGACCTCGACAGCGCCGTGGCCTCCTATCAGGGCGGCGCCTTCGAATACCTGCCCAAGCCGTTCGATGTCGATGAAGCGCTGGCGCTGGTACGGCGCGCCGTGGCACATGCCCGTGAATCCAAGGCGCCCGCTGCCGTGCCGGAAGGGCTGACCAAGGAAATCATCGGCGAAGCGCCGGCGATGCAGGAAGTCTTTCGCGCCATCGGCCGCCTGTCACAGTCGCATATCACCGTCTTGATCAACGGCGAGTCCGGTACCGGCAAGGAGCGCGTGGCCCAGGCGCTGCATCAGCACTCGCCGCGCGCCGCCAAGCCGTTCATCGCGCTCAACATGGCGGCGATTCCCAAGGACCTGATGGAATCGGAGCTGTTCGGCCACGAGAAGGGCGCCTTCACCGGCGCCACGGCGCTGCGCCGCGGGCGCTTCGAGCAGGCCGATGGCGGCACGCTGTTCCTCGATGAAATCGGTGACATGCCCGCCGAGACCCAGACCCGCCTGCTGCGCGTGCTGGCCGATGGCGAGTTCTATCGTGTCGGTGGCATCACGCCGGTCAAGGTCGACGTGCGCATCATCGCCGCGACGCACCAGCACCTGGAAAAGCTGGTCGAGGATGGGCGTTTCCGTGAGGATCTCTTCCACCGCCTCAACGTGATTCGCGTGCATCTGCCGCGCCTGTCGGAGCGCCGCGAAGACATTCCGCGTCTGATGAGCCACTTCCTGGGCGAGGCCGCGCGTGAGCTGTCGACCGAGCCCAAGGTGCTGACGGAGGCCGCGGAGAAACACCTGACGCGCTTCGACTGGCCGGGCAACGTGCGCCAGCTCGAGAACACCTGTCGCTGGCTGACGGTGATGGCCTCGGGGCGTGAAGTGATGATCGAGGACCTGCCGCCGGAGCTGCGCGATGCCAGCGGCACCGAGGCGGCCTCCGGCGATTGGCGTGGTGCCTTCCGCGAGTGGGCGGACCGCGCACTCGCCGCCGGCCACACTCATCTGCTGGAAGAGGCGGTGCCCGACTTCGAGCGCATCCTGATCGAGACGGCCCTCAAGCATACCGGTGGCCGCAAGGGTGAAGCCGCCGAGCTGCTGGGCTGGGGGCGCAACACCCTGACCCGCAAGCTCAAGGTGCTGC
Organism: Cobetia sp. 1CM21F; assembly: GCF_023161745.1. NCBI lineage: Bacteria > Pseudomonadati > Pseudomonadota > Gammaproteobacteria > Oceanospirillales > Halomonadaceae > Cobetia > Cobetia sp. 1CM21F. The sequence goes on along the minus strand of NZ_JALNTQ010000004.1, from coordinate 41,070 downwards.
TGCCGGCGCTGGCCGAGGACTGAGGACAGCCTGAGCGGGGTTGAGGAAGGCCTGAGCGGGCTGGAGACAAGGAGAACAGGGTGCCACAATCCCTGTTCTCTTTTTTTATGCGCGTCATTCACCTGTTATCTGCTCGCCGGCGCCAGTACTCGGCGCCTGCCAAGGAGTTGCCTGATGTCATCGATGAGCTGGGAGCGACTGCTGGAACCGAGTCGCCTGCATGACGCACCGGGCACCGTATCGCGTGAGATGGGGCGGACTCCCTTCCACAAGGACCACGACCGCATCGTGTTCGCGGGCTCCTTCCGTCGCCTGGGGCGCAAGACCCAGGTGCACCCGCTGACCGACAACGACCATATCCACACGCGCCTGACCCACTCGCTGGAGGTCGGCTGCGTCGGCCGCTCGCTGGGCATGATGGTCGGCGAGAAACTCAAGGAGCAGTTGCCCGACTGGATCACGCCGTCGGATCTCGGCGTCATCGTCCAGACCGGCTGCCTGGGGCATGACATCGGCAACCCGCCCTTCGGCCACGCCGGGGAGTACGCCATCCGTGACTGGTTCGCCGCCGAGGCCGCCAGTGATCACGGTCGGCTGGCCGGGCTGAGCGATGCCGAGCGCGAGGACCTGCTCACCTACGAAGGCAATGCCCAGGGCTTTCGCATCGTCACCCAGATCGAATACAACCAGTTCCATGGCGGCATGCGCCTGACGGCAGCGACGCTGGGCACGCTGCTCAAGTACCCGTGGACGGTGGAGCACGCCACGGCGGGCGGCAAGTTCGGCTGTTATCAGAGCGAGCGCGTGCTGCTGGATCAGGTCGCCGAGCGCTGCGGGTTGCTGGCACGGGCCGATGGCCGCTGGTGCCGTCACCCGCTGGCGTGGCTGGTCGAGGCCGCCGATGACATCTGCTATGCGCTGCTGGACCTGGAAGATGGCCTCGAGATGGGCATCCTGCAGTTCGAGGAAGTGTTCGAGATTCTCACCGGCATCAGCGGTGGCGAGCCGCGCGAATATCAGGAGATGGTCGCCCGCGGCACCTCCCAGCGGCGCAAGGTGGCGGCGCTGAGAGGCGCGGCGATGGAGCGTGCCGTCAATGATGTCGCCGAGGCCTTCGTGCAGCGCGAGACGGAACTGCTGGCCGGCACGCTCAGTGAAGACCTGCTCGACCTGTGCCACCCCGACCTCGGCTGGGGCGTGCGGGAAGCCAAGAATCTGGCGCGCCAGAAGATCTTCCGCAACGAGCGCAAGGCCAAGCTGGAGATCGGCGCCTACACCACGCTGGGTATCCTGCTCGAGGCCTTCATCGGCGCTGCGCATGAGCTGCATACCAAGGGGCGCTCCAGCTTCAAGCATCAACGTGTGCTGGCATTGATCGGCGAGAACACGCCGACCAAGGACTGGGATCTCTACCGCAGCTATCGGCGCATGCTCGATTTCATCGGCGGCATGACGGACCACTTCGCGGTGGATCTCGCCCAGGAGATGGGCGGGCGCCTGCGCGGCGACTGAGCCCGAGGCACCATCAGCCCGATCATCTCAAGCCTGATCACTGCAGGCTTCATTACTTCCAGCCTCATCATTTCCAGCCAGGGAGCGGCAGCGGTGCCGTGCTGTTTCCTGGTGGGGGCCTGCTGTCCGGTCTGACATCTGCCGCTTTTCCTGCGTCTTACCCCTATGGGCCTTCTTTCCTGCTGCTATCCACCTCTGCGCTGCCTGTTCTGACTGTGCCTTTCCCGCTGATTTGCCTGTCGCTGCCAGCCCTGTCGTCGTGCTTCCTGCTCTTCTCTTGGCCTGAACGCCAAGGCCTGCCATGCGCTAATAAATGACTTGCTTGCGTTAAATTAACTTTACGTAGGCGCTTGGATCGTTGTACTAGGATTGTACGCAGTGGGGATGCGTGTATCGCAATCACTCATGATAAGCTGTTATCATGCATAGCAATAACGATAAATGAGGCTTATATATGAGCAAGGAAACCCGAAAGGTATCCGCCAAGGCGGCGGGGGATCGGCCGGAAAAGCCCTTCGACATGATCGACAAGCCGACCTTCTTCGGCTCGATCTTCCTGCTGTTGGCAGTGACGCTGCCCCTGGTCATCTTCCCCGAGCAGGGCGCGATGTGGGTATCGGCGGCCAAGAACTTCGTCACCAGCAAGCTCGGTGTGCTCTATCTGCTGCTCGGCGTGGGGGCCGGCGGCTTCATGATCTACATCATCTTCAGCGACATCGGCCAGATAAAGCTCGGTGATGCCGAGGAGAAGCCCGAATTCTCCATCGTGTCGTGGGCGGCGATGCTGTTCTGTGCCGGTATCGGGGCCTCCATCCTGTACTGGTCGATGATCGAGTGGGTCTACTACTACCAGTCGCCCCCGTTCCATGTGGAAGGCCAGACACCGGAGGCAGCGGAATGGGCCGCGGCCTACGGTATCTTCCACTGGGGCCCGCTGGCATGGGCGATATACCTGATTCCCGCCGTGCCGATCGCCTACTTCTACTACGTGCGTCATCACAGCGTGCTGAAGATTTCCGAGGCGCTGATGCCGGTGCTGGGTGAAAAGCTGGCGCATGGCTGGCTGGGCAAGCTGATCGATATCAGCTTCATCTTCGGCATGCTGGGCGGCGGTGCGACCACCCTGGGTCTGGCAGCGCCGATGATCAACGAGGGGGTGCATGAGCTGTTCGGGGTGCCCAAGTCGCTGACTACGCAGATCGTGGTGCTGCTGGTGTGTACCGCCCTGTTCGGCTACAGCGCCTACGTGGGCCTCAAGAAGGGCATCAAGCTGCTGTCAGACATCAACTTCTGGCTGGCGGTAGGCCTATTGCTGTTCATCTTCATCGCGGGGCCGACCCTGTTCATGGCCAATACCGGCCTGGATGCGCTGGGCCGCGTGATGAGCAATCTGATCCACATGGCCACCTGGCTTGAACCGTTCGCCGAGTTCAAGGGCTTCGAGGACACGCACTTCCCGCAGGACTGGACCATCTTCTACTGGGCCTGGTGGCTGGTGTTCGCGCCCAGCGTGGGGCTGTTCATCGCGCGTATCTCGCGGGGCCGCACCATCCGCGCCATGGTCGCCGGTTCGATGTTCTTCGGCACCATGGGCTGCTTCCTGTTCTTCATGGTGATGGGCAACTACGGCCTCTACCTGCAGCTGTCCGGTGAGCTGGACGTGGTCACCATCCTCAATGACCAGAGCCCGACCGCGGCCATCTTCGCGATGCTGCACACGCTGCCGCTGGACTACGTGGTGATCTTCGCCTTCACGCTGCTGGCGCTGATCTTCACCGCGACCACCTTCGACTCCATCTCCTACATTCTGGCCGCTGTGGTCCAGAAGGAAGTCGATGAAGAGCCGATGCGCTGGAATCGCCTGTTCTGGGCCTTCGCCCTGTCGTTCATGCCCATCGTGCTGATGTTCATCGGCGGGCTGGAGACCCTGCAGACGGCCTCCATCATCGGGGGGGTGCCGCTATTGGCAGTGGCCTTGATGCTGTGCATCTCCATCGTGCGTGCCGCGCACTATGACCTGCGCTACCAGCCGGATTACACGGTCAAGGAAATCAACATCGAGGAATTCCCGGCAGATGACCCCTGGACGGAAGAGGGCTCATGGGATCTGCCGGAAGATGACATTCCCGCCGCCGGCAAGCCGGTGCAGGACCCGCCCAAGGATCATATCGAAGGCGACCCGCACAGCCGTCCCTCACGCCTGTGAGGAGATGAGCCGCCTGGCCGGTTGAACGGCCAGTACCAGACGACAAGACGCCGCCCATTGGGCGGCGTCTTGTCGTTCAGGGCAGGCAAGGGCGCAGGCGTGGCACGCCCGCAAGATGTCAGCCGGTTTCCTCGAGTGTCGCGCGGCGCACTCGGCGCGGCGTCAGTAGCGGCGGCGTCGGGTCGTTGTCGCTGCTGTCGAGCGCCAGATGGCGGAGGATGGCGGCACCGATGCGCCGCGAGCTGTCCGGGATGCCCTGATTGCCGAACAGGCGGTTGAACTCGAACACGAGCGGATGGCCATCGACCATCGCGATATCGAAGCCGGCATGATCGACACTCAATGCCTCGGCCAGGTGCAGGGCCAGGGCGATGGCGGGCGCCGGAATATTGTCGTAGGCCGTCTCGCCGCCCTGACTGACATTGGAGCGATAGCCGCCCAGCGGCGTGACGCGCCAGTAGGCGGTGATGACTTCGCCACCCACCACCACGATGCGCAGATCGCGGTCGATCTCCAGGCGCGGCTGGGCATACAGCACCGGATGCTCCGCCGCATGCGCTTCCAGTTCGCCACGCGACTGGATCAGCTTCACGCCGACGCCCATCGAGCTTTTGACTTCCTTGACGATCAGCGGGTAGCCGAAGCGCGCCTCGATATCGTCGATTGCCTGACGGCTGGCGCCGCGAATCTCGGTCGGCGGCACGTTGTCCGGGCAGATGGCCTGAAAGACGCGCGTCTGCTCGACCTTGTCGTGGCCGATCGCGTAGCTGGGCAGACTGGGGAAGATGCGTTTGCCGAGGCCGTAGACCAGGGTGGTGATCTGCCAGTATTCGGGGAACAGCAGGATATCGGCGGCGCGGATCTCGTCGAGGTGATCCAGCATGCGCTCCGGCTTGATATAACGAACACCGGGAATGCCGAGGGTACGAAAAGCGTCGAAGGTGATGAGTTTCATGCGGGATATGTCGCCAAGAGCGCCATCATTGCGATAGCGCGATAAGGTTGCCAAGGCTGGACCGGCGCGTATTTAACGCCGGGCGGGGCGCCTTGGCAAGCCTTTGTCCGGCGCTGCCAGGCTACTAGGGGCCGGAGCATGGCAGAGGATCAACTGGTGGCGAGGCGCTCGGCCTGAACGCGGTCGAGAATCGCCTCGTTGATGCGCTGCTTGAGGGCGTCATCCAGGGTCGGGCAACCCGCTTCGGGAGCCATGCAATGGGTGCTCAGCCACTCGGCCAGGCCCTCACCATTGACGACTTCGGGGTCATTCTCGCGCTGGGTCCCCTCGCGCACGATCTGCCAGCCCGGCAGCGCCAGCAGCCCCTTCACCGGCACGTCGACACCGCATTCACGCTTCAGCCAGGCGGCCGTCCAGTCGCGTGCGGTACGTGTCTCGCGCAGTGGTTTGCGCTCGCGATAGCCCGGGAAGTACAGGCGACCATCCTTGAGCTTGACCTCATCCTTGAGTGCGCCCAGCGCATCCAGCGGCCGCGAGCGCGCCTTGGTGCGAATGGCATAGGCGCCGGCGGGGGTGACCACCAGATGATCGATATGGAAGCCATCGGCGGGCACGTCGTGATAGACCATGCTGGTCAGCTGTTCCGGGCGGATCAGCTGGTCGAGTTCCTGACCGATGGACAGCTCGCAGGCCAGCCCCAGCTTGAGCTTGCGGATGCGCTGGAAGTGCCGCGTCAGGCGCAGCGCGAACACCAGCACCAGCAGCGCACAGGCCAGGCCGTAGGCGGCCCACTCAAGCCAGTTCTGCTCTTCGCCGAACACCATGCGCCCCATGCCATAGACCAGCGGACTCAAGGTGATGAGCGGCCCGAGCGCCCCGTCGAGAAACAGCGCCTGGAAGGCCTCGTCGAGACGGTCACGCAGGCTCTGGCCCGGTTCACGCAGCTGGCGGCAGGTCAGCGGCGACTGGATGCGCCGCTCATGCAGGCCGCGCATGCCCAGCACCACCAGCGCGATGGCACCCAGAGGGGTAAGGAAGAAGACAGGTAACAGGTATTCCAGCCAATCCATTGGGGTGTCCTATCGGTGAGAGACGGGCCTACTGGTCAAGTCGAGCGTACTGGTCAAGTCGAGCGTACTGATCGGGCCGGGCGAGCGCGCCATCAGTGGCCCAGCGCACGCGGCAGCGGCGTGAGCGGGATCTCGACCTCGCCCTGTGAGGTGCTGGCGTCACCCAGCACCGGCACCGCGCTGTCATTGATCCAATACAGGCGACCCTCGCTGCGCACATCGGCTTGCAGCGCATAGCGATGGCCTTCCTCGATGGCATTGCGATCGTACTGCAGGCTGACCGGGAAAGGCCCTTCACGCAGGCCGCCATAGCGGGTACTGGCAATCAGTCCGGCCTCGGCGTCGGCGCGGGAGACATCCACCAGGCGCACTTCCAGCATCGCATCCGGCGGTGCCGTGAAGGCCTGCTGCGGCACCACGCGCGCCTCCAGCTGCGTGAAGTCCGGGCCGGTCATGCAGCCACCCAGCCCGAGCGTGGCCAGCAGCAGGCCAGAGAGCGAGAGCGTGCGAGCCGAAGGCCGGCGTGGCGTGATGAAGTTCAGCATGGAAATCCCTTGTGCAGCGAGATGGAAGGCAAAGGTGCGCGCAGCAGGCGTTCAGCCACCGGCCAGCTTGACGGTATAGCCCATCCGCGTGAGTTCAGCCTTGAGCGTCTCGCGGTGATCGCCCTGGATCTCCACGATGCCGTCCTTGAGGCTGCCGCCAGTGCCGCACCGCTGCTTGAGAGTCTTGGCCAGGGCCTTGAGTTCCTTCTCGGCGAGCGGAATCCCGCTCACGGTGGTCACGCCCTTGCCCTTGCGACCGCTGGTCTCGCGACGGATACGCACCACGCCATCGAGGCTTGCCAGGCGTTCACGCTCGGCGAGGTCGGCACATTCGCACTCGGCTTCGGCACGCCGACACTCAGGGCAGGTTGCGCCATGTTCGGTGGAATAGACAAGCCCGGACAGTTGATCCTTGAGCGAGGCCATGATGTCTCCTGCGATACGGTGATGAATGATCAATGCCAAACGGAATCTCGAAAGGATACCTGCGTGCGCGAGAGGCTGGCACCCTGAGGCGCATAAAAAAAGGCGACCCCGATGGGTCGCCTTTCTCTTCTTTCCTGCCCGCACGCGTGCGGGCAGGGAGGCCTTGGCGGGTGCCGCCCGATCAGTTGATCTTCGGGTCCAGCTCGCCACGGTTGTAACGCTCGAACATCGCTTCGAGATTGATCGGGTCGATCTTGCTGCCATGACCGGCGGCACCGAAGGCTTCGTAGCGGGCGATGCAGATGTCGCGCATCGCCTTTACGGATTCCTTCAGGTACTTGCGCGGGTCGAATTCAGACGGGTTCTGCGCCATGAAGCGACGGATGGAGCCGGTAGAGGCCAGGCGCAGGTCGGTGTCGACGTTGATCTTGCGCACGCCGTGCTTGATGCCTTCGACGATCTCGTCGACCGGCACGCCGTAGGTTTCCGGAATCTTGCCGCCGTATTCGTTGATGATTTCCAGCCAGTCCTGCGGCACGGAGGAAGAGCCGTGCATCACCAGGTGAGTCTCGGGGATGCGGGCGTGGATTTCCTTGATGCGCTGGATGGACAGGGTGTCACCCGTCGGCGGCTTGGTGAACTTGTAGGCGCCGTGGGAGGTGCCGATGGCGATGGCCAGGGCATCGACGTGGGTCTTCTTGACGAAGTCGGCGGCTTCTTCCGGGTCGGTCAGCATCTGGTCGTGGTCCAGCTTGCCTTCGGCACCGATGCCGTCTTCTTCACCGGCCATGCCGGTTTCCAACGAGCCGAGGCAACCCAGCTCGCCTTCGACGGACACGCCACAGGCGTGGGCCATCTCGACGGTGCGACGGGTCACATCGACATTGTATTCGTAGCTGGTCGGGGTCTTGCCGTCTTCGCCCAGCGAGCCGTCCATCATCACCGAGCTGAAGCCCAGCTGGATGGAGCGCTGGCAGACTGCCGGCGAGGTGCCGTGATCCTGGTGCATGACCACCGGGATATGCGGGAATTCTTCCACCGCAGCCAGGATGAGGTGGCGAAGGAACGGCGCGCCCGCGTATTTGCGTGCGCCGGCGGAGGCCTGGACGATCACCGGAGAATCGGTGTGATCGGCGGCTTCCATGATGGCGCGCATCTGCTCGAGGTTGTTGACGTTGAACGCCGGGATGCCGTATCCGTACTCGGCTGCGTGGTCCAACATCTGGCGCATGCTGATCAATGCCATGACATCACCTGTCTTTTTGAGGAATCGAGTGGAGAAGCGTCGGGTGCCCCCCGTCAGCTGACGGGGAGCGACCTTGTGGCCGTGACTCTAAGCCTGCGCCAATGAGGACACAGGCGGGTTCAGCTTGCTGCGGCTTCCAATGCCGCAACGGCCGGCAGTACCTTGCCTTCCACGTATTCGAGGAAGGCGCCGCCACCGGTAGAAATGTAGGAGACGCGCGACTCGACATCGTACTTGTCGATGGCCGCCAGGGTGTCGCCACCGCCGGCGATGGAGAAGGCGTCGCTCTCGGCGATGGCCATCGCCAGCTGCTCGGTGCCGTTGGCGAACTGTTCGATCTCGAACACGCCGACCGGGCCATTCCACAGAATGGTGCCGGCATCCTTGAGCAGCGCACCGAAGCGCGAGGCGGTCTCCGGACCGATATCCAGGATCATCTCGTCGTCCTGGACGTCGGCGACGGCACGCACGACGGCTTCGGCCTTGTCGGAGAACTCGGTGGCGACGACGACGTCGGTCGGCAGCGGGATCTCGACCTTGTCCATCAGTGCGCGAGCGGTATCGAGCAGGTCAGCCTCGTAGAGGGACTTGCCGACGTTGTAACCGGCCGCCGCGATGAAGGTGTTGGCGATGCCGCCACCGACGATCAGCTGATGGCACTTGTCGGACAGCGCCTTGAGCACGTCCAGCTTGGTGGAGACCTTGGAGCCGCCGACGATGGCGACCATCGGCGCACGCGGTGCGGCGAGTGCCTTCTCGAGGGCTTCCAGCTCGGCGGCCAGCAGCGGGCCGGCGCAGGCGTCCGGGGCGAAGCGTGCCACGCCATGGGTCGAGGCCTGGGCACGGTGCGCGGTGCCGAAGGCATCCATCACGTAGACATCGCACAGCGCGGCGTAGGCGCGGGACAGGGATTCCTCGTCCTTCTTCTCGCCCTTGTTGAAGCGCACGTTCTCCAGCAGCACGACCTCGCCTTCGGCGACATCCGGTGCCGTGTCGAGGTAGTCGTTGATCAGGCGCACCGGGCTGCCCAGCAGCTCGCCCAGATGTGTCGCGACCGGTGCCAGCGAGAACTGGTCTTCCGGCTCACCCTCGGTGGGGCGGCCCAGATGACTCATCAGCATCACGCGTGCGCCGGCGTCACGTGCCGCCTTGATGGTCGGCAGGCTGGCACGGATGCGCGCGTCGCTGGTCACCTGACCGTCGCGGATCGGCACGTTGAGATCTTCGCGGATCAGCACACGCTTTCCGGACAGGTCGAGGGCGGTCATCGTTTGCACGTTCATGACGGGTTCCTTGGTCGTGAATCGGTGGAGAGAGCTTCCCTCGCCAGAGGCGTTGTCATCTCGCAGGCGTGCCAATGGGTGGCGACGTCCAGCATGCGATTGGCAAAGCCCCATTCGTTGTCGAACCAGCACAGCATCTTGATCAGCCGGCCGCCGGCAACACGGGTCTGGGTCGCATCCACGATACCCGAGCGCGGATCGTGGTTGAAGTCGATGGAAGCCGTCGGCTCCTCGCTCAATCCCATCAGGCCCTGCAGGCGTTGTGCGCAGGCCTCGCGCAGCAGGTCATTGACCTCAGCGGCGCTCACGTCCCGCTTCACCTCGATGGACATGTCCATGCAGGACACGTTGATGGTCGGCACGCGCAGGTGCAGACATTCGAAGCGTCCTTCCAGGTGCGGCATCAGGCGGTTGATGCCCTTGGCCAGGCCGGTGTCCACCGGCACGATCGAACTCATCGCCGAGCGCGTCAGGCGCAGGTCCGTCTGGTGGTAGGCGTCGATCACCGGCTGGTCGTTCATCGCCGAGTGCACCGTGGTGGTGACGCCGCGCTCCAGCCCGAAGGCCTCTTCCAGCACCGTCAGAATCGGAATCAGGCAATTGGTGGTGCACGAGGCCGCCGAGACGATGCGCATGCCGCTGTCTGCCTGCCCCGCCTCGGCGGGGGCCAGCGCCGACTGGTTGATGCCGCACACGATGGTGGCATCGACATCGGCGTCGGTATCGCCGGGCTGGGAGAACAGCAGCCGGCCGGCGCCTGCCGTCAGATGCCGCTCGGCGGTGGCGCGGTCCTTGAAGCTGCCGGAGCACTCCAGCACCAGGTCAATCCCCAATGCCCGCCAGGGCAGGCAATCTGGATTGGCCTCGGACAGGATGCTGATCGCATGGCCGTTGACGACCAGCTGGCCGTCGCGCTGTTCCACCGTGCCGGGGAAGCGGCCGTGGGTGGTGTCGTAGCGGGTCAGATAGGTGATGGTGTCCAAGTCTGACAGCTCGTTGATCGCGACCACTTCCAGCGGCAGTGCCTCACCGCGTGCTTCACGTTCTACCAGCGCTCTCAGCACACACTGACCGATGCGTCCGTAGCCATTGATGGCCACTCGCAAGGGAGCGTTTCCCTGGCGTCGGGACGCCTTGTCTCCCTGGGGAGCGTCGGCGGTGGGCAGAGGCGGCTGGTGGTTCAAGGATGTCGTGTTCCGAGTGTTTTTCAGGGGGTCCATGGTAGCGCATCGCTTTGCTGGGCGGAGGGAGCGAAAGGCGCGCAAGCGCCTGATTTCTGGTTTTTTTCGTCTAAGGACACGTAGTCACACTACCCAACTGGAGGGGTTGTGTAGTCGCCGTCTGCGCTGTCTGTCGCGGGCATGATCGCCGGAGAATGACCGCTCATGCAGGATGAATCGTGTCATCAAGCCGCGACTCGTGTGAGCCACGTCGACTACAGGCGACAGCCGGTGACGCTTGAGGGCTCCTCGAGTGTCGCACAGACGAAAACGCCGCCGCTCCCAGCGGGAGGCGGCGGCGTCGATCTGCATCCCACTCCGTCATCGACGGGGTGGGTCAGGCGGTGATCAGCCCAGCAGCTTGTTGGCGCGTTCGACCACGTTCTCGACCGTGAAGCCGAAGTGCTTGAACAGGTCGCCAGCCGGCGCGGATTCCCCGAAGGTCTCCATGCCGATGATGTCGCCGTTCAGGCCGACATACTTGAACCAGTAGTCACGATGACCGGCTTCGATCGCCACGCGTGCGGTGACGGAAGACGGCAGCACGGATTCGCGGTATTCCGCGTCCTGCGCATCGAACAGGTCGGTGGCCGGCATGGACACGACACGCACGGCGCGACCGGCGGCTTCCAGCTCGGCAGCGGCATCCATCGCCAGGCCGACTTCGGAGCCGGTGGCGATCAGGATCACTTCCGGCTGGCCGTTGGCGGCGTCCTTCAGCACGTAACCGCCACGGCTGATGTTGGCCAGCTGGGCCTTGTCGCGGTTCTGGTGCGGCAGGTTCTGACGCGACAGGATCAGCGCGGTCGGGCCGGAGTGACGCTTGATGGCTGCATCCCACGCTGCCGCTGTCTCCACGGCATCCGCCGGACGCCAGGTGGACAGGTTCGGCGTGGTGCGCAGGCTGGTCAGCTGTTCGATCGGCTGGTGCGTCGGGCCATCTTCGCCCAGACCGATGGAGTCGTGGGTGAAGACGTAGACGGCCTGCTGACCCATCAGGGCGGCCATGCGAACGGCGTTGCGCATGTATTCCATGAAGATCAGGAAGGTCGCGCCGTACGGGATGAAGCCGCCGTGCAGACCGGCGCCGTTCATGATCGCGCCCATGCCGAACTCACGCACACCGTAGTGCAGGTAGTTGCCGCTGAAGTCTTCGCGGGTGATCGCCTGGGCGCCCTTCCAGAAGGTCAGGTTGGACGGAGCCAGGTCGGCACTGCCGCCGAGCAGTTCCGGCAGCTGCGGGCCGAGCTGGTTCAGGCATTCGAAGGAGGCCTTGCGCGAGGCCGGGCTGTCGCCGGCGGCCTGGGCATCCTCGATCATCTTCTCGCTGGTCAGGGCGTGCGGCAGCTTGCCTTCCAGGCGACGGGTGAACTCGGCGGCCAGTTCCGGGTGTGCTTCGGCGTAACGGGCAAAGAGTGCATCCCAGTCGCTCTCGAGCTTGGCGCCGCGCTCGCTGGCGTCCCAGCCCTGATAGATGTCTTCCGGAACGTGGAAGGGCGCGTGGGTCCAGCCCAGCTTCTCGCGGGTGGCAGCGACTTCGTCATCACCCAGCGGCGCGCCGTGGCAGGACTCGGTGCCTTCCTTGTTCGGGGAGCCGAAGCCGATCACGGTCTTGCAGATGATCAGGCTCGGCTTGTCGTCGTGGCTCTTGGCCAGCGCGATGGCGGCGTTGATCTCTTCCGGCTTGTGGCCGTCGACGTTGGAGACGACGTGCCAGCCGTAGGATTCGAAACGCTTGGCGGTGTCATCGGTGAACCAGCCTTCGACTTCGCCATCGATGGAGATGCCGTTGTCGTCATACAGGGCGATCAGCTTGCCCAGACCCAGGGTGCCGGCCAGCGAGCTGACCTCGTGGGAGATGCCTTCCATCATGCAACCGTCACCCAGGAAGCACCAGGTGGTGTGGTCGACGACGGTGTGACCCGGACGGTTGAACTGCGCCGCCAGTGTCTTCTCGGCGATCGCCATGCCGACGGCATTGGCCAGACCCTGACCCAGCGGACCGGTGGTGGTCTCGATGCCCGGCGCGTAGCCGTATTCCGGGTGACCGGCGGTCTTGGCGTGCAGCTGGCGGAAGTTCTGCAGGTCTTCAAGGCTCAGCTGATAACCCGAGAGGTGCAACAGGGAGTAGAGCAGCATGGAGCCATGGCCGTTGGACAGCACGAAGCGGTCACGATCGGCCCAGTTCGGGTTGGCCGGGTTGTGCTTGAGGTGGTCGTTCCAGAGCACTTCAGCGATGTCGGCCATGCCCATGGGGGCGCCGGGGTGGCCAGACTTGGCCTTCTGAACGGCGTCCATGGAAAGTGCACGGATGGCGTTGGCCAGGTCAAAACGGGAAGGCATGCAGTAGCTCCTCGCCTGCGGGCGTCAAGAGTGGGGCAATGAATCACGGCGTGCTGCGCCGGACGCTCAGTGCATCCCGAGAGCCAGGGCATGCTGCTGCCTGGGTCTCCTTCAGGACTGTGCGCCTGAAACAGTGCGCCGGAAAGGACAGTGCGTCGCGTGAACCTTGTACGCGCGGACTCGCGTCCGAGCGTGATCTCCGGGCGGGTATTGTCACCGAGATGACAGGGCGCGGCAAATCGCATCCGGGATGTGCGCTCGTCCAAAGGTGGCAATGGCTTATTACCCTGTGTGCAGCGCTTGTCGCAAAAAGGTCTCGATTGGACGGCCCCACGGGCCCCATTGCGCTAGGAACTCACATAAGTGGCGTGTAAACTCGCCCCCCCGAGGCTCAACCGCCCGTGTTGAGCTTCATCGTGCGCCGCAAGCGTGTTTCTACTCGGTCGTCAACGCAGTCTGCCGTCAGTGGCCGAATCATCCCCGCATCCGAAAAGAGGGTCGAGGACCAATGAGCGAATACTCACTCTTCACATCCGAGTCCGTGTCCGAAGGGCATCCGGACAAGATTGCCGACCAGATTTCCGACGCCGTGCTCGATGCCATCATCGCGCGCGACAAGCAGGCACGCGTGGCGTGCGAAACGCTCGTCAAGACAGGCGTTGCCATCGTGGCCGGTGAGATCTCCACCAGCGCGTGGGTGGATCTCGAGGAGCTGGTACGTCGTGTCATCACCGATATCGGCTATACCTCTTCCGACGTCGGCTTCGACGGCGAGACCTGTGGTGTCCTCAACCTGATCGGCAAGCAGAGCATCGATATCGCCCAGGGCGTCGATCGCACCAAGCCGGAAGATCAGGGCGCGGGCGACCAGGGCCTGATGTTCGGCTACGCCACCAACGAGACCGACTCCTTCATGCCGGCGCCGATCCACTACGCTCACCGTCTGGTGGAGCGTCAGGCGGAACTGCGCAAGAACGGCATGCTGCCGTGGCTGCGTCCGGATGCGAAGAGCCAGGTCACCTTCCGCTACGACGAAGCCGGCAAGCCGGTCGCCGTCGAAGCCGTCGTGCTGTCGACCCAGCATGACCCGGAAGTGTCCCAGGAAGACCTGCGCGCGATGGTCAAGCGCGAGATCATCGAGCAGGTGCTGCCGGCCGAGTGGCTGTCCGAGACCACCGAATACCACATCAACCCGACCGGCAACTTCGTCATCGGTGGCCCGGTGGGTGACTGTGGTCTGACGGGTCGCAAGATCATCGTCGACACCTACGGCGGCATGGCCCGTCACGGCGGTGGTGCCTTCTCCGGCAAGGACCCGTCCAAGGTCGACCGCAGCGCCGCCTATGCCGGTCGCTACGTGGCCAAGAACGTCGTCGCCAGCGGCCTGGCCGACAAGTGCGAGATCCAGGTCTCCTACGCCATCGGTGTCGCCGAGCCGACCTCCGTCTCGATCAACACCTTCGGCACCGGCAAGATCAGCGATGCCAAGATCGTCGAGCTGGTGCGCGAGCACTTCGACCTGCGTCCGTACGCCATCACCACCATGCTGGACCTGGCGCACCCGATGTATCAGCTGACCGCTGCCTACGGCCACTTCGGTCGTGAGCCGTTCGAGCACAGCTACAGCTGGACCGACGTGAGCGGCGAGCAGAAGACCGAAACCTTCACTGCCTTCCCGTGGGAAAAGACCGATCGTGCCGCTGGCCTCAAGGCTGCCGCTGGCCTGTAAACTCGCCAGCTCGACAGGCCTGGCAGGTGGCGGACGTCTCGCCCCTCGCTTTCGGCGCCATGACAAGAAAACCCGCCTCGGCGGGTTTTCTTGTCTCTGGCCCTCCTTCGGACAGCAACAGGAGAGATGCTCAGTGGCTGATCTACGCTATCTCAAGGGCTACGCCCCCGAGATCCAACAGCAGGCGAGTGAACTGCTGGCGTCGGGCAAGACGGCAGCCTTCTTCCTCGGCAAGTATCCCGAGCCTCATCAGCTGCAGGGTGCGCGGGCGCTGCATGACTACACCATGGCGCTGAAGAATCGGTATCTGCGCAGCTCGGCGCCGATCAGCAAGGTGATCTACGACGACCGGATTCACGTCATCGACAACGCCCTGGGGCTGCACACCTTCGTGTCGCGGGTGCAGGGCAACAAGCTCAAGGCCAAGAACGAGATCCGTATCTCGTCGCTGTTCCGTCGCCTGCCGGAGCCACTGCTCAACATGATCGTGGTGCATGAGCTGGCGCATCTGCGCGAGAAGGCCCACGACAAGGCGTTCTACCGGCTCTGCTGTCACATGCAGCCGGAGTATCATCAACGTGAGTTCGAGCTGCGTCTCTATCTCTGCCACCGTGAACGCCACGGCGATCTCTGGTAGCCGCGCTCCGTTCTGGTAGCCATGAGCCGATCTGGACAGTCACGCTCAGTTCAGACAGCCACGCGGCCGCTCACGCGACAGAAGAACTGGAAAGAATGACAAGGACGTCATGCCATCAGGGGTATCGGCGCCACTGCAAAGGACCGTTTTCGGATGCTCAATCTCGCTGCACTGTTCATCACCATCACTGCCGTGTGCATGTGGTTCAATCATCGTGTCCTGCGCCTGCCGCCGACCATCGGCGTGATGGCCATCGGCCTGGTGCTGTCGCTGGGCGTGATCGGGCTCGATCACTTCGCGGTGACCACCGTCGTGGCCGATACCGCGGAAGACTGGTTGGGCCGCATCAACTTCAACAGCCTGCTGATGGACGGCATGCTGTCCTTCCTGCTGTTTGCCGGCGCGCTGCACGTGGACCTCTCGCGCCTCAAGGCCTACAGGCGCTCCATCGGCCTGCTGGCCACGCTGGGCGTGCTGATCTCGACGCTGGTGATCGGCTCCGCCGCCTGGTGGCTGTTCCAGTGGGCCGGTATCGAGGTGCCCTACCTGTATTGCCTGGTGTTCGGTGCGCTGATCTCGCCCACCGACCCGATCGCCGTGCTCGGCATCATGCGCAGTGCCGGCGCGCCTGCCGACATGGAAATCCGCATCGTCGGCGAATCGCTGTTCAATGATGGCGTGGCGGTGGTGCTGTTCACCGCGCTGCTGAGCGCGGCGTCGGCCGGCAGCGGCGAGGTCGAACTCGGCCACATGGGGCTCTTGTTCCTCGAGGAAGCCGGCGGCGGCATCCTGCTCGGGCTGGCGCTGGGCGCGCTGGTCTACCAGCTGATGCGCAGCATCGACCAGTATCAGGTCGAGGTGATGCTGAGTCTGGCGCTGGTGCTGGGCGGCTATGCGCTGGCCTCGGCGCTGCATGTCTCCGGCCCCATCGCGATGGTGGTGGCGGGGCTGATCATCGGCAACATGGCGCGTGATGGCGCCATGTCCGACAACACCCGCCGCTATCTGGACGGCTTCTGGGAGCTGGTCGACGAGATTCTCAACGCGGTGCTGTTCGTGCTGATCGGCCTCGAACTGGTACTGATGCCGATCACGCTGACCTCGATCGGCATCGCGCTGGTGCTGGTGGCGGTGATTCTGCTCTCGCGCCTGGCGCTGATCGGTCTTCCGCTGAGCCTCTTGCGCCGCTGGTACACCTTCCGCCCAGGCACCACGCGCGTGCTCACCTGGGGCGGCCTGCGCGGTGGCATCTCGGTGGCGCTGGCGCTGGCGATTCCCGAAGGCGACTTCCGCGAGCCGCTGGTGGTCACCACCTACATCATCGTGCTGTTCTCGATCCTCGTGCAGGGGTTGAGCATCGGCAAGCTGGTGACGGCGGTGGTCGGCGATCGCAGCCACTCGGGAGAGTCGAACGACAAGCACTGAGTCAGAGTCGGCCAATGCAAACGCCCCTTCACTGGCAGCAGTGAGGGGGCGTTTGCGTTTCGGTCGCGAGGCGCCAGCCAAGGGCAGTTTGCTGGCGGGTCAAAGGGCTGCCAGGCCCCGGGCAAAGACACCGCTGAGGGGTTTCACCTCACCCGCTTGCTTCGCGCGGGCGACAGCGGGCTGGCGCATCAGGGTCAGCAGCAGGTCGCGCCCCGCCAGCAGCGGGTCGACCACCGGCAGGCCGACCTCTGACGCGATGGCATCACGCAGCGGCCCCATCGCAGCGCAGCCCAGCACGATGCTGCCGGCACCGCTGGCTCTGGCGTGTTCACAGCTCTCCAGCAATGCCGCGGGGGGAGTGCGCGCCTCGGACAGCGCGAGTACCGGTACGTCACAGGCC
Source organism: Cobetia sp. 1CM21F (assembly GCF_023161745.1). NCBI lineage: Bacteria > Pseudomonadati > Pseudomonadota > Gammaproteobacteria > Oceanospirillales > Halomonadaceae > Cobetia > Cobetia sp. 1CM21F. Next base: position 24,073 of record NZ_JALNTQ010000004.1, on the reverse strand, counting down.
AGCAGCGCCTTGCACAGGGGGCGCATCGCATAGCGCTCCAGCAGCTGCTCGGACATCGGCAGCGTGCTGGTCATGCTGGTGACGATGGCAAAGGAGGGAGCCGCCAGCGTGGCCATGTGCATGGCGGCCTGGGCGATGCCGATCACCGGCACGGGGCTCAGTTCGCGTGCGGCCTCGAGGCCGGGGTCACCGAAGCAGGCCAGCAGATAGCCATCGGCGGGCGGGGTCTCCAGCAGGCCCTCACGATCACGGGCGATCAGCGCCAGCAGCGCGACCACCGCCATGGCTTCCTCGACGGCGGTCTCGATGCTGGGGGCGCCATGCTCGGCAGTCAGCACCTCGAGGTGGACGTCCCGGGCGAGCTGCCGTTGCAGCGAGTGCGCCATCTGCTGGCTCATCGCCTGGCTGGTGTTGGGATTGATGACCTTGAGACGCAACATGGCGGGCTCTCTCATGATGGTGGGCTCGTGATGGACTTTCGCGTGACGGGCTTTTTCGTGACGGGCTTTCTCGTGACGGCGCGCGCCGGATGCGAGGCCGTGCGAGCGGAGCACACAAAACACGAGCAGCATCCGTGCCAGTCCCGGCGACACCTGCTGGCGCAACGTTCGTTTCATTGGTGACGCGCTGCTGTGGTGCATATGGCTAATACAGCGGAAGTTGATGGTGCTTGATGTCTCAGGAGTTGCCGCGCGCATGGCATTACTGGCAGGGGTTGTTGCGCAGAGCGGGCTTTGGGGAAAACGCTTGGAGATTGAAAATCCGCAACAAGTGTTTCACTGGCACGCTTGTTGATAAGGGGAGGGTATGGCGAGGCATGACGCCTCGTGACTGGCCCATGGCCCACAAGCCCCTCTGGAGACAACAATGACACCCCAGACTCCCCCTGATCTGAGCAACGCGAGCAAGCGGCTCATCAATGAGGACCTCGCCCCCTGCGAGCAGAACTGGAACTGGTACAACATCTTCTCGTTCTGGATGTCCGATGTGCACAGCGTCGGTGGCTACGTCTTTGCCGCCAGTCTGTTCACCCTGGGGCTGGCCAGCTGGCAGATTCTGGTCTCGATGCTGGTCGGCATTCTGGTGGTGCAGGTGTTCGCCAATCTGATCTCGCGGCCCAGCCAGCAGACGGGGGTGCCCTTCCCGGTGGTCTGCCGTCAGTCCTTCGGCATCTATGGTGCCAACATTCCTGCGATCATCCGCGGGCTGATCGCGGTGGTGTGGTACGGCATCCAGACGTATCTGGCGGCGCATGCCTTGATGCTGGTGCTGCTGCGCTATGTGCCGTCGCTGGAAGGGCTGACCGAGACCCAGCTGTTCGGGCTCTCGCAGCTGGGTTGGTACTGCTTCCTGTTCATGTGGGTGCTGCAGGCGCTGGTGTTCTGGTGGGGCATGAATGCGGTGCGGCGCTTCATCGATTTCGCCGGGCCAGCCGTCTATGTGGTGATGTTCGCGCTGGCGGGCTGGATCGTCTGGCAGGCCGGCTGGGACAACATCAGCTTCACGCTGGGTAGCAAGACGCTCTCGGGCAGCGACGCCCTGTGGCAGATGGTGATCGCCGCGGCGCTGGTGGCGGGCTACTTCGCGGGGCCGACGCTCAACTTCGGAGACTTCTCGCGCTACTGCGCTACCCCCGGTGATGTGAAGCGCGGCAATTTCTGGGGCCTGCCGGTCAACTTCCTGTTGTTTGCCGTCATCACCGTGGTGGTGGTGTCCGGCACGCAGCCCATCTTCGGCGAGATGTTGCATGACCCGATGGAGACCGTCGCCCGCATCGACAATGGCGTCGCGGCAGCGCTGGGCATCCTGACCCTGGTGCTGGCGACCATCGGCATCAACATCGTGGCCAACTTCGTGTCCCCGGCGTTCGACTTCTCCAATGTGGCACCGTCCCGCATCAGCTGGCGCATGGGCGGCATGCTCGCCGCCGTCGGCTCCATCTTCATCACGCCGTGGAATCTGTTCAACAACCCGGAGATCATCCAGTACACCGTGGGCATCCTCGCCGCGGCCATCGGGCCGGTGTATGGCGTGATCCTGTTCGACCACTATCTGGTCAACAAGGGCGGCATCAACACCAAGGCGCTGTTCACCGACAGCGCGGAAGGCGAGTACTTCTTCGAGAAGGGCGTCAACGTCGCGGCGGTCAAGGCGCTGCTGGTCTCCTCGGCGGTGACGCTGATCATCAGCTTCCTGCCGCTGGGCGACATCACCCACTTCACGCTGTTCATCGGCGGTCTGATGGCGGCAGGGCTTTATGGCATCTTCTCGGGGTACTGGCTGGGAGATGCCGCCTCTGCACGCATCTATGTACCGGCCGGGGTACGCCAGAAGATGTCATGACGCTCAGGCCGTGAGCTGGCATTGCCTTGGCTTTACCTTCAGCGCCCTGCTGTCGCCACCGATATGGATGACGACAGCAGGGCGCTTTCGTTCGTGTTGCCGGCACATTCTTGTTGCCGACACCTCTTTGCCCTTGCTTCGCCTGGCCGGCCTGATGACGCAGCACATTGTCTTGTCAGGCAGACGGTAATCTTGCGTTTACTGATCAACTCTTTATTCCAGTGAGGTGTGCTCTGCGCGCGGTGTAACATTGGCTGATGCTACCGAGTGTCGAGGATGGAACATGCCGCTTCATGAACATCTGATATTGCCGGGCAGGGACGGTTCGGATATCGAAGCGCAGCACTATCGCACGCGAATCAACAATACCTTCATCATGTTCGCCATGGCGTGCTTCGCCTGCTTCCTGCTGTTTGACTATTTCCAGGTGCCGTCTGCCTGGCAGGCGTTGTGGGTGGGGCGGCTGATCATCTTCCTCTGCTGCCTGCTGTGCATCCTCCAGCTGCGCCGCGGCGGCGTGCATTCGGACAAGATCCTGCTGGCCGGGGCGATACCCGCCAATCTGTTCTTCTGCTTCGGTGCCGCGCTGATTCCGGATGCGCTGACGCTGACGTTGTGGAACCTGAGTTTCTCGACCTGCATGCTGATCGCCATGCCTGCCTGGCTGGTGTGGGGCTGGCGCTACCAGCTGGCCAGCAGCCTGCCGCTGATACTGTGTTATGTGCCCATCTATGTGTGGCTGAGCCCCTTGTCGTTGACGACATTGGCCGGCGCTGGTGGTGCCTACATCCTGGGGACCCTCTTCATCGCGCCGGCACTGGCGCATGCCCGAGCCTCGACCTTCCATCGCACCATCCGGCTGCAGCGCACGCTGGAGGCGCGCAATCTCGAATTGCACGACATGAATCAGCGGTTGCTCACCCAGCAGAACGAGCTGGAATACCGCGCCAATCATGATCTGCTGACGGGGCTGCCCAATCGCCGTTTCGGCTTTGATTTTCTCGAGCGGATGCTGGCCGAGAGCACGAGCACTCGGCAATGCATGTCGATCCTGTTCGTGGATGTCGATCGCCTGAAGCACGTCAACGACAGCTTCGGGCACGCCGAGGGGGATCGCCTGATCCAGCTGGTGGCCCGGAGTGTCGCCCAGGCGGCCGGTGAAGACGGTCTGGCATGCCGCCTGGGCGGCGATGAATTCCTGGTCGTGATGCCCGGTGCCTGTGATATGGCCAGCCAGCAGGCGACGACCCAGCTGATGCGCCATCTTCAGGAGCAACGCCTGGAGCAGCAAATCCCCTTCCCGGTCGAGGTCAGCATCGGGCGCGTCACCCACGACCCGGTATTGCAGGGCGATGTGGATGTCGATGATCTGATCCATATCGCGGATGACCGCATGTATCGTCAGAAGCGCGCTCGGCGGCGGGCCATGGCGGGCGCCAACGACCCTCAGGCATAAAAAAGCCCGCGATCTTCCCCTCATTCATGCTGCAAGTGATTGATGGCAATGGCTGTCATCGCTTTTTCATGTCGCTGTTACGGGTATGTCATCGCCTCCCCTCAGTCTTGCTGGGCAACGACAGGGGCCATCTGCGCCTCGCCTGTCGATTCCGCCTGGCAACCCAGAGGTGACTGACATGACCGCTCCGCAATCGGCTCCCCGTGCTGAAATGCCGCCTGCTTCCGACGCTCTCGGTCAGGTTCGCACGCTGTTCATCTCCGATGTGCATCTGGGGACCCCGGACTGCCAGGCGGCGCTGCTTGCGAAGCTGCTGCGTCGCGTGCGCCCCGAACGCCTGTATCTGGTCGGCGATATCGTCGACCTGCTGGCGATGCGCAAGCGTGCGGTGCTCGACAAGGACCAGCAGGCGCTGGTGGCGCGGGTGCTGCGTCTGGCGCGCAGCGGCTGCGAGGTCATCTACATTCCCGGCAATCATGATGCCGCCTTCCGTCGCCTGTGCGGCCTGAAGCTGCACAACGTGAGCATCGAGCGGCGCGCGATCCATACCACCGGCAGCGGTCGTCGCCTGCTGGTCTCCCACGGCGATGAATTCGACACCCATGTGCGCATCGCGCCGTGGCTGCTCAAGCTGGGCGATGGCATGCACGGCTTCATCCTGTCGCTCAACCGCTGGTGCAACCGCGCGCGTGGCATGTTCGGGCTGCCGTACTGGTCGCTGGCCAGCGCGCTCAAGCGTCGTAGCGGCACTGCCCAGCGCTATGTGGCCCAGTTCGAGGAAGCCGCCATGCGTCAGGCGCGCCTCGAAGGTCTGGATGGCTATGTCGGGGGGCACATCCACCAGGCGGGCTTTCGGGTCGAGGAAGGCGTGCTCTACTGCAACGACGGCGACTGGGTCGAGCACTGCACCGCGCTGGCGGAAGATGCCGAAGGCGCGCTGCACCTGATCGACTGGCAGGGTCAGATCATCGAGACAGCGCCGCGCCATCTGATGCCGCGCCCGGCGCCGGCCGCGACGCCCGACGCCGTCACGCCCGAGATGGCTGGCGCCTGAGCCTCACCCCAGGCCGCTGATCGCCAGCATCCATGACAGATACAGCGGGATGATCAGCGGCGCCGCCAGGGTGGTCAGCATCACCGCGATCGCGCCCTTGGCCGGCTGGATATTCAGTTCGATGGCCAGCACGACCACATTGGCGGCCATCGGTACCACGCCCAGCAGCAGCAACACCTGCGCCAGCACCGGGTCGAGGGCGAACAGGCTGCCCAGCAGCATCACGCTGCCCAGACTCAGCAATGGCCACATCACGAAGCGCAGACCGGTCGCGGCCAGAATGAAGCGCGGGTCGATCTCGCGCAGGCTGACACCGCCCAGCGTCATGCCGATGATCATCATGCCCAGCACCGTGTAGCTGTACTTGAAGTAGTCGAGTCCCTCCATCACCGCCCCCGGTACCTCGAGCCCCAGCGTCCCCACCAGCAGAGCGGCCAGAAAGGCGTAGATCAGCGGCAGACGCACGATCTTGACCAGACTCTGGCGCATCGAGAACTGCCCGCGCGCACTGACGTAGAAGCCCAGCGTGAACTCATACAGCGTGATGCCGAGCAGGCAGAACAGGTACTGGGTCACGCCTTCCGGCGGCAGCAACAGCATCGCGACCGGCAGGCCGAAGTAGCCGGTATTGCCGGTGCCGGAGGAGAAGGCGAGCAGGGCGGCTTCCTGCGGCGGGAAGAACTTCGCGGCCAGCGGGCGCACCAGCAGGCAGATACTGCTGGCCAGCGAGAACAGTCCCAGCGTCAGGCCCAGGTCACTCAGCGATGGCTCGCCGAGCACCAGCCCGCGGAAGAAGGTCAGCGGCGCGATCACGTAGATCAGCAAGGTGGCGATGGGGCGCGGGTCGATCGCGAGGCGGCGTGCGCAGAGGGCGCCGAGGGCGACGAAGGTGATCAGCATCCAGAGCGGTTGCTGCAGATCGATGTGGTCCATCACGGTTCCTTGTGAAGCGTCATTGTCCTTTTGGCTCATCATGCCGTGTGGCCCCTGTCAGCGTCATCTCATGAATGTCGCGCATTGCGCCTTTCCTTGATCCGGCTGCGCATCGCGTGGTTGCGCACCTGGTGAGGGGCAGGACTGAGGGACAGGACTACGGGGCAGGACGCCACTGTCAGCAATGGTTATAAACACGCACTTTCTTATATGAATGGTATTGAAGTTGAGGCGAAAACCTTTCATTGGCCGGGGTCGGCGGCGGCGGTCAGAATGCTCGACATGCAGTGCAAGGGCGGTGGCGTGACGCGCCGGACGTGTATTGCTGCACGCACACCGCGAAGTGTGCGGCGATAACGACATCAATGCCGGACACGACGACCACGAGGGCCGCCCCATGAGTGCAAGCGAACATCCGTCAGGGATCAGCTTCGAATTCTTTCCGCCGAATACCGAGGCCGGGCGTGAAAAGCTCAAGGGGGTTCGCGATCAGCTGGCGGCGCTGGAGCCGGAGTTCTTCTCCGTCACCTATGGCGCGGGTGGCTCCACGCGTGAGCGCACCTTCAACACCGTGCAGTCGGTCAGCGCCAGCGGCATCTGCACCGCGCCGCACCTGTCGTGTGTCGGCAGTGACCGCGGTGAGCTGCGCGAGATCCTGGCGCAATATCGCGAAAATGGCGTCAAGCGCCTGGTGGCGTTGCGCGGGGACCTGCCCTCCGGGATGGGTTTGCGCAGCGAGCTGCGTTACGCCAACGAGCTGGTCGAGTTCGTGCGCGAGGAGACCGGCGATCACTTCGAGATCGCGGTGGCAGCCTATCCGGAGTGCCATCCGCAGGCCGACAACTACCACAGCGATCTCGAGAACTTCGCGCGCAAGATGCAGGCCGGCGCCGATATCGCCATCACCCAGTACTTCTTCAATGCCGATGCCTACTTCCACTTCGTGGAGCGCGCGCGTGCCGCCGGCATCGAGCAGCCGATCATCCCGGGGATCATGCCGATCACCAACTACACCCGGCTGGCGCGTTTTTCCGATTCCTGCGGGGCGGACATCCCGCGCTGGCTTCGCCGGCAGCTCGAGAGCTATGGCGATGACAGCGAGAGCCTCCAGGCCTTCGGTACCGAGGTGATCTCGCGCATGAGTCAGCGTCTGCTGGATGGCGGCGCGCCGGGCCTGCATTTCTATACCCTCAATCAGGCCGAGCCGTGTCTCAAGGTGCTGGAAAATCTGGGGATCTCTTCTCGTTGAGTCACGCGCGCCGGGTGTTCGCGACAAGTAATTGGAAGAGCGGCATTGAATGTGGCGTCGCTCGCCCTGAGGTCTGACGGGTAGCCGCTTGTGACAGCGGCCCGCAAGCCACTCAAGGCGTCGGCAGTGACGCCGGCCTCAGTGATGGAGAGATTGCTCATGAATCACGAGACACAGCACACGGCATCCTTTACGACCTCGTCCAGAAAGCCCCTCAAGACCGCCGCGACGGTGGCGCTCGGCGCCTGGTTGTTCGGCGGCGTCGCCCAGGCCGCCACCGAGGTGGAAATGCATCGCGTCAGCAGTGATGGCGTCGGTGAGTCCGTCGGCAGTGTCATGGCCGAGGATACCGACGATGGTCTGCTGCTGACGCCGAAGATCGAGGGGCTCGAGAGCGGCATCCACGGCTTCCACCTGCATGCCAATGCCAGCTGCGAACCGGCCGAGAAGGAGGGCGAGACCGTCGCCGCCGCCGCGGCAGGTAGCCACTTCGATCCAGAAGAGACCGGCACCCACCAGGGGCCCTACGGTGATGGCCACCTCGGTGACCTTCCGGCACTGAGCGTCGATGCCGCTGGCAAGATCTCGCTGCCGGTGCTGGCACCGCGCCTCAAGGAAAGCGATCTCAGCGGCCATGCGCTGATGATCCACTCCGGCGGTGACAACTACACCGATACGCCCAAGCTGGGCGGTGGCGGCTCGCGCGTCGCCTGCGGTGTAGTTGACTGATGTGTGGTCGACTGAACGGTGATCGACAGATCTGCGGTAGTCTGGTCTGTGGTCGATTGATCATCCTGCCGAGATGACATGAAAAAGCCCCGCCAATTGGCGGGGCTTTTTCATGTCACAACGATACAGCAGATGTCAGTGCAACTTGCCGGGGTCCAGAATGCGCACCGGCTGAACCTCATCGCTCGCCGGCGTCTCGCGGGGGTCGCTCACGCGTGTGGAAATCTCGGCGAGGGTCGGCGGTTCCTCGATGGCTTGCTGTTCGAAGAAGTCGCAGGACACGCAGTCACGGTAGCGGGTCTCGTTCTGCTCCCAGGTGCGCAGGCGGTCCATTGCTCCGCAGCGCGGGCAGACGGCACCGGCGATGAAGCGCTTGATGGTAGACATGGTGCCTCCAGTCAGGGTCAGGGTAGGTCTGGCAATCCCGCCTCGGGCGGATGATGCGCCATATGATACGCCCCCGACCGGTAAAGGTCAGGGGCGCATGGTCAGCGGCTCGTGGTCAGGCTTGCGCCATCACGAGGCGGGGCGAGATCAGGCCGCCTGGGCACCGATGCCGGAGTGACGCAGCAGGGCATCGACCTGCGGGTCACGGCCACGGAAGGCGCGGAACAGCTCGGCGGCGTCACGCGAGCCACCGCGTGCCAGTACCTCGTCACGGAAGCGTTGGCCGGTGGCGGTATCGAAGACCGCGCTTTCCTCGAAGGCACTGAAGGCGTCTGCCGACAGCACCTCGGCCCACTTGTAGCTGTAATAACCCGCGGCGTAACCGCCGGCGAAGATATGGCTGAAGCCATTCTGGAAGCGATTGAACTCGACCGCCGGCACCACGGCGACCTTGCTGCGCACCTCGTCGAGCAGCGCCTGGACATCGCTGGCCGACGGCTTGTCGAGCTCATGATGCAGACGGAAGTCGAACAGCGAGAACTCCAGCTGGCGGACCATGGTCATCGCTGCCTGGAAGTTGCGGGCTGCCTGCAGGCGCTCGAGCATGTCGTCGGGCAGACGCTCACCGGTGTCGACGTGACGTGCGATCAGATCCAGCCCTTCACGCTCGTAGCAGAAGCTCTCCATGAACTGGCTGGGCAGCTCGACGGCGTCCCAGGCCACGCCATTGATACCGGAGACTTCGGCGACTTCCTGACGGGTCAGCATGTGATGCAGGCCGTGACCGAACTCGTGGAACAGCGTGACCACTTCATCGTGGGTCAGCAGTGCCGGGCGATCGCCCACCGGGCGGGTGAAGTTGCAGGTCAGGTAGGCGACAGGCAACTGCAGGCTGCCATCCTCGCGGCGACGACGGACGCGGCACTCATCCATCCAGGCACCGCCCCGCTTGCCTTCACGCGCGTAGAGATCGAGATAGAAGCCGGCGATCGGGGTGTCATTCTCGATCACCTCGTAGTAGCTGACGTCCTCGTGCCAGACCGGCACTTCGCGCTGCTTGAAGGTGATGCCGTAGAGGCGGTTGACGACCTCGAACAGCCCGTCGATGGCCTGCGGCGCCGGGAAGTAGGGGCGCAGCTGCTCCTGATTGATCGCGTAGCGCGATTCGCGCAGCTTCTCGCTGGCGTAGCCGACATCCCACGGCTGCAGGTCGTCGATGCCGAGGCTCTCGGTGGCGTAGGCCGCCAGCTCGTTGAACTCTTCACGCGCCTGCGGCACGGCGCGGGTGGCGAGGTCATCCAGGAAGGCGATGACCTGCGCCGGCGAGTCGGCCATCTTGGTCGCCAGCGACAGCGAGGCGTAGTCGTCGAAGCCGATCAGCGCGGCCAGCTCCTGACGCAGGGCCAGAATCTCCTCGATCACCGGGCCGTTGTCGAACTCACCGGCGTTGGGGCCCTTCTCCGAGGCGCGCGTGACGAAGGCGGTGTAGACCTCCTCGCGCAGCTCGCGGTTGTCGGCATAGCTGAGCACCGGGAAGAAGCTCGGGAAGTCCAGGGTGATGCGATAGCCTTCCAGCCCCTTGGCTTCGGCATTGGCCTTGAGCGCTTCAAGGCCGCTTTCCGGCACGCCCGCCAGCGCCTCTTCGCCGACATCCTTGTGCCAGGCCTGGGTGGCATCCAGCACATGGTTGGAGAAGGTGTTGGAGAGCTCGGACAGGCGCGCCTGGATCTCGCCGTAGCGCTGCTTCTTGTCTTGCGGCAGGTCGACACCGGCGAGGCGGAAGTCGCGCAGGCTGTTGGTGATCGCCTTCTGCTGGGCTTCATCGAGGCTTGCGAACTCATCGCTGTCCGCGAGGCGCTGATAGGCCGCGGCCAGGTCGCTGTTCTGACCCACCCAGGTGGAGTAGGCCGACAGCTTGGCGAGGCAGGCCTGATAGGCCTCGCGCAGCTTGGGCGAGTTCATGGTCGAGTTGAGGTGCGATACCGGCGACCAGGCCTGGCTCAGGCGATCACCCAGCGCTTCCAGCTGCGCGGCGAAGTTGTCCCAGCGCGTGTCATCGCGGGTGGCCTCGATCAGGCGCTCGATCTCCTGCTGGTTGTGCTCCAGCAGCTCGCTGATCGCGTCCTCGACATGCTCGGCCTTGAGGGTGTCGAAGGGGGGGAGGGTGTTGCGTTCTAGCAGGGGATTGATCGACATCATGTACCTCGCGTCATTCGGGTGGGCGGCAGCGGTGAGCGGTAAAGGAGAACTTGCGCATCAATTGCGCCGTGAAAACGGCGTCACCGCTGCCGCGGGGATACCTAGAATGTGAGGCCTCGGCGCGTGTTATTCAATCTATCGCCTCGATAGGCGGGTGTTGCCACGCGCATGTCGCATTGGCCGAGGCCGGTACGGCTGCTATCTTGCTGGCCTTGGCCCCTGAGTGGGGCCCGTATCCTTCCCCCGTACCGAGACCACGAGAGCAGACATGAGCGAAACCACCGAACGCTGGGGCAGTCGCCGAGCCTTCATTCTGGCCGTGACCGGCGCCGCCGTCGGGCTGGGCAATATCTGGCGCTTCCCCTACATGACCGGTGAGAACGGCGGTTCGGCATTTCTGCTGCTGTATATCGGCTTCGTGCTGTTGCTGGGGCTGCCGGTGATGATGGCCGAGATCATGATCGGGCGCGCCGGACGCCGCGGACCGATGCAGGCGCTGGCCCATCTGGCCGTCAGCGGTGGCCGCACCCCGCACTGGCGCTGGCTGGGACTGTTCGGCGCCATCACCATGTTCTTCATCCTGTCGTTCTATTCGGTGGTGTCGGGCTGGTCGATCGAGTATCTGGTCGATTCGCTGAAGGGTGACTTCAGCGGCATGAGCCCGCCGGAGATCGGCGCTTCCTTCGGTGCCTTCCTGGAAGACCCGGTCACGATGACCTTCAACCACACCGTCTTCATGCTGATGACGATGAGCGTGGTGGCCGCCGGCATCTCTTCCGGGCTCGAGCGCCTCAACAACCTGATGATGCCGCTGCTCTACGTGCTGTTGCTGGCGCTGGCCGGTTACAGCATCAGCACGCCCGGCTTCGGCCCCGCGCTGAGCTGGCTGTTCATGCCCAACCCGAGCGCCATCACGCTGGACGTGATGCTCAATGCCATGGGGCATGCCTTCTTCACTCTGGCGGTCGGTGCCTGTGCCCTGATGGCCTACGGCGCCTACATGCCGGAGCGCCAGAGCCTGCCGACGGCCGCGATCGCCGTGGCGGCGCTGGATATCGGTGTGGCGCTGCTGGCGGGTATCGCCATCTTCGCGGCGGTCTTCAGCCAGGGCATGGACCCGGCCTCCGGCCCCGGCCTGATGTTCGTCAGCCTGCCGATCGCCTTCGCCAATCTGCCGGGTGGCAGCGTGCTGCTGGCGCTGTTCTTCCTGCTGTTGTTGCTGGCGACCTGGACCAGCTCGATCAACATCGCCGAGCCCATCGTCGAGGTGCTGGAGGGCTGGGGTCTCAAGCGTCGCCACGCGGCGCTGGTGGTCGGTGTCTCGGTGTGGGCGATGGGGCTGTTGTCGGTGCTGTCCTTCTCGAGCCTCAAGGACGTGCACGTGCTGGGCGAGATGAATGTCTTCGATGCGGTGACGACGATTCCGCCGGACTTCTTCCTGCCGATCGGCGGGCTGCTGATCGCCATCTTCGCGGCCTGGGTGATGCCGCAGAATCGTGCGCTGGCAGGCCTCGGCACCTCGCGTGGCTTCTTCCGCATCTGGCGTTGGGTGCTGCGCTGGATCTCGATTCCGCTGGTTGTCGTCGTGCTGGGCTGGAGCTTCTTCAAGTAAGCGCGCCTGCGCAATCGGTACGTGAATCTGGCGTTGAGTCAGCGCGCGGCGTGGCGCGATGCGTGGGGCATGGCGAGCCTGCAAGCGGGGCGTCGGGACGGGGTGTCGAAAACATCGCAACGCGAGTCAGGCCGTTGCGCTATTGGCATCCCGGTGTTTGGCGCAGTAGGCTGGTTGCCTAATTCAGGAGGTAAGGCATGAGCATTAGATCCTTCAAGGGCCTGACGCCGCGACTGGGCGAGCGGGTTTTCGTCGATCCGGCCAGTGTGGTGCTGGGTGATGTCGCCCTCGGGGATGACAGCTCGGTATGGCCGCTGGCGGTGATTCGCGGCGACATGCACCGTATCCGCATCGGCGCGCGCACCAGCGTGCAGGATGGCGCGGTACTGCATATCACCCACGCCAGTGATTTCAATCCGGGCGGCTATCCGCTGGAAATCGGCGATGACGTCACCATCGGCCACAAGGCCGTGTTGCATGGCTGCACCATTCACGACCGCGTGCTGGTCGGCATGGGCGCCATCGTGATGGACGGCGTGGTGGTGGAAGATGAAGTCATCATCGCGGCGGGTGCGCTGGTGCCACCGGGCAAGCGTCTCGAGGGCGGGCATGTGTATGCCGGCAACCCGGCCAAGGCACTGCGCCCGATCAAGGACAGTGAGCGTGAGTTCTTCACCTATTCGGCGGTGAACTACGTCAAGCTGAAGGATCAGCATCTGGCCGAAGACTACGTCGACTGAATCTCCCTCGCACAGAGCGGCAGACGCAGCAATGATCACTCCCCCGTTGGCTCAGGCCGGCGGGGGAGTGCTCGTTTCAGGGCCGGATTTGCCGCAAGCCAGGGGCGGATTTTCCATAAGCCAGGATCGGTTATTCCACGAGCTTTAGAAGGCAGATGTGGCAGTGGCGCGCACAAACCAGGACAAGCCATTGTTTTTCATGAAATGCTTGCGTCATAATCTGGACGTATATCCAGTGCCAGCGTGTGGCGTCTGGTCCAGTGACATCGTCGAGGGCTCGCGACCCGTATTTCATGGCCAATTTTCGTACCCATATCACCGTAGCGGCCTTCGCCGGCGGCATCGTCGCGGCGGCGGGCTGGCAGGGCGGCCTGTGGTCGCTGGCGGAGGGGGTTCCGCTGGCGAGCCTGACCACCTTCGGCGGTATCCTGCCGGATATCGATTCCGACAACTCGCGTGCCATCCGTATCCTGTTCACGCTGTTTGCGGTACTGGCGACCATGGCCTGCGTGCTGTTGCTGCAGGACCGCCTGCTGGCGGGGCCGCTGATGATGGCAGGCGGCGCCACCTATCTGGGCGTGCGCTATGTGGCCAGCGCCATCTTCAAGCGCTTCACCGTCCATCGCGGTATCTGGCACTCGCTGCTGGCGTCACTGCTGTGCTCGCTGGGCGTGACGGCCGCCAGCCTGCATGTGCTGGGCCAGAGTGAAGAGCAGGCCTGGTGGCAGGGCGCGGCCCTGTTGTTCGGCGCCATGATCCACCTGCTGCTCGATGAGATGTACAGCGTCGACATGGTCGGCGCACGCCTGAAGCGCAGCTTCGGCACCGCCTTCAAGCTGTTCGATTATCGTGAGCCGGGCAACTCGCTGGCGATGGTGGCGGTGATCGCCGCCATGACGCCCTGGCTGCCGCCATTGTCGGTACTGGTGGACATCATGCACCTGCAGGGGCCGCTGTCCGTGTTCGGCGCAGGCCTGTCACGGCTGATGGCCGGCGTCTGATGCCGTCTGGCTGAAGACCGGCGCGAATCTCAGTTGCTGTTGTGATGCCTTGGTTGTGATGCATCAGGCACGATAGGGCTCGGCGCTCAGGCCGTGCTTCTTGAGCTTGTCGTAGAGTGTCTTGCGCGGCAGGCCCAGCCGTTCGCAGGCCATCACCACCTGACCTTTGCTGGCCGCCAGGGCTTCGCGAATCAGCGCGGCCTCGAACGCCTCCATGCGCTGCGGCAGCGATTGCGCCTGCGTGGCTGCCTTCACGTTGTGCTCCAGTTCCCCCAGCTCGCCTGATTCCCCCGGTGCGCCTGAAGCATGCCGCTCGCCCGTGCCGGCGGTGATGCCTTCTCTGTCCGTCTCTCCTGTGGCTTCCGTGCTGTTCACGGCCGGGCCACTCGTGCCCGCGGTGAGCGGTCGCCCTTCCGCCATGCTGTCGCCGATGTTGCCCTCCAGTCCGCCCAGCAGCACATGGCGTTCCGCACAGTTTCTCAGCTCACGCACGTTGCCCGGCCAGTCATGCGCCAGCAGTGCCTGCAGGGTGGTGGCGTCCAGCGGCGGGACTTCCAGACTGGTGCGTTCGCTGGCCAGAATCGCGAAGTGCCGGAACAGCTGCAGGATATCCTCGGCATGCTCGCGCAGTGGCGGCAGATACAGCGTGACCACGTTCAGGCGGTAGTAGAGGTCTTCGCGAAACTCGCCGGCGCTGGCCGCTTCGCGCAGATCCCGCTTGGTGGCGGCGATGACGCGGATATCGATGGGGCGTGGTGTATTGCTGCCGAGTCGCTCGATGCTGCGCTCCTGCAGCACCCGCAACAGCTTGATCTGCAACGACATCGGCATCGATTCGATCTCATCGAGAAACAGGGTGCCGCCGTCGGCGTGTTCCAGCTTGCCGATGCGGCGCTCGCTGGCACCGGTGAAGGCACCTTTCTCATGGCCGAACAGTTCCGACTCGATCAATGTCTCCGGCATGCCGCCACAGTTGAGTGCCACGAAGGGCTTGCTGGCGCGGGCGCTGCGCTCGTGCAGGCAGCGGGCGACACGGTCCTTGCCGGCGCCGGTCTCGCCATACAGCAGGGTGTCGGCATCGACCGCCGCCAGGCGTGACACCTGAGCATCCAGGCGCTGCATGATGTCACTGCTGCCGACCAGCCTGGGGCCGGCGCTGTTGCGCTGGGTATCCAGCTGTTCGCGCAGCGAGCGGTTCTCCAGCGCCAGCCGGCGAGCGGCCACCGCACGCCGCACGCCATCGAGCATGCGCTCGCGATCGAAGGGCTTCTCGATGAAATCCCAGGCACCGGCCTGCATGGCCGCGACGGCGGTATCGATGTCGCCATGCCCCGTCATCACGATCACCGGCAGCTCGTCATCCACGGCATGCGCCGCGTGCAGCAGGCTCAGGCCATCCATGCCCGGCATGCGAATGTCCGTGACCACCACACCCTCGAAGGGCGCTTCGGCGCGCAGGATCGCCAGTGCCTGCTCGGCACTGGCCAGCGGGCGAGTGCGGTAATCGGCCAGCATCAGGCTCTGGCTCAGGCTGTCGCGCAGGTGTGGTTCGTCATCCACCACCAGCACCTGCATGTCGGTATTCGTGACGTCGCTCATGACGGCTCCTGTGAATGGTTGGCGGTGGGTGGCATCGACGGATGTGAGGGTGTCGGCTGATGTGAGGGCGTCGAAAGTGAGGGCATCGAGAGTGCCGGCAGCGTCAGCCGGAACAGTGCGCCGCCCAGCGGCGAGGGATGCGCCTCTAGAGTGCCGCCGAGGTCGGCGACGATACGCGCGCTGATCGATAACCCCAGCCCGAGCCCCTGGCCGTCGGCGCGCTGGGTATAGAAGGGTTCGAACACGCGCGCCAGTTGCGATGGCTCAAGGCCGGGGCCGTTGTCGTGGACTTCCAGCACGACCTGATTGCCGGCGCTGCCCGCTTGCTCATGCAGGTTGAGCTGGATGCTGGGGGGCTCCGTGCGCTCCGGGGGCATGTCGGCAAGCGCATCCAGTGCATTGCCGATCAGGTTGACCAATACCTGCTCCAGACGTACCGGCTCGGCGCGCACCCGCGCCAGCTTTGGACTCGCTTCGCGAATGAGGGTCACGCCGAGTGCCTCGCAGCGTGCATGCAGCAGGCGCAGGGCGTAGTCGAGGCTGGTGGTGAGATCGATGGCCTCCAGACGGTCACCGCTCTTGCGTGAGAACTGACGCAGTTGCGCGCTGATCTCGCCCATGCGCTGGGTCAGCTCGGTGATCTGGTGCAGATTGCTCTCGACCTGGGAGGTCTGGGCGCGGGCGAGGAAGGCGCTGGCGTTCTCGGCATAGGCGCGGATGGCGGCCAATGGTTGATTGAGCTCGTGATTGATGCCGGCGGCCAGTTCCCCCAGCACCGCCAGCTTGGCGGTCTGGATCAATTCATCACGCGTCTCGCGCAGCTCGCGTTCGGCGCGGGTGCGCTCCTCGACTTCGGCACTCAGGCGCGTGTTGCTGGCGGCGAGGTCGCGGGTGCGCTCGACCACCCGTTGCTCGAAGGCATCGCGTGCCTGGGCGAGTTGTTCGGCCTGGGCACGGCGTTCGCTGACATCGAAGACCGTGACCAGCCAGCGCGGACCGTTGGGGCTGGGCAGCGGCGAGCAGGAAAGCTCCAGTGGCACCGCGACACCTTCGCGCAGGCCATGCACTTCCAGTGGGCCGACGGAGCGGGCCTGGGTCAGGCGGTCCAGCAGGTGGCGCTCGGCCGGCAGGAAAAGCTCGCGCAGATCACGCCCTTCGCGGGCGCTGGGCTGGCGGGGTGAGTCGCCCGGTGAGGCATCGGCACTCAAGGGCGAGCCGAACAGCGCGATGGCCGTCGGATTGAGATACACCAGCCGCACCCGCTCATCGAGGATGCACAGGCCAGCCTGAGTGCGGTCGATGATGCCGCGCACCCGTTGCTGGCTGCTGGCGAGATTCTGGCGCTCGCGCTCGGCGAACAGGCGACGCTCACGCAGGATGCGCAGTCGCTGCCAGCCCAGCCCTGCCAGCAGACACAGCAAGGCATAACCACCGGCCGCGAGTCCGGCCGCTTGCCAGATACCGCTGCGCAGCGGTGCCAGTGGCTTGAGCACATGCAGGCGCCAGCCGATGTCCGGCAGTGGCTGGGACAGGCTCAACCAGGCGTGCTGCCAGAGGTCGCCCGGTGTCAGCTGCAACAGCTCGATGGAGGTCGTGTCGCGGCGCGACTCAAAGGGCGAGCCCAGCAGCTCCGGTAGCGCCTCGCGATGATGCAGGCGCAGTGGGCGCAGGCGCTGATTGGCGTAGCGCTGGGTGTCGAGCAGCCGGTTGCGTGTCTCCTCGCTGAGTGGCTCCAGCGTGCGCAGTACCCGCTGCGCCTGGCTGGCGATGAAGATCACGCCATGCGGATCAGTGACCATGATGTCGGCATTCTGGTCGAGCCACGCCGCCTCCAGCGCCTCTATCTGCACCTTGACCACGGCCACGCCACGTCGTCCCTGGGGGCTGGTGACGGCAGCGCTGAAGAAGTAACCGCGCTCACCGGAGCTGGTGCCCAGCCCGTAGAAGCGCCCCTCGCCGCCGTTGATGGCGTCTTGCCAGTAGGGGCGGAAGCGATAGTTCTGGCCGATGAAGGTATTGGCGGAACGCCAGTTGCTGGCGGCGATGGTCGTGCCGGTGTCATCGACCAGATAGAGGTCCGAGATGCCGGCCAGCTCACGCATGCGGTCCAGGCGCTGATTGAGCGCCACTTCCGCGCTGGGGTCTTCTGGGTGATCGAGAAAGTCGCGCAGCTGGTCATTTTCTGCCACCAGTCTGGGCAGATAGGCGTGGCGATTCAGCTGGCCACGCAGGCTGGCGGCGGTCAGACGCAGTTCGTTGTCTGCCTCATGCCCCAGGCGCTCCAGACCCTCGCTGCGCGCCATCGAGACCGCCTGCCACACGCACAGCATCAGCCCCAGCGGTAGCACGACCGCCAGTACGAGACGCCACAGCTGGGGCAGGCGCGTGTCCTTCATCGGCAAGCCTTCATGTTCAGGCCCTCATCTCAAGCACTGCATATCCGGAACTCCATATTCAGCCAGAGCGTCATGACTGAGCGTCATGAGCCATCCGGCGCCGCCTGGGCACGGCGCAAGGCGCGCTGGGCACGGCGCAAGGCGCGCTGGGCACGAGTCTCGGCGCGTTCCAGTTCCAGCAGTGAATCCTCGACGAATACCAGGTGCTCATGGGCGGCGTTGCGCGCATCTTTGGCGCGGCCTTCCATGATCGCCTCGAACAGGCTGCGGTGCTGCTGAATCAGGCGCGGGCGTGATTCCGGCTTCTCGAACAGGTGGCGCAGGTTGGCCACGATGCTCTTCTCCAGCAACTGGAACAGGCTGCGCATCGAGTGCAGCAGCACCACGTTGTGCGCGGCCTCGGCGATGGCGAGGTGGAAGGCGGCATCGGCGCCGGCCTCGCGCTCCGGGTCACGTCCCTCGAAGCTCTTCTCCAGGTCCTCGAAGCGCTGGCGCAGCATTGCCTTGTCGGCAGGTGTGGAGCGCATGGCGGCGTAGTAGGCGCTGATGCCCTCCAGCGCATCGCGAAATTCCAGCAGGTCGAGATTGAACTCGCCGTGGCGACCCAGCAGCGCGCTGAGCGGGTCCGACCAGGCGCGCGCCAGCTCTTCAGAGACATAGGTGCCGCCGCCCTGGCGTGAGGTCAGCAGTCCGCGCGCGGCCAGCTTCTGGATGGCCTCCCGCACGGAGGGGCGCGAGACCTCGAACTGCTCGGCCAGGGTGCGCTCCGGTGGCAGGCGCTCGCCGGGTTTCAGGCTGCCCTCGATGATCATGCTTTCGAGGCGCTCGGTGAGTACATCGGCGATACGGGGTTGGCGGACAGGGGCGTAACGCATGGAAGTGTCCTTGCGGCAAAGGTGAAAGGCGGCGCCGAACGCTGGAATGCCGGTGTGCGGCATGCAAAAGAGGGGCGCTTGCGGCGCTGCCGATGATCAGTGTGGCCCGTGGGCATTCCACGCCACAGCCGACATTGGTCTTACCAATATGTGTGATAACCACGCCTCGCATGGGAGATAAGTGCTATCAATAATTGGTAAGACCAATTTTACGCAATGAAGCTGCTTTGACCAATGTCTAGATGCCTTGCACCACATGATGTTTGACCCCTTTCGAGGCGACGCCTAGATTATGCCGAAGTACAGCAGGGTAAATTGGTATTACCAATTTATCGGAAGGCCTGACCCCAAGGGTGCGCCGACCCCCGAGTCCTTCACTGCCGTGCCAGACAACAATCACAACAATTCGCCTGCGGAGTTTCCGTCATGTCCGAGCCACTGCTGGCCTTGCTGGCCTTCACCCCTATCCTGCTGGCGGGCATCCTGCTCGTCGGTCTGCAATGGCCCGCGCGTCGCGCCATGCCATTGGTCTTTCTCGTCACCGCTGCCATCGGCTATTTCGTATGGCAGATGTCGCTGACGCGCATTCTGGCCTCCACGCTGCAGGGGCTGATGGTGACCGTCTCGGTGCTGTGGATCATCTTCGGCGCCATCTTCCTGCTCAATACGCTCAAGCATTCCGGGGCGATCGCGGTGATCCGCGGCGCCTTCACCACCGTCAGTCCCGACCGACGCGTACAGGCCATCATCATCGCCTGGCTGTTCGGCAGCTTCATCGAGGGGGCTTCCGGCTTCGGTACGCCTGCGGCCATCGCGGCGCCGTTGCTGGTCGCCATCGGCTTCCCGGCGCTGGGGGCGGTGATGGTGGGCATGATGATCCAGTCGACGCCGGTATCATTCGGGGCGGTGGGCACACCGATCGTGATCGGCGTGAATGCGGGCCTCGACAAGGCCAATCTCGGTGAGCAGCTGCTGGCGAACCATTCCAGCTGGGAGGCCTTCATGCAGCTGATCACCTCGGAGGTCGCCATCGTGCATGGCATCGTCGGCCTGCTGATGCCGCTGTTCATGACCGTGATGATGACGCGCTTCTTCGGCGCGAAGAAAAGCTGGAGCGAGGGGCTGTCGATTGCGCCGTTCGCGCTGTTCGCCGGCCTGTGCTTCACGCTGCCCTACGTGGCGGCGGGTATCTTCCTCGGCCCGGAATTCCCGTCACTGATCGGCGCTCTGGTCGGCTTGATCCTCGTGGTGCCAGCGGCGCGTGCCGGCTTTCTACTGCCGAAGGACAGCTGGGATTTTCCGCCCGAGGCCGAGTGGCCCAAGCATTGGCTGGGTGACCTGACGCTGGAGCGTGATGATGTCGAGGCCGCCGCGGCAGGCAGAAAGCCGCTGCCACTGTGGCTGGCGTGGTTGCCCTATGGGCTGATCGCGCTGCTGCTGGTCGCCTCGCGCGTATCGAGTGACTTCAAGGGCTGGCTGGTCAGCGTGCAATTCAGTGCCACTGACCTGCTGGGTGCCAGCGGTATCTCCGGCGCGATACAGCCGCTCTATCTGCCGGGCGGCATCATGGTCTTCGTGGCCCTGATCACGCTGCTGCTGCATCGCATGGCCTCTCGCCAGCTGGTGGCGGCGGCCAGCGAATCCTGGCGCACACTGGTCGGCGCCGGCTTCGTGCTGGTGTTCACCATTCCGATGGTGCGCATTTTGATCAACTCCGGCGTCAATCTGAACGACCTGGCGTCCATGCCGGTGGTGATGGCGGACGTGGTGGCTGACAGTCTCGGTCAGGCGTACCCGTTGTTCGCCTCGGGCATCGGCGCGCTGGGCGCCTTCATCGCCGGCTCCAATACGGTCTCCAACATGATGCTGTCCCAGTTCCAGTTCAACGTCGCCGCCCAGCTCGGGCTGTCGGGAGCGCTGATGGTGGCGCTGCAGGCGGTCGGGGCCGCGGCCGGCAACATGATCGCCATCCATAACGTCGTGGCGGCCTCGGCGACCGTCGGTCTGCTGGGGCGTGAGGGTCGTACCCTGCGCATGACGGCGATTCCGACCGCCTACTATCTATTGGCCTCCGGCGTGCTGGGCATGCTGGCGTTCCACCTGTTGGGTCTGAGTGATCCGCTGCTGCCGTAAGCGTGATCCGTGCTGACTGATACCCTGAAAGACATCCTGACTGACTGATAAAGAGACTGGCCATGACCGCCGCTGCTGCCCCTGACTCCACTGCTCACCCTGCCATGGGCGGGCATGCCTCACCCCAGGCGCGTGCTGCTGCCTATGACGCTCTGCGCGAGGCGTTGGCGCAGCACATTCCCGGTGAGCGCCTGATCCATGATCCGCTGCGCACCCTGGCCTACGGCACGGATGCCAGCTTCTATCGGCTGGTGCCGCAGCTGGTGGTGCGGGTGCATGACGAGCAGGAGCTGGGGCATGTGTTGCGCGAGTGCCGGGCGCGCAAGTTGCCGGTGACCTTCCGTGCGGCAGGGACGTCACTGTCCGGTCAGGCGCTGACGGATTCGGTGCTCATCCAGCTGGGCGGTGAGTGGCGAGGGGCGCAGGTGCTGGAGCAGGGCAGTCGCATCTGCCTGCAGCCGGGGGTGATCGGGGCGCGTGCCAATCAGCTGCTGGCCCCCTTCGGGCGCAAGATCGGCCCGGACCCGGCTTCGATCAACAGCTGCATGATCGGTGGCATCGCGGCCAACAATGCTTCCGGCATGTGCTGCGGCACGGCGCACAACAGTTATCGCACCGTCGAGGACCTGCGCGTCATTCTCGCCGATGGCACCTGCCTGGATACGGCCTCGCCGGAGAGCGTGCAGGCCTTTCGCGCCAGTCATGGTGGTCTGCTGGCGGAGCTGGAGCGCATGGCGGCCAGTGTGCGCGCCGACCCTGAGCTGGCCGAGCGCATCCGCCACAAGTATCGGCTCAAGAACACCACCGGCTATAGCCTCAATGCGCTGGTCGACTATGCCGATGGTCTCGAGATTCTCAAGCATCTGATGATCGGTTCGGAAGGCACGCTGGGTTTCATCGCCTCCATTACCTATCGCACCGTGATCGAGGAGCCGCACAAGGCGGCGGCGCTGGTGTACTACCCGAACATCGATGCGGCCTGTCGCGCCACCATGCTGCTGAAGACGGCGCCGGTCGCGGCGGTGGAGTTGATGGACCGCGCGGCGCTGCGCTCCGTCGAGGACGCACCGGGCATGCCGGACGTGTTGCGCACCCTGCCGGGAGAGGCGGTCGCGCTGCTGGTGGATGTGCGGGGCGCGCATCATCAGGAGCTGGAGGCGCGCATGGCCGAGGTTGCCCGCGTGCTGGAGGGCATCGAGACCTGCGAGTCGTGGGCCTTCACTCAGGATGCGCAGCGTTATGCGCTGTACTGGAAGATCCGCAAGGGGCTGTTCCCGGCGGTCGGTGCAGTGCGTGACCTGGGGACCACCGTGATCATCGAGGATGTCGCCTTCCCCATCGAGCGGCTGGCGGAAGGCGTCGGTGCACTGACGGAGGTCTTCCAGCGGCATGGTTACTCCCAGGCGATCCTGTTTGGCCACGCGCTGGAGGGCAATCTTCATTTCGTCTTCCCGCAGGGCTTCGAGCGCGAAGGCGAGGTGGCGCGCTATCAGGCGCTGATGGATGACGTCGCGCAGCTGGTGGGGCAGGAATACGGTGGCTCGCTCAAGGCCGAGCATGGCACCGGTCGCAACATGGCGCCTTATGTAGAGCTTGAGTGGGGCAAGGATGCCTATGCCCTGATGTGGCGTATCAAGGAGGCCTTCGATCCGGACAACCTGCTCAACCCGGAAGTGATCCTGACGCGCAACCCTCGCCTGCATCTGGAAAACCTCAAGCCATTGCCGGCGGCGGACCCGCTGGTGGACCGCTGCATCGAGTGCGGATTCTGTGAATCGGTCTGCCCGTCGAAGAACCTGAGCCTGACGCCGCGCCAGCGTATCGTCATCCGGCGTGAGATCGCACGCCTGGCAGCGCTCGAGGCACCGGATGATGCACAGCGCGACCAGCTGGCAGTGCTCAGGAAGGAATACGCCTATCAGGGCATGGAGACCTGTGCGGGCGATGGCCTGTGCGCGACCCAGTGTCCGGTCGGCATCAATACCGGTGATCTGATCCGGGGGCTGCGTCATGAGGAGAACGCCGGTGCCGATCATCCAGGCAAGGTGAAGGTGGCGCATTGGGCCGGTGAGCACTTCACGCGTGTCACCAGCGGCATGCGTGGCGTGCTCAGGCTGGCGGATGGGCTGCATGGTGTCGTCGGCACGCGCAACATGCGCCGCCTGACCCAGGCTGCTCGCAAGGTGTCCGGCGACAGGGTGCAGCAATGGACTCCCAGCATGCCGGCCGCCGCTCCGCGTGATTATCTCAAGCGTCTCGCGCAGCCACTGGGGCGCAGTGCAGCGCCTAATGGGCATGTCGTCTACTTCCCGTCCTGCGCCACGCGTGTCTTCGGGGTCGCTGCTGATGATCGCGATCCGCGCAGTGTCACGGAAATGGCGCTGGCCTTGATGGACAAGGCCGGCTTCGAGGTCGTGCTGCCGAAAGGGGTGGAGGCGCTGTGCTGTGGCATGGCCTTCCAGTCCAAGGGGCAGTTCGAGGCGGGAGATGCCAAGGCCGCCGAGTTGGCAACGGCGCTGGTGGAGGCGAGTGGCGGCGGACGGCTGCCGATCTTCTGTGATACCAGTCCGTGCCTGGCACAGGCTCAGGCCTATGCACGCGAGCATCTCGAGGTGTCGCTGACTCTGGTCGAGCCGGTGCAGCTGGTGCTCGACTATCTATTGCCCTATCTCTCGATCACACCGCTCAAGGCGAAAGTCGCGGTGCATGTCACCTGCTCTAGTGTCCGCATGGGGTTGGCAGAGCAGTTCGTGGCGCTGGCGCGGCAGTGCGCCAGTGAAGTCGTCGTGCCGGAAGAGATCACCTGCTGCGGCTTCGCAGGCGACAAGGGCTTCAGTACACCGGAGCTCAATGCCTCGGCATTGAAGGGGCTGAAGGAGGTAGTGGCCGATTGCGACTACGGGGTTTCCAACTCGCGCACCTGTGAGATAGGGCTGAGTGAGCACTCCGGGCTCAGCTATCAATCGATTCTCGGTCTGGTCGATAGAGCATCGGCACCAAGGTGATGGGAGGCGTTCGAGATGCATGACACCCTGATGACAATCTCTTGAAAAAGCCCTTGCCCTCACGGCGGTTCGTGCGTAAAGTACGCATCCGCTGCCGGGGACGCATGGCGTTACCAGCGGTGAAAGAGGTTTGCAGGTGGTTGTTTTGCTTGATGTTTTTGAAGTCCGCTTCGAATTCATCGATTGACAATCCCGGGCGATTCGCTAGAATACGCCGCACTCCTTACGGAACAGGTGATCGAGCAACGCTCCTCACCGCTTGATGATGCTTAGAGGCAGTCGACGGACTCATCATCAAGTGCTTGACTTCTCAAGCGTTCCGGGTAGAATATGCCTCCTCGCTTAACAGCGACGCTCTTTAA